>NZ_JBICXT010000023.1:0-126237 GCF_043200415.1 Streptomyces sp. NPDC048419 | reverse complement strand
CTGCTGCACTGGACCCGCCGCATGATCGAGATCCGCAAGCAGAACCCCGCCTTCGGCCTCGGCACCTACACCGAACTCCCCTCCTCCAACCCGGCGGTGATCGCGTTCCTGCGGGAGTACGAGGACGATCTGGTGCTCTGCGTGAACAACTTCTCCCGCTTCGCCCAGCCCACCGAGCTGGACCTGCGGGCGTTCAACGGGCGGCACCCGGTCGAGCTGTTCGGCGGGGTGCGCTTTCCGGCCATCGGTGAGCTGCCGTACTTGCTGACGCTCGGCGGGCACGGCTTCTACTGGTTCCGGCTCCGGAAGGACCAGATGTAGCGCCTCGGAGATCCCGGGGTGGGGCGTTTCTCCTGCCCCACCCGGGGCACGCATCAGTAGCACCCCGCCCAACCGGGGAAAGGAATGTGACACTATGGCGGAGACTGTCACACTTTCCAGCATGACGAGCCCTGGCCTGCTCGCGTCCCTGGATCCACTGCTCAGGGAGTGGCTGCCACGGCAGCGCTGGTTCGCGGGCAAAGGACGTCCGGTCACCGGATTCTCGCTGGTCGCGGCCACGGAGCTGCTGCCGTTCGACAGCAGGCTGGGCCTGTACCACCTGCTGGTGCGCGCCCACCAGCCGCTCACGGTCGGCGCCGAGGCCCACCCGGGTGACTGCTACCAGCTGCTGATAGGCGTGCGCGAGGCGCTGCCGCCCCGGCTGGCGCCCGCGCTGATCGGACATGTCGAGCAGGGCCCGCTGGCCGGACGCACGGTCTACGAGGCCCTCTACGACCCCCGGCCCGCCGAACTGCTCCTGGAGGCGCTGCGCTCCCAGGCCCGGATCGGCGGGCTCCGTTTCGAGCGGGAGCCCGGACGCGAGATCCGCACCGGGCTGGTCCCGCGCGTGGTGACCGCCGAGCAGTCCAACTCGTCGGTCATCTACGGAGATACGTTCATCCTCAAAGTGCTGCGCCGGGTCGTGCCCGGGGTCAACCCCGACCTGGAACTGCCGCTGGCGCTCGCCCGCGAGGGCTGTTCCCGGGTGCCCGCGCCGACGGCGTGGCTGCGGGCTGAGCTGCCGGAGGAACAGGAGCCGTACGTGCTCGGCGTCCTGCAGCCCTTCCTGCAGGGTGCGTCGGACGGCTGGGAGCTGGCGCTGCGTGAGCTGGCCAAGGGCGAGGACTTCGCCGCCGAGGCGCGGGCGCTCGGCCGCGCCACCGCCGAGGTGCACACCGCGCTGGCCCACGCGCTGCCGACGGTGACCCTGGGCCACACGCAGATGCGGCTGCTGGCCGACGGCATGATCGAGCGCCTGGAGGCGGCCGCGCAGGCGGTGCCCTCGCTGCGGCCGTACGCGCCCGCTCTGCACTCGGAGTTCACGGCGCTGGCCGATCTGGCCGCGGAGGGCCGGACCTGGACCGCGCAGCGCATCCACGGCGATCTGCACCTCGGCCAGTGCCTGCGCTCGCCGGCCGGCGAGTGGTGCCTGATCGACTTCGAGGGCGAGCCGTCCAAACCGCTGGCCGAGCGGCGGATGCCGCAGCCCACGGTGCGGGACATCGCGGGGATGCTGCGCTCCTTCGACTACGCGTCCCACTCCGCGCCCGCGCCGGCGCCGGACTGGGCCGACGCGTGCCGGGCCGCGTACTGCTCCGGGTATGCGGAGGTCAGCGGCGGCGACCCGCGCACCGACCCGGTGCTGCTCCGTGCCTTCGAGACGGACAAGGCGATCTACGAGGTCCTCTACGAGGCCCGTCACCGTCCCGACTGGCTTTCCGTACCGATGGCGGCGATCGAGCGTTACGCCATGACAGACCTGACCTGAACCTTGCCGAGGAGGCGCCGCCCGTGACCCCCCGCCCCACGCCCAGCGGTCCTGACCCGAAGAAGGCCGCGAAGGCCGCGGAGAAGGCGACCGAACCCGATAAGCCGGTCAAGAAGGCAGCCGCGAAGAAGGTCGCCAAGAAGGCGGCCACGAAGAAGGCGACGGCCGAGAAGGAGACGACCAAGAAGGCGAGCGCACAGAAGGCGAGCGCGACGAAGCCGGCCACGGCGAAGAAGACGGCGGAGAAGGTGGCCGCGAAGAAGGTGGCCGCGAAGAAGGTGGCCGCGAAGAAGGTGGCCGCGAAGAAGGTGGCCGCGAAGAAGGTCGCTGCGACGACGACCGCCGTCGGGAAGGCCGCCGCGAAGAAGGCCGCGGCGAAGAAGAGCACTCCGACCAGGAGCACCCCGACGAAGAGCACCGCGAAGAAAGCGGCCGCCAAGAAGATCGCTGCGAAGACGTCCACCGCCGGGACGGCCCCGGCGAAGAAGGCGGCCGCGAACAAGGCCACCATGACGAAGGCCGCGGCGAAGAAGAGCTCCACGGCGAAGGCGCCGGCCGGGGCACCGGCCGAGAAGGTCTCGCCCAGGAGGACCACGGTCAGGAAGACCACGGTCGCCGCCGGGAAGGTCACCGTTCCGACCCCGGCCGAACCGCCGGAGGCCCCCGCGCCGGTCTCCCCCGCCCTGGAGGCCGGTGACCGTGAGCGGCTGCTCGCCGGGACCCATCACGATCCGCACACGGTGCTGGGCGCCCACAAGGTGCCCGGCGGAGTCGCGTTCCGGGCGTTCAGGCCGTACGCACTGTCCGTGACCGTCCTCGCCGGGGACGAGCGGGCGGAGCTGCACGACGACGGGGACGGGTTCTTCTCCGGCCTGCTGCAGCCGGCCGAGGTCCCGCAGGAATACCGGCTCCTCATGACGTACGAGGGCTCGGACCGGGAGGCGGAGGACGCCTACCGCTTCCTGCCGACCCTGGGCGAGCTCGACCTGCACCTGATCGGCGAGGGCCGGCACGAGGAACTGTGGAAGGTGCTCGGCGCGCACCCGATGACGCACCAGGGCGTGACCGGCACCCGCTTCTCGGTGTGGGCGCCGAACGCGCGCGGCGTGCACGTGGCCGGCACCTTCAACTTCTGGGACGGCACCGGCTATCCGATGCGCTCGCTCGGCTCCTCCGGTGTCTGGGAGCTGTTCGTGCCCGAGATCGGCGAGGGCGAGCTGTACAAGTTCGAGATCACCCGCCCCGACGGCTCGAAGACCCTGCGCGCGGACCCGCTGGCCCGCCGCACGGAGGCCCCGCCGAACACGTCGTCCGTCGTCACCGCCTCCCACCATGAGTGGCAGGACGCGCCCTGGATCGAGCAGCGTGGCCAACGGCCCGCCCACGAGGCGCCGTTCTCGGTCTACGAGGTCCATCTGCCCTCCTGGCGCCCGGGACTGACGTATCGTCAACTGGCGGATCAGCTGCCGTCGTACGTGAAGGACCTCGGCTTCACCCATGTCGAGCTGATGCCCGTCGCCGAGCACCCCTTCGGCGGTTCCTGGGGCTACCAGGTCACCGGCTTCTACGCCCCGACTGCCCGGCTCGGCACCCCCGACGACTTCAAGTACCTGGTCGACGCGCTGCACCAGGCGGGCATCGGTGTCCTGATGGACTGGGTGCCCGCGCACTTCCCGCGCGACGACTGGGCGCTGGCCGAGTTCGACGGCCGCCCCCTGTACGAGCACGAGGACCCGCTGCGGTCCGCGCACCCCGACTGGGGGACGCTGGAGTTCGACTACGGCCGTCGCGAGGTGCGCAACTTCCTGGTGGCGAACGCCATTTACTGGTGCCGCGAGTTCCACATCGACGGTCTGCGCGTCGACGCGGTCGCCTCCATGCTCTACCTCGACTACTCGCGCGAACCGGGTCAGTGGGTGCCGAACGAGCACGGCGGCCGGGAGAACCTGGACGCGGTGGCGTTCCTGCAGGAGATGAACGCGACGGTGTACCGGCAGGTGCCGGGTGTGGTCACGATCGCCGAGGAGTCCACGGCCTGGGACGGCGTCACCCGGGCCACCCACCACCGGGGACCGGGCGGCTTCGGGGGGCTCGGTTTCGGCCTGAAGTGGAACATGGGCTGGATGCACGACTCGCTCGACTACATGAGCCACGAGCCGGTGCACCGCAAGTACCACCACAACGAGATGACGTTCTCGATGGTGTACGCGTACAGCGAGAACTACGTCCTGCCCATCTCGCACGACGAGGTGGTGCACGGCAAACGGTCACTGGTGTCGAAGATGCCCGGCGACTGGTGGCAGCAGCGGGCCAACCTCCGTGCCTATCTGGCCTTCATGTGGGCTCATCCGGGCAAGCAACTCCTCTTCATGGGGCAGGAGTTCGCCCAGGGTGCGGAGTGGTCGGAGGCCCACGGCCCGGACTGGTGGCTGCTCGACCCGGCCTACGGCGCCGAGGCCGACCACCGCGGGGTGCGCGACATGGTGCGCGACCTCAACACCGTCTACCGGCACACCCCCGCGCTGTGGCAGCGGGACATCGACCCGGCCGGCTTCCAGTGGATCGTCGGCGACGCCGCCGAGGACAACGTCTTCGCGTTCCTCAGGCTCGACGCCGACGGGGCCCCCCTGCTGTCGGTCTCCAACCTCTCCCCCGTCGTCCGCAGCGACTACCGCCTCGGCGTCCCCGACGACGTCCAGGCCTGGCACGAGACCCTCAACACCGACCTCGCCCGGTACGGCGGCGGGGACGTCACCAACCCCGACATCGTCAAGCCGGAGCCCCAGGGCTGGCACGGCCGCCCGGCCAGCATCACCCTGACCCTGCCGCCGCTCGCGACGGTCTGGCTGCGGCCGGCCTAGCCTCCCGCGAACGCCGGCCGGGCACCTTTCAGCCCGGCCGGCGTTCGAGGACGAGGCCGTTCAGGCCGATCGGGGGTCCAGGGGCGGAGCCCCCTGGGCAGGCAACAAGCACCGGTCAGCCGAACGCCTCCGCCAAGGACCGCGGCAGCGCACGGCTGTGCACCACCCCGAGCCGCTGCGTGGCCCGGGTGAGCGCCACGTAGAGATCGCTCGTGCCGTACAGCCCCGGCTCCACCACCAGCACCGAGTCGAACTCCAGCCCCTTCGACTGCCGCGGGTCCAGGAGTACGACGGTGCGCGTCAGGTCGGGCTCCGCCCCCGCCGTCACCCCGTCCAGCCGTGCGGCCAGCCGCCGGTGCAGATGCCGCGGCGCGATGACCGCCAGCCGCCCTTCCTCGGGCGTCAGCTCCTCCACCGCCTTGGCCACCGCGCCGGCCAGATCGTCGGTGGCGCGCGCCCAGGGCCGGACGCCGGTGGACCGCACCGAGCTCGGGGGCGCGAAGTCCGGCTGCTCGGCCCGCACCACCGCCGCCGCGACCTCCATGATCTCGGCCGGGGTGCGGTAGTTGACGCCGAGCCGGGTGTGCTCGAAGCGGTCCTCCACGTACGGGGCGAGGACCTCCGCCCAGGAGCCGACGCCCGCCGCCTCCGCGGTCTGCGCCGGGTCCCCGACCAGGGTCATCGAGCGGGTCGGGCTGCGCCGCATCAGCAGCCGCCACGCCATCGGCGACAGCTCCTGCGCCTCGTCGACGATGATGTGCCCGAACGCCCAGGTCCGGTCGGCCGCCGCGCGCTCGGCGGCGCTGCGGTGGTCGTCCTCCTCCTGCCGCTCGGCGAACCGCTCGGCGTCGATGATGTCGTGCGCGGACAGGACCTCGGAGTCCTCCTCGTCCTTGTCCTCGAACTCGTAGGTGCGCGAGGCGAACGAGACGTCCAGCACGCCCTGCGCGTAGGCGATCTGCGTCTCGCGCTCCCGATCCGCCAGCGCCCGCCGCAACCGGTCGTCCTCACCGAGCAGTTCGGCGGCCTCGTCCAGCAGCGGCACGTCCGACACCGTCCACTCCCGGGTCACCGGGCGCCGCACGGCGGCCGCGTCCTCGTCGGGGAGGTAGCCCACCGGGTCGGCGAGGAAGTCCGCGACCAGGCGCTGCGGGGTCAGCCGCGGCCACAACTGGTCGATGGCCGCCCACACTTCGGGGTTCTCGGCGATCTCGTCGCGGATCTGGGTGATGTCGGCCGGGTCGAGCAGGCTGCCGCCGTCGTACGGGTCGGTGCCGACGCGCTCGGCGTAGAGCTCGGTGAGGGTGTTGAGGATGTGGCCCTCGAAGTGCTCGCGGGCCGCGTTGTGCGGCAGCCGCGCGGCCCGGGTGCGCTCGCGGGCGACCTTCACCAGGCCGTCGTCGAGCATCAGGATCTCGCGGTCGTGCTCGATCGCGATGACCGGGTCGGGCAACGCCTGCCAGTCGGCCACGGCCTCGGCGAGCACCTCCGCCATGCCGGCGCGGCCCTTCACCGCGGCCGCCGCGCGGGTGTCGCTCGCGGTCGCCTTCACACCGGGGAACAGCTCCCCGACGGTCGCGAGCAGCACGCCCGTCTCACCGAGTGAGGGCAGCACCTCGCCGATGTAGCCGAGGAAGGCGGGGTTGGGCCCGACGATGAGGACGGCACGCTTGGCGAGCAACTCCCGGTGCTCGTACAGCAGATACGCGGCCCGGTGCAGCGCGACCGCCGTCTTGCCCGTGCCCGGGCCGCCCTCGACCACCAGCACACCGCGGTGCGGCGCCCGGATGATCTCGTCCTGCTCGGCCTGGATGGTCTGCACGATGTCGTGCATACGGCCGGTGCGCGCGGCGTCGAGCGCGGCGAGCAGTACGGCGTCCCCGCTCGGGTCCTCGTGCCCGGTCCGCTCCCGGTCCCCGAGGTCGAGGATCTCGTCGTGCAGGGCGGTGACCGTGCGGCCCTCGGTGGTGATGTGCCGGCGCCTGCGCAGGCCCATCGGGGTGTGGCCGGTTGCCAGGTAGAAGGGGCGGGCGACGTTCGCACGCCAGTCGATCAGGATCGGGGTGCGCTCGGCGTCGTCCGTACGCAGTCCGATGCGGCCGATGTGGTGGGTCTGCGCCGAGGTGAGGTCGATCCGGCCGAAGCAGAGGGAGCCGTCCACCGCGTTCAGCGCCGCGAGCAGACCCGAGCGCTCGGCGACGAGGATGTCCCGCTCCAGCCGGGCCTGCATGGGCGTGTTGCCCTGCCCGAGCGCGTCCGTGACGCCCGCTTCGGTGTCACCGCGCAGGGCGTCCACGCGTGCGTACAACCCGTCGATGAATTCCTGCTCGCCTTGCATTTCATCGTCTGGATAATCGGTGTTTGACAATTCCGCTCCCGCCCGGATATACTGCGTTCAGTGAACTTCTTCGCGACCCGATCCCCTGAAGTCGCGAATCATTGAATATACGCAAAGAAATCCCCCGAGCGCAATTGCTCGGGGGATTTCTTTATGCCGGAACAGGTCAGAGGACGTCCGCCAGCTCCTCCAGCAGCCGCCTCTTGGGCCGGGCTCCCACCATCGACCGCACGGGCTCACCGGCGCGGAAGACCATGAACGTCGGCATCGACAGCACCTTGTAGGCATTCGTGGTCGTCGGATTGCTGTCCACGTTCAACTGCACCACCTTGAGCCGATCGGCCTCCTCGGTGGCGAGGGCACGCAGGACCGGCCCCATCTGCCGGCACGGCGGGCACCAGTCCGCCGTGAACTCCACCAGCACCGGCAGATCGGAGCGGAGCACCTCCGCCGTGAAATCCTCGTCCGTCACGTCGATCACAGTTCCTGCCCTCCCATTTCGCACAACGGTGGCTCGTCGGCCGAGGCCAGCCGCACGGCGATCGTCGCCCGCACGGCCGTGAGCTCGCCGATCAGCGCGTCGAGCTCGTTCAGCTTGCGGCGGTAGACCGCGAGCGACGCCGGGCAGGCGTCGCCTTTCGGGTGACCGGCTCGCAGGCATTCCACGAACGGCCGCGTCTCCTCCAGGTCGAACCCGAAGTCCTGGAGCGTCCTGATCTGCCGCAGCAGCTTCAGGTCGCTCTCGTCGTAGGTGCGGTACCCGTTCGTGCCGCGCCGCGCGGGCAGCAGCCCGCGCGACTCGTAGTACCTGAGCGTCCGCGTCGTGGTCCCGGCCCGTGCGGCCAGCTCGCCGATTCGCATGTCCTCGACCGTAATCCTTGACGCCGACGTCAGGGCAACGGCTTCTTCGCCGGTACGGCCTGTTCGTCAGTACGGCGACGGGCCGGGGCGCGGGCCCAGCAGCCACTCCCCCGAGGGCGGGCCCCCGTACACCTCCGTGTCGTCCTCGTCGCCCTCCTCGGGCCAGTCGTCGTCCTCGGTCTCCTCGCCCGTCCGCACCCCGAGCAGCCGCCGGGTCAGCCGGTCGCGGTCCGAGAGGAGCTCGTCGAGGGCCTCGCGGACGTCCGTCGCCTCGGTGCGCGGCGACTCGCGCTCCGCCGCGATCAGCACGGCCCGGCGGACCAGCTCCTTGGTGAAGGAGGCGGTCGTGCCCTCCGTGCGGGCCACGACCTCCTCGGCGACGTCCTGGCCGAGGCCGAGCCCCGCGCCGTAGAGGGCGAGCAGGGCGGCGCGGCCGTCCGCGTCCGGCAGCGGGATCTCCACGGCGAGGTCGACGCGGCCGGGGCGCTGGACGAGGGCCGGCTCCAGCAGGTCGGCGCGGTTGGTGGTGAGCAGGAAGGCGACGTCGGCGTCGTCGCCGAGGCCGTCCATCTCGTTCAGCACCTGGAAGAGCAGGGGCTGTTCGCCGGCGCCGTGGTCGCGGGCCTCGGCGATCAGGTCGCAGTCCTCGAGCACGACGAGCGCGGGCTGGAGCATCCGGGCCAGGGCGCAGGCGGGGCCGATCGCGTCGATGCTCTCGCCGGACACGATCACCACCGTGAACTGCGGGAGGTGGGAGAGGAGATAGCGGATCGTGTGGGTCTTGCCGGTGCCGGGAGGACCGTAGAGGAGCAGTCCCCGGCGCAGGTGCTGGCCCGCGGCGCGCAGCTGCTCGCGGCGGCGTGCCACGCCCACGACCTGCCGTTCGACGCGCTCCAGGAGCCCGGCGGGCAGCACGATGTCCGCGCGGGCCAGACCGGGGCGGCGGTGGAAGCGGAACGGGCCGAGGCCGTGGCCGAACTGGGAGCCCTCGAAGGAGAGCACCTGGCCGCGGAAGATGCTGTGCTCGCGGACGAGGGCGTCGACCTCGGCGAGCAGGCGGTCGGCGAACTCCTTGTCGCCGGCCAGGACTTCGAGCTCGACCTTGTTGCGTCCGTACTCGTCCTGCGGGCCGCGCAGCAGGATCGCGAAGCGTTCGCCGCCCGCGGCGCCGAGGTAGAACCCGCAGGAGACGCAGGCCAGTTCCTCGTCGGGCGAGACGGGCAGATGGGCGTAGTCGACGGCGCCGATCACGAAGCGGTCGTAGCGGTCGGCGGCCTCGATGATGTCGCCGAGGGTGAGCTCGCCGTGGTGCTGGGCGCCGCGCATGCCGATCAGCTCGAAGGAACGGCCGTCCGCGGCGAACCAGCGCTCCAGGGCGAGATGGACGTTGGGCAGGTCGTACGGCGCGTACGCCGCCTTGACCACCGGGCGGTCCGTCGGCGCCGAGCCGAGGTGCTCGCGCAGCCGCTTCGCGAGGTCGCGGCGGCCGTCCTCCTCTGCGCGCCCGGGCCGGGCGACGGCGATGAGGAACTCGTGGAAGAGCTCACTGACCCGCTCCAGCGGCAGCGGCGAGGGCTCGCGCTCCGCGCCGTACCTGCGCCGGTACTCGTCCGAGCTGAGGAGCTGCACCTCGTCGGGTTCCCCCATGTACGCCTCCTGCGTTCGGCCGTCGGCCCCCGAGCCTGTCCAGCCTGGGCCCCAACGGGTGCGGCGGTCAAAGCATTTGGGGCAAGAGCGGCAAAAGGAGTGAGGGTGCCGTGGGCCTGAACGGCCCACGGGCGACCGCGGGGTCCGGCTAGCCGGCTCCCGCCGGGACCCCCGCCGACACCTCGACCTCCAGCAGGGACGCGCTCTCGCGTTCCTCCTCGAAGGCCCGGCGGCCGCCGCGCAGGCCGAACAGGCGCTTGGCGAGGGCGATGTAGAGCACCGCGAGGACGTTGAGGACCAGGGTCGCGATCTTCAACCAGCTGATGTGCTCGGTGAGTTCGTAGATCTCCAGCGGGAGGAACGCGGCGGTGGCGACCACCGTGAGGTACTCCGCCCAGCGCTTGGCGTACCAGAGGCCGACCGCCTCGACGAGTTCGATCAGGGCGTAGGCGAGCAGCAGTGCGGCGACCAGCAGCAGGGTGTCGTGCTTGTAGCCGAAGGTCTTCTGGATGGTGCCGACGACCGGCGAGTGATCGAGGTCGTAGTGGAAGTGCCGGAAGACCGGCCGGAAGACGTCGAGGTACTCGTCGAAGAGCCTGCGGACCGAGTCCTGACTGTTGCTGAACTTCCACACCGCGAGCGCGACCAGCACGATGAACACGCCGCGCACGGCCCGTTCGATCGCCAGGAAGCGCAGGATGAACAGGTCGCGCAGCACCTTGCCGCGCGGCACGAGGGGCGCGTGGTCCGCCGGCCCCGAACCGTGGGGCTCGCCGAGCACGAAGTCGCCGCAGCGCAGACAGCGCCAGACCTCCCCGAGCGCGGTCTCGGCGTGCAGGCGCACACGCAGGCGCGGATCGTCCGGCGCATAGGTCACGTGGCCCTTGCGCGCACACGTACGCCGGTCCCAGTCGATCTTCATTCCCCCGTGCCTCCAACGAATGTGGTGCGTAAGTAAGTACCGGACCGGCGGCGCACGCTAGTGGACGACGGTAAGAGATCGGTGAGAGTCCGGTCCCGCAGGACCGGCCCTCGACCGGCTCTCGCACGACAAGGCCGAGCGGCCGGGTCCACGGGGGGAGAACCCGACCGCTCGGCCTTTGTCGGCCGGGCGACCGCATCGACGGAAACCGGTGGAAACCGACGGGGGAGTGATCGGCCGTCCGGAGCCTGGCTCAGGCCTTCGCGAGTTCCTTCTCGCCGCCCTGCTCGGGCACCTCGGCCTGCGGCTGCGCGTCCTCGTCCAGGAGCGTCGTCTCGTCGAAGGGCAGGTCACCGCCGAGGACCTGGTGGACGCGGTCGGTGTCGATCTCCTTGGTCCAGGTGCCGATGAGGACGGTGGCGACGGCGTTGCCCGCGAAGTTGGTCAGGGCGCGCGCCTCGCTCATGAAGCGGTCGATGCCGACGATCAGGCCGACACCGTCCACCAGTGCGGGCTTGTGCGACTGGAGACCACCGGCCAGCGTCGCGAGACCGGCGCCGCTGACGCCCGCCGCGCCCTTGGAGGCCAGCAGCAGGAAGAGCAGCAGCGGGATCTGCTCACCGATGGACATCGGCGTGCCCAGGGCGTCCGCGATGTAGAGCGACGCCATGGTCATGTAGATCATCGTGCCGTCGAGGTTGAAGGAGTAGCCGGTCGGGACGGTGATGCCGACCACCGGCTTGCTGACGCCCAGGTGCTCCATCTTCGCGATCAGCCGCGGCAGCGCGGACTCGGACGAGGAGGTGGAAAGGATCAGCAGGAACTCCCGGGCCAGGTACTTGAACAGGGAGAAGATGTTCAGTCCCGCGATGACCCGCAGCAGCGTGCCGAGCACGATGACGACGAACAGGAAACAGGTGACGTAGAAGCCGAGCATCAGGATGGCGAGGCTCTTCAGCGCATCGAGACCGGCGGAGCCGACCACCGCCGCGATGGCACCGAAGGCACCGATCGGGGCCGCCCACATGACCATGGCGAGGATGCGGAAGACGAGCCGCTGGATGTGCTCGATGCCGCGCAGGACGGGCTGGCCCATGGACCCCATGGACTGCAGCGCGAAGCCGGTGAGCAGCGCGACCAGCAGGGTCTGCAGCACCTGCTCCTGGGTGAAGGCCGAGACGAAGGTCACCGGGATGATGGACAGCACGAACTCGACCGGCGGCAGCGCCTCTCCGTCCACCTGGTCGTGCCCGGTGGCCTTGAGCGCATTGGTGATGTGCAGGCCGTCGCCCGGGTGCAGGATGTTGCCGACGACGAGGCCGATGGCCAGGGCGACCAGCGACATCACCACGAAGTAGCCGAGCGCGATACCGCCGACGGCACCGACCTTCGCGGCCTTGCGCACGGAGCCGATGCCGAGCACGATCGTGCAGAAGATGATGGGGGAGATCATCATCTTGATCAGGTTCACGAAGCCGGTACCGAGCGGCTTGAGCTCGACGCCCGCGTCCGGCCAGATCAGGCCCACCGCGATACCGAGCGCCACGGCGACGATGACGGCGATGTAGAGATAGTGCGTGCGGTCCCGTTTCCGAGCGGGTGCGGCAGGTGCCGTCCCGGGGGTTCTGGCGGCCACGGATGCCCTCCTTGACGTCTTCGTCGGCATCACCGGTGTGCGGCTCACGACCGGGGGGATGGGGATGGGGGTGCGGTTCTCGGTGGGAAGCGGTGGCCGGAACCGTATGGCCCGCCTCCATCGCTTCACCGATGCGGTGACTATCTCCCGCCGTGTGAGGGCGGTCACCCTTCCGTTCATTTAGTTCACGATTGACGTGCGGGGCACACTGACGGCATGCGCATCACCGTCCCGAGACCGCGGAGCCTGGCCGGCCAGCTGTTCGCCATGCAGGCCGTGCTGATAGCGGTGCTCGTGGCCGGATATGCACTGTTCAGCTACTTCAGCGACCGGGGGCAGGCCGAGGACGCGGCGGCCCGCCAGGCGATGGCGGTGTCCCGCTCGATCGCGGACGCCCCCTCCGTGGTGGCCGCGATCCGGACGCCGGACCCCACCGCCGAGCTCCAGCCGTACGCGCTGAAGGTGATGCGGGACGCGGACGTCGACTTCGTCACGATCATGAACACCAAGGGCATCCGCTGGACGCACCCGACCGAGAACCAGATCGGCAAGCACTTCCGCGGCAACATCGCGCCCGCGCTGCGCGGCACGGGCTTCACCGAGACCTACACCGGCACGCTCGGCGCGTCGGTGCGTGCCGTGGTGCCCGTCTACGACGAGCACCGGCACATCGTCGGGCTGGTCAGCGCGGGCATCAAGGTCAAGGCGATCAGCAGGCAGGTGCAGGGGCAGGTGTCCGCGCTGGTCGGCGTGGCGGGCTGCGCGCTCGCGCTGGGCGCGATCGGGACGTACGTCGTCAACGCCCGGCTGCGCCGCCACACCCACGGCATGAACGCGGGCGAGCTCAGCCGTATGCACGACTACCACCAGGCCGCGCTGCACGCCGTACGCGAGGGGCTGCTGATGCTCGACGGCCAGTACCGTGTGGCGCTGATCAACGACGGGGCGCGGGAGCTGCTCGGGGTGCCGTCCGGGGAGGGCGTGGTGGGAAGGTCGGTCGCGGAACTGGGTCTGCCTGCGCCGCTGACGGGGGCGCTGCTGGCCTCCGAGCCGCGCGTGGACGAGGTGCACATGTCGGCCGAGCGGGTGCTGGTGGTGAACACCTCGCCGGTGTCGGGCGGGGAGCGCCGGGGCTCGGTGGTGACACTGCGGGATGTGACCGAACTGCAGTCGCTGACGGGCGAGTTGGACTCGGAGCGGGGCTTCACGCAGGCGCTGCGCTCGCAGGCGCACGAGGCGGCGAACCGGCTCCACACGGTGGTCTCCCTCATCGAGCTGGGCCGGGCGGCCGAGGCGGTGGACTTCGCGACGGCCGAACTGGAGCTGGCCCAGGCGCTGACCGACCAGGTGGTGGCGGCGGTGAGCGAACCGGTGCTGGCGGCGCTGCTGCTGGGCAAGACGGCCCAGGCCAACGAGCGGGGCGTGGAGCTGGTGGTGTCGCAGGACAGCCGCCTCGACGACGGACTGCTCCCGGCGAGCCTGCCGGCCCGGGACCTGGTGACGATCCTCGGCAACCTGATCGACAACGCGGTGGACGCGGCGCAGGGCAGCGTCGGCGCGCGGGTGACGGTGACGGCGTACGCGGAGGCCGGCGAGCTGGTGATCCGGGTCGCGGACACCGGCGCGGGAGTGGACCCGGCCCATGCCGAGCTGGTGTTCCAGCGGGGGTTCTCGACGAAGCCGGCCGGCCCAGGCGGCCGCGGCCTCGGCCTGGCCCTGGTCCGCCAGGCGGTCACCCGCCACGAGGGCACCCTGACGGTGACGGAGGCCCGGGAAGGCGGCGCGGTCTTCGAGGCCCGCCTCCCTCTGCCCACCACCGAGCGCACCCCGGCGACCCCCGCCCCGGCAAGGGGTGAAGCATGACCACCGAGCACCCCCTCCGCGCCCCCGCCCCGAACGACGACCCGCCGCCCCCCGGCACGCCCACCACACTCGCCGTCCGACAGCCCCTGGCCGCCAACCCACGGCCCACCACGCCGGCCGCCCAGGCGAGAGGTGCCGCATGACCACCGCACAGCACCTCCGCGCCCCCGCCCCGAACGACGACCCGCCGCCCCCCGGCACGCCCACCACACTCGCCGTCCGCAAGCCCCTGCCCGCCAACCCACGGCCCACCACGCCGGCCGTCCAGGCGAGAGCAACCCCCTCCTTCGCAAGGGGTGAAGCATGACCACCGCACGCCCCGCCCCGCCGGCTGCCGCTACCCCGGCAACCACCCCCGCCCCCGCAAGAGGTGCCGCATGACCGCCGAGCAGCCCATTCGCGTTCTCGTCGTGGAGGACGACCCCGTGGCCGCCGATGCGCATGTGATGTACGTCGGACGGGTGCCGGGGTTCGTGGCGGTGGGCAAGGCGCACACCGGGGCCGAGGCGCGGCGGCTGATGGAGCGTACGGCGGTGGATCTGCTGCTGCTGGATCTGCATCTGCCGGACGTGCACGGGCTCCAGTTCGCGCGGTCGCTGCGGGCGGCCGGGCATCAGGTGGACGTGATAGCGGTGACCTCGGCGCGCGATCTGGCCGTGGTGCGCGAGGGCGTGTCGCTGGGCGTCGTGCAGTACGTGCTGAAGCCGTTCACCTTCGCGACCCTGCGCGACCGGCTGGTGCGGTACGCGGAGTTCCACGGCGCGGTCGGCGAGGCCAGCGGCCAGGACGAGGTCGACCGGGCCCTGGCCACCCTGCGCGCGCCGTCCCCCGCGGCGCTGCCCAAGGGCCTCAGCGCGCCGACCCTGGAGCGGGTGTCGGTGGCGCTGCGGGACTGCGCGGAGGGGCTGACCGCCACCGGCCTGGCCGAGTCGGTGGGGATCTCCCGGATCACCGCCCGGCGCTATCTGGAGCACCTGGTGGACGCGGGCCGGGCGGCCCGCAACCCGCAGTACGGGACCGTGGGACGGCCCGAGTTGCAGTACCGGTGGGTGAAGGAGGAGCGAGGAGAGACGGATCGTGCGCGATAGATCGCCGCACGGTCATTGACCTGACTAGACCACTCCTCCTACCTTCACCGCACATCCATCGGCCGACAGTGTCGTAGGCCAGTAGGAGGTCGTGCTCGTGCGCCCCACCGCCGCCCGCCACCGCTCAACCACCCCTCTCACCGCGCTGGTTGCCCTCACCCTGTCCGCAAGTGCCCTCACGGCGTGCGGCAGTGGCTCCGGCAGCGACCCGGACACCGTACGGGTCTCCTTCAAGCAGTCCACGGACAACTCGATCCGCGTGATGGACGGGTATCTCGCGGACATGAAGAAGCAGTTCGAGAAGAAGTACCCGGGCAAGAAGATCGAACTCGTCCCGATCAAGGCCCCGGACTCGGAGTACTACACCAAGCTCCAGCAGATGCTCCGCTCCCCCAAGACCGCCCCGGACCTGGTCTACGAGGACACCTTCCTCATCAACTCCGACATCACCAGCGGGTACTTGAAGCCGCTGGACCCGTATCTCGCCAAGTGGCCGGACTGGAACCAGTTCATCGACACGGCGAAGACCGCGGCCAAGGCCGAGAACGGCAAGACGTACGGTGTCCCGGACGGCACCGACACCCGCGGCCTCTGGTTCGACAAGGGCATCTTCAAGAAGGCGGGCCTGCCCGCCGACTGGCAGCCGAAGAACTGGGACGAGGTCCTCGCCGCCGCCCGCACGATCAAGAAGAAGGTCCCGGGCGTCACCCCCCTCAACGTCTACACCGGCAAGCCCGCCGGTGAGGCCGCCACCATGCAGGGCTTCGAGATGCTCCTGTACGGCACCGGCGACGGCACCACGGACCCGCTCTACGACAAGTCCACCAAGAAGTGGATCGCCGGCGGCCAGGGCTTCAAGGACTCCCTCGACTTCGTCCACACGGTCTACCGGGAGAAGCTCGGCACCGACGTCGCCACCGCCCTCGACCCCAACATCCAGACCATCGTGGCCGGCGAGATGCTCCCCAAGCACAAACTGGGCATCGCCCTCGACGGCTCGTGGCTGCCGCAGGCCTGGCTGAAGGGCAGCGGCCACGAATGGCCCGAGTGGTCAAGCGAGTTGGGCCTCGCCCACATGCCCACCCAGCACGGCCAGGCCCCCGGCAAGGTGAGCATGTCCGGCGGCTGGACCTGGGCGATCCCCTCCAAGGCGTCCAACCCCGACCTGGCCTTCGACTTCATCAAGACGATGCAGACGAAGGCGAACGCCGAGAAGTGGTACATCACCAACTCCGGCATCTCGGTCCGCAAGGACGTGGCCGGCGACCCCGCGTACGCCAAGGCGCAGCCCGGCATCAAGTTCTTCACCGACCTGGTCGCCAGCACCCACTACCGGCCCGCCTATCCGGCGTACCCGAAGGTCTCCACGGCGATCCAGGAGGCGATGGAAGGCGTGACGACGGGTGACACGTCCGTCGACAAGGCGGCGAGCGGCTACGACGACGCGCTCAAGGACGCCACGGACAACCAGGTCGTCAAGAAGTGATCGGCGTCCACCACCGATGACCGCTGCGACACCGCGCACCGGGGCGGGCCTCGAGACCACCGAGGTCCCCCCGGGACCCCCGGCCCCCCGCAAGGCGCGGCACCCGCGAACTCCCGTCGCCCGCGGGCTGACCCGGGCCCTGCCGGTCGCCCCCGCCCTGGTCCTGCTGATCCTGTTCCTCGCGGGACCGATCGCCTACTGCGCCTACATCGCCTTCACCGACCTCCAGCTCACCGGCCAGGCCCACTCGTCGTTCGTCGGCCTCGCCAACTTCCGCAAGGCCTTCGGGGACGCGGAGTTCATCAACGCCGTATGGCTGACGCTCGTCTTCACGGTCGTCTCCTCGCTCCTCGGCCAGAACACCCTGGGCCTGGCCCTGGCGACGCTGATGCAGCGCGCCTCGAAGCCCGTCCGCACGCTGACCGGCGGCATCGTCATCACCGCGTGGGTCCTGCCGGAGGTCGTCGCCGGCTTCCTCCTCTACGCCTTCTTCCGCCGCGAGGGCACCCTGAACGCCATCCTGGACTGGCTCCATCTCCCGTCCCAGAACTGGCTGTTCACCCTGCCGATCCTGGCGGTGTCGTTCGCCAACGTGTGGCGCGGCACGGCCTTCTCGATGCTGGTCTACTCGGCCGCCCTGAACGAGATCCCCCAGGAGATCACCGAGGCCGCGGAGGTCGACGGCGCCGGCGGCTGGCGCCGTATGTGGCACATCACGCTGCCGATGATCCGCCGCTCCATCGGCACGAACCTGATGCTCAACACCCTCCAGACCCTCTCGGTCTTCGGGCTGATCTGGGTGATGACGAGGGGCGGTCCGGGCAACAAGAGCCAGACCCTCCCCCTGTTCATGTACGAACAGGCTTTCCAGAACAGCATGATCGGCTACGGCACCGCGGTCGCCCTGCTGCTGCTCCTGGTCGGCTCGCTGTTCTCCCTCGTCTATCTGCGCCTGCTGCGGACGGAGGTCTGACGGACACCATGGCCCTCACACTCGCCTCCCGCCGCAGAAGCCGCCGGCTGGCCGCCGACATCGGCCTGCTGGTGGTGGCAGCCGCCTTCGCGCTGCCGCTCGCCTGGGTGCTGCTGTCGTCGGTGGACCCGCACGCGGACCTCCGCGTGAAGGCCCCGGACGGCGTCACCTGGTCCAACTTCGACGCCATCCTCACCCAGGACATCACCTTCACACCGCTGCTGAACAGCCTGATCCTGTGCGGCGGCGGGACGCTGCTGACGGTGGTGTGCGCGGCCCTGGCCGCCTACCCGCTCTCGCGCTTCCGCTCCCGCCTGAACCGCCCCTTCCTGCTGACCGTCCTCTTCGCCACCAGCCTGCCCATCACGGCGATCATGGTGCCGGTGTACGCGCTGTTCGTGCAGGTGGACCTGATCGACACCATGCAGGGCACGATCCTGTTCTTCGCCGCCTCCCAACTGCCGTTCTCCATCTGGCTGATGAAGAACTTCATGGACGGTGTGCCGAAGGAGCTGGAGGAGGCGGCCTGGACCGACGGGGCGTCCCCGATGCAGTCCCTGGTCCGCATCGTCCTGCCCCTGATGGGCCCGGGCGTCGCGGTCGTGACCGTCTTCTCCTTCGTCCTGATGTGGGGGAACTTCTTCGTCCCCTTCATGCTCCTGCTCACCCCGGACCAGATGCCGGCGAGCGTGAGCATCAACGAGTTCTTCGGCAACCGCGGGATGGTGGCGTACGGGCAGCTGGCCGCGTTCTCGATCGTCTACTCGACGCCCGTGATCCTGCTGTACGTGCTGATCGCCCGGCGGCTGGGCAGCGGCTTCGCGCTGGGCGGGGCGGTCAAGGGGTGACGCCCGGCGGCACGACGTCAAAAATGAGCCGCGGGCCGCCGGGCTCCACCCGGCCGGCCGGCGGGCCTGCCGTGGCGCACTCGCCTTCGACGTCCGCCCGCACGGACGATTCGCGCCGCCTCCCGCTCGCGTCCCGCGTCATGAGATCCCTGAGGTCGGGGCGCCCACGGGCGTCCCGCATATGCCCTTCGAGCTTGACGTTCACACGTGCGCCTCCACGCCTACGGCCCGGCCGGAGGGCCCCGCCGCCCCATTCGGGTCACCGGAAGGCGATCTTCGAGCGAGGCCGCACGGACCGCACAGGTGGCCGAATCCGTACGTTCCTACAATCCGTGATCCTGGCCGAACAGACCGTAGTCAGGGCGTCACCACGCGCCTACGTTGGCCCGCGTGTTCCCACGTCCGACCCGCCCGAACCAGCCCGCCCCGCCCTTCGACGCCCTCGCCGCCCGCCGGCTGCGGGTCGCGCTCGCCATGGGTCCCGAGCACGTCGCCCACGGCCTGCGCACCTCGTACGGACTGCCGTACGTCACCGCGGACCTGGTCGTCGCCTGGGAACGCGGGCAGATCGCCCCTACCAGCCCCGAACTCGGGGCCCTTGCCGGGGTGTTGTGGTGCTCCCCCGGTGAACTCATCGGAAGGCCGCGCACCTTGCGCGAGCACCGCATCGCCCGCGGCCTCGCCCCCGAGGACGTCGCCCGCGCCGCCGGGCTCGAACTGCCCGCCTACCTCCACATGGAGGACAGCGTCTGGCGCGGCAACGAGCGCCAGTCCACCGCCCTCGCCGAGCTGCTGGAGCTGTCGGTCCCGGACTTCGTCACCGTCACCGGACGTGAGGCGAAGCTCGCCGAGATGCTCCACAGCGCGGTGACCACGCGCTGGCAGGCCTACGTCCGTCCCGTCGCGAAGACGGTGCCCCTGGACCGGCGGCTGCTGGAGGACTCCCTCCAGCAGTTGCACCAGGACTACCAGGGGCAGATGGTCGCCTCGCTGAACTGGGGCACCGGGAGCTCGGCGAGCGAGTCGGGCGACGCCGGGCGCGTTTTCCTGGACCGGATCGTCGACCACTTCTGGGCCGCCGTCCAGGACAACTCCGAGTAGGGACGGCGGGTCCGGGGGGCCGCCGGTCCGACACGGACGGCGGGTCCGACACGGACGGCGGGTCTAGAAGACCGACTCCGCCTCGTCCATCCGGTCCTTCGGCACCGTCTTCAGCTCGGTCACCGCCTCCGCGAGCGGCACCATCACGATGTCGGTGCCGCGCAGCGCGGTCATCCTGCCGAAAACGCCGCGGTGCGCCGCCTCCATCGCGTGCCAGCCGAAGCGGGTGGCGAGGACGCGGTCGTACGCGGTCGGGACGCCGCCGCGCTGGACGTGGCCGAGGATGACCGGCTTGGCCTCCTTGCCGAGCCGCCGCTCCAGCTCGTACGCCAGCGCCGTACCGATCCCCTGGAAGCGCTCGTGGCCGAACTGGTCGATCTCGCCGTGGCCGTAGTCCATGGTGCCCTCGGCGGGGTGGGCGCCCTCCGCCACGCACACGACCGCGAACTTCTTGCCGCGGGAGAAGCGCTCCTCGACCATCTTCACCAGGTGGGCGGGGTCGAAGGGCCGCTCGGGCAGGCAGATGCCGTGCGCGCCGGCCGCCATGCCGGACTCCAGCGCGATCCAGCCCGCGTGCCGGCCCATGACCTCGACGACCATCACGCGCTGGTGGGACTCGGCCGTGGTCTTCAGGCGGTCCATCGCCTCGGTGGCGACGCCGACCGCCGTGTCGAAGCCGAAGGTGCGGTCGGTGGAGGAGATGTCGTTGTCGATCGTCTTCGGGACGCCCACCACCGGCAGGCCGGCGTCGGACAGCATGCGCGCGGCCGTCAGCGTGCCCTCGCCGCCGATCGGGATGAGCGCGTCGATGCCGAAGGCCTCGACCATGTCCTCGGCCCGCTCGCACGCCTCGCGCAGCCGGTCCCGCTCCAGGCGGGAGGAGCCGAGGATGGTGCCGCCGCGGGCCAGGATGCCGCTGACCGATTCCAGGTCGAGGCTGCGGTAGCGCCCGTCCAGCAGGCCGGCGTAGCCGTCCTCGAAACCGATCACCTCGTCGCCGTAGTGGTCGACGGCGCGGTGCACGACCGATCGGATCACGGCGTTCAGGCCGGGGCAGTCGCCGCCTGCGGTGAGAACTCCGATGCGCATCGTGCTGTGTCTCCTGCTCGCTTTCGGTACCGGTGAGCCAGTCCGATTGTTTCATGTCCGGCACGGGGGCACCGACCCCGCCGGGCCGCCGTGCAAGGCCGCAGGTCCAGGCCGCGGGGGCCCGGGCTGATGGGCGCCATATCCAGCCACGGGGGTATTGTCAAGAACGTTCCGCTCACCCCGGTGGGCGATGTCGCGAGCCCTCACCCGACGCCAGACGCCAGACGAAACGGAGAGCACGCGTGACGCGCAGCGTGTACGTGACCGGAATCGACCGCGGCGACGGCCGCCAGATAGTCGAACTGGGGGTCATGGAGCTGCTGACCCGGCAGGTCGACCGGGTCGGGGTGTTCCGGCCGCTCGTCCACCACAGCCCTGATCGCCTCTTCGAGCTGCTGCGCTCCCGGTACCGGCTGTCCCAGGACCCGGCCACGGTCTACGGCATGGACTACCACGAGGCGTCCGCCCTCCAGGCCGAACAGGGCACGGACGAGCTGGTGTCGACCCTCGTCGACCGCTTCCACGAGGTCGCGCGCGACTACGAGGTGGTCCTCGTCCTCGGCACCGACTACGCGCACACCCAGCTTCCCGACGAGCTGTCCCTGAACGCCCGTCTCGCCAACGAGTTCGGGGCGTCCGTGATCCCCGTGGTCGGCGGCCGCGCGCAGAGTGCCGAGTCCGTGCTCGCCGAGACGCGCAACGCCTACCGGGCGTACGAGGGGCTGGGCTGCGACGTCCTCGCCATGGTGACCAACCTGGTCGCCCGTGACGACCGGGACGAGATCGCGCGGAGCCTCGACGCCCGGCTCCCGGTGCCGTGCTACGTCGTCCCGGACGAGCCCGCCCTCTCCGCGCCCACCGTCTCCCAGATCGCCCAGGCCCTCGGCGCCAAGGTGCTGCTCGGGGACGACGCGGGACTGGCGCGCGACGCCCTCGACTTCGTCTTCGGCGGCGCGATGCTGCCGAACTTCCTCGCCGCCCTGACCCCGGGCTGTCTGGTCGTCACCCCCGGGGACCGCGCCGACCTGGTCGTCGGCACGCTGGCCGCGCACAGCGCCGGCACCCCGCCGATCGCCGGCGTGCTGCTCACCCTGAACGAGGTGCCGAGCGACGAGGTCCTCACCCTCGCCGCCCGCCTCGCACCCGGCACCCCGGTCCTCTCGGTGGCCGGCAACAGCTTCCCGACCGCCGCCGAACTCTTCTCCTTGGAGGGGAAGTTGAACGCGGCCACGCCGCGCAAGGCGGAGACCGCGCTCGGCCTCTTCGAGCGTTACGTCGACACCGGTGACCTCCTCAAGCGGGTCTCCGCGCCCAGCAGCGACCGCCTCACGCCGATGATGTTCGAGCACAAGCTGCTGGAGCAGGCCCGCTCCGACAGGCGGCGGGTCGTCCTCCCGGAGGGCACCGAGGAGCGCGTCCTGCACGCCGCGGAGGTGCTGCTGCGCCGCAGGGTCTGCGACCTGACCCTCCTCGGCCCGGCCGAGCAGATCCGCAAGAAGGCCGCCGACCTCGGCATCGACCTGGGCGATACCCAGCTGATCGACCCCGCGACCAGCGAGCTGCGCGACTCCTTCGCCGAGAAGTACGCCCACTTCCGCGCCCACAAGGGCGTCACCGTCGAGCTGGCGTACGACGTCGTCTCCGACGTGAACTACTTCGGCACGCTGATGGTCGAGGAGGGGCTCGCCGACGGCATGGTCTCGGGTTCGGTGCACTCGACGGCCGCGACCATCCGGCCCGCCTTCGAGATCATCAAGACCAAGCCGGACACCGACATCGTCTCGTCCGTCTTCTTCATGTGCCTCGCCGACAAGGTCCTCGTCTACGGCGACTGCGCGGTGAACCCCGACCCGAACGCGGCGCAGCTGGCCGACATCGCCGTCCAGTCGGCCGCCACGGCGGCGCAGTTCGGGGTGGAGCCGCGGATCGCGATGCTGTCGTACTCGACGGGCACGTCCGGCACGGGCGCCGACGTCGACAAGGTGCGGGAGGCGACGGAACTGGTGCGCCGGCGGCGCCCCGACCTCATGACCGAGGGGCCGATCCAGTACGACGCCGCCGTGGAGCCGAGTGTGGCGGCCACCAAGCTGCCGGGCTCCCAAGTGGCGGGCCAGGCAACCGTGCTGATCTTCCCGGACCTGAACACGGGCAACAACACCTACAAGGCCGTGCAGCGTTCGGCCGGCGCCATCGCGGTCGGGCCGGTGCTGCAGGGCCTGCGCAAGCCGGTCAACGACCTGTCCCGGGGCGCCCTCGTCTCGGACATCGTCAACACCGTCGCCATCACGGCCGTCCAGGCCCAGAACTCGAACGAAGCCGTCCAGGCCCAGAACTCGAACGAAAGGGCTGCCGCCCAGTGAGCGCGTCCCGCGTCCTCGTCCTCAACTCCGGCTCCTCGTCGGTGAAGTACCAGCTCCTCGACATGCGGGAGGGGGGCCGGCTGGCCGCCGGCCTCGTCGAGCGGATCGGCGAGCAGACGTCGCGGCTGAAGCACACCTGCCTCGCCTCCGGCGACACCCGCGAGCGCTCCGGGCCGATCGCCGACCACGACGCGGCCCTGAAGGCGGTGGCCGAGGAGCTGGGACGGGACGGCCTGGGCCTGGACTCGCCGGATCTGGCGGCCATCGGGCACCGGGTGGTGCACGGCGGGATGTTCTTCACCGAGCCCACGGTGATCGACGACGAGGTGCTCGCGGAGATCGAGCGGCTGATCCCGGTCGCCCCGCTGCACAACCCGGCGAACCTCACCGGCATCCGCACCGCGCAGGCGCTGCGCCCCGACCTGCCCCAGGTCGCGGTCTTCGACACGGCGTTCCACACGACCATGCCGGAGTCCGCGGCCCGCTACGCCGTCGATCCGAAGGTCGCCGACCGGTACCGCATCCGCCGCTACGGCTTCCACGGCACCTCGCACGCCTATGTCTCGCGGGAGACGGCCCGGCTGCTCGGCAAGGACCCGTCCGAGGTGAACGTCATCGTGCTGCACCTGGGCAACGGCGCATCGGCGTCCGCGGTCGAGAAGGGCCGGTGCGTGGACACCTCCATGGGACTGACGCCTTTGGAGGGGCTGGTGATGGGTACGCGGTCCGGCGATTTGGATCCGGCCGTCATCTTCCATTTGGCCCGGGTTGGCAAAATGTCCATGGACGAGATCGACACTCTTCTCAACAAGAGGAGCGGTCTGTTCGGCCTGTGCGGCGACAACGACATGCGGGAGATCCGGCGCCGGATCGACGAAGGTGACGAAGAGGCGCAACTCGCCTTCGACATATACATTCACCGCCTGAAGAAGTACATCGGCGCCTTTTACGCCGTACTCGGCCGGGTGGACGCGATCGCGTTCACAGCGGGAGTCGGGGAGAACGCGAGTCCGGTGCGGGAGGCTGCCGTCGCGGGCCTGGAGGACCTGGGCCTTGCGGTGGACGGGGAACTGAACGCCGTACGCAGTGACGAACCGCGGCTGATCTCGCCGGCGCACGCGCGCGTGGCGGTCGCGGTGGTGCCGACCGACGAGGAACTGGAGATCGCCACACAGACCTACGAACTGGTCGCGAAGAACAGCTAGGCGACAACGGCTGAGGAATACACCGCAGTAACACGCCTGAGCGCGGACCCGCCCATTTGTATCTTCCGCCAGACGGAATATTCCGCGGCGAAACAAACCGATAGGATCGCCCCATGCGCCGTTCGAAAATCGTCTGCACTCTCGGCCCCGCGGTCGACTCACACGAAATGCTGGTCTCGATGATCGAGGCCGGAATGAACGTGGCCAGGTTCAACTTCAGCCACGGTACGCACGCCGAGCACCAGGCGCGGTACGACCGCGTCCGGGCCGCGTCCAAGGAAACCGGCCGGGCCATCGGTGTCCTGGCCGACCTGCAGGGCCCGAAGATCCGTCTGGAGACCTTCGCCGAAGGCCCGGTCGAGCTCGAGCGCGGTGACGAGTTCGTCATCACCGCCGAGGACGTCCCGGGCGACAAGTCCATCTGCGGCACGACGTACAAGGGCCTGCCCGGTGACGTCGACCGCGGCGACCAGATCCTGATCAACGACGGCAACGTCGAGCTCAAGGTCCTGGACGTCGACGGTCCGCGGGTCAGGACGATCGTCATCGAGGGCGGTGTCGTCTCCGACCACAAGGGCATCAACCTGCCCGGCGCGGCCGTCAACGTGCCCGCGCTGAGCGAGAAGGACGTCGAGGACCTCCGCTTCGCGCTGCGCATGGGCTGCGACATGGTCGCGCTGTCCTTCGTGCGGGACGCCAGGGACGTGGCCGACGTCCACAAGGTGATGGACGAGGAGGGCCGCCGGGTCCCCGTCATCGCCAAGGTGGAGAAGCCGCAGGCGGTGGACAACATGGAGGACGTCGTGATGGCGTTCGACGCCGTCATGGTGGCCCGCGGCGACCTGGCCGTCGAGTACCCGCTCGAGAAGGTCCCGATGGTGCAGAAGCGCCTCATCGAGCTGTGCCGCCGCAACGCCAAGCCGGTGATCGTGGCGACCCAGATGATGGAGTCGATGATCACCAACTCCCGTCCCACGCGCGCCGAGGCGTCCGACGTCGCCAACGCGATCCTGGACGGCGCCGACGCCGTCATGCTGTCCGCCGAGTCGAGCGTGGGCGCCTACCCGGTCGAGACCGTGAAGACGATGTCGAAGATCGTCGCCGCGGCAGAGGAGGAGCTGCTGAGCAAGGGCCTGCAGCCGCTCGTGCCGGGCAAGAAGCCGCGGACGCAGGGTGGTTCGGTCGCGCGCGCCGCGTGCGAGATCGCCGACTTCCTGGGCAGCACGGGCCTGGTGGCCTTCACCCAGTCCGGCGACACCGCCCGCCGGCTGTCGCGCTACCGCGCGCAGCAGCCGATCATCGCCTTCACCACCGACGAGGACACCCGCAACCAGCTGACGCTCAGCTGGGGCGTGGAGTCACACGTGGTGCAGTTCGTGAACACCACGGACGAGATGGTCGACATGGTCGACCAGGAGATCGCGAAGATCAACCGGTTCCACCCGGGCGAGATCGTCATCATCACCGCCGGCTCGCCCCCCGGCGTCCCCGGCACCACCAACATGCTCCGCGTCCACCACATCGGCGGCGTCAGCAACTGACGGACCCGCAAAGGGCCTTGACGGCCCCTCTACGGCGCTGAGGGCGCCCCCTGCGACAGGGGGCGCCCTCAGCGCTTGTGCGGCTCCCGAACGGGCCTGTGGTGGTGCTCAGCCGGTTCCGTCGGTCGTGTACACGTGCATACCGGGCACGTGCAGGGTTCCGCCGAACTGCGCGGCCTGGACGACCTTCACGTTGGTGAAGTAGATCAGCGGGATGTTCAGCGGCGGCGGGCTGTCCGGGCTGAACGTGATCGGGATCAGACCGAAGAGGTTCCCGGAGATGGACTCCGTGTACATCGTCGTGTCGCCGTCGCGGATCGTGGACGTCGTACCCGAGCCGGCCTGCACGTGGTAGGTCTTGCCCTGCTGCTTGTCCTTGACCGTCTGGTGCAGGTCGCCGATGTCGGTCCCGCCGGAGATGACGTACTTCAGCACCTTCTTGGTGGTGCCGTTGGCCGTCTTCACCTGGACGACACCCTGGTAGTCGGCGCCCTTCAGCAGCAGCGAGCTGGCGTTCAGGTACCAGGGGTCGTCCGCCACCGGCACCTTGTTGTCGACGCCGCTCTGGTCGTCCGTGGCGGTGGGGCAGTTCCCCGCGTCCGCGCTGGAGCTCGGCGAGGGGCTCGCCGTGGAGGTGGCCGAGTCGGCCGCCTTCTGGGCCGCCTTGGTGGCGTCGTCGGCCGCCTTGGACACCTTGTCGGTCGTGTCCTTCACGGTGCCGTCGACCGTGTCGGTGACCTTCTTGGTCGTGTCCTTGACGGTGCCCGCGAGGCCACCGCCCGACGTGTCCGAGGACGACGAGTCCTTGCTCGCGCTCGCACTCGGCGAGGCGGTCGCGGACGGCGTCGCGCTCGTGCTCGACGAGGAGCTGCCGCCGCCCAGCAGGCTGCCGAGCGCGTCACCGACGCCGCTCAGCAGACCACCGTCGCTGCTCGCGGACGCCGAGGGGCTCGGCGAGGCGGTGTCACCGCTCGACGTGTCCTTCGAACCGTCCGTGGCGGACGGCGTGGGCGTCGCCTTGTCGGCCGAACCGGAGTCCGACGACGAGGACTTGTCCGTGGAGCCCGAGGAGGTCTTGGAGGAGTCCTTCGACGCGTCCGCGGTGGACGAGGGCGACGGGGTCGCCTTGTCCGTGCTCTCCGAGGCGGACGGCGACGGTGAGGCCGACGCGTCGTCGCCCAGTGCGGCCACGCAGTCCTTGTACTCGTCCGCGGTGAGGCTCTTGGCCGTCGGGGACGGCGAGCCGCCACTGTCCGCGAGTGCGAGCGAGGACGTGAAGCCCATGCCCACGATGACCGCCGTCGGCATCGCCGCCATGGCTATCGCCTTGCCGGCCGGCATGTGGAACCTGGTGAACAGCGGCTTCCTGGGGGCCGCGTGGCGCGGCCCGGATCTCACACGGGACTCGTCCACATCAGCCCCGTGGATCACCTTGTCAGCCGGCACTGTGCCTCCCGTTCGCCCCGTTGGCCGGGCTCGTTCCTGACAGATCGTTCGGCGCGCCCACCACGGGCTTGAGGATGGTGGTGTCCGGGTCCGTGGCCGCGGGGGCACCGCCCGTCGCCGGGGTGTCCTCCCGCGCCTCGTCGGCGGGCGGCTCTCCCGGGGCCCAGGCCACGGCCATCGCCCCGCCGATCAACGCGAGCAGGAAGCCCATCAGGAAGCCGCCGATGTTGGACACCGGGATGGAGACCAGCCCCAGCAGGATCGCCGCGATGCCCGCGAACGTGCGCACGTGCTTCTGGAACCACAGGCTGAAGCCCAGGACGACCAGCAGCACGCCGATGATCAGCGATCCTGCACCCGCGGTGGTGGCCATCGCCAGCGTCAGGTGTCCCACCTGGAGGTGGGCGTAGGGGAAGTAGGCGATGGGGAGTCCGGCGAGCATGACGAACAGACCGGCCCAGAACGGCCGCTCGCCCCGCCAGGCGCGGAACTGCACCCTCCGGCGACTGAACTGGCCGGCGGGCTCGGCAGGAGTCTCGGCGCTCATGGAATACAGCTCCCTGGTGCGGCTTTGCTGTGGTGGTGGTGCTGTGGTGGTGGGTTGTACAGCGTGTGAAGAAAGTGCTGGAAGGTTGACGGGCGGGGGCGCCATCGGCTCCCCCGCCCGTCACGACATGCTTAGAAGCACTCGTGGGTGCCCGTCTGCACGGACATCTTCAGCCCGCTGAGCTTGAAGGTTCCGGCAGTGGTGGCCCACGCCGTCTGCTTCACGCCGGACAGCGTGGCCGAGTCGGCCTGCTGCGCGAATCCGTACGGGTTCGCGGTGTCACCGCTGTGAATGCCAGGACCCTTGGTGGCGTCCTTGGCGGCCACACCGATGTCGATGTTCTTGAACGTCGCGTCGGCGCTCAGGTCATCGAGGTCGATGTAGAGGTTGTCGGCCTCCACCGGCGTGCTGCCGCCGCCGGCCTTCAGAACAAGGCTGACACTGCCGATCAGCGGGATGTCCGGGGTGACGACGGACTGGCACAGACCCTTGATGGTCGCGGACTTGAACGCCGAGACCGCGACCGGGTGAGCCGTCTTCTTGCCGTCGAGGGTGTACCCCGAGTCAATGGCACCGTACTGAGAGAAACCGGTGCCGGTCAGCTGGTCGGCCGTCACCTTGAACTGCTGGCCGGACACGCTGAACGACGCGGCGAGAGCGCCCTGCGCGAGGGCGACACCTATCGCGGCCGTAGCGGCGACGCTGGGCACCATGACCACAGCGAACCGCTTCCATCTGGTCCCGCCACGCACCTGGGACTCCATATTTCCTCCTTCTCGGACGTACATCTCCTGCTCCCGACCGCCACTGGTCGCGGCTCGATCGGGCAGGGATGGGAGAAGTGCTACGTCCTCGGGAAGGAGAGCGCCCGCACTCGGAGGCGCGAACCGCGCACCGATACCGGCGATCACCCCCGAGCGACAACCACTGGTCGCGCCTGACACGCATCACGCACAACCTTGCTGGACAGGCTTCGCCGGGCGGGCGAAGACCCCCCTGCCCAAGAGCCGGCGCCAGTGACGCCGTCTCTGCTCGGTGGGGACCCAGGGAACTCGCGCAACCCAACCGGCTGTCGGGGTACGTGAATGGACCGAGCGTCGCCGATCGTGGTGCATTCTCGCCGCCCGCACAAGGGGCTTCGTTACTCGGTAGTAACGGCCGGATAACCGAAGGACGACCCACAGGTCTCGGGCGGCGACGGAGGGTGCAGCCAGGGGCCGAGACAAAACCGTTGATCATTGGACAGAATCCGACAGATCAACGCCCAAAACTTACTGGCAGTAACAGCGGCCGCGTTTACCAAGATTTGGTAAAGCGCGGCCGCACTGACGTTCCATCGGCAAATCTTTCACTTGGGCATCACATGCCCCGGCGTTTAGCGACTGGTCAGAACCGGCCTGTCACCCTGCTAGAACAGTGCACGCGCGAGTGCTCTGCGTGACATCGCCACCCTTGGATCATCAGTCCCGACGACCTCGAAGAGCTCCAGCAGTCGCACGCGTACCGCGTCCCGGTCGTCACCGGCCGTGCGCCGGATCGTGTCGATGAGCCGCCCGAAGGCGTCCTCCACATGGCCGCCGACCAGATCCAGGTCCGCCGCGACGATCTGCGCCCGGGCGTCGGCCGGCTTGTCCGCGGCGTCCCTGCGCACCTGCTGGGGGTCCAGGCCCTGCACCCGCTGGAGCAACTCGGCCTGGGCGAGCCCCAGTTTTGCCTCCGGGTTGCCCGGGTCGTCACTCAGTACGTTCTTGTACGCCTGCACCGCGCCGGCGAGGTCCCCTGAATCCAGGGCCTGCACGGCCGCCTCGAGGAGCGCGTCGTACGGCCCCGCGGGCGGCGCGACCTCGACCTCGGGCTGGGCGCCGCCCGGCTCGGCCTCGGGGTCGACCGCCAGGCCGGTCAGCCCGAAGCGCTGCTCGGCGACCTGCACCAACTGGTCCAGGGTCTGGCGGATCTGGGCCTCGCTCGCGGCCCCCTGGAAGAGCGGCAGCGCCTGACCGGCGACGACCGCGAAGACAGCCGGGATGCCCTGGATCCCGAACTGCTGCATCAACATCTGATTGGCGTCGACGTCGACCTTTGCGAGTAGAAAGCGCCCGTCGTACTCGACGGCGAGCCGTTCCAGGACGGGGCTCAACTGCTTGCAGGGCTCGCACCACTCGGCCCAGAAGTCGATGACGACGGGTACCTCGGTGGAGCGCTGCAGGACGTCGCGCTCGAATCCGGCCTCGTCGACGTCGATCACCAGGTCGGCCGGGGAGACGGCGCCCGGGCCGCCGCCCTGCCGTACCGCTTCCGCGCGGGCCTGCTCCGCCTTCGCCTTGGCCTCCTGGGCCGCCTTCACCGCGGCGAGGTCGACGACTCCGCTCATGGACATGTTCCGTGGCTGCATGCGCCTATCCTCCCCCGTCCGCCCGCGGTGTGTGAAAAGCCATGTGAAAGCCGGTCGTACTGCGCTGTGTCCGGCGCCGGGTCCCCACCCCGCGCCACGCCAGTGGTTTCGCTACGAGTCGTAGCGTAATGGCACCGGGTGCCTCCCCGCGACCACCCCCCGGTGATCTCCCTCACGGCGTCACGACAACCGCCGGTTATGGTCGATGGATGCAGAGCCGCACTCCCGCCCCACGCGCCTCAGGACGCCCGCGCAGCGCCGAGGCCGATGCCGCGATCCTCGCGGCCACGCGGGAGGCGCTGGTGGAGCTGGGGTGGTCCAAGCTCACGCTCGGAGACGTGGCGACGCGCGCCGGGGTCGCGAAGACGACCCTCTACCGCCGCTGGGCGGGCAAGAACGAGCTGGTGGTCGACGCGGTGGCGGAGCTCTTCGACGAGCTCGTGCTGCCCGACCGCGGCACCCTGGCCGCCGACATCGAGGGCGTGGTCCTGCAGTTCGCGGCGATCCTGGCGCGCCCGGAGGCCAGGAGCGGACTGATGGCGGTGGTCGCGGAGGCCACCCGTGACGAGGCCCTGCGCGAGCGCATCCGCGACTCGATCGTCACCCGTCAGAAACGGCTGGTTCTGGAGGGTCGCGCCCGCGCCCAGATCCGCGGCGAACTCCCCCCGGAGACCGACCCGTCGGAGGCGGCGCGCACGGTCGACCTGATCTTCGACGTGGTGGCGGGCGCGGTGGTCCACCGCACGCTGGTCAGCGCGGAACCGGCGGACGAGGAATGGGTGCGCGGCTTCACGCGCGTACTTCTGCTGGGGCTGACGGGCGCATAACTCTCTTCTGGCGTGCGCCCGCCGCCCCAGCCCCTGTGCCGGGCGCCTCAGAAGCCCGCGGGCTCCGTGTACACGCCCCACTCGTCCCGCAGCACCCCGCAGATCTCGCCCAGAGTGGCTTCCGCGCGCACCGCGTCCAGCATCGGCCCGATCATGTTCGACCCGTCCCGCGCGGCGGCGAGCATGCCGTCCAGCGCCGTACGCACCGCGGTCTCGTCCCGGGCGGACTTACGGGCGGCCAGCACCCGCACCTGCTCGCGCTCGACCTCGTGGCTGACGCGCAGGATCTCCAGGTCGCCGGTGACCGATCCGTGGTGGACGTTCACACCCACGACCCTCTTGTCGCCCTTCTCCAGGGCACGTTGGTACTGGAAGGCCGACTCGGCGATCTCCCCGGTGAACCACCCGTCCTCGATCCCGCGCAGAATCCCGGAGGTGATCGGCCCGATCGGGTGCTTCCCGTCCGGGTGCGCCCGCAGGCCCCGCTCCCTTATCTGCTCGAAGATCTTCTCCGCGTCCGCCTCGATCCGGTCCGTCAGCTGCTCGACGAACCACGAACCACCCAGTGGATCCGCGACGTTGGCGACCCCTGTCTCCTCCATCAGCACCTGCTGCGTACGCAGCGCGATCTCCGCCGCCTGCTCGCTCGGCAGCGCGAGGGTCTCGTCCAGGGCGTTGGTGTGCAGCGAGTTGGTCCCGCCGAGCACCGCCGCCAGCGCCTCCACGGCCGTACGCACGACGTTGTTGTACGGCTGCTGCGCGGTCAGCGAGACACCGGCGGTCTGCGTGTGGAAGCGCAGCCACTGCGCCTTCTCGCTCTGCGCCCCGTACACGTCCCGCATCCAGCGTGCCCAGATGCGCCGGGCCGCACGGAACTTGGCGATCTCCTCGAAGAAGTCGACGTGCGCGTCGAAGAAGAAGGACAGCCCGGGTGCGAACACGTCGACGTCCAGGCCGCGGCTGAGCCCCAGCTCCACGTACCCGAACCCGTCGGCCAGCGTGTAGGCCAGCTCCTGCGCGGCCGTCGAACCGGCCTCGCGGATGTGGTAGCCGGAGACGGACAGCGGCTTGTAGGCGGGGATGCCGGCGGCGCAGTGCTCCATCAGGTCGCCGATCAGGCGCAGATGGGGCTCCGGCTGGAAGAGCCACTCCTTCTGCGCGATGTACTCCTTGAAGATGTCCGTCTGGAGCGTGCCGTTGAGCACGGCGGGGTCCACGCCCTGCCGCTCGGCCGCGACCAGGTACATGCAGAAGACGGGCACGGCCGGTCCGCTGATGGTCATCGACGTGGTCACGTCGCCCAGCGGGATGTCCTTGAACAGGACCTCCATGTCGGCCGCGGAGTCGATGGCCACCCCGCAGTGCCCGACCTCGCCGAGCGAGCGCGGGTCGTCGGAGTCGCGGCCCATGAGCGTCGGCATGTCGAAGGCGACGGACAGGCCCCCGCCGCCGTTGCCGAGGATCATCTTGTAGCGTTCGTTGGTCTGCTCGGCGTTCCCGAATCCGGCGAACTGCCGGATGGTCCACGTCCGCCCCCGGTATCCGGTCGGATACAGCCCGCGCGTGAAGGGGTACTCCCCCGGCCAGCCGATCCGCTCGAACCCGTCGTACGCGTCCCCTGGCCGGGGTCCGTACACGGGGTCCACGGGGTCTCCGGAGAGCGTGGTGAAGTCGGCCTCTCGCTTGCGCGAAGCGTCGTACCGGGCCTGCCAGCGGCGGCGGCCCTCCTCGATGGCGTCAGCGTCCATACAATCCAATTTACTTGGACGTCCTAGTAAATGTCGAGGTAGTAGGACGTCCGACTAAATCATCCAGGGCATCCGCTGTACGCACACAGGCGTACGGCGGGGTGGAAATCAGGCCTTGGCGACCGCGGGGGCCGTGTCGGCGGTCTTGGCCTCCAGCTCGTGGCTGACCTTCCGCTCGACGAAGAAGGCGGCCGTCGGGATCGTGCCCGCGAGCAGGACCCACAGCTGCTTGCCGACCGGCCACTTCGCCTTGGAGCCCAGGTCGAAGGCGAAGACCAGGTAGATCACGTAGAGCCAGCCGTGCGCGATGGCGACGACGCGGGTGAAGTCCGCGGCACCGTCGATGTCCAGGCCGTACTTGGCGATCATGCTCAGGCACAGCAGGACCAGCAGGACACCGGTGACGTAGGCCATGACGCGATAGCGGGTCAGCACGCTCTTCTTCATGCCGTCGAGCGTAACCGCACGTTCCGGGAGATCTTGGGCCGGGTCGGCTCGCGTCCCGGTCCGGGTCATTCCTCGTCGAAGTCGTGGGCGGCCACCCGCAGCGGCCGCAGCATCGCGAAGATCTCCCCGCACTCCTCGGCGTCGTAGGCGCCGAGGCCGAAGTCCATCGACATCAGGTCGCGGGTGGCCGCCTCGACCACCTCGCGGCCCTTGCCGGTGATGGACGCGAGGGTGCCGCGCCCGTCGTTGGGGTTGGGGCGCTTGGCCACCAGGCCCGACCTGACCAGCCGGTCGACGGTGTTCGTCACCGAGGTGGGATGCACCATGAGGCGCTCGCCGATCTTCGACATCGTCAGCTCGCCCTCCTTGGAGAAGGTGAGCAGCACCAGCGCCTCGTACCGCGCGAACGTGAGTCCGTACGGCTTCACCACCGCGTCGACCTCGGCGAGCAGGATCTGGTGCGCGCGCATGATCGAGGTGATGGCCGCCATGGACGGCACGTTCCCCCAGCGCTGCTTCCAGAGTTCGTCGGCGCGGGCGATCGGATCGAAGGGAAGACTGAGCGGCTTCGGCACGGCACCGACCTTACCGGCCGGTCATATGGTGGTCAGCCCCGTCTCGCCTTTCGGTCCGCCGGGCCTGCAGGGCGAGCAACCCGCAGCAGACCGCGCCCAGTCCGCCGGCCCCCGCGACCGTGGCCGCCACCCCCGCGAACTCCGCCACGACGCCCGCCAGCGCCATCCCCACACCCTGGACGGTCATCAGCCCGGCCGTGAGCAACGTCATGGCCCGGCCGCGCAGTTCGTCCGGCACGGCCCGGACGAACCACTGGTCCAGGCCGAGGGTGTATGCCGACCCCGCCCCCGAGACCACGAGCAGGAGGAGCGAGGGGACCAGGCCGGGGTGGAGGGCGTATCCGAGGTACGGGAGGAGGGCGAGGGCGACCAGGGGCAGGGCGATGCGTTCGCGGGTGGCGGGGCGCAGGCGGGAGCCGGCGCCGAGCTCGCCGGCGATCGTGCCCACCGGCAGCGCGCACATCAGCAGGCCGAGGCCCACTGAGCCCGCGGCGAGGTCGCCGGCGTAGGGGGCGGCCAGCGCCTCCGGGACGACCGCGAACATCGGCGGGATCCAGAAGAGCAGGAGCAGGGCCCGGACGCGGCGGTGCGCGAGAACCTGGCGGGCGCCCCGAAGGGAGTCCCGCACCAGGGGGGTCCCGGTCCCCGACCGGGCGGGCCTGCGCTGGGTGCCGAGGCGCAGAAGGACGGCCGAGGCGCAGAAGGTGCCGACGGTGATCAGCAGGGCGTGCCGCGGCGACACGGCGATCAGCAGCAGACCGCCGAGGCCGAAGCCGACGAGAAGCGCGCTCTGCGACACGATCCGCAGCAGGGACCGGCCGAGCACGAACAGGTCGCCGTCCCCGAGGATGTCGGCGAGCGTGGCCATGCGGGTGCCCTGGAAGACGGGTGAGATGACGGCGAGGCAGCAGCGCAGTGCGAGCAGCACCGCGATGCGGTCGCCGGAGGCCACCATCAGCGCGACGCACGCGGCCTGTGCCATGTCGCACACCACCAGCACCCGCCGGGCCGGGAAGCGGTCGGCGACGCCCGCCAGCAGCGTGCCCCCGACGACGTAGGGCAGGAAGCCCAGTGCGAAGGCGAGGGCGCTCATCAGGGGCGAGCCGGTGAGGTCGTAGACGAGGACGGACAGGGCGACCTCGCTGACGATCACGCCGAGCAGGGAGAGGGCGTGGGCGGCGAAGACGGCGCGGAACTCACGGACGGCGAAGACGTCCGCATAGCGGCCGTTGCCGGTCGGGGCGGCGGCGGGTGGTGCGGGCAGGGTCGTCGTGCCCTCGGATTCGTCCGGCATGGGCAGCAGCGTGCTCGGACGGGAGCAGGCATCCTAGAGATTCGGCCTGAGCCGAATGTTCCGACTCGCCGTCCGCCGGGGGTGGTCATGCCGTCACGTCTGCACTTCGGGGAGGACGACTTCCTCCGCTGCCGCTTCGCCGTGTCCCCGCTCTGGGAGACGCAGGAGGTGGTGCGCATGCTGAAGCGGCCCGAGCGGCAGGGCTATCACGCGCACTGGCTGCGCCGCATGGGCCGGATCGCGGCCGGGCTCGACCTCACGGACCTGTGGCGGCTGATGCCGCATCCCGGCTACTGCCCCGACTGGCTCTGCCCGCCCCCGATCGGGCCCGCGGCGGCCTTCGAGGAGGAGATCGCGGCGGTACGCGCGAGCGACCCGGAGGCGGCCCGCGAGGAGACGGCACAGTCGCTGGCCGACACCCCCGGCGCGCTCGAACTGCCGCAGGCCCGCGCCTGGCTGCGGAATCCGGCCGCCATGATCGAGCATCTGTCGGACGTGATGGAGAAGGCGTACCGCGCCCTCGTCGCGCCGGACTGGCCCCGGCTGCGCGCCCTGCTGGAGGCCGACGTCGCCTTCCACTCGCGGCGGCTCGCCGAGGTGGGCCTCGGCGGGCTGCTGCCCGAGATCAGCCGCCGCTTCGGCTGGCACGCGGGCACGCTGACCGTCGAGCACCGGGGCCGGCACGAACGCCGGCTCGGCGGACAGGGCCTGGTCCTGATGCCCAGCGTCTTCATCTGGCCCGACGTCGTCAGCACCTTCGATCCCCCCTGGCAGCCGACCCTGGTCTACCCGGCCCGCGGCATCGGCGCGCTGTGGTCCGAGGCCGGCGGCCGCGCGGAGGAGGTCCTCGTCCGACTCCTCGGCCGCGGCCGGGCGTCCGTCCTCGCCGCCCTCGACGAACCCGCCACGACGACCGCGCTCGCGCACCGCCTGAGCCTCGCCCCGTCGTCCGTCTCCGCCCACCTCACGCTGCTGCGCCGGGCCGGCCTGCTCACGGCCCGCCGCTACGGCCACCAAGTGCTGTACGAACGGACGCCGTTGGGGATCGCGCTGGCGTCCGGCGGCGGCTGACGCCGGGCGGCTCGCACGCGCTCAGCGCCCTCCCGTGCGGCGCAGCCGATGGCGCACCGCGCGCTGGGCCACCGGTCCGAGATCCTCCAACGCCGCCACCAGCGCACCCAGTTGTTCCAGGGTGTCCAGGGCCGCACCGGCGCCCGCCGGGTCGACGCCCTCGTAGAGCTCGATGCCGACGAACGAGGCCGCGACGGCGCGGGCCAGACCCGCGGGGTCGGCGAACTCGCCGAAGGGCGTGCGGGCAAGCACACGCGTGAGGACCTTCTCGATCTCCACGATCCACAGCTCGAGCCCAGCCGCCGTCGCGGGTGCGAGCGGCGGATGCGTCTGCGCGCCGGCCAGCAGCTGGCCGAGGACCGCCACATGCCCGCCGGCCTTCTCCTCCTCGTGCATCTCCCGCCCGAACGCCAGGAGTTCGCTCAGCGAGCCGATGGCGTCGAGCCGCTTCCGGTAGCGCCGCACCCGCTGCTCCGTGCCGTGGCGGCAGGCGGCCGCGAGGAGTTCGTCGACGGAGCCGAAGTGGTAGAAGACCAGCGCCTGGTTGACCTCGGCCGTCGCCGCGATCGTCCGCGCCGAGGTCTTGGCGATGCCCTGCTCGGTGAGGGTGCGCAGGGCGCCCTCGATGAGCTTCGCCTTCGTCTCGGCGGACTTGGCCGTCTCGGGGCTCACGCGCGCGACTCCTCCCGGACGGGACGCAGCCCGGGCCGCAGGCCGCCCCCGCGGAGGTCCGTGTACGACGCCTCGAAGGAGCCCTCGTAGCCGAAGAGCGGCCCGAAGTACCGGTTCACCACCCGCACTTGGATCCGGAAGCGGCCCGCCAGGTCGTCGTACGACTCGCGCACCTCGGCCGTGGCCCCGACCAGCATCGGCACCCGCACGTCCACCACACCCTCCCGGAACCGGTGTTCGCCGGAACGGATCAGCAGCGAGCCGTCGGGCTCTGCCCGAAGGTGCAGGTCGCTGGCGAGGTGCTGGTGCGTCCCGAGGTAGTCCAGGATGCGGTCGCCCCGGGGGCCGAGCACCATCTGGGCGTCGAAGCGCCGGGGACGTCCGGGCAGGTCGAAGGTGCGCACGAAGGTCACCGTCTCACGCCCGAAGCTGTCGGTGTACGGAACGTTCTCGATCACGAAGGGCACCTGCCGCCCCGGCCGCGGGACCAGGATGTTGCGGGTGGCGCCCAGCGCCAGGAAGGGCTTCACGAAGGACCGGCCGTGCCAGATCCGGTCCATCACGCCCCGGCCGGTGCAGGCCTCCCCGCCGGCCAGCCCGACCGAGAAGCGGCGCCGCAGCTGAGGGTGCAGGCGCTCGAAGTCGGCGCCCATGGCCGTACGGAAGATCGACGTCGTCGTCATCGGTTCTCCAGGGTGCGCAGCAGCCGGGGTGCACGCACGCGCGTGGGCGGCGTACGCAGACAGCGGCGGGCGGCCGGGGTGCCGGACAGCGGCGGCGCGCAGAGCGCCAGCGAGAGGGCGACCAGCGTCAGCAGCGGAGTGGCGTAGAAGAAGAGCGGGGCGAACGGGCCGGTCAGCCGGAGCAGTCTGCCGTAGCCGAAGCCGGTGCAGGCGAGGACGATCACCAGGGTCCGCACGAGCAGTTCGGACAGCCAGTTCGCCCGCGCCCGCTCCGGAGTGATCCCGCGCTCCAGCCACAGCCGGAGCCGGTCGAAGGACCAGGCCGTCGCCCAGCCGATGAGCGGGCGGAACAGCACCCGGTCGGCCAGTGCGCCGACGACGCCCCAGCGGGGGCGGTAGTCGTAGCCGGTGAGGAAGCGGACGCCGTCCCCGTCCGGGAGGTAGCGCCAGTACCCGCTGCCCTTGGCCAGCAGGGACAGCGGATGCGGGGAGGCGAACCGGAGCGCGGACGTACGCGTCCCGTCCGGGCGCTCCCGCTCCCCCGCCGAGACACCGGTGCCGGCGACCGTGAGGAACGGCAGCACGCGCGTGGCGTACCGGAAACGCTGCGGCTCGCCATCCGCGCGCGGGAGGAGGGCGATCTCGGTGAAGCGGAGGTCCCAGCGCTGGTGCTGGGCGGGTTCCTGCGTACGCGACCACAGCTCGTCGAGGTCGGCGCGGATCCGCGCCTCGATGTACAGCCCTGCATGCCCCATGTGAATCCCCCAGGTCAAGCTGCCATTTGAGCGCCATTTGAGCGACTGCTCAAGAAGCTCGAAGCTGAAAGTACACCTCTTTGAGCGATCGCTCAAACAGTGGGCACAAGAAAACCCCGGCCCGCGCGCGGGCCGGGGTTCCGCTCTCCGACGGCTACTCGGCGAGGTGCCGTTCCACCGTCTCCACCTTGGAGGTGAGCCCGTCGGTCACGCCGGGCCGGATGTCGGCCTTGAGGACGAGGGACACGCGCGGCGCCCGTTCCTCGACGGCGGCGACGGCCCGCTTCACGACGTCCATCACCTCGTCCCACTCCCCTTCCACCGAGGTGAACATCGCGTCGGTCCGGTTGGGCAGACCGGACTCGCGCACGACGCGGACGGCCTCGGCGACGTACTCCCCCACGTCCTCGCCCACGCCCAGCGGCGTCACGGAGAAGGCGACGATCATGCGTTCACGACCCCTTCCTGGCGGGCGCGCGAGGCGATGACCTCATCCTCCGCGGCGCGCTTCAGCTTGCGCTCGGCGAAGAAGCCGCCGGTCGGCAGGACGGAGAGGACGAAGTAGAAGGCCGCGGTCCGCAGCGGCCACTTGGTGCGGTTCCAGGCGTCGGCCCAGAAGATCACGTACAGGATGAAGAGCACGCCGTGGACCATGCCCATCACCGGCACCGCGTTGAAGTCCGTGGTCCGCTTCAGCACGGAGCAGACCAGCAGGAGCAGGAAGGAGACGGCCTCGGGGGCCGAGACGAGTCGCAGGCGGCGGAGGGCGGTGGCGGTCTTGAGGTCCACGGGTCACCTTCGGTGGGAGACAGGTCGCTGTTTGTGAACGGAGGCACAAGCGTTCACCCATTCTGGCAAACGCCGGGGCGCACATCGGCCGAGGGGTCGGACGCCGGGATGTGAGATGCGTCCCCTAGGGGTTCGGACAGGGCTTTCTCCACCCGACGGGCCCTGTTCGGTCCACCCGCGCGGCGGCTACCTTCGCAGCGTGGCGATGTTCCGACTCCAGGGCAGCAAGGTGCTCGCCGTCGACATGACCGGGGACGCCGTGAAGGCGAAGAACGGCTCGATGGTCGCGTACGACGGTCAGATGGCCTTCAAGAAGATGAGCGGCGGCGGTGAGGGGCTGCGCGGCATGGTGACGCGGCGGCTCACCGGCGAGCAGATGACGGTGATGGAGGTGAAGGGGCACGGCACGTGCTGGTTCGCGGACCGCGCCTCCGAGATCAACCTGGTCGGGCTCCAGGGCGACAAGCTGTTCGTGGAGTCGAGCAATCTGCTCGCGACCGACGCCGGTCTCAGGACCGGCACGACCTTCACCGGACTGCGCGGCGCCTCGCAGGGCAACGGGCTGTTCACGACGACCGTCGAGGGCCACGGCCAGGCGGCGATCATGTCGGACGGCCCGGCGGTGGTGCTCCGGGTGAGCGCGCAGTACCCGCTGACCGTCGACCCCGGCGCGTACATCGCGCACCAGGGGAACCTGCGGCAGTCCTTCCAGTCCGGTGTGACCTTCCGCACCCTCCTCGGCGAGGGCGGCGGCGAGGCCTTCCAGATCAGGTTCGAGGGGGACGGGCTGGTGTACGTACAGCCGAGCGAGCGGAACACGATCGCGGGAGACGTCTGACATGCCCTTCCGCGAGATCAACTCCAAGATGGTCGAGGCGACGGTGCTGCCGGGACAGCGGCTGTTCAGTCAGCGCGGCGCGATGCTCGCCTACAAGGGCGAGGTGTCCTTCACCCCCAACCTCCAGGGCGGCCAGGGCGGCATCATGTCGATGATCGGCCGCCGGGTGGCCAACGAGGCCACCCCGCTGATGAGCGTCGAGGGCAGCGGCACGGTGCTGTTCGGGCACGGCGGCCACCACGTCCACGTCATCAACCTCACCGGGGACACGCTCTACGTGGAGGCGGATCGCCTGCTCGCCTTCGAGGGCACGCTCCAGCAGGGCACGATGTTCATGGGCTCGCAGGGCGGCGTCATGGGCATGGTGCGCGGCCAGGTCACCGGCCAGGGCCTGTTCACCACCACCCTCAAGGGCCAGGGCTCCGTGGCGGTGATGGCCCACGGCGGCGTCTTCGAGATCCCGGTCACCCCGCAGCACGCGGTGCACGTCGACCCGCAGGCGTACGTCGCCCACCACGGCGAGGTACGCAACAAGCTGTCGACCGCCCTCGGCTGGCGGGACATGGTGGGACGCGGCTCCGGCGAGGCCTTCCAGCTGGAGCTCAGCGGCAGCGGCACGGTGTACGTCCAGGCCTCGGAGGAGAAGCTGTGAGCATGTACGGGTCCGCGGGCGCCGGCCCGACGGTCTTCGACCCCATGACGCTGCCGGTCGACGACAACGTGAACAAGTACACCTTCTGCGTGGAGCTCAAGGGGAGCCAGTGGTTCCTGCAGAAGGGGAAGATGATCGCCTACTACGGCTCGATGGAGTTCAACGGCATCGGGCACGGCCGACTCGACCGACTTGTCCGTACGTCCTTTCATTCGCCACTGCACGCCGCCGAGTGGGTCGTGGCGGAGGGCTCGGGCAAGATGCTCCTCGCCGACCGGGCCTTCGACGTGAATTCCTTCGACCTCGAAGAGGGCAACCTGACCATTCGCTCGGGCAACCTGCTCGCTTTTCAGCCAAGTCTCGCTCTCAAGCAATCGATCGTGCCGGGTTTTCTGACCCTTATCGGAACCGGAAAGTTCGTAGCCGCATCTAACGGTCCGGTGGTGTTCATGGAACCCCCGATCCGGGTGGACCCGCAGGCACTCGTCGGCTGGGCCGACTGCCCGTCGCCGTGCCACCACTACGACCACAGCTACTTGACAGGTGTAATGGGCGGTCTACGTGCGATGACGGGTCTCGGCGGCGCCTCCGGCGAGGAGCACCAGTTCGAGTTCGTGGGGGCCGGCACGGTCCTGCTCCAGTCCTCGGAAACCCTCATGGCCGAGCAGGCCTCGGGGATGCTCCCGTCCGAACCCGGGGTACCTGGTGGCGGCGGGGCACACACAGGTCCTTCACAGCAAGCCGGCGCACCGCGCCTTCCCGGACAGCTGGGGGACCTCCAGCGTCGCTTCGGGCTGTGAGCGGTAGTCTGCGGAGTGTGACGTCGAACGTATGCGCGCCGTCACACCACCCCTCACTAGTTCGCCTTTCAACATTTTAGGTAGACTTCATTCATGGAGACCGAGACGGCCACGCCCTGGCTGACCGATGCGGAGCAGTGCGCCTGGCGCACCCACCTGGAGGTCAACAGGCTGTTGACGTACCAGCTCGAGCGGGATCTGCAGCCGTTCGGCCTGACTATGAACGACTACGAGATCCTGGTGAACCTCTCCGAGTCGGAGGACGTACGGATGCGGATGAGCGACCTCGCGTCCGCCACCCTCCAGTCCAAGAGCCGCCTCTCCCACCAGATCACGCGGATGGAGAACGCGAACCTGGTCCGGCGCGAGAACTGCGAGTCCGACCGGCGCGGTCTCTACGCGGTTCTGACGGAGCACGGCATGGAGACGATGCAGAAGGTCGCGCCGCACCATGTGGCGTCCGTGCGGCGGCACTTCATCGACCTGCTGTCCCCCGAGGCCCTGGCGGAACTCGACAAGGCCCTCAAGCCCATCGCGGAACACCTGCGCGGGCATCGGGGACGCCCCTGACCCCCCTCGATCACCCCTTCTCGATCACCCCTTCGACGGGACCGACAGCAGGCGGAGTCCGCACAGGACCCCGCCTGCGGGCGTTTCGGGGCGATGAGGGCTCGGCCCTCCGTCACACCGCCGGCAGGGCCTCCTGGCCCTCCCGGTCCGTGCGGGTGGCGCCCCACGCCGTCACCAGCGCGGTCAGCAGGGCCGCCGCGGCCGCCGCCGTGAAGCACAGGCCGGTGGACAGGCCGCCCAGGAGGAGGCCCGCCGCGGCGGCGCCCGCCGTACTGCCCGCGTTCACACCGGTGTTGACCCAGGCTCCGGCCCGCACCCGCGCCTCGGGGGCCGCCGCCTCGTCGGCGGTCAGATAGGCGGTGGTCAGGGCCGGCGCGACGAAGAACCCGGCGGCCGCGAGAGCGAGGGCGAGGGTGCCGAGGCCGGGGGCGAGAGCGGCGCCGAGCAGCGCCGGGGCGAGGCCCGCCACCGTGAGGGGCAGCCGCACGCGGGCCGGGGCGCGCCAGGCGACGGCCCCGTTGAGCAGCCCGCCGACCGCGCTTCCGGCCGACAGGGCCGCCAGCGTCCAGGCCACGGCGTCGTCGCCGTAGTGCCGTTGCCCGGCGAAGGCCACGACCACGAGGTCCACCGCTCCGAGCGCGAGCCCGACCCCGGTCGCGGCGAGGACGGGCCGCAGGACGCCGCGCAGCGCGCCCCGTGGGGCGGCGGCCCGGCGCGCTCGCGGCTCCCGCTCGGCGTGCCCCATCGCCCGCACGGCCGGGGACCGCACGAACCCGGCGGTCCCGGCCGCCATCAGGCACGTACCGAAGACGATCCCGGCCGTCGGCGGGGCGAACCCCACCAGCACCCCGACGAGCAAGGGGCCCGAGACGAACAGCAGTTCCTCGGCGACCCCGTCGAGGCTGTACGCGCGCTGCAACAGCGCCCGGTCCTCGGTGAGTCGACCCCACACGGCCCGCATGGTCGGGCCGAGCGGAGGGGTGCAGGCACCGGCCGCCGCGGTCACGGCACCCACGACGAGCGGCGGGACGGCCCCCGGGCGCCACACGAGCGCCGTCAGCAGCCCCAGCAGGGCCGCGTAGGCCGCGACCATCGGGACGAGCGCGCGGCGCGGCCCGTGGCGGTCGATCAGGGCCGCCCGCGCGGGCGACAGGAAGACGCTGGTGCCGCCGAACAGCGCCATGGCGGTACCCGCCACGGCGTAGGAGCCGGTGGCGCGGGTGACGGCGAGCATCACGGACAGGGGGACGATCCCGTACGACAGTCTGCCGAGCAGGGCGGCCGCGAACGTGCGGCGGGCGTACGGGAGATGGAGGACGACGGCATACGTCGGCCGTACAACTGGCTTGGTGGACACGGGAGTTCCTCGACTCGAGGCGGGAAAGGGGAGCCTCATCGCCGCGCGGGCCATGTCTGCGGCCGCGCGGGTCGGGCGTGCCCTATGCCAAGAGGAGGTACATGCCGGTCAACGTACCAGCGGAGCCCGGACGTCGACCACGTCGATGACCGGCGTCAGCTCTCCGTGAGCCCGGCCACCAGCTCGTCCGCCGCGCGGTACGGGTCCAGCTCGCCGCCCACGATCCGCTCCGCCAGCGCGCTCAGCCGGCGGTCGCCGTGCAGGTCGCCGATGCGTTCGCGCAGGGCCGTGACCGCGATCGTCTCGACCTCGCGGGACGCGCGGGCCAGCCGGCGCTCGGCGAGGACGCCCCGCTCCTCCATCCAGGCGCGGTGCTTCTCCAGCGCCTCCACGACCTCGTCGATGCCTTCGGCGCGCGCCGCGACCGTCTTCACGATCGGCGGGCGCCAGTCGCCGGGGCCCCGGGACTCGCCGAGCCCCAGCATGTGGTTCAGCTCGCGCGCGGTGGCGTCGGCGCCGTCGCGGTCGGCCTTGTTGACGACGTAGACGTCGCCGATCTCGAGGATTCCGGCCTTCGCCGCCTGGATGCCGTCGCCCATGCCGGGTGCCAGCAGGACGACCGAGGTGTCGGCCTGGGAGGCGATCTCCACCTCCGACTGGCCGACGCCGACCGTCTCGACCAGGATCACGTCGCAGCCGGCCGCGTCCAGTACGCGGATGGCCTGCGGCGCGGACCAGGCGAGGCCGCCCAGGTGGCCCCGGGTCGCCATCGAGCGGATGTAGACCCCCGGGTCGGAGGCGTGCTCCGACATCCGGACCCGGTCGCCGAGCAGGGCGCCGCCGGAGAAGGGCGAGGACGGGTCGACGGCCAGGACGCCGACCCGTCTGTCCTGCTTGCGGTACGCCGTCACCAGCGCCGAGGTCGACGTGGACTTGCCGACGCCGGGGGAACCGGTCAGGCCGACCACGTACGCGTTCCCCGTCAGCGGCGCCAGGGCCTCCATGACCTCCCTGAGCTGCGGGGACGCCCCCTCGACCAGCGAGATCAGCCGGGCCACGGCCCGGGGCCGGCCTTCCCTGGCCTGGGTCACCAGGGTGGAGACGTCCTGCATCACAGCTCCGTTCAGAGGTTCACGTACGACAGAGGGTTCAGGCCTTGGGTACCCGCACGATCAGCGCGTCACCCTGACCGCCGCCGCCGCACAGCGCGGCCGCGCCCACGCCGCCGCCCCGCCGCTTCAGCTCCAGCGCCAGGTGCAGCACCAGGCGGGCGCCGGACATGCCGATGGGGTGGCCCAGGGCGATCGCGCCACCGTTGACATTCACCATTTCCGTGGACACCCCGAGGTCCTTCATTGACTGCACCGCGACGGCGGCGAAGGCCTCGTTGATCTCGATGAGGTCCAGGTCGGAGACCTCCAGGCCCTCCTTCTTCAGGGCGTGCAGGATCGCGTTGGACGGCTGCGACTGCAGCGAGCTGTCCGGGCCCGCCACATTGCCGTGGGCGCCGATCTCGGCGATCCACTCCAGGCCCAGCTCCAGCGCCTTGGCCTTGCTCATCACGACCACGGCCGCCGCACCGTCCGAGATCTGCGAGGCGGTGCCGGCGGTGATGGTGCCGTCCCGGGTGAACGCCGGGCGCAGCTTGCCCAGGGACTCCGCGGTGGTGTCGCCGCGGATGCCCTCGTCCTTGCTGAACAGGACCGGGTCGCCCTTGCGCTGCGGGATCTCGACCGGGGTGATCTCGGCCTCGAAGATGCCGTTCTTCTGGGCGGCGGCCGCGCGCTGGTGGGACAGGGCGGCGATCTCGTCCTGCTCGGGGCGCTGGATGCCGAGCCGGGTGTTGTGCTTCTCCGTCGACTCGCCCATCGGGATGTTCTCCCACGGGTCGGTCAGCCCGTCGTGGGCCATCGAGTCGAGCATCTCGATCGCCCCGTACTTGAAGCCCTCACGGGACTTCGGCAGCAGGTGCGGCGCGTTGGTCATGGACTCCTGGCCGCCGGCGACGATCACGTCGAACTCGCCGGCGCGGATCAGCTGGTCGGCCAGCGCGATGGCGTCGAGGCCGGACAGACAGACCTTGTTGACGGTCAGCGCGGGCACGCTCATCGGGATGCCCGCCTTGACGGCGGCCTGGCGCGCCGGGATCTGCCCCGCCCCGGCCTGCAGCACCTGCCCCATGATCACGTACTGGACCTGGTCGCCGCCGATGCCCGCACGGTCGAGGGCGGCCTTGATGGCGAAGCCGCCGAGATCGGCTCCGGAGAAGGACTTGAGCGAGCCGAGCAACCGTCCCATGGGCGTACGCGCGCCCGCGACGATCACCGAGGTGTTCGTTCCAGATGACATGAGCTGCGATCCCCTTACCGGCTGCACAGCCGAGGAGTGAACGAGGGTTTACATCGAATGTACTGAGTGGCACTCCGTGCCGTCACCCGGCCGTCGATGTGATCGCTGGCACGTTGCGCAACCATGCCAGGAGCGCTGCACTGTCAAACATGCTGACGCGAATCGACCACATCGGGATCGCCTGCTTCGACCTCGACAAGACCGTCGAGTTCTACCGGGCCACGTACGGCTTCGAGGTGTTCCACTCCGAGGTCAACGAGGAACAGGGCGTGCGCGAGGCCATGCTCAAGATCAACGAGACGTCCGACGGCGGCGCCTCCTACCTGCAGCTGCTGGAACCGACGCGGCCGGACTCGACCGTCGCCAAGTGGCTCGACAAGAACGGCGAGGGTGTCCACCACATCGCCTTCGGCACCGCGGACGTGGACGGCGAGGCCGCCGACATCAAGGAAAAGGGCGTCCGCGTGCTGTACGAGGAGCCGCGACGCGGTTCCATGGGGTCACGGATCACGTTCCTGCACCCCAAGGATTGCCATGGCGTACTGACAGAACTGGTCACTTCGGCGGCTGTTGAGTCACCTGAGCACTGACCCTCGTACATATGGGCCGGTAGGGTTGGGGGCGGTCGCCTCTCCAACCGGGGTGGCCGGGTCCTGCCGTCAGCGGGAGGACCACGCCGGGGTCCGGGTTTCGGGGGGCGAGCGTCGGGGCAGCAGCCCATGCTCCGCCGTTGATCTGACACCATTCCCCGGGGGCCCCGTTCGGCGGATGGACGGAGCTCGTTTGGCCAGACTTGCGACCAGGGGACGGATGGGACCGCGCAGTGCGGGGCTACGAACGCCAGGAGCGAGAGCCGGCGGCTGACGTCGACCACCTCTCTCGGTTCGAGGCCGAGATGGAGCGGCTGAAGACCGAGCGGGAAAAGGCGATCCAGCACGCCGAGGACCTCGGCTACCAGGTCGAGGTGCTGCGCGCCAAGCTGCACGAGGCGCGCCGCACCCTCATGTCCCGGCCCTCCTTCGACGGCGGTGACATCGGCTACCAGGCCGAACAGCTGCTGCGCAACGCGCAGATGCAGGCCGACCAGCTGCGTCAGGACGCCGAGCGCGAGCTCAGCCAGGTGCGGGCGCAGACCCAGCGCATCCTGCAGGAGCACGCGGAGCAGGCCGCGCGGCTGCAGGCCGAGCTGCACCAGGAGGCGGTCACCCGCCGCCAGCAGCTCGACCAGGAGCTCGCCGAGCGCCGCCAGACCGTCGAGTCGCATGTCAACGAGAACGTGGCGTGGGCGGAGCAGCTGCGCGCCCGCAGCGAGTCCCAGGCCCGCCGGCTCCTCGAGGAGTCCCGCACCGAGGCCGACCAGTCCATGGCCGCCGCGCGAGCGGAGGCCGAGCGGCTGACCACCGAGGCCCGGGAACGCCTGACGAGTGACGCCGAGGCGGCCCGTGCGGAGGCCGAGCAGATTCTGCGCCGGGCCCGCACGGACGCCGAGCGGCTGCTGAACGCCGCCTCCACGCAGGCGCAGGAGGCCACCGACCACGCCGAGCAGGTACGCACCTCCACCGTCTCGGAGTCGGACACCACGCGCCGCCAGGCACAGGAGATGAGCCGGGCCGCCGAGCAGCGGATGGCGGAGGCCGAGGAGGCGCTGCGCAAGGCGCAGACCGAGGCCGACAAGCTGATCACCGAGGCGACCGCGTCGGCCGAGAAGACCCTCTCCAGCGCCGAGTCGGCGAACGAACAGCGCACGCGCACGGCGCGCGAGCAGGTCGCCCGGCTGGTCGAGGAGGCCACGAAGGACGCCGAGGCCACCAGGTCGGAGGCCGAGCAGGTCGTCGCGGACGCGCGCACCGAGGCCGAGCGGATCGTCGCCGAGGCCTCCGAGAAGGCCCGCACGATCACCGCCGAGGAGAGCGCGACCCAGCTGTCGAAGGCGGCCAAGACCGCCGAGGACGTCCTCAACAGGGCGCAGGAGGACGCGAGGAACACCACCAAGGCCGCCGCCGAGGAGGCCGAGCGGATCCGCTCCGAGGCCGAGGCCGAGGCGGACCGGCTGCGCTCCGAGGCGCAGGACATCTCCGAGCAGCTCAAGGGCGCGGCGAAGGACGACACCAAGGAGTACCGCGCCAAGACGGTCGAGCTCCAGGAGGAGGCCCGCCGGCTGCGCGGCGAGGCCGAGCAGCTGCGCGCCGACGCGGTCGCCGAGGGCGAGAAGATCCGCGCGGAGGCCCGCAAGGAGGCCGTCCAGCAGATCGAGGAAGGCGCCAAGACCGCGGAGGAGCTGCTGGCCAAGTCCCGGCAGGACGCGGACGAGATGCGCCAGAAGGCCACCACGGACAGCGAGAGGGTCCGTACGGAGGCCATCGAGCGGGCGACCACGCTGCGCCGGCAGGCCGAGGAGACGCTGCAGCGTACCCGCCAGGAGGCCGAGCGGCACCGCGAGGAGATCGTCGAGCAGGCCGAGGGCATCAAGGCCGACGCCGAGCGGGCCGCGGGCGAGCTGCACGAGGAGACCGAACGCGCCATAGAGGCACGCCGTGCGGAGGCGGCCGAGGAGCTGACGCGGCTGCACACGGAGGCCGAGGAGCGGCTCGCCGCGGCCGAGCAGGCGCTGGCCGAGGCCCGCGAGGAGGCCTCACGCATCCGCCGCGAGGCCGCCGAGGAGACCGAGCGGCTGCGCGCGGAGGCCGCCGAGCGGATCCGCACACTCCAGCAGCAGGCCGAGGCCGAGGCCGTCCGGCTGCGTGACGAGGCCGCGTCGGACGCCTCCGCGTCGCGCGCCGAGGGCGAGGCCGTCGCCGTACGGCTGCGCTCGGAGGCCGCCGCCGAGGCCGAGCGGCTGAAGGCCGAGGCCCAGGAGAGTGCCGACCGGGTCCGCACGGAGGCGCAGGCCGCCGCCGAGCGGCTGGGCATGGAGGCCTCCGAGACGCTGGCCGCCGCGCAGGAGGAGGCCGTACGGCGCCGACGCGAGGCCGAGGAACTCCTCGGCTCCGCGCGGACCGAGGCCGACCAGGAGCGCGCGCGGGCCCGCGAGCAGAGCGAGGAGCTGCTGGCCTCGGCGCGCAACCGCGTGGAGGAGGCACAGACCGAGGCGGTCCGCCTGGTCGAGGAGGCCGACCGGCGCGCGAACGAGATGGTCTCGGCGGCCGAGCAGCACGCCCAGCAGGTACGGGAATCCGTGTCCGGGCTGCACGAGCAGGCGCAGGAGGAGATCACCGGCCTGCGCAGCGCCGCCGAGCACGCGGCGGACCGCACCCGCCGCGAGGCGCAGGAGGAGGCGGACCGGGTCCGCGCCGACGCCTACGCCGAGCGGGAGCGGGCCAGCGAGGACGCGGGCCGGGTCCGGCGCGAGGCGGCCGAGGAGTCGGAGGCGGCCAAGTCGCTTGCCGAGCGGACCGTTTCGGAGGCGATCGCGGAGGCGGAGCGCCTGCGGTCGGACGCGACCGCGCACGCCCAGCGGGTGCGCACGGAGGCCTCGGACGCGATCGCCGAGGCCGACCAGGCGGCGGCCCGCACCCGGGCGGAGGCCCGCGACGACGCCAACCGCATCCGGTCGGACGCCGCCACGCAGGCGGACACCCTCATCACCGAGGCGCGCAGCGAGGCCGAGCGGCTGACGACCGAGACGGTCGCGGACGCCGACCGGATGCGCACCGAGGCGGTCACCAAGGCCGAGAAGCTCATCGCGGACGCCACCGGGGATGCGGAGCGGCTGCGGGCCGAGGCCGCCGAGACGGTCGGCTCCGCCCAGCAGCACGCCGAGCGGATCCGCAGCGAGCCCGAGCGCCTCAAGGCCGAGGCGGCGGCGGAGGCCGAACGGCTCGTCAACTCCGCCCGCGAGGAGTCCGACCGCACGCTCGACGAGGTCCGCAAGGACGCCAACAAGCGCCGCCAGGACGTGGCCGAGCAGGTCGACAAGCTCATCACGGAGACCACGGCCGAGGCCGACAAGCTGCTCACCGAGGCGCAGCAGCAGGCCCACAAGACCACCGCCGACGCCGAGGCGCAGGCCGACTCCATGGTGGGCGCGGCCCGCACGGAGGCCGACCGTCTGGTCTCGGAGGCGACGGTCGAGGGCAACACACGCGTCGAGAAGGCCCGTAGGGACGCGGACGAGCTGCTCGTGGGCGCCCGCCGGGACGCCACCTCCATCCGCGAGCGGGCGGAGGAGCTGCGCGACCGCATCACGGGCGAGATCGAGTCGTTGCACGAGCGGGCCCGCCGGGAGTCGGCCGAGACGATGAAGTCGGCGGGCGACCGCTGCGACGCGCTCATCAAGGCCGCCGAGGAGCAGCTGGCCAAGGCTCAGGCGAAGGCCAAGGAGCTGGTCTCGGAGGCCAATTCGGAGGCCGGCAAGGTCCGTATCGCCGCGGTGAAGAAGGCCGAGGGGCTCCTGAAGGAGGCCGAGCTGAAGAAGTCGGCCCTGGTCAAGGAGGCCGAGGAGCTCAAGGCCGAGGCGATCCGCGAGGCCCGGCGCACGGTCGAGGAAGGAAAGCGTGAGCTGGAGATCCTGGTGCGCCGGCGCGAGGACATCAACGCCGAGATCTCCCGGGTCCAGGACGTGCTGGAGGCGCTGGAGTCCTTCGAGGCCCCGACGGCGGGCAAGGACGGCGGCGTCAAGGCCGGAGCCACGGTGGGCGCCCCTCGTTCGGGTAAGCCGTCGGACAGCTGATCGACAGGCCCAAATCCAGTCCAGTCTGGGGCCTTTGACCATTTTTTTGGCAAGAGGTCTGGCCGACAGCCACTCAAAAGGGGTGTCATTCTCCAGATCAAACACGTATCCGCTCGATGACACACCGCTTCGGCCCCTAGGATTCCCCCTATCACCTCACCGGTCTCAGTTGACAGGAACCCCATGAGCGACACTTCCCCCTACGGCTTCGAGCTTGTGCGGCGTGGGTACGACCGCGCTCAGGTGGACGAACGGATCTCCAAGCTCGTCTCCGACCGTGACAGTGCTCTCGCCCGCATCACCGCTCTGGAAAAGCGCATCGAGGAACTCCACCTCGAGACGCAGAACGCCCAGGCCCAGGTGACCGACGCCGAGCCGTCGTACGCCGGTCTCGGTGCGCGCGTCGAGAAGATCCTCCGCCTCGCCGAGGAAGAGGCCAAGGACCTGCGCGAGGAGGCCAGGCGCGCCGCCGAACAGCACCGCGAACTCGCCGAGTCGGCGGCCCAGCAGGTCCGCAACGACGCAGAATCGTTCGCTGCGGAGCGCAAGTCCAAGGCCGAGGACGAAGGCGTCCGGATCGTCGAGAAGGCCAAGAGCGACGCCTCGCAGCTGCGTTCCGAGGCCCAGAAGGACGCCCAGTCCAAGCGTGAGGAGGCGGACGCCCTCTTCGAGGAGACCCGCGCCAAGGCGGCTCAGGCCGCCGCCGACTTCGAGACGAACCTCGCCAAGCGCCGCGAGCAGTCCGAGCGTGACCTGGCGTCCCGTCAGGCCAAGGCCGAGAAGCGTCTCGCCGAGATCGAGCACCGCGCCGAGCAGCTCCGTCTGGAGGCCGAGAAGCTGCGCACGGACGCCGAGCGCCGCGCCCGCCAGACGGTGGAGACGGCCCAGCGCCAGGCCGAGGACATCGTCGCCGACGCGAACGCGAAGGCCGACCGGATCCGCTCGGAATCCGAGCGCGAGCTGGCCGCCCTCACCAACCGCCGCGACAGCATCAACGCCCAGCTGACGAACGTCCGCGAGATGCTCGCGACGCTCACGGGCGCCGCGGTGGCCGCCGCCGGCACTCCCGCCGAGGACGAGCCGATCTCGCGTGGGGTCCCCGCTCAGCAGTCCCGCTAGTCACCAGCGCGCAGTCCGACAGCGCGTACAGAGGCCCGTACCGTCTCCCCCGGAGGTGCGGGCCTCCGGCGGTTCCGGGGGCGGCGGGTTCCGGGACGCGACCGTACGTTTCCGGCGCAGCCGCACTCCGTTCGCCGGTCCGGTTGGCAATGGCCCGAACGGCGTCTTAGCGTGGCCGCATGATCGAGCTCGAGGGCCTGACCAAGCGCTACGGCGACAAGCTGGCGGTCAACAACCTCACGTTCACCGTCAGACCCGGCATGGTGACCGGATTCCTCGGGCCCAACGGGGCCGGCAAGTCCACGACGATGCGCATGATGCTCGGGCTCGACCGGCCCACCGCCGGGGACGTGCGGATCGACGGCGAGCACTACGACCACCTCAAGGACCCGCTGAGGTACATCGGCGCCCTGCTGGACGCCAAGGCCATGCACGGCGGCCGCAGCGCCCACAACCACCTGCTCTGCCTCGCGCAGAGCAACGGCATCCCCACGCGCCGGGTGGCCGAGGTCCTGGACACGGTGGGCCTCACGGCGGTCGCGCGGAAGAAGGCCAAGGGGTTCTCGCTCGGCATGGGCCAGCGGCTCGGCATCGCGGGCGCCCTGCTCGGCGACCCGCGCGTCCTGATGTTCGACGAGCCCGTCAACGGCCTCGACCCCGAGGGCATCCACTGGATCCGCAATCTGATGAAGTCCCTCGCGGCGCAGGGCCGTACGGTCTTCGTCTCCTCCCATCTGATGAGCGAGATGGCGCTGACCGCCGAGCACCTCGTCGTCATCGGGCAGGGCCGGCTGCTCGCCGACACCTCCATGGCGGACTTCATCGCGCAGAACTCGCGGTCCTACGTCCGCGTCCGCTCCCCGCAGCGCGAGCGGCTGCTCGACGTGCTGCACGAGGCCCGGATCACCGTCGTCGAGTCCGGCAGCGGGGCGCTGGAGGCGGACGGCGGCACGGCCGAACAGATCGGCGAGCTGGCCGCGCAGCACCAGATCGTGCTGCACGAGCTGAGCCCGCAGCAGGCCTCCTTGGAGGAGGCGTTCATGCAACTGACAGCGGAGTCGGTGGAGTACCACGCGCACACGGACGCGCCCCCGCAGGCACCGCAGGCACCGGCCGCGAGCCCGTGGGGCGACAGCTGGGAGAGGAGCCGGTCATGACGGGGGTCCAGGTCGTACGGTCCGAGTGGACCAAGATCCGGTCGGTGGCGTCCACGGTGTGGACGCTCTCGCTCGCCGTGGTCGTCACCGTCGGGCTCGGCATGCTGATCGCGGCGCTCACGAGCCATCAGTTCGACGACATGAGCCGCGAGGACCGGCTCTCCTTCGACCCGACCTTCATCAGCTTCGCCGGGATGAGCCTCGGCCAGCTCGCGATGATCGTGTTCGGGGTGCTGGTCGTCTCGAACGAGTACAGCACCGGCATGATCCGCACCTCGCTGGCCGCCGTGCCGCAGCGCGGCACCTTCCTGTTCAGCAAGATCGCCGTGGCGACCGGCCTCGCCCTGGTCGTCGCGATGGTCACCAGCTTCGTCGCCTTCTTCCTCGGGCAGGCGATGCTCGGCTCGCACCGCGCCTCGATCGGCGACCCGCACGTGCTGCGCGCCGTGATCGGCGGCGGGGTCTACATGACCCTCATCGCGGTGTTCTCGATGGGCGTCGCCGCGATGCTGCGCTCACCGATGCTGTCCCTGGGCATCCTGATGCCGTTCTTCTTCCTGATCTCCAACATCCTGGGCAACGTCTCCGCGACGAAGAAGATCGGCCGGTTCCTGCCCGACCAGGCCGGCAGCAAGATCATGCGGGTGGTCACGCCGATCGACGACGACACTCCGTACGGGCCCTGGGGCGGCCTCGGCATCATGGCCCTGTGGGTGCTCGCGGCCCTGATCGGCGGGTACGTGTTGCTCAAGCGACGGGACGCCTGAACGGGGCCGGACTTTTACCTCCTCTTGAGCGGAACCGTCAGCGCCTCGATATCCTCCTAACCCTTACGGGGGCGTGTGCCCTGCTGTCCTGATCCTTTCGATGGGTGCGGAGCATGATCGAGGCTGTCGGCCTGACCAAGCGCTACGGCGACAAGACCGCCGTCTACAACCTTTCCTTCCAGGTGCGGCCGGGCGCCGTCACCGGCTTCCTGGGGCCCAACGGCTCCGGCAAGTCGACGACGATGCGCATGATCCTCGGCCTGGACAACCCCACGGCGGGGCAGGTGACGATCGGCGGCCACCCGTATCCCAAGCTGCCGAACGCCCCCCGTCACGTGGGCGCCCTGCTCGACGCCAAGGCCGTGCACGGCGGCCGGTCGGCCCGCAACCACCTGCTCAGCCTGGCCCAGCTCTCCGGGATCCCGGCCCGCCGGGTCGACGAGGTGCTGGGCGTGGTCGGTCTCCAGGAGGTGGCCAGGAAGCGCTCCAAGGGCTTCTCCCTCGGCATGGGCCAGCGCCTCGGCATCGCCGCCGCGCTGCTCGGCGACCCGCAGGTGCTCCTCTTCGACGAGCCGGTCAACGGCCTCGACCCCGAGGGCATCCTGTGGGTGCGCAACCTGATGAAGGCGCTCGCGGCCGAGGGCCGTACGGTCTTCGTCTCCTCCCACCTGATGAGCGAGATGGCGCTGACCGCCGACCACCTCATCGTGATCGGGCGCGGGCAGCTGCTCGCCGACATGAGCATCAAGGACTTCATTTCGGCCAACTCCGCCGACTTCGCGCGCGTACGCACGCCCGACTCCGATGCGCAGCTGCGCGAGAAGCTGACCTCCGCGCTGACCGAGGCCGGCGGGCACGTGCTGCCCGAGCAGGACGGCGCGCTCCGGATCACCGGACTGCCGCTCCCCCGCATCAGCGACATCGCGCACGGCGCCGACGTACGCCTGTGGGAATTGTCGCCGCACCAGGCCTCGCTGGAGGAGGCGTACATGCGGATGACGCAGGGGGCCGTCGACTACCGCTCGACGATCGACCAGAAGGAGGGGCTGATGCAGCCCCTGCCGCCCGGCGCGCAGCCGCCGATGCCGGTGCCCGGGCAGGGCCAGCCCGACTGGTACGCACCGCCGCCGCCCCAGCAGGGCGGCCAGGCGTTCGCGATGCCCCAGGGACAGCCGGGACCGTACGGCGGCCCCGGACAGCCCCAGCCGGGGCCCTACGGCGCTCCGGCCGCGCCCGGCGAGGGCTCGGCCAACCCGTACGCCCAGGCGCCGCAGCCGCCCGCGCAGCCCGCACCCGCCGCCCCCGCCGACCTGACCGAGCCCGAGGACGCCCGATGAGCACGCCCCAGCACCCGATGCCGCAGGCCGCCGCTCCCAACTGGCAGGCGGCGGCGCCCGGTTCGCCCTACCCCACCTACACCTCGCCGATCCCCGTCACGCGCACGCACCTCGGGAACGCGATCTCCTCGGAGTGGACGAAGATCAGGTCGGTGCGCTCCACGATGTGGACGCTCGGCGTCTTCGTGCTGCTCGTCGTCGGCATCGGCCTGCTGACCGCCTCGCTGGTCGCCGCCAACGAGTCGGAGGGCAGCCTGGCGGGCGAGAACCCGCTGTCCTTCGGCGTCTTCGGGCTGCTGCTCGGCAGCATGTGCGTCATCACGCTCGGCGTGCTGACCACCGCCTCCGAGTACGGCACCGGCATGATCCGGACCACGATGACCGCGTGCCCGTCCCGCGCGCGGGTGCTGGCGGCGAAGGCGATCGTGTTCTTCACGGTGGCGTTCAGCGTCACGTTCGTCTCGGCCCTGCTCGTCGCGCTCGCGGACGTCGCCATGCTGGACGGCGCCCGGGAGCCCAGCAGTTCGGAATGGCTGAAGGGCACGCTCGGCATCTCGCTCTACATCGCGCTGCTCGGCCTGCTCTCGCTCGTCGTCGGCTCGATCATCCGGCATTCGGCGGGCGCCATCACGATCATGATCGGCCTCGTGCTGGCACCGCTGGTGATCGCCCTGTTCATGGTCTCGTCGGCCCTGGAGGACCTGCGCCAGGCCCTGTTCGACTACTCGATCCCGAACCAGCTGGGCGTCTTCTACACCAACTCCCTCAGCAACTCGGGCCCGAGCGGCTGGGACCCGCTGTGGATCGCCCTCGGCGTGACGGCCGCCGCGTTCGCCGGCGCGGTCGCCCTGCTGCAGAAGCGCGACGTGTAGCGCGGGTTCAGAACTTCGGCGCGTTCCGGGACCGCTGCACCCTCGTGGTGCGGCGGTCCTTCGCGTTCCAGCACGCCTTGTGCCAGTGCCGGCGGTCGTCGACGCCCGCGTGCTCCGGCCAGGCCACCACGTGCGGGACGCCGGAGGGGATCATCTGGTCGCAGCCCGGGCAGCGGTAGGTCTTGCCGACGGCACTCGCACCCGCGACATGCCGCACGCTCCACTCGTCGCCCTGCCAGCTCTCGGTCGACTGCCAGCCGCCGTAGCGGCCGGAACCGTCGTCCTCGGCGCTCCGGCCGGACGAACCCGACGAGCCGGCTCCCTTGGGCCGGTTGCGACGCGGGGACACAGGACACCTCACGGGGCTATACAGGAAGCGGGTCGTGTCCAGCCTACGGGCCATGGACAGGGGTAGGCGTAAAGGACCAGCCGACGCCGGGCCTCCTGCCTCGTGCACCCATTCTGCAGAAAATCCGGAAATCTCTCCGCCAGGCCGTGTCCTCGGCACGTGTCAGACGGTTATGCGGTGTGGGGGAGCTCCGCGTCGGGGCCAAGGAAGCAGGAAAAGCAATGCGCGTAGGAACATTCGTGTTGGCGGCCCAGTTCCCGGGACAGGGCCAGGGGGAGGCACTGCACCGCGCGGTCCGCTCGGCCGAGGTCGCGGAGGAAGCGGGTCTCGACTCGGTCTGGCTGGCCGAGCACCACTTCGTGCCGTACGGCACCTGTCCGGCGGCGATCACGCTGGCCGCGCTGGTCCTGGGCCGGACGCGGCGGATCCGGGTGGGCACGGCGGTCACGGTACTGCCCACCGCCCACCCCGTGTCGGTCGGCGAGCAGGCCGCGCTGCTGCACATCACCTCCGGCGGGCGGTTCTCGCTGGGCGTGGGGCGCGGCGGACCCTGGGTCGACCTGGAGGTCTTCGGCTCGGGCCTCGAGGCGTACGAGCGGGGGTTCCCGGAATCACTCGATCTGCTGCTGCGCTGGCTGCGCGAGCCGTCGGTCGCGGGTACGGGCGACCGCTTCGCCTTCCGTGAAGTCCCCGTCGTGCCAAGGCCGTCGGAGTCGCTGTCGGACGACGCAGGCCCCGAGGTCGTCGTCGCGTGCACCTCGCCGTCGAGCGTGCGGCTGGCCGCCGAGCGTGGGCTGCCGATGCTGCTCGGGATGCATGTGGGGGACGAGGAGAAGGCCGAGATGGTCGCCCTGTGGGGGCGGCTCGCACGCGCCGCCGGGCATCCGGCGCACGTCGTCCGGGGCGCGGCCCATGTCTCGGCCGGCGTCTGCCAGATCGCGGACCGGCGCACGGACGCGGTGGAGGCGCTGACGAAGGCGATGCCGGGCTGGCTGAAGCACGGGCTGGAGGCGCATGTCACGGTGGACGGCCGGACGCGGCAGATGCGCGACCCGCTGGCGTACACCGAACTGCTCTGCGGGCTGCATCCGGTGGGAACCCCGCGGCTGTGCGCCGACCGGCTCGCGGCGACCAGCGAGCGGACGGGCATCTCCCGTTTCGCCCTGCTGGTGGAGGGCTCGGGAGATCTGGCGGCCACCGAGGAGAACGTACGGCGGCTGGGCGCCGAGGTGCTCCCGCACCTGGGTTGAAGGGACGGACGTGCCGAGAGTCCGGCGGGAGCTTGCCGCTCCAGTACTTAAGCACCTCCCGCGTACGGAGCGGCAAGCTGCGGCAGGCTCTCAGCAGTCCCTGAACTCCGGTGACTGGTTGAGCAGCTGACTGCGGACCGAGGTGAAGCGGACCAGCGTCTCGTCGACCGAGGCGTCCAGCGGGAACACCGCCACCCGGTGGCAGTTCTGGAAGGCCAGCCGCACACCGAAGTGCCTTTGCAGCGCGCCGCGTATCGCGTCACTCGCGAGCGCACGCAGCAGCTGACCGCGTGCCTGCTCGTCCGGCGGGGGCGTCTGGTTGTCGGCGAACGTGCCACCGTCGACCTTCAGCTGGGCCACCAGGGAGCTGATCATCTCCCATGCGTAGGGCAGGGAGGTCCGGACGCAGTCGACGAATTCCTCTTCGTCGACCTCGCCTCGCTCGGCCTTTTCGAGTAGGGCCGGTGAGACGTCGAGCGACATGGGTTCTCCTCTCGCACCCCCGTTGTCGACAGGGGTTGCCGGACAGATGAGGGAGTCCGCGATACCGAACACGCTCAGTACCCGTCTCGCGACCTCCCGTTTACTACGGTAAGCAGCCGACGGGGGCCGCACCAGGAAAATGCGTACATGGGGCGCCCTCATTGGGCCCACAATCAGCCACGAATGAACAAGGGTTGTCTCGGGTGTTCCCGGACAACAGGGGCAGCCCGTCAGGACCGCGCCGGATGTCCGGAGGGCGAATCGCGTCGAGGTGCGTCCGTCGAGTAGCGTTGCCGACCATGCGTCTCGTCATTGCCCGATGCTCCGTCGACTACGCGGGCCGGCTCACCGCCCATCTCCCCTCGGCACCCCGCCTGATCCTGGTCAAGGCGGACGGCAGCGTCTCGATCCACGCGGACGACCGCGCCTACAAGCCCCTGAACTGGATGTCCCCGCCCTGCACGCTGAAGGAGGGCGCGGACGCGGAGGAGGGCGTCTGGACCGTCGTCAACAAGGCGGGCGAGAAGCTGATCATCACGATGGAGGAGATCCTCCACGACTCCTCGCACGAACTCGGCGTGGATCCCGGCCTGATCAAGGACGGCGTGGAAGCACACCTCCAGGAGCTGCTCGCCGACCGCATCGAGACCCTCGGCGAGGGCTACACGCTCATCCGCCGCGAGTACATGACGGCCATCGGCCCGGTCGACATCCTGTGCCGGGACGCCGACGGGCAGACCGTCGCGGTCGAGATCAAGCGGCGCGGCGAGATCGACGGCGTGGAGCAGCTCACCCGGTACCTCGAACTGCTGAACCGCGATCCCCATCTCGCCCCGGTACGCGGCGTCTTCGCGGCCCAGGAGATCAAGCCGCAGGCCCGCGTCCTCGCCACGGACCGCGGGATCGGCTGCGCGGTGCTCGACTACGACGCCCTGCGCGGCATCGAGGACGACAAGCTCCGGCTGTTCTGAGGGCCTGTGAACAAACCCCCGTCGTCCGCCCGAAGGGCGCCGCAGCGCAGGTGGGGGTTTGTTCACAGGTTCTGACACACCGCTGAACGACGAAGAGGGCCGGGTCCGTCGAACGGACCCGGCCCTCTCGTGTGCGCCGGGCCTCAGATCACCGCGTCCGTGCCGCTGCTCGCCGGCGCGCTCGCCGAGGTGCTGTTCGTCGTCGCCGGGGCGCTCGACGAGGCGGGGGCGCTGGATGCCGGACCGCTCGCCGAGTCGGAGGTGGACGGCGACGTGCTCGTCGACGGCGGCGGGGAGCTGGGCGGCGGCTCCGAGGTCGGAGGCGGCGACGTGGGCGGCTTGGAGCTCGTGGGCGGCTTCGTCGTCGGGCTCTTCGTCGGCGGCTTCGACGTCGCCGAATGCGACGGCGATCCGGTCGAACCGCCGCCGCCCGAGCCCTTGGTGCCGCTCGGGGAGTCCGACGGCCGCTGTGTGTCGGACGGCGGGGTCGGGTCGTCGGACGTGCCGTACGTGCCGTCGGGGCCCGGGTCCGTCGGACGGCTCGTCGCCGTGCCGGTGTCGCCCTTGCCGGTGTCGCTCTTCGGCTTGTCGGCGCCGAGGCTGCCGTCGTCGAGGCCCTGGCTGGCGGACGGGTTGACGCCGACCTTGTCGGACGGGGTGTTGGCGTCGTTGCTGGACGTCGCGCCGAGCGTCACGACCGTGCCGAGCACCGCCGCGAGCAGCGCGCCGGCACCGGCCGCTACCAGGTTGCGCCGTGCCAGGCCCCGGATGCCGGCCCGGTGGGCCTTGGGCGCGGAGCCGGACGTGGCCCGGTGCACGACCAGCGTCGAGTCCTCGGAGGACGGCGGCGGAACCCCCGGCAGCGCGGCGGCCACCACTCCCCCGGGCGGCGACTGCGACTCCTCGTAGCGCGCTTCCGGCACCTCCTCGCCCGATGTCGAGCCGAGCCCCGGCGCCGTGCCGGTGCGGTCGGCGACCAGGGCGAGGGCGCGGCGGCCGGACACGGTGCCGTGCTTCTCGGCGAGCGCGGACCGCAGGCCGATGGAGGTCTCCAGCTCGGTGCGGGAGCGGTCGAACTGCCCGCCGCAGAGCGCGAGGATCCCCAACTCATGGTGGAAGTAGGCCTGTTCGGACACCTCACCGGCGAGCCGGGCGGCCTCGGCGCCGGACCGCAGGGCCCGCTCCCAGGCGCTCCAGTGCAGACCCGCGGCGAACGCCGGCGCCGCCGTGCGGGCCAGCTGCACGGTGACGCTCTCCTCGCCCTCGGCCGGCACGGTCGTGCCCGGCACCAGGACGCCGAGGGCGGCGAGCACCGCGTCGGCCTCGGCGCAGACGCGCTCCGGGGTGACCGACGGGTGCCCGGCCCACCAGGCGTAGTGCTGGGCGGCGGTCAGCGCCCGGGCATCGATGTCGTCGCCGTAACCTGCGGCTTCCAGCTGCTGCAGCACGCCGGCCGCGAGCCGGTAGCGGGAGCCGACCGGCGAGACCAGTCCGCAGGACGCCAACTCGCCGAGGGCGGCGTCCGCGTGGGTGTCGCCGACGAGGGCCGGCAGATGGGCCTGGTGCGGCACCTCACCGCCGAGCGCGACGGCGAACCGCAGGGTGGCGCGCGCCGAGGAGCTGAGCCGCGAGGCGAGCAGCGGCGCGGGCGCGGCGGCCTCGCCCAGCGAGGGCAGCGGTACGTCGTCGCCCGCCTCGGTCTCCAAGGGGGCGTCGACGGGCAGCGCGTCCTCGAAGACGCCGAACTCGTCCACGGCGCTCGTGCCGGCCCGCAGCTGGTCGCGCCGCCGAAGCAGGGCTCCGGCCTGTACGAAGCGAAGCGGCAGGCCCTCGGACTCGAACCAGAGGTCGCCGGCCCAGTTGGCCTCCTCCTCGGTCAGGGCCCGGCCGACGGTGCGCTCGATGATGTCCACGCCGCCCGCGCGCTCGAGACCGCCGAGGAAGACCTCCTCCACGGAGGAGTCGGCGGAGGGCGCGGGAACGCCGGGGGTGGCGCCGATGACGAAGGCGCACTCCGGCGTCGCGTCCAGCAGCTCGTCGAGCCCGGCACCGCCGAACTCGATGTCGTCGAGGACGACGACCGCGCCGATCTCCCTTACGTACTCCAGCAGTTCGTCCCGTTCCGGACGGTGCAGGGGCGCGTTGTAAACGGCGTAGAAGAGGTCGTACAGCAGCTCGGTCGCCGTGCGGCGGAAGCCGCTGAGGCGCACCACGCCGTCGGGGGCGAGGTCCCCGCAGTCCTCGGCGATGATGCCGAGCAGGCGGGTGCGGCCGGAGCCGGCGGGTCCGGTGAGCCGGACCGAGCGGCCGCGGGCGAGGAGCCGGACGAGCCGCTCGCGCTCCTCCTGGCGCTCCAGGAGCGGCAGTGACGGCTGGGCCGGACCGGGCGGGACAGGCGGCCTGGCCGCGCGTTCCACCTCGGCGCGCTCGGCCGCCGTGAGCTTCTCCGGCCGGCCCGGGCGCTCGGCCGGCGGGCAGGCCTCTATCTCGCTGCCGTCGACGGGATTGACGGTGAGCAGGTAGTCGCCCGTGACGAGCTGCACCGTGCGCGCGAGCGTCGGCGAGTGCTGTCCGAAGTCGGGTGTGAGCGGGTCCCTGGGCGGGCGCTGGCGCGGCGAACCGTCGCCGCCGTCATGGCCGTACTCCTCGGGTCCCCGGCTGTTCGGGTCCATAGGTTTCAAGCCCCCCAAAAGCGTCGTGTGTGCCTCGAGCCCCTCCCGGCCTTGCTGCACACCGCGCTGTCGCTTCTGGTCCGGACCCGCTCGCAGGGACTGTCTGGCAGCGGGCGACCGAACCCTAAACCTTCGCTCAGTATCTACGACAGCCCGGGGTACCGCTCCGTGCGAGACGTCACAGTCTCGTGAGGATCGCACCCGACCTGTCCTGGGCCGCGATGCGGCCGGGTCTCCCCCGCATCCCGGACCACACCTGGACGAAGGGTCACACTCGGGGCAGCGACTCCACCCCGATGCCGCCCTCGATCGCCAGGATCCGGTGCAGTCGGGTGGCCACGAGCAGGCGCTGCATCTGCGGCGGCACCTCACGCAGCACCAGGCGCCGGCCGCAACGGCCGGCCCGCCGGTGGACACCCATGATCACCCCGAGTCCGGTGGCGTCCCAGGAGGCCAGTTCGGACAGGTCGAGCACCAGGTCGCCGACTCCGCCGTCGACGGCCGTGTGCAGGACCGTACGGGCGTCCGCCGCGCTGCGGACGTCGAGGCGGCCCCCGACGACCAGCTCGGCGTGGTCGCCCCTGATGTACATATGTCGCTCCCCGTGAGTGCGGTGGCGTACTCCGTGACGGTGGCTGTGCAACGTCTGACTGCTTCAGCGGCAACGAGGTTGCCGTCTGTAAGCGAACCGATACCGAATTCACCCTGGCGAGTGATGTTCCAGGGGTGTGTGCGGTCTCAGTGGCTGTACGTACTGGTGTTTCAGTACGTGTAGAAGCCCTGCCCGCTCTTGCGTCCGATGTCACCGGCGTCAACCATCCGGCGCATGAGCTCCGGCGGTGCGAACTTCTCGTCCTGCGACTCGGTGTAGATGTTGCCGGCGGCGTGCAGCAGGATGTCGACGCCCGTCAGGTCCGCCGTGGCCAGCGGGCCCATCGCGTGGCCGAAGCCCAGCTTGCAGGCGAGATCGATGTCCTCGGCGCTGGCCACGCCCGACTCGTACAGCTTGGCCGCCTCGACGACGAGCGTCGTGATGAGACGGGTCGTCACGAAACCGGCGACGTCGCGGTTGACGACGATGCAGGTCTTGCCGACGGACTCGGCGAACTCCCGCGCGGTGGCGAGGGCTTCGTCGCTGGTCTTGTAGCCGCGCACGAGCTCGACGAGCTGCATCATCGGCACCGGCGAGAAGAAGTGCACGCCGACGACCCGCTCGGGGTGCGCCGTGGCCGCCGCGATCTTGGTGATCGGGATCGCGGAGGTGTTGGAGGCGAGCACGGCGTCCTCGCGCACGATCTTGTCGAGCGTGCGGAAGATCTCGTGCTTGACCTCGAGCTTCTCGAAGACGGCCTCGACGACGACGTCGGCGTCGGCGGCGGCGTCCAGGTCGGTGGTCGTGGTGATGCGCGCGAGGGACGCGTCGGCGTCGTGCGCCTCCAGCTTGCCCTTGCTGACGAACTTGGCGTACGAGGCCTGGATGCCGCCGACGGCACGGTCCAGTGCCTCGTCGGTGACGTCGCGCAGGACGACGTCCCAGCCCGCCTGGGCGGAGACCTGGGCGATGCCGGAACCCATGAGGCCGGCTCCGATGACGGCAAGCTTCCGTGCCACGTCTGTGACTCCCCTTTGAAACGCCTTACACGCTGTATACGTATGCCTCTTCGGCGGACCTTAGCGCTCCGTCGGTGCTGTGTGACCGGTAAGTAATGCGCGTCACGTCTCATCTGACGGACATCACACCGGCACGGGTCATTCCATGCCTCGGACGGCGTAGTTGAGCACCTTCTCGCCCAACAGGTCCTCGATGTCGTCGAGGAGGACGAGCACCTCTCGTGACACTTCGCGCGGATTGCGCCCCCTGACCATCTCGCGGCCGATGACGCCCACCACGGTGGCGTGCACCCAGCTCAGCTGACCGGCGATCAGATGCGGCATCGGGTCGCTTCCGTCCGCGCCGGTGTCCTCGCGCAGGGCCTGTTCGAGATTGACCTGAACCTCCTGCCCGATCGCCCACAGCCGGGAGCGCAGCGCCGGCGCGTCCTCGATGACGCGCATGAACGCGCCGTAGCCGGCGAGCAACCCGACCCGCGGCGAGACCGACTCGACCTCCTCGCGCAGCTCCCGCAGGACGGCGGCCGCGGCCGACTCCCCCTTGCCGCGCCCGCGCACCCAGCGGGACATCCGGTCGACGAGGCCGGCGGAGCGGTCGAAGAAGAGGTCCTCCTTCGCCGGGAAGTAGTTGTAGACGGTGTTGACGGAGACGTCGGCGGCCTCGGCGATCTCGGCGACCGTGACGGCGTCGAAGCCCCGCTCGACGAACAGGCCCGTGGCGACGTCCGAGATGTACTGCCGGGTCTGCCGCTTCTTCCGCTCCCTGAGCCCCTCTGCCATGTCCGGATCCTACCGTTCGCTGGTGCCGCACAAAATTTGGAGTCATTGCAAAATTGCAAGGACTCTGTTTTTCTGGGACGCATGCCAGCAGTCATCAGCGCGGCCGGACTGGCCCGCACCTTCCAGACCGGGCGCGGCCCCGTTCAGGCCGTCCGCGGCATCGACCTCACCGTCCGCGAGGGCGAGATCCTCGGCTTCCTCGGGCCGAACGGCGCGGGCAAGACCACCACCCTGCGCATGCTCACGACCCTGCTCGCCCCCACCGGCGGCGCGGCCACCGTCGCCGGGCACGACCTCGTCGCCGATCCGGCGGGCGTGCGGAGCGCCTGCGGATACGTCGCCCAGTCCGGCGGGGTCGACGGGCAGATCAGCGTGCGCGAGGAGCTCGTCACGCAGGGCCGCCTGTACCGCCTGGCGAAGGCCCAGGCGGTCGCCCGCGCCGAGGAGTTGGCCCGCGACCTGGACCTCACCGCCCTCCTCGACCGGAGGACGGCCACCCTCTCCGGCGGCCAGCGGCGCCGCCTGGACATCGCCATGGCGCTCACCCACCGGCCGAAGGTGCTCTTCCTCGACGAGCCGACGACCGGCCTGGACCCCGGCAGCCGCGCCGACCTGTGGGACCTGATCCGCCGCCTGCGCGACGAGCACGGCACGACGGTCTTCTTGACCACGCACTATCTGGACGAGGCCGACGCCCTCTCCGACCGCCTGGTGATCGTCGACAAGGGGGTGGTCGCGGCCGAGGGCACGCCGACCGCGCTCAAGCTGGCGCACGGCGGCTCGATCGACGCGAGCCTCCAGGACACCTTCCTCGCCATCACCGGCCGCGGCCCCGCCCCGGCCGACGCCGCTCCCGTAGCCGTATAGGAGTCACCGACCATGCTGCTCCAGGACACGGCCCTCATCTACGGCCGCTATCTGCGCCAGTCACTTCGCTCCCGCTTCGCGCTGCTCTTCGGCGTGCTGATGCCCATGCTGTACCTCCTCTTCTTCGGGCCGCTGCTGACCGGTCTGCCGCTGGGCGGGCGCGGCAGCTCGTGGCAGCTGCTGGTGCCCGGGCTGCTGCTCCAACTCGGCCTGTTCGGCGCCTCGTTCGCGGGATTCGCGATCATCGTCGAGAAGGGCCAGGGCGTCGTCGAGCGGATGCGCGTGACCCCCGTCAGCCGGCTCGCGCTGCTGCTGGGGCGGGTGCTGCGCGACACCACCGTCTTCGTCTTCCAGGCGGTGCTGCTGGTGCTGGCGGCCGTCGCGATGGGCCTGCGCGCACCTCTCGCCGGCATCCTGATCGGCTTCGGGTTCGTCGCCCTGCTCACGGTCTCGCTCGGCTCGCTGTCGTACGTCGTGGCGATGAAGGTGAACACCCCGCAGGAGTTCGGCCCGCTGGTCAACGCCATGACCATGCCGTCGATGCTGCTGTCCGGCCTGATGCTGCCCATGAGCCTCGCGCCCGTCTGGCTGGACGTGCTCTCGCACCTCATGCCGTTCCGCTATCTCGTGGACGCGGTGCGGGACGCCTACGTCGGCTCGTACACCACGGCCCACATGCTCTACGGCGTCCTGGTCGCCGTCGGCCTCGCGGCACTCGCCGTGACAGTGGGCACACGCGCGTTCCGGACGGCCGGAGCGTAACTACGCTGGTCACATGGTCAATCTGACGCGTATCTACACCCGGACCGGCGACCAGGGCACCACCAACCTCGGCGACATGAGCCGGGTCGCCAAGACCGACCTCAGGATCTCGGCGTACGCCGACGCCAACGAGGCCAATGCGGTCATCGGCACCGCGCTCGCGCTCGGCAGCCTGGACGAGGAGGTCGTCAAGGTCCTCACCCGCGTCCAGAACGACCTGTTCGACGTGGGCGCCGACCTGTCGACGCCGGTGGTGGAGAACCCCGGGTTCCCGCCGCTGCGGGTCGAGCAGTTCTACGTCGACAAGCTCGAGGCGGACTGCGACCGGTTCAACGAGCAGCTGGAGAAGCTGCGCTCCTTCATCCTCCCCGGCGGCACCGCGGGCGCCGCCCTCCTGCACCAGGCGTGCACGGTCGCACGGCGTGCCGAACGCTCGACGTGGGCGGCGCTGGAGGTGCACGGCGAGACGATGAACCCGCTGACCGCGACGTACCTGAACCGGCTCTCGGACCTGCTGTTCATCCTGGCGCGGGTCGCGAACAAGGAGGTCGGGGACGTGCTGTGGGTGCCGGGCGGCGAACGCTGAGCACGGCAGAGGGCGGGAAGCGCCGAGTCCGCGCGCTCCCCGCCCCTGCCCCCTCTTCTCAGCGGCCCGTGCCGTCCGTGTCGTCCTGGGCCGCGTCCTTGTCCGCCTGCGCGAGCGCGGACTCGGCCGCGGCCACCTTCTTCTCCATCTCCGGGTAGCCGGAGGGGCTCGCGGACGGGGAGGGCGTGGTGGCCGCCGAGCCGTGCTCCCGGGCGCAGCCCGCGAGGAGCCCGACGGCCAGCAGCGCCGCGGCCGCCGTCGCCCGGACACGCATCACTTGCCTCCCGCGCCGTTGCCGTTGTTCTCGCACCACGTCTTGACGCCGGCCAGGTCCGTCTGGCGCTGCTTGAGCGTGGTGACCAGGGACTTGCGGAAGGTCAGCCGGTCCTGCAGGAACGTGGCGATCTCGTCGTGGCCCGCGCTCTTGGCGTTGTCCACGCGCTTCTGCAGCCGCGCGACCGAACCGCGCCTGCCGGCCCCGGCGTTCAGCCGTTTCAGGGCCCGCTCGATGCGGTGGTCGATCTTCGGCACCCGCTTGCACAGCTTCTGCGCGCCGTCCCCGGTCGGCCCCGGTGCCGGAGCAGTCGTGGAAGTCGTAGAACTCGTGGAAGTCGTGTTCTCCGCCATCGCCACACCGGTGCCGGTCGCCAGTACCGCCGCCGTGGCCACCCCCACGAGAAGCGTGCGCCTGTGTCGTCGTACGTCCATCTCAGCCTCCGTCTTCGCGGACGGCCTCCTTCTTCGTCCGTCCGTACGCCGTGGAGGCTAGGAAGGCTCTTTGGGGAAACTCTGTGACCGGTTTGTCCCGGCTGTGGTGATCAGCCAGTCGCGGTGGGCGGGCAGCGTGCCGCCCGTGGACGGCAGCCGTACCTCGAAGCGGGAGCCGGTTCCGCCGGGTCCACCCGTGACCGTGACGGTGCCCCGGTGCAGCGCCGCCTGCTGGGCCACGAGGGTCAGGCCGAGACCGGTGCCGGAGCTGCCGGGCCCGCGCTGGAAACGCTCGAAGATCCGGGCGCGGGCCTCGGGCGGCACCCCGGGGCCGCGGTCGTCGACCGTCACGACGACCTGCTCGCCCGCGCGCCGCACATCCACCGCCACACTCGCCCGGCCCGTCTCGTCCCGCCCGTGCGCCAGGGCGTTGGCCACCAGGTTGTCCAGAAGCAGCCGCAGCCCTGGCTCCCAGCCGTGCACGGTGAGCCCGGGTGCCGCGGCCAGCGTGATCCGGGCGCCGGGGAACCGCCGGCGGGCCTCCGCCACCGAGGCGTCGGCGGTCTCGGAGACGTCCACGGTCCGGAAGGCCTCCGCCTCGACCAGGTCGCCGCGGCCCAGGTCGCGCAGCATCACCAGCAGGTTCAGCAGCCGCGCGTGCTCGCCGCGCAGATCGGCCAGGACCTCGGTCCGGTCCGGCTCCGGCAGGTCGGGGTGGCCGGCCAGGATGTCGAGGTTGGTGCCCATGCTCATCAGCGGGGTGCGCAGTTCGTGGGAGGCGGCCGCGGAGAAGGAGCGGGCGGTGTCCAGTGCCTCGGCGGTGCGCGCGGCCTGCTCGTCGTAGCGGGCGAGGGCCTTCTGGAGGGTCGCCGCGAGCTCGTCGACCTCGCTCACCCCGGTCCGCTCGTGCTGCAGCCGGGCGCTGCTGGTGCGCGGGTCGAGTCCGGCGGTGCGGCGGCCGAGGCGGCGCAGTGGGCCGCTCGCTCCGGTGGCGATGCCCCAGGCGAGCAGGCCGGACAGCGGCACGGCGAGCAGGGTCGTCCACGCCACCCGCCGCCGTACGAGCCGGAGTTGGGCCTGATCGGCGGCGTTGGGCGAGAAGACCCACAGGGTTCCCGGACCGCGTCCCGTCCTGACCGGCACGGACAGGGCGCGCCAGCTGGTGCCGCCGTCCCGGACCGTGACCGGCTTGTTCCGCCGCGCCGGGAGCGGCACCGAGGCGTCCGGCTGCGGGCCGCCGCTGAAGGTGCCGTCCGGGCCGACGACGCGTACGCCGACGTCGAGGGCGGCGGTGTAGAGCTGCCGTTCGCGGTTGTCGGCCGCCTTGGGCCGGTCGTTCGCGCTGGCCCGCAGCAGGGCGCGGGCGTCCGGGGCCACGGCGGTGGCGCGGGCCCGCAGATGGTCGTCCTCGGCACCGTGCAGATCGTGGTTGACCAGCTGGAGCAGCAGCCAGCCGGAGGCCAGCACCAGCAGCGGCACGGTGACGCCCACGGCGAGCCCGATACGGGTGGAGAGCCTCACGGCTCGTCCCGGAGCACGAAGCCCACGCCGCGCACGGTGTGCACGAGCCGGGGCCGCCCGCCCGCCTCCAGCTTGCGCCGCAGATAGCTGACGAAGGTGTCGACGGCGTCGGTGCGCACGTCGAAGTCGTAGCCCCACACCCGCTCCAGGAGCTGGTCCCGGGTAAGCACCAACCCGGCGTTGCGGGCCAGGACTTCGAGGAGCTCGAACTCGCGCCGGGTCAGCTCCAGCGGCCGCCCGTCCCGCTCGGCGGTGCGGGCCGCCGGGTCGATGACCAGACCCGCGACCCGCAGGACCTCGCCGGCGGGCGGGCGGCGACGCAGCAGCGCGTGCAGCCGCAGCACCAGTTCCTGCAGGGCGAACGGCTTGACCAGGTAGTCGTCGCCGCCCGCCTGGAGCCCGGCGATCCGGTCGGCGGTCTCGTCGAGCGCGGAGAGCATCAGCACGGGGAGGTCCTGCCCGTCGCCGCGGAGCCGTTCGCACACCTCGATGCCGCTCATGCCGGGCATCGACACATCGAGGACGAGGACGTCCGGGGGCGTCTGCCCGATCACCGCGAGCGCCTCGCGGCCGCCGTCCGCCGTCCGCACCCGGAAGCCGCTGAGCCGCAGCCCGCGCTCCAGCGAACGCCGGATGGCCGGGTCGTCGTCCACGACCAGCACCGCTCCGGGACTGCCGGTCTCGCCCATGCGCCCTCCCCTCACCGCTTGGTCAGGGTACGGCCCTCCTCCTCGGCGCGTCCGGGGGCGTCGGCCGGGGCCTTCTTCGGCCAGATCAGATAGGTCAGCGCGATCAGCCCGTGGATACCCGCGGCCCGCAGCGCCACCCACTGGAAGGCGCGCAGCGACGAGGTGTCGCCGGCTCCGACGTACCAGACGGCTGCCTGGAGCAGGGCGCAGGCGACCGCGGCGGCGAGGAGCGTGCGCAGCCACAGGCCGCCCTCGTGCCGGGCCCTCGCCATCCCGTACCGCGGAGGCTTCGGCGGACGCGGCGCGCCCGCGAGCCGGTGGGCCGCGTGCGCGTCGAGCCGGCCGATCGTGTAGTGGCCGTAGGCGACGGTGAAGCCGATGTAGAGGGCGGCGAGGCCGTGCTCCCAGCTCGGCTCCGCGCCGTTCCTCAGGTCGACGGCCGTGACCACGAACAGGATCAGTTCGAGGACCGGTTCGCACAGCAGCAGCACCACGCCGGTGCGGCGGCGTCTCAGCAGGTAGCGGACGGCGAGGCCGGCCGCCAGCAGCACCCAGAAGCCGACCTCGCAGGCGATGATCAGCGCGACGATCACGGTTCGCTCCTCACGGCGGGTTCGGTCACTCCTTCAGGCTCCCGGCGGGCGCGGCCGCTTTCGTCGTCGGCGGTGACGAGGTCGCGGTACATCGAAAGATGCAGTTCGGGACCCTTCGCGAGGATCAGGCGTGCGCCACGTGTGCCGTGTTGGATGGAGACATGGCCCCGCGACTCCCCCGCCCGCACCGCGACGACGTGCGCATCGCCCTGGGCGGGCTGCTCGGCGGGCTGCTGCTGTGGGGGGTCGGCCTCTACAGCCGCACCGGAGACGACCCGATGTCGGTGGTGGACGCGCACTGGGCGGTCCTCGTGCCGCTGTTCGTCACCGCGTGCTGCGAGCTGCTGCGCCGCACCCGCCCGCGCACCGCCCTGCTCATCGGCACGGCGGCGATCACCGCGGACCTCTTCACCCTGGGCAACCTCGCCACCGTGGTGATGTTCACCGACCTGGTCTACGCGGCCGTCCTGTACGGCACACCCGCCTTCGCCCGCCGCCTGCCGTGGATCACCGGGCTGCTCACGGTGGTCGGCACCGTCGTCCCGTACGTGGCCTGGCGCGTACCGCAGGCCCTGCTGATCGGGGCGGGCGTCGGGCTGGTCAGCCTGGTGCCCGCGGCGACCGGCTGGGTCGTGCGCAACCACCGCGACACCGCCGAGGCGGCCCGGCTGCGTGCCGAACAGACCGCCCTGCTCGCGGAGATGGACCGCAGCCAGGCCGTCGTCGCCGAACGGGCGCGAGTGGCGCGGGAGTTGCACGACATGGTCGCCAACCACCTCTCCGCGATCGCCATCCACTCCACGGCCGCGCTCTCCCTCGACGATCCGAAGACCTCCAAGGACGCCCTCGCCGTCATCCGCGAGAACAGCGTGGCGGGGCTCGCCGAGATGCGCCGGCTGATCGGCATCCTGCGGAAGGGCGGCGACGACCACGCGCCCGCCGCCACCCCGACCCTCGACGGACTGCCCGCCCTGGTCGAGAGCGCCCGCGCCAACGGCCTCGACGTCACCCTCGACACCGGCGTCTGCGAGGTCCCCGCGCCGGTCGAACTCGCCGCCTACCGCATCGTCCAGGAGTCCCTGACCAACGCCCTCAAGCACGCCTGTCCCGGCCGGATCACCGTCGCGCTCGCCCAGCGGGACGGCGCGCTCGACGTGCGGGTGACCAGCCCGTACGGCCACCGGGACGGGCCGCGCGCTCCCGGCTCGGGCGCCGGGCTGGCCGGGATGCGGGAGCGGGTCACTTTGCTGGGCGGCACGTTCGAGGCCGGTCCCGCGGGCGCGCTGTGGGCCGTGCACGCCACGCTCCCCGTGACCGAAGGAGACTCCGCATGAGCCGTGTCGTCAGGGTTCTGGTCGCCGAGGACCAGTCCGCCGTCCGCGCCGGACTCGTCCTGATCCTGCGCAGCGCACCCGACATCGAGGTGGTCGGCGAGGCGGCGGACGGCGAGCAGGCGGTGACGCTGGCCCGGGAGCTGCGCCCCGACCTCGTCCTGATGGACGTTCAGATGCCGCGCCTGGACGGGGTGTCGGCCACCCGGCAGGTCGTCGGGGAGCGGCTCGCGGACGTCCTCGTGCTGACCACCTTCGACCTCGACGAGTACGTGTTCGGCGCGCTGCGCGCGGGGGCGGCCGGCTTCCTGCTGAAGAACACCGACGCGAAGGACCTGCTGGAGGCGGTGCGCACGGTCGCACGCGGGGAGGGCCTGATCGCACCGGCGGTCACCCGCCGCCTGATCGCCGAGTTCGCCGCGCGGCCGGTGCGCGCGCCGGCCGCCGACCCTGCCGTGCTCGACTCCCTCACCCGGCGCGAGCGCGAGGTGCTGTCCTGTCTCGGCGAGGGATTGTCCAACGCCGGCATCGCGGACCGGCTGGACATGGCCGAGGCGACGGTGAAGACGCACGTCAGCCGCCTTCTCGGGAAGCTGGAGCTGCGCAGCCGGGTCCAAGCGGCGGTGCTCGCACAGGAGTTGGGGATCTGACGCGATCGGCCCGTCTCAGTGGTACAGACCTATTGACCGGTGGTCCAGACCTTTCTATTCTCGCGGCACCGTGGGTGCGAAGGCTCAGTCGCGCCCTCATCCCCTTAGACGAGGGAGGCGCAGCATGCGCTTCAGACACAGAGCCGCGGCAGGGTTCGCGACCCTGCTGCTCCCCCTGGCCGGTCTGGTCGGCCTCGCGAGCCCCGCCCAGGCCGCGACATGGGGGTCCCCCCGCTCGAGCGCAGCCGAGAGTGGGGGGGCAACCGCCACCTACGCCAAGACCACCGACTGGGGAACCGGCTTCGGCGGTCAGTGGACCATCAAGAACACCGGCAGCAGCAGCATCAGCTCCTGGACCGTCGAGTGGGACTACCCCTCCGGTACGTCCGTCACCTCCGCCTGGGACGCGGACGTCACGAGCTCCGGAACCCACTGGACCGCCAAGAACAAGTCCTACAACGGCACCCTCGCCCCCGGCGCCTCGGTCTCCTTCGGCTTCAACGGCGCGGGCTCCGGCTCCCCGTCCAACTGCAAGCTGAACGGCGACAGTTGTGACGGCACCACGGTCCCCGGCGACGCGGCGCCCTCCGCGCCGGGCACCCCCACCGCCTCCTCCGTCACCGACACCTCGGTGAAGCTCTCCTGGGGCGCGGCCACCGACGACAAGGGCGTCAAGAACTACGACGTCCTGCGCGACGGCAAGAAGGTCTCGACGGTCACCACGACCTCGTACACGGACACCGGCCTCACCGCCGGCACCGACTACTCCTACACCGTGCAGGCCCGTGACACCGCCGACCAGACCGGCCCGGTGAGCGGCGCGGTCGCCGTGCACACCACCGGCGGCACCACCGACCCGCCGCCGACCACCGGCGACAAGGTCAAGCTCGGCTACTTCACCGAGTGGGGCATCTACGGCCGAAACTACAACGTCAAGAACCTGGTGACGTCGGGCTCGGCTTCGAAGATCACGCACATCAACTACGCCTTCGGCAACGTCACCAACGGCCAGTGCGCCATCGGCGACTCCTACGCCGACTACGACAAGGCGTTCACCGCCGACCAGTCGGTGAGCGGCGTCGCGGACACCTGGGACCAGCCGCTGCGCGGCAACTTCAACCAGCTGCGCGAGCTCAAGGCCAAGTATCCGAACATCAAGGTCCTGTGGTCCTTCGGCGGCTGGACCTGGTCCGGCGGCTTCGCCCAGGCCGCGGCCAACCCGGCCGCGTTCGCACAGTCCTGCTACAACCTGGTCGAGGACCCGCGCTGGGCCGATGTCTTCGACGGCATCGACATCGACTGGGAGTACCCGAACGCCTGCGGCCTGTCCTGCGACACCAGCGGTGCCGCGGCCTACAAGAACCTCATGCAGGCCCTGCGCGCCAAGTTCGGCTCGAACAACCTGGTCACCGCCGCCACCACGGCGGACGGCACCTCCGGCGGCAAGATCGACGCCGCCGACTACGCGGGCGCCTCGCAGTACGTCGACTGGTACAACGTGATGTCGTACGACTTCTTCGGAGCGTTCAACGCGCAGGGCCCGACCGCCCCGCACTCCCCGCTCACCTCGTACAGCGGAATCCCGACCCCCGGCTTCACCACGGCCGACGCGATCGCCAAGTTCAAGTCGAAGGGCGTGCCCGCGAGCAAGCTGCTCATCGGCATCGGCTTCTACGGCCGCGGCTGGACCGGCGTCACCCAGGACGCCCCGGGCGGCACCGCCACGGGCCCGGCGCCCGGCACCTACGAGCAGGGCATCGAGGACTACAAGGTCCTCAAGACATCCTGCCCGGTGACCGGCACGGTCGCGGGAACGGCGTACGCGCACTGCGGCAGCAACTGGTGGTCCTACGACACCCCGTCGACCATCGCCGGAAAGATGAGCTGGGCCAAGAGCCAGGGCCTCGGCGGCGCGTTCTTCTGGGAGTTCAGCGGTGACACCGGCAACGGCGAGCTGGTGAGCGCCATCAACAGCGGAATGAGCTGATCCCGGCTCTGCCCCACCTCCGCCGCGTGCGGCCCTCGGGCCGTCCGCGGCGGAGCTTTTTGCGCGCCCCGCACGCCCCCCGCGTGCACTGCGGGGGGACATTCGGCCCTTCGCTGCGGGTCCGAACGGCAGGTGGAAGCTCCGAACACCGCACCGTCGTGGTCGGTCAGGCCGACTCCCCGAATCCGGTGTGTCAGGCGACGTTCACGCGCTGACCGGGCGGGGCTGCCTCCAGCCACGCGAGGAAACCGGTCAGCGCGTCTTCGCTCATGGCGAGTTCGAGACGCGTGCCCCGGTGCAGGCAGGTCAGGATGACCGCGTCGGAGAGCAGTGCCAGCTCTTCCTCGCCCTCGGGGAGACGGCGGCCGGCGACCTCGATCGCGGCGCGCTCCAGGGTGCGGCGCGGGCGGTAGGCGTAGGAGAAGACGCGGTACCACTCGATGCGGTCGCCGTTGTAGCGGGCGACGCCGTAACTCCAGCCTTTTCCGCTGGTGTCGGCTTTCTCCGGGACTCCCCAGCGCAGCGAACAGTCGAAGGTGCCGCCGGAGCGCTGGATGAGTCTGCGGCGCAGGCCGAAGACGAACAGCCCGAGCACCACCAGGGCCACGACGATTCCGCACACAGTCAGAGCGAGGACCATCGACACCGACCTCCTCGTCTCCTAGGTACCGAAAACAGGTAACGGAACGGAAAAAACATCCAGATCTGCCTCAGCCGCGGTCGGCTCCGGATTGCTCCGGTTCCGACCGCGGCTGAGTGACGTCATCACGCTCCGCGCGGGTTCAGCTCGTCGTCGTCGCACGCAGTCGTACGTCCGCGCGACGCTCGGCGGAGGCGTCGGCATCCGACTTCGCGCGGTCGAGCGCCCGCTCCGCACGCTGGACATCGATCTCGTCCGCGAGTTCGGCGATCTCCGCCAGCAGCGACAGCTTGTTGTCCGCGAACGAGATGAAACCGCCGTGCACCGCGGCGATAACCGTTCCACCGTCGCTCGTACGAATGGTCACCGGGCCCGACTCCAGCACGCTGAGCAGCGGCTGGTGACCGGGCATGACGCCGATGTCGCCGGACGCGGTGCGAGCGACGACCAGGCGTGCCTCACCGGACCAGACCTGGCGGTCGGCAGCGACCAGCTCGACGTGCAGCTCAGCAGCCAAGGGTGGCTCCTCGGGTCACCACCCGGCCATGTCGCCGGGTGTTGGTTACAAGTCTAGTAGGCGTGGCAGAGGGGGCGGGACGCGCCCGCCCCCTCAAGCCACGAGCACCGGCGTCAGGAGACGCCCAGCTCCTTGGCGTTGGCCTTGAGGTCTTCCAGGCCACCGCACATGAAGAACGCCTGCTCGGGGAAGTGGTCGTAGTCGCCGTCGCAGATCGCGTTGAACGCGGCGATCGACTCGTCCAGCGGAACGTCCGACCCGTCGACGCCGGTGAACTGCTTGGCGGCGTGGGTGTTCTGGGACAGGAAGCGCTCCACACGACGGGCACGGTGGACGACGAGCTTGTCCTCCTCGCCCAGTTCGTCGATACCGAGGATCGCGATGATGTCCTGGAGGTCCTTGTACTTCTGCAGGATCGTCTTGACGCGCATGGCGGCGTCGTAGTGGTCCTGCGCGATGTACCGCGGGTCCAGGATGCGGGACGTGGAGTCCAGCGGGTCCACGGCCGGGTAGATGCCCTTCTCGGAGATCGGACGGGAGAGAACCGTCGTCGCGTCGAGGTGGGCGAACGTGGTGGCCGGCGCCGGGTCGGTCAGGTCGTCCGCGGGGACGTAGATCGCCTGCATCGAGGTGATCGAGTGGCCACGCGTCGAGGTGATGCGCTCCTGCAGCTGACCCATCTCGTCGGCCAGGTTCGGCTGGTAACCCACCGCGGACGGCATACGGCCGAGCAGCGTGGAGACCTCGGAACCGGCCTGCGTGAAGCGGAAGATGTTGTCGATGAAGAACAGCACGTCCTGCTTCTGGACGTCACGGAAGTACTCGGCCATGGTCAGGCCGGCCAGCGCGACGCGCAGACGGGTGCCCGGGGGCTCGTCCATCTGGCCGAAGACCAGGGCGGTCTTGTCCAGAACGCCGGACTCTTCCATCTCCGCGATGAGGTCGTTGCCCTCACGGGTGCGCTCTCCGACACCCGCGAAGACGGAGACGCCCTCGTGGAGGTTGGCGACACGCATGATCATTTCCTGGATCAGCACGGTCTTGCCGACACCGGCACCACCGAACAGACCGATCTTGCCGCCCTTGACGTACGGGGTGAGAAGGTCGACGACCTTCAGGCCCGTCTCGAACATCTCGGTCTTCGACTCGAGCTGGTCGAACGCGGGGGCCTTGCGGTGGATGGACCAGCGCTCGCCCTCGTAGGTCTCGTCGACGTTCAGCACCTCACCGAGGGTGTTGAACACCTTGCCCTTGGTGAAGTCGCCGACCGGGACGCTGATGCCCGTACCGGTGTCGGTCACCGTCGTCTGGCGGACCAGACCGTCGGTGGGCTGCATGGAGATCGTGCGGACCAGGCCGTCACCCAGGTGCTGGGAGACCTCCAGGGTCAGCGTCTTCTTCTCGCCGGCGTTGGCCGGGTCGGCCACCTCGACGTGAAGGGCGTTGTACATCTCCGGCATGGCGTCGACGGGGAATTCCACGTCGACGACCGGGCCGATGACCCGGGCGACGCGGCCCGTGGCAACGGCCGTCTCAACTGTCGTCGTCATTACCTGTCACTCCCCGCGGTCGCGTCGGCCAGGGCTGCGGTGCCACCGACGATCTCGCTGATTTCCTGGGTGATTTCGGCCTGGCGGGCCGCGTTGGCAAGTCGGGAGAGCGTGGTGATCAGGTCTCCCGCGTTGTCGGTCGCCGACTTCATCGCGCGGCGCGTGGCGGCGTGCTTGGAGGCAGCCGACTGGAGCAGCGCGTTGTAGATACGGCTCTCGACGTAGCGCGGCAGCAGGGCGTCGAGGACGTCCTCCGCCGACGGTTCGAACTCGTACAGCGGACGGACCTCGCCCTTGGCGGGCGTGTCCGTGCCGGTGGCCGACGTCTCCGTGGCCACGTCCTCGAGGCGGAGCGGCAGCAGCCGTCCGTCGACCGCCGTCTGCGTCATCATCGAGACGAACTCGGTGTAGACGATGTGGAGTTCGTCCACCCCGCCGTCCGCCGTGTCCTTCTCTATGGCATCGATGAGCGGCCCCGCGATCTGCTTCGCGTCCGCGTACGAGGGCTCGTCCGTGAACCCGGTCCACGAGTGCGAGACGGTGCGCTCACGGAAGTTGTAGTGCGCGATGCCACGGCGGCCGACGATGTACGTGTCGACCTCCTTGCCCTCTGCCTCGAGGCGCGCGGTCAGCCGCTCCGCCGCCTTGATGGCGTTCGAGTTGAAGGCGCCGGCCAGGCCGCGGTCGCTCGTGAGGAGCAGAACCGCGGCGCGGGTCGCCGACTCCACCTCGGTGGTCAGCGGGTGCTTGGTGTTCGAACCGGTACCGACGGCCGTGACCGCGCGGGTGAGCTCGGTCGCGTAAGGGGTGGAGGCCGCCACCTTGCGCTGCGCCTTGACGACGCGCGAGGCGGCGATCATCTCCATCGCCTTGGTGATCTTCTTGGTCGCGGTGACGGATCGGATGCGACGCTTGTAGACCCGGAGCTGGGCTCCCATGAGTCAGGTCCCTTCCTTACGTCACTTGGCGGCCGCGGCCGGAGCGTCCTCGCCGAGCAGCTTGCCGTCGGCGGTCTCGAACTGCTTCTTGAACTCCGCGACGGCGTCGGCCATGGCCTGCAGGGTGTCGTCCGACATCTTGCCGCCCTCCTTGATGGAGGTCATGAGGCCCTGCTCCTTGCGGTGCAGGTACTCGAGCAGCTCCTTCTCGAAGCGGCGGATGTCGGCCACCGGGACGTCGTCCATCTTGCCGGTGGTGCCGGCCCAGATGGAGATGACCTGGTCCTCCGTGGCCATCGGCTGGTACTGCGGCTGCTTGAGCAGCTCGACCATGCGCTGACCACGCTCCAGCTGGGCCTTGGAGGCGGCGTCCAGGTCGGAACCGAAGGCGGCGAACGCCTCCAGCTCACGGAACTGGGCGAGGTCGACACGCAGTCGGCCGGAGACCTGGCGGATCGCCTTGTGCTGGGCGGAGCCACCGACTCGGGAGACCGAGATACCGACGTTCAGCGCGGGGCGCTGACCGGCGTTGAACAGGTCCGACTCCAGGAAGCACTGGCCGTCGGTGATGGAGATGACGTTGGTCGGGATGAACGCCGACACGTCGTTGGCCTTGGTCTCGACGATCGGCAGACCGGTCATCGAGCCCGCGCCCATCTCGTCGGAGAGCTTCGCGCAGCGCTCCAGCAGGCGGGAGTGCAGGTAGAAGACGTCACCGGGGTAGGCCTCGCGGCCCGGCGGACGGCGCAGCAGCAGGGACACGGCGCGGTAGGCGTCGGCCTGCTTCGACAGGTCGTCGAAGATGATGAGGACGTGCTTGCCCTCGTACATCCACTGCTGACCGATGGCCGAACCGGTGTACGGCGCCAGGTACTTGAAGCCGGCCGGGTCGGACGCCGGGGCGGCGACGATGGTCGTGTACTCCAGAGCGCCGGCCTCTTCGAGGGAGCCACGCACGGAGGCGATCGTGGAGCCCTTCTGACCGATGGCGACGTAGATGCAGCGGACCTGCTTCGACGGGTCGCCGGTACGCCAGTTGTCGCGCTGGTTGATGATCGTGTCGACGGCCAGGGCGGTCTTGCCGGTCTGACGGTCACCGATGACCAGCTGACGCTGGCCGCGGCCGATCGGGGTCATCGCGTCGACGGCCTTGTAGCCCGTCTCCATCGGCTCGTGCACCGACTTGCGCTGCATGACCGTGGGGGCCTGCAGCTCAAGGGCACGACGACCGCTGGTCTCGATCTCGCCGAGACCGTCGATCGGGTTGCCGAGCGGGTCGACGACGCGGCCGAGGTAGCCCTCGCCCACGGCGACGGAGAGCACCTCACCGGTGCGCTGCACCGGCTGGCCCTCCTCGATCCCGCTGAACTCGCCCAGGACGACCGCACCGATCTCGCGCTCTTCCAGGTTCAGTGCGAGACCGAGGGTGCCGTCCTCGAACTTCAGCAGTTCGTTGGCCATGGCCGAGGGAAGGCCCTCGACCTTCGCGATGCCGTCGCCGGCAAGGGTGACCGTACCGACCTCCTCGCGCGAGGCCGCGTCCGGCTTGTACGACTGGACGAAGTTCTCCAGCGCGTCCCGGATCTCCTCCGGCCGGATCGTGAGCTCCGCCATCTGGGTTCCCTGCTCTCCTTGTTGGGCCCGAAGTCTTTGGGGGTCTGGGGCTGTTTCCCTCAGCGGCTGTGCCGCGGGCCCCCAGCAATCTTCTGCAATTTCTGCACGACCCAACCGGGCCGCTGTTCTTCTTGTTGGCCGGGTGGCCGTCAGCCGGCCAACCGCCGGGACGCCTCCGCGAGGCGCTCCGCGATCGTGCCGTCGATGACTTCTTCACCGACCCGTACGGAGATCCCGCCGAGGACCGTGGGGTCCACGTCCAGGTTCAGATGCATCTGGCGTCCGTACAGCTTCGCCAGCGCAGCGCCGAGACGCTGCTTCTGTCCGTCCGTGAGCGGCACCGCCGAGGTGACGACGGCCACCGCCCTGTCCCTGCGTGCCGCGGCGAGCCGGGACAGGGCCTCGAGGCCTGCCTCCAGGCTACGTCCCCGCGGCCGTGTCACAAGGCGCACGACCAGCCGCTCCGTGACCGGGTTGGCCCGGCCGCCGAGCAGGCTGTGCAGCAGCTCGCCCTTCGCCTCGGTCGTGGCCGCCCGGTCGGTCAGTGCGGCGCGCAGTGCGGCACTGGACTGGACGATCCGGCCGAACCGGAACACCTCGTCCTCGACGTCGTCGAGCGTGTTCGCCTGCTGAGCCGCCGTCAGGTCGGCGGTCGCCGCGAGCTCCTCCACCGAGTCGACGAGGTCGCGCGAACGCGACCAGCGCGAGCGGACCATGCCGGTGACCAGGTCGAGGGCGGAGCCGTCGACGTGTCCGGTCAGGAGCCGGCCCGCGAGTTCGGCCCTGGCCTCACCGGACTGCACCGGGTCGGTCAGGACGCGCCGCAGTGCGACCTCGCGGTCGAGGAAGTCGGTGACGGCGGCCAGCTGCTCGGCGAGCTGCCCGGCGTCGACCGACGAGGAGTCGGTCAGCGCCTCGAGACGCTCTCGCGCAGCAGCGTGCGCTTCGCGGCTCGCTCCGTTCATGGCGTGGCCTCGGCCTTCGCCGCGCTCTCCTCGAGGCCGTCGAGGAAGCGGTCGACCGTACGGCTCTGGCGGGCGTGGTCCTCGAGGGACTCACCGACCAGCTTGCCGGCCAGTTCGGTGGCGAGCGTGCCCACGTCCTGACGGAGCGCGGCGACCACGGCCTTGCGGTCCGCCTCGATCTGGGCGTGACCGGCGGCGATGATCTCCTCGCGCTGCCGCTGACCTTCCGCCCTCATCTCCTGGATGATCGTGGCGCCCTGCTCGGTCGCCTCCTGGCGCAGCCGTGCGGCCTCGTGCCTGGCTTCGGCGAGCTGAGCCCGGTACTGCTCAAGGATCTGCGTGGCTTCGGCCTGCGCCTCCGCCGCACGCTCCAGGCCGCCCTCGATCGCGTCGTGCCGCTCTTCCAGGGTCTTCTGGATGTTGGGCAGGAGCTTCTTGCCGAGGACGCCGAAGACGATGAAGAAGCAGATCAGGCCGACGATCAATTCCGCTGTTTCGGGAATGAGAGGATTCTCAGCCCCCGCCTCAGCCAGGAAGGCCATCATGTCTGAACCTTTCGTCGAGAGTGGCTACTGGTCGTCAGCTGCTGAAGACGAAGGGAACGACCAGGCCGAGCAGCGCCAGAACCTCGCAGAGCGCGAAGCCCAGGAACATGTTGGTACGGATGATCGGCATCGCCTCGGGCTGACGGGCCATGGCCTCGATGGAGTGACCGAAGACCAGACCGATGCCGACACCGGGGCCGATGGCGGCGAGACCGTAGGCGATGGCGCCCAGACGACCCGCGACGGTAGCGGCAGCAAGGTTAACGAGCTCGGCAGACATTTCCCTGTCTTCCTTTTGTGATGTGTGCGAAGCGGTCCGCCAGGAGGGCTTCCCGGCGGCGGTGATGCGGGAGGGGTGCAGTGCGGGTCAGTGACCCTCTTCGAGCGCTCCCTGGATGTAGATCGAGGCGAGGAGCGTGAAGATGTACGCCTGAAGGAACTGGATCAGTACCTCCAGGGTGGTCATGGCGAGCGCCAGCAGGAACGAGCCACCGGCGACGGCCGACATGATCGACGGAGTGAGCAGGTACCAGGTCGCCACGCTGAACATCACGATCAGCATGTGGCCGGCGAACATGTTGGCCCACAGCCGCACCGCGAGGGTGAACGGGCGCAGGATCACGTTCGAGAAGAACTCCAGCAGGACGATCAGCGGAATGAGGGGCTTCGGCAGACCGTCCAGCCAGACCAGGTTCTTGACGCCGCCCCTGAATCCGTGCGTCTTGAACGTGAGGAACATGTACGTGACGTACACCAGCGCGGCGAGTCCGACCGGGTACGCGAAACGCGAGGTCGCCGGGAACTGTGCCACCGGGATGATGGACATCACGTTCATGATCCACACGAAGAAGAAGATCGACGTGAGGAAGGGGACGTACTTGCTGCCCTTCTTGCCGATCACTTCGAGGGCGATGCTGCGCGCGACGAAGTTGTAACCGATCTCGCCGACGAGCTGCAGCTTCCCGGGGACCAGCTTCGGCTTGCGGAACGCGGCAGCGAAGAAGCCGATCACGACCAACATGCAGATGATCGTCAGGAGCATCGGCTTCGTGAAGTCGAAGCTGCCGACGCTGAAGATCGGCTTGAAGTTGAACGAGTGAAGGCCCGGCGCGGGAAAGGCACAGTCAGCATTGATGTGGCAGCCGCTTTCAGCGAGCAGCATGTGGGCACTCACCCGTGACTCCTTCGTCGTGACGCATAAGTAACGGCAACCTTGTGTGTCAGCGCGGCTGGTGAGGCCGCTGATCGGCACTGGGGACGTGGTGGTGTGACGGTGCCGCCGCAGTCCGTGGGGCGCATCCGCCGAGGGCCCGGCCGCTCGGATTCCGTGCTGTGATCACAGCTCCCGGTCCGAGTGCGCCAGCGACCGTGGAGGCGATGTCCTGCCCCGCTCGAGAAGCGGAAGGAACCCCCACCGGAAGCGCTTCCGGACGATAGCAGATAGGCATGTATCGCCTTTACGTGCCCCCTACGCCGCATCACGGGACTCCGCCTTGACCGGGTCCGCCTCCTTGGCAGGCACGGACGGCACGGGGTCCACGTAGAGCATGCGGCTGGTGAGACTCTGCTTCACCTGGCCACCGACCCACGCGAGAGCGGTGGCCAGCAGGCTGAGACCGAAGGCCCGGCCGTTGAACAACGTGGTGTCGCTGAAGGCGATGACGAAGATGCCGATGAGCAGCATCTGCACGGTGTAGACGAGCAGCCCGGCGGTCATCGCCACCTGCGGCTTGTCCTGCGTGAGGCGCATCAGCGCGGCGGAGCCGAGTCCGAAGAAGCCGGCGACCACCGCGAGGGCCACCAGCCCGCCGACCAGACCCTTCTCACCGGCGACGACCGCACTGACAACGGTGGCGACGATTCCCACGGGGGCGGCGATGATCGCTGCTCCCCGGAGGATCCGGACGTCGTTTGGCTGCATGCGGACGGCTCCAACGGAAGTGGGGGTCGAGACGTGGTGACCGGGTGTCACCGATCGGTGCCCCGGTGCAGTGCAGAGGTTAACGCGAGGAGGTGTGGGCGCTTCGGGCCAAAGGACCGTTCCGCCAAGGCCTTTCGGCGCTTCACTCAACTGGTAGTGAACGCTATCACAAACTATTTGATGCGGTCTTTACCTACTTGGTGTGCCCGCTGTCACACATGAGAGTGACGGCGCGCGTCTGTGCAAAAACAGGGCTGGTCTGTCTGGTATTGGGGCACTTTACTCCCCCACGACTTGGCAATGCTCTAGTCAGATTCTTACCTTGCGGAGGTCAGCGGGAAGTACCGGCGTTCCGCCGGTCCGCCAGGTGCGAGCGGGCGCTCACAGCCGTCGCTCCGTTCACTCCCGCCACACCGGCCGCGACCGGGGCGCGCTCCTCCTCGGCCGCCTCCTCCGCGAGCTCCGGTTCGGTGACCGCGCCGCGGCGGTAGCGCGGCGGGACGAAGTGCTCGGCCCAGCTCGGGGCCCGCGGGGTGAAGCGCGGCAGCAGGAGCAGGGCGAGGCCCACCGCGCTGAGGATCACGATGCCCAGGACGATCCACATGGACGCCGAGTTGACCGAGTAGGCGAGCGCACCGAACGCGATGAGCGCCGACCAGAAGTACATGATCAGCACCGCCCGGCTGTGCGAGTGGCCGATCTCCAGGAGCCGGTGGTGCAGATGCCCGCGGTCGGCGGCGAACGGCGACTGGCCGCGCCAGGTGCGCCGCACGATGGCGAGCACCAGGTCCGCGGTCGGCACCGCGATGATCGTCAGCGGCAGCAGCAGCGGGATGTAGACGGGCACCGTCTGGTGCACGGCCGCCTTCTCGGACCCGACGAACAGCTTCAGCGCGTCCGGGTCGACCTGTCCCGTGATGGAGATCGCACCCGCGGCCAGCACCAGGCCGATCAGCATCGAGCCGGAGTCGCCCATGAAGATCCGCGCGGGGTGCATGTTGTGCGGCAGGAATCCGATGCACATGCCCATGAGGATCGCCGAGAACAGCGTGGCCGGGGCCGCGGCCTCGATGCCGTACGAGTACCAGATGCGGTAGGCGTACAGGAAGAACGCCGCGGCCGCGATGCAGACCATGCCGGAGGCCAGGCCGTCGAGGCCGTCGACGAAGTTGACCGCGTTGATGGTGATGACGACGAGCGCCACCGTCAGCAGGGTGCCCTGCCACTGGGTGAGCGCCACGCTGCCGACGCCCGGGATGGGCAGCCACAGGATCGTCAGGCCCTGCATGACCATGACGCCGGCGGCGATCATCTGGCCGCCGAGCTTGATCAGGGCGTCGATCTCGAACTTGTCGTCCAGCACGCCGATCAGCCAGATGAGCGCCGCTCCGGAGAGCAGGGCCCGCGGCTCGTTCGACTTCTCGAAGACCTCACTGAGGTTGGTCAGATGGTCGGCCACCAGCAGGCCCGCGCACAGACCGAAGAACATGGCGATACCGCCGAGGCGCGGAGTCGGTTCCCGGTGCACGTCACGGGCCCGGATCTCCGGCATGGCTCCGGCCACGATCGCGAATTTCCGTACCGGGCCTGTCAGCAGGTACGTCACCGCGGCCGTGATGCAGAGCGTCAGCAGGTATTCACGCACAGGCTTCCCCACAGGTCTCGCTGGCCATCACAGCCCCACACCCTAGCGAGGGACGCATATGAGTGAGGACTTCCGGGTAGCGACGATGGTTGCACGCGTGCCTGTGCACGCAGAACGCACCCAGGTGTACAGGGTGCGAGTACCCGCGCTCAACCGGGGTACGGCTGAAATCTACCGGTCAGCTCGCGCACCTCGTCACGCGCCTTCTGGCTGTCGGTCCCGCCGCGCAGCACTCCCGTGAGCAGGGCGGCGATCCGTTCCATCTCCTCCTCTCCCATGCCCTGGGTGGTCAGCGCCGCCGTGCCGAGCCGCAGGCCGCGGGCGTCGCCGTGCGGCAGTGCGCAGCAGTCGAGCACCATTCCGGCCGCGGCGAGCCGCCCGCGCGCGGTGCGTCCGTCGACACCGAGGGGTGCCGGGTCGGTGGTGATCAGATGGGTGTCGGTGCCGCCGGTGGTGACGACCATGCCCTCCTCGGCCAGCCGGGCCGCGAGCACCCTCGCATTGGCGACCACCTGATGGGTGTACGCGGCGAAGGCCGGTGTCGCCGCCTCTCCGAAGGCGACGGCCTTCGCGGCGATGGTGTGCATCTGTGCGCCGCCCTGCGTGAAGGGGAACACGGCGCGGTCCACCCGCTCCGCGAGCTCGGCGCCGCAAAGGATCATTCCGCCGCGGGGTCCGCGCAGCACCTTGTGCGTGGTGGCGCAGACGACGTCGGCGTACGGCACCGGACTGGGCGCCGCTCCCCCGGCGACGAGCCCGATGGGGTGGGCCGCGTCGGCGATCAGATACGCGCCCACCTCGTCGGCGACCTCGCGGAAGAGGGCGTAGTCGATGTGCCGCGGGTAGGCGATGGAGCCGCACACGATCGCCTTCGGGCGGTGCGTGAGGGCGAGCGTCCGCACCTGGTCGTAGTCGATGAGCCCGGTCTCGGCGTCCACCCCGTATCCGACGAAGTCGAACCAGCGGCCGGAGAAGTTGGCGGGCGAGCCGTGCGTGAGGTGACCGCCGTAGGGCAGGCCGAGGGCGAGGACGGTGTCGCCGGGGCGCAGCAGGGCGGCGTACGCGGCGAGGACGGCCGAAGAGCCCGAGTGGGACTGGACGTTGGCGTGCTCGGCGCCGAAGAGGGCCTTCGCCCGTTCCACGGCCACGCGTTCGGCCACGTCGACGATCTCGCAGCCGCCGTGGTGCCGGGCGCCCGGATATCCCTCGGCGTACTTGTTGGCCAGCTGCGAGCCGAGCGCTGACAGGACGGCCGGCGAGGAGAAGTTCTCCGCGGCCACGAGCTGGAGCGTCGTCGACTGCCGGTCGAGCTCCCCGAGCAGGATCTCGGCCAGCTCGGGATCCTGCTGCCGCAGGACGTCGGCGGTCTGAGGGGCATGGGTGACCGGCATGGTGGGCTCCGGGCGTCGACGATGACGTACGACCAATGTAGGCCCGGTCCCCCTGAGGTGCGCGGTTCTTACATCCTCGCGGGCAGCCCGGTCAGCGCCGTCACCACCGGATCCAGGGCCTGATGTATCTCGTCGCCGATCGAGCGGAAGAACGTCAGCGGTGCGCCGTAGGGGTCGTAGACCTCGTCCGCCTCGGCCGTCGGGGCCAGGAGCCACCCGCGTAGAGCGGCCGCCGCACGAACCAGGGCACGGGCACGCGCCACCACGCCGCCCCATCCCGGACGCGCCTCTCGCACCGCTCGGCCCTGGCGGGCCTCCCGGGCATCGAGCCGCTGCGCCGGACGCCGTCCGGCGGCTCATGGCGCCCCGTCAAGCGCGCGCGGCCACACCCGTCAGCGCCGTCACCACCGGATCCAGGGCCTGATGTATCTCGTCGCCGATCGAGCGGAAGAACGTCAGCGGTGCGCCGTAGGGGTCGTAGACCTCGTCCGCCTCGGCCGTCGGGGCCAGGAGCCACCCGCGTAGAGCGGCCGCCGCACGAACCAGGGCACGGGCACGCGCCACCACGCCGTCCTCCAGCGGGGGGAGGGTCGCGGGGTCGATCGCGCGGACCAGGCGGGTGAACTCCTTCAGGGTGAAGGTGCGCAGGCCCGCCGAGTGGCCCATGGAGATGACCTGGGCGCGGTGGTCGCGGGTCGCCGTCAGGACGAGGTCGGCCATGATGACGTGCTCGTCGAGCAGTTCACGGCCGGTGAAGCCGGAGGCGTCCGCGCCGAAGTCGGCGAGGACCCGCTCCGCGTTGGCCTCCATGGACGCGCCCTCGTGGCCCCAGGTGCCCGCGCTCTCCACGATCAGCGCGCCGCCCAGGACGCCGAGGCGTTGCGTCACGAAATGCCGGGTCAGCCGCTCGGTGATGGGTGAGCGGCACACGTTTCCGGTGCTGACGTGGAGGATGCGGAAGCAGTCGCGTGGAAGCCCGACAAACGTTGTCGTGATCTCCGTCGCCCGTTCCCAGTTGCCTATGCCACGCCCCGCGTCAGGGGCTGTCAATTGGCCACCTCGAGGTCGGGTACGACCTTGCGCAGCTCCTCCGGCGACAGCGCGCCCTCGCGCAGCAGCACCGGCACGGGGCCGGTGACGTCCACGATGGAGGACGGGATGTTGCCGGGCGTCGGGCCGCCGTCGAGGTAGACGGAGACGGCGTCGCCGAGCATCTCCTGCGCGGCGTCACAGGTCTCCGGCGACGGGTGCCCGGTGAGGTTGGCGGAGGAGACGGCCATCGGGCCTACCTCGGTCAGCAGCTCGATGGCGACCGGGTGCAGCGGCATGCGCACGGCGACCGTGCCCCGGGTCTCGCCCAGGTCCCACTGGAGCGACGGCTGGTGCCTGGCGACGATGGTGAGCGCGCCCGGCCAGAACGCGTCGACGAGCTCCCAGGCCATCTCGGAGAAGTCCGTGACGAGGCCGTGGAGCGTGTTCGGGGAGCCGATCAGCACCGGAGAGGGCATGTTGCGGCCCCGGCCCTTGGCCTCCAGCAGGTCGCCGACGGCCTCCGAGGAGAACGCGTCCGCGCCGATGCCGTACACCGTGTCGGTCGGGAGGACCACGAGCTCGCCACGGCGGACGGCGGACGCGGCTTCGCGCAGACCGGTCGTGCGGTCGGTCGCGTCATTGGTGTCGTATCGCCGAGCCATGTCTAGCGGGCCTCCTCGTACACGTACGTCCGGGAAAAGGTGTGGGCGGTCACGGCAGCGCCTTGCGGGCGGTCGCGAACCGCGGACGGTTGTTGAGGTCCGGGTGGTCGGCCGCGTCGGCCCAGCCCCGCTCCTCGGTGAAGATCCACGGCACCTGGCCGCCCTGGGTGTCGGCGTGCTCGATGACGACGACGCCGCCGGGGCGCAGGAGCCGGTGTGCGGTCCGCTCCAGACCGCGGATGAGTTCGAGGCCGTCCTCGCCGGAGAACAGGGCGAGTTCGGGATCGTAGTCCCGCGCCTCGGGCGCGACGTACTCCCACTCGGTCAGCGGGATGTAAGGCGGGTTGGAGACGACGAGGTCGACCTGGCCGTCGAGGTCGGGGAAGGCCTCGAGGGCGTTGCCCTGACGCAGGTCGACCCGGGAGCCGGCCACGTTCTTGCGGGTCCACCGGAGCGCGTCCTCGGACAGCTCCACGGCGTGCACGCGCGAGCGCGGGACCTCCTGGGCCAGGGCGAGCGCGATCGCGCCGGAGCCGGTGCACAGGTCGACGATGCAGGGCTCCACCACGTCCATGGCGCGCACGGCGTCTATCGCCCATCCGACCACGGACTCGGTCTCCGGGCGGGGCACGAACACGCCCGGCCCCACCTGGAGTTCGAGATACCGGAAGTAGGCCCGCCCGGTGATGTGCTGGAGCGGCTCACGCTGCTCGCGCCGGGCGATGACCTCCCAGTAGCGGGCGTCGAAGTCCGAGTTCTTCACGGAGTGCAGCTCGCCCCGCTTCACGCCGTGCACGAACGCGGCGAGCTCCTCCGCGTCGTTGCGCGGCGAGGGCACGCCGGCGTCGGCCAGCCGCTGGGTGGCCTGTGCCACCTCTGCGAGCAGCAGGTTCACGCAAGTCCTCCGTGTCGTACTGGGTCGTGCGTACGGCCTTTATGCGGCGGCCAGCTTCGCCGCCGAGTCCGCGTCGACGCAGGCCTGGATGACCGCGTCGAGCTCGCCGTCCAGGACCTGGTCAAGGTTGTACGCCTTGAAGCCCACGCGGTGGTCCGAAAGGCGATTCTCCGGGAAGTTGTACGTACGGATCTTCTCGGAGCGGTCGACGGTGCGGACCTGGCTGCGGCGGGCGTCGGCGGCCTCCCTCTCCGCCTCCTCCTGCGCCGCTGCGAGCAGCCTGGAGCGCAGGATACGCAGTGCCTGCTCCTTGTTCTGCAGCTGGCTCTTCTCGTTCTGGCAGGAGGCGACCACTCCGGTCGGGATGTGCGTGATGCGCACGGCGGAGTCCGTCGTGTTGACGGACTGGCCGCCAGGTCCGGAGGAGCGGTAGACGTCGATGCGGAGGTCGTTGGGGTTGATCTCCACGTCGACCTCCTCGGCCTCCGGGGTCACCAGGACACCCGCGGCCGACGTGTGGATGCGGCCCTGGGACTCGGTCGCCGGCACACGCTGCACGCGGTGCACGCCGCCCTCGTACTTCAGGCGCGCCCAGACGCCCTGCCCGGGCTCGGTGGCGCCCTGGCCGCCCTTGGTCTTCACGGCGACCTGGACGTCCTTGTAGCCGCCCAGCTCGGACTCGGTGGCGTCGATGATCTCGGTCTTCCAGCCGACGCGCTCGGCGTAGCGCAGGTACATGCGCAGCAGGTCGCCGGCGAACAGGGCCGACTCGTCGCCGCCCGCGCCCGCCTTGATCTCGAGGATGACGTCCTTGTCGTCGCTGGGGTCGCGCGGGACCAGCAGCAGGCGCAGCTTCTCGGTGAGCTCCTCGCGCTGCTTCTCCAGCTCCTTCACCTCGGCGGCGAAGTCCGGGTCGTCCGCGGCGAGTTCACGCGCGGTCTCGATGTCGTCGCCGGTCTGCTTCCAGGAGCGGTAGGTGGCGACGATCGGGGTGAGCTCGGCATAGCGCTTGTTCAGCTTGCGCGCGTTGGCCTGGTCGGCGTGGACCGACGGGTCGGCGAGCTTCGTCTCCAGGTCGGCGTGCTCACCGACGAGTTCCTCGACGGCCTCGAACATCTTGGGCTCCTGAAATGCGGAAGGAAGGGAAGGCGGACGACCAAAAACGCCGGTCCCGGCGCGCCTGTGGAGGGCGCGGCCGTGGACCGGCGAATGGAAGCCCGCTACTTCTTGGAGCCGGCTCCAGCCTTGCCGAAGCGGGCCTCGAAGCGGGCCACGCGGCCACCGGTGTCGAGGATCTTCTGCTTGCCCGTGTAGAACGGGTGGCACTCGGAGCAGACCTCGGCGCGGATGGTGCCGCTGGAGATCGTGCTGCGGGTGGTGAACGACGCGCCACAGGTGCAGCTGACCTGCGTCTCGACGTACTCGGGGTGGATGTCGCGCTTCAAGGTGTCTCCTAGTTTCGGGAGGGCGCCGGGTCGCATCCGCGGGATACGGAAACGTGAACCGGGGCCGACGTACCAGTCTGCCAGGACTGGGGCCATCCCCCAAAACCGGGGGTTCGCCTGTTCTATTCCGGACAGGTCTCGGGCGGCCCCGGGCTAGGCCCCGTGCCGCTCAGCCGGCGCTGACGACGCCCTTCGCGTCACCCGTGGCCGTACCGGCGGTCGCCGACTTCGGGATGGTCCGGTCGTTCCTCAGGGCCGTCCAGACCTGCTCGGCCTTCTTCTCCTGGACGACGACCCGGTTCCGGTTGGCCGGGTCGTACTGCACCGGCATGGTGACCATGGTCATCTTCGAGGAGCTGATGCCCTTGAGGTTGCCCGCGAACGACATCAGGGAGTTCACCGACCCCAGGTCGGAGTCGGCGGTCACGGTCTTGGTGGCGGTGTCGGCGAGGTCGTAGAGCTTCTTCGGGTTGGTGAAGACGCCGAGGTGCTTGACCTGGTCGACCAGCGCCTTGACGAAGGCCTGCTGGAGCTGGATGCGGCCGAGGTCGGAGCCGTCGCCGACACCGTGCCGGGTGCGGACCAGGCCGAGGGCCTGCTCACCGTCGAGGGTGTGCGTGCCGGCCTTGAGGTGGAGGTGGCTCTCGCGGTCGTCGATGGCCTTGGACGTGGTGATCGGGACACCGCCGAGCTCGTCGACGAGCTTCTGGAAGCCCTTGAAGTCGACCTCGAGGTAGTGGTCCATGCGGATGTCCGTCAGGGACTCGACGGTCTTCACCGCGCAGGCGGCCCCGCCCGTGGAATAGGCGGAGTTGAACATCACGCCCTGCGCCGCGGGGTGACTGTTGCCGCCGGTGTCGGTGCACTCGGGGCGGTCGACGACGGTGTCCCGCGGGATGGAGACCACGCCGGCCCGCTTGTGGCCCTTGTACACGTGCACGATCATCGCCGTGTCGGAGCGGGCGCTGCCGTCGTCGGCGCCGCCGCCGAGCTTCTTGTTGCTGCCGGCGCGGGAGTCCGAGCCGAGCACGAGGATGTTCTCGGAGCCGTTGTCGACCTTCGTCGGCCGGGACGTGCCGAGGGCCGAGTCGATGTCGATGCTCTTGATGTTGCCGTTGAGCTTGAAGTACAGGTATCCGGCTCCGGTACCACCCAGCACGACGATCCCCGCGGCGGTCCAGGCCGTGATCAGAAGGCCCTTGCGGCGCCTGCTGCGGGGCTTGCGGCGGCGGCCCTTGGCGCTGTTGCGCGGGCCGCTGGTACCGGAATCTTCCGGTATGCCGGGATCCGGCGTGCTCTCGGCGGTCATGTGCTCCTCGTTCTCGTCCGGTCGGTTACCCCCTGATTCCAGGGACAGGCCTGTCGATACGGGTCGTACCGCACCATCGTCGCTCCATCCGGTCAGACGGAGAAACCCGAGAAAGGGTTGCACAACGCACTGTGCCCGGACGGTGGACGTCCGGGCACAGTGCGTCACGTTCGTTTACAGGCGTAACGCACTCACCTGCGGTTTCAGCCGAACAGGTCGTACGACTGGAAACCGGTACCGACCGAGACTCTTGTGGCAAAGATCTCGCTGGTGGCCTTACCGGTGCCCTTGTACAGGTAGAGCGTGCCGCCGGGCGTGCGGGCCAGGAAGTCGGCCTTGCCGTCCCCGCTGATATCGCCGATCGCGTCGAAGGCGTTGTAGCCCGTCCAGGCACTGCGCACCTTGATGCGGGCCGAGAAGGCGCCCGTGCCGGACTTGCCGGTGCCCTTGTACAGGTACAGGTCGCCGGTGCTCCTGTTGCGGGCGAGCAGGTCGGCCTTGCCGTCGCCGGTGAAGTCCCCCTTGCCGCGCAGGGAGTTGTACTGGTTCCAGCCCGTGCCGACCTTCACGCGGGTGGCGAAGGTGCCGTTGCCCTTGCCCGGGTAGATCCACAGGGCGCCGGCGGAGTCGACCGAGAGGACGTCGGGCAGATAGTCGCCGGTGACGTCGCCCGGGGTGACGATGCGGGTGCGCGTCGTCCAGGCGCTGAACATCTTGGTCTTGGACCACGAGCCGGTCGAGGGCACGTAGTGCAGCCAGTAGACGTCGCCGGTGGAGCTCTGGCGCAGCACGAGGTCCTGGTAGCCGTCCCGGTTCAGGTCGGTCTGCAGGACGAGGTTGAAGCCGTCGTACGAGCCCAGGGACACGCGCGCGGCGAACGAGCTGCCCTTGGAGTCCTTCTCGAACGCCTCCTTGGTGGAGGAGCTGCGCACGAACAGGTCGGCCTTGCCGTCGGTGTAGCTGAGATTGGCGTCGTCGACGTTCGCGTAGGCGGCGCCGACGTAGGTGCTCACCTTGGAGAAGACGCTGTAGTAGCCCTTGGTCACGCAGTTCGTCACGCCCCACGAGACGACGCCGACGATGCGGTTGTTCACGACCAGCGGGCCGCCGGAGTCGCCGTTGCAGGCCGCCTTGGTGCCGCTGTCGCTGCCGCTCTGCGAGCCGGCGCAGATCATGTGGCCCTTGACGTACTCGCTGCCGTAGACGCCGGAGCAGGTGCTGTCGGCGTGGATGGTCAGCGTGGCCGACTTCAGCGTCTCGGAGATGTCCTGGCTGGTGGAGCTGGTGCGCCCCCAGCCGTAGAGCTTGGCGCTGGTGCCGCCCGCGTACGAGGTGGTGTCGCCGGACGTCGTCATCCGGATCGGCGTGGCCTTGACCGGGGCGGCGAGGGTGAGGACGGCGATGTCGTTGTTGATCGTCGCCGGGCTGTACGACGGGTGGTTCCACTGCCTGAGCGGCAGCGAGACGGTGCCGCCGTGCAGGTCGGTGTCGCCGGCGCTGTCGGTGGTCGGCAGCTGCGAGGTGCCGGTGACGACGGCTCCGTACGCCTTCCAGTTGTAGCTCTTGCCGGACTCGTCCTTGGCGCAGTGCGCCGCGGTGAGGATCTTCGTCGGCGATACGACCGTGCCGCCGCAGAAGAAGCCGATGTCGTCGCTCTCGTCGGTGGTGCCCCGGTCGTCGTAGTACCAGAGCTGCGCCATCCAGGGCGCCGAGGCGATGGCGGTGTCGGTGCCGCCGACGACGTACGGGCTCACCGTCGAGCCGGTCGAGCCGGTCGAGCCGGTCGTGCTCGCGCTGAGGGACGACTTCGGCGCGGCCTTGCCCGCGGTGCCGTCGGTGGCGAGCGCGCCGGTGATGCGCCGCTTCAGCTCGGCGGTCGGGACGGAGCTGGTCGCGGGCTTGACCTTGGGCGTCGGCACGGTGGTCGCGGCGTTCGCCGACGAGCTCAGCAGCGCGGCGGCGACGGCCGCGGCGACACCGGCGGCGGCGACGGGCAGCGCGAGACGTATCCGGCGTCTGTGACGGCCAGGTCCGGACATGGTTGTGGACAAGAGTGTTCCCCCCAGGGCACAAGTGACAGGAGAGGCGCGAGAGTGCGCCCCGTCCCTATCAGCGCCGAAAGGCCTCCCCCCGTCACCGAAGTGAACGGGGGGAGGCCTTTCTTGGGAGAGTCTTGGAACTCCGGGAGACCGCGCGTCAGTCGCCGTTGCCGGGCGTCGGCGTCGTCTTCTGAATCTGCATCAGGAACTCGGCGTTCGACTTCGTCTGCTTCATCTTGTCGAGGAGCAGTTCGACCGCCTGCTGCTGGTCGAGGGCGTGCAGCACCCGGCGCAGCTTCCACACGATCCCGAGCTCGTCGGGAGCGAGCAGGATCTCTTCCTTACGGGTGCCGGACGCGTCGACGTCCACCGCCGGGAAGATCCGCTTGTCGGCGAGCTTGCGGTCGAGCTTGAGCTCGGCGTTGCCGGTGCCCTTGAACTCCTCGAAGATCACCTCGTCCATGCGGGACCCGGTGTCCACCAGCGCGGTGGCGAGGATGGTCAGCGAGCCGCCGTCCTCGATGTTGCGGGCCGCACCGAAGAAGCGCTTCGGCGGGTACAGCGCGGTCGAGTCGACACCACCGGACAGGATGCGGCCGGAGGCCGGGGCGGCGAGGTTGTACGCACGGCCCAGACGCGTGATCGAGTCGAGCAGCACGACGACGTCGTGGCCCAGCTCCACCAGACGCTTGGCGCGCTCGATGGCGAGCTCGGCGACCGTGGTGTGGTCCTCGGCCGGGCGGTCGAAGGTCGAGGAGATGACCTCGCCCTTGACCGACCGCTGCATGTCGGTGACCTCTTCCGGACGCTCGTCGACCAGGACGACCATCAGGTGGCACTCGGGGTTGTTGTGCGTGATCGCGTTGGCGATCGCCTGCATGATCATGGTCTTGCCGGTCTTCGGCGGGGCCACGATCAGACCGCGCTGGCCCTTACCGATCGGCGCGACGAGGTCGATGATGCGGGTGGTGAGGATGCCGGGGTCCGTCTCCAGACGGAGGCGGTCCTGCGGGTACAGCGGCGTCAGCTTGTTGAACTCCGGGCGGCCACGGCCGTGTTCGGGCGCCATGCCGTTGACGGAGTCGAGGCGGACCAGCGCGTTGAACTTCTCGCGCCGCTCGCCTTCCTTGGGCTGACGGACCGCACCGGTGACGTGGTCGCCCTTGCGCAGGCCGTTCTTGCGGACCTGGGCGAGGGAGACGTACACGTCGTTCGGGCCCGGCAGGTAGCCGGAGGTCCGGATGAACGCGTAGTTGTCGAGGATGTCCAGGATGCCCGCGACGGGGATCAGGACGTCGTCGTCGGTGAGCTGCGGCTCGCCGGCCATCTCGTCACGGCCGCGCCGGCCACGGCGGTCGCGGTAGCGGCCGCGCCGGCCACGCCGGCCACCCTCGAAGTCGTCGTCGTCCTGCGGGCCGTTGTCGCGCTGCTGGCGGTCCTGACGGCCGCCGCCCTGCTGCTGGTTCTGCTGACCGCGCTGGCCGCCCTGGCCCTGCTGGTCGTCGCCCTTGTTCCCACGGCGGTCGCCGCGGTCACCGCGGTCACTGCGGTCCCGGCCGCGGTCGCGGTCACGGCGGTCGCGGCGGCCACGGCCGTCGCCGTCACCGGCGTCGCCCTTGGCGTCGTTCTGACCCTGGCCCTTGGACTCGTTCTGCGCGGCGGGCGTCTCGGCCTTCGGCTCGCTCTTCGCCTCGGCGGCGACCGTCTCGGGGCTGCCCGCCTCGGCGGTGGCGCGACGGCGGCGGCGCTCCGCGGGAGCGTCCTCTCCGCCCCGCTCGGCATCGCGCGAGGGGCCGCCGGCCGGCTGGCCGGGAATCTCGATCTGCTGCTGGGCGACGGCCTTTTCGGCCGGCGCGGCCGCCTTCTTCTCGGCGGCGGCCTCGTCACCCGTGCGGGACCTGGAAGTGGCGCGGCGCTTGGGCTTGGTCTCGGCGGCGGCCTCGTCCGACTTGGCCGGAGCGGCGGCACCTCCCCCGGCCTGCGCCTCCTTGATGACCTCGATCAGCTGGCTCTTGCGCATGCGCGCCGTGCCCCTGATCCCGAGGCCGGATGCGACCTGCTGCAGCTCGGCCAGCACCATGCCGTCGAGGCCGGTACCGCGGCGTCGCCTGGAGCCTGCACCGGTGGCAGGCGCGGCGGCGTCCGTGGCGGGCGCGGCAGCAGTCTCCTCGACTCGTGCGCCCATCAGATCGGTGGTGTCGCTCACGAAGGGTCCTTCCCTGGAGCGGACGTCGGCCTGTCTGGCTCGGCGACCGGTTGTGCTTCCGGCTTCGGTCCTTGCTGTCTGGACCGCGCCGGGGCGGTGGTCCGCCAAAGATGGCGGAGGCAATATCTTGGGATGGCGCTTCCCGGAGCCGTGACCGTGGCACCCAGTGTCGGTGTCACGTGGCTCGGTCGCACCGATTCCGGAGCGTGCCCGGCAAGTCGCTCAGTGCTCGCGTACGAGGTACTGCCCGCGTGCTTCGTACGGAACACAGTGCGGCTTGGGAGGCTCCCGGAAGAATGTCTGTCCCGGACTGGGACACGAAGCACCTCGCCATGGTGAGGTCGGGTGCAGACTTGAGATTAACACTACCGGATCCAACAAACATTCCCCCTCTCGAAATCCGGCAACCGTGTGTCAGGTCGCGAGCGGCAGCACGCTCGCCCCCTCCGCGTCGAGCTCGAGCCGGTTCGCGGCCCAGCCCTCACCTGCCACATCGGCCACCTTGTCGGCGCTGTCCGCGTCGACCAGCGCGAGCACGGTGGGTCCCGCGCCGGAGATGACTGCGGGGACTCCGTCGGCCCGCAGCCGCTCCACCAGAGCTGCGCTCTCCGGCATGGCGGGCGCGCGGTACTCCTGGTGGAGACGGTCCTCGGTGGCGGGCAGCAGCAGCTCGGGGCGCCGGGTGAGGGCCTCGACGAGCAGGGCTGCACGGCCCGCGTTGGTTGCGGCGTCTACGTGCGGCACGGTGCGCGGGAGCAGGCCGCGCGCGGTCTCGGTGAGGACCGGCTTTCCGGGCACGAAAACCACCGGAACGATGGAATCGGCGGCGTCCATCCTGATCGCGCGCGCGGCACCCGCCTCCATCCAGGAAAGGGTGAAACCGCCGAGCAGACAGGCCGCCACGTTGTCGGGGTGCCCCTCGATCTCGGTGGCGAGCTCGAGCAGGGCCGTGTCGTCGAGCTTCGACTCGCCGCCTATGGTCACGGCGCGCGCGGCGACGATGCCGGCGCAGATGGCGGCCGACGAGGAGCCGAGGCCGCGGCCGTGCGGAATGCGGTTGGCGCAGACGATCTCCAGGCCGCGTGGCTGCCCGCCGAGCAGGTCGAAGGCGGTGCGCAGGGACCGTACGAGCAGGTGCTTCTCATCACGCGGCAGCGTCTCGCTGCCCTCGCCCGCGATGTCGATGTGCAGCCCCGTGTCGGCCACCCGGACGACCACGTCGTCGTAGAGCCCGAGCGAGAGCCCGAGGGCGTCGAAGCCCGGGCCGAGGTTGGCGCTGGTGGCGGGGACACGCACCCTTACGGCTGCGGCGCGGAATGCAGGACCGGCCATCTCTCGATGACTCTCCTTAGAGCTGCGTGATGGTCGAAGACGTTCGATACGACATCGGATACGTACGCGGAGACCCTCGGACCGCTGAGGCGGCGCGGCACCGTCCACATGCTCCATGTGCGGAGGCATATGCGGCGGGCGGGTTCGGTACAGCTTATCGAAGGAAGCTTCTGTGGCGACATAGGGCGCACAGGAGGCGCACGATGCGTGCCGTAAGCCCCCTGTGCACCCCTTGGCGGGAGTTCCCGGTCAGGCCAGACCGAGGCGCTCGGCGGCGGCCACGGCGTCGACCGGGACGGTGACCGGCTGCGGGGCGCCGGCGACGGCCCAGTCGGGGTCCTTCAGGCCGTTTCCGGTCACCGTGCACACGATGCGCTGCCCGGAATCGACCTTGCCCTGCTCGGCGGCCTTCAGCAGACCGGCGACGGACGCGGCGGACGCGGGCTCGACGAAGACACCCTCCCGGGCGGCCAACAGCCGGTAGGCGCGCAGGATCTCACGGTCCGTCACCTCGTCGATGAAGCCGCCGGACTCGTCCCGCGCGGCCAGCGCGTACTGCCAGGAGGCGGGGTTGCCGATGCGGATCGCGGTGGCGATGGTCGACGGGTCCTTGACGATCTCGCCGCGCACGATCGGGGCGCTGCCGGACGCCTGGAAGCCCCACATCCGGGGCGTGCGCGTGGCCACGCCGTCGACGGCGTACTCCTTGTAGCCCTTCCAGTAGGCCGTGATGTTGCCCGCGTTGCCGACCGGGAGGACGTGGATGTCGGGTGCGTCGCCGAGCATGTCGACGATCTCGAAGGCGGCCGTCTTCTGGCCCTCGATGCGCACCGGGTTGACCGAATTCACCAGCGCCACAGGGTAGTTCTCGCTCAGCGCGCGGGCGAGGGTGAGGCAGTCGTCGAAGTTGCCGTCGACCTGGAGGATCTTGGCGCCGTGCACCAGCGCCTGGCCCATCTTGCCGAGCGCGATCTTGCCCTGCGGGACGAGAACGGCCGAAACCATGCCGGCCCGCACCGCGTACGCGGCAGCGCTCGCCGAGGTGTTGCCGGTGGAGGCGCAGATGACGGCCTGCGCGCCCTCCTCCTTGGCCCTGGTGATGGCCATGGTCATACCGCGGTCCTTGAAGGACCCGGTGGGGTTCGCGCCCTCCACCTTGAGGTGGACCTCACAGCCCGTGCGCTCGGAGAGCACCTGCGCGGGCACGAGGGGCGTGCCGCCCTCGCGGAGCGTCACGACCGGCGTGGTGTCGGAGACGGGCAGCCGGTCCCGGTACTCCTCGATGATTCCGCGCCACTGGTGGGTCATTGCTGGTTACTCTCCTTCAACCCGCATGATGCTGGCGACACCCCGCACGGTGTCGAGCTTGCGCAACGCCTCGACGGTCCCGCTCAGGGAGGCGTCGGACGCGCGGTGGGTGACGACGACGAGGGATGCCTCGCCGCCCCCGTCCTGTCGGCCTTGCTGCCGAACGGTATCGATGGACACTCCGTGCTCGGCGAACACGGTGGCGACCTGGGCGAGAACACCCGGTTTGTCGGCCACATCGAGGCTGATGTGGTACCGCGTCACGACGTCGCCCATGCCCGACACGGGAAGCGCGGCGTACGCCGACTCGCCGGGCCCCGTCGATCCGCTCAGCCGGTTGCGGCAGACCGCGACGAGGTCGCCGAGCACGGCGGAGGCGGTGGGCGCGCCGCCGGCACCGGGGCCGTAGAACATGAGCTGCCCGGAGGCGTCGGACTCCACGAACACCGCGTTGTAGGCGCCGCGCACGGAGGCGAGGGGGTGGCTCAGCGGAATCATCGCGGGGTGCACGCGCGCGGTGACGGACCTGCCGTCCGCGGCCCGCTCGCAGATGGCGAGCAGCTTGATGGTGCAGCCCATCTCCGACGCCGAACGGAAGTCGGCGGCGGTGACCTCGGTCATGCCCTCGCGGTAGACGTCGTCGAGGCGCACCCGCGAGTGGAAGGCGATGCCGGCGAGGATCGCGGCCTTGGCGGCGGCGTCGAAGCCCTCGACGTCTGCGGTCGGGTCGGCCTCGGCGTACCCCAGGGCGGTCGCCTCGTCGAGGGCCTCCTGGTAGCCGGCCCCCGTCGAGTCCATCTTGTCGAGGATGAAGTTGGTGGTGCCGTTGACGATCCCGAGCACGCGGTTGACCTTGTCGCCGGCGAGGGACTCGCGCAGCGGGCGGATCAGCGGGATGGCTCCGGCGACGGCGGCCTCGTAGTAGAGGTCCTTGCCGTGCTCCTCCGCGGCGGCGTGCAGGGCCGCGCCGTCCTGGGCGAGCAGCGCCTTGTTCGCGGAGACGACGGAGGCGCCGTGCTCGAAGGCGGTGGTGATGAGGGAGCGGGCGGGCTCGATGCCGCCGATGACCTCGACCACGACGTCGATGTCGCCGCGCTTGACGAGGGCGGTTGCGTCGGTGGTGACGAGGGAGGCGTCGATGCCCTCGCGCACCTTGGACGGCCGCCGCACGGCCACGCCCGCGAGCTCCACGGGCGCGCCGATGCGGGCGGCGAGGTCGTCGGCGTGCGTCGTCATGATGCGCGCCACCTCTGAGCCGACAACCCCACAGCCCAGCAGCGCCACCTTCAGCGGACGCGTACGCATCATCCGACCTCGTTTCCTCATACCAGCTACGGTTGCACCAGTCTCACTCACCGGACGGGAGTTTCTATCCCATGTCCGGATCGTGAGACATCGATTTCATTTGTACGGGGTGGCAGGACAGGAGATCTTCCACCCCTTTCGTTTCTTCCATTCTTCTCCGGCTCACCCCACGTCGAGGCGCAGCAGGTCCTCCTCCGTCTCACGGCGGACGATGACGCGGGCCTCGCCGTCGTTCACCGCGACGACGGGCGGCCGGAGCACGTGGTTGTAGTTGCTCGCCATGGAACGGCAGTAGGCGCCCGTCGCGGGCACCGCGATGAGGTCACCCGGTGCCAGGTCGGCGGGCAGGAACGCGTCCTTCACCACGATGTCCCCGCTCTCGCAGTGCTTGCCGACGACCCGGGCGAGCATCGGCTCGGCGTCGGAGGTGCGCGAGAGCAGGGCGACGCTGTACTCGGCGTCGTAGAGCGCGGTGCGGATGTTGTCCGACATGCCGCCGTCGACGGAGACGTACGTCCGCAGGCCGTCCAGGGCCTTGATGGTGCCGACCTCGTAGAGCGTGAAGGCGGTCGGGCCGACGATGGCGCGGCCGGGCTCGACGGAGATGCGCGGCGTGCGCAGCCTGGCCGCCTCGCACTCACGGGTGACGATCTCGGTCAGCGCCTTGGCGATCTCGTGCGGCTCGCGGGGGTCGTCGTCGCTGGTGTAGGCGATGCCCAGCCCGCCGCCCAGGTCGATCTCGGGCAGCTCGACCCCGTGCTCGTCCCGGACGTCCTTGAGCAACCCGACGACGCGGTGCGCGGCGACCTCGAAGCCGGACATGTCGAAGATCTGCGAGCCGATGTGGCTGTGGATCCCGATCAGTTCGAGCCCTTCGAGCTGCAGCGCCCGCCGCACGGCCTCGGCGGCCTGTCCCCCGGCGAGCGGGATGCCGAACTTCTGGTCCTCGTGGGCGGTGGCGATGAACTCGTGCGTGTGCGCCTCGACCCCGACGGTGATCCGGATCTGCACCCGCTGCCGCTTGCCGAGCTCCTGCGCGATGTGCGCGACGCGGACGATCTCCTGGAAGGAGTCGAGGACGATACGGCCGACGCCCTCGGTGACCGCGCGGCGGATCTCCTCCACCGACTTGTTGTTGCCGTGGAAGGCGATGCGGTCGGCGGGCATGCCCGCGGAGAGGGCGGTGGCGAGCTCGCCGCCGGAGCAGACGTCGAGGTTGAGGCCCTCCTCGTGCAGCCACCGCACGACGGCACGGGAGAGGAAGGCCTTGCCGGCGTAGAAGACGTCGGCGTCGGCCCCGAAGGCGCTGCGCCAGGCCCGCGCACGGGCGCGGAAGTCGGCCTCGTCGAGGATGTAGGCCGGGGTGCCGTGGGCCTCGGCGAGCGTCTTGACGTCGACGCCGCCGACGGTGGCCACGCCGTCCTCGTCACGGGTGACCGTGTGGGCCCAGACCTTGGGGTCGAGCACGTTGAGGTCGGTGGGCGGGGCGGAGTAGTGGCCCTCGGGAAGGACGTCGGCGTGACGGGGCCCGGCGGGGTGTGCGGAACGGCTCATTTTCTCGGGTGGCTTTCTGTGTGCGTCACAGGTGATCGGGTGCGTCGATGCCGAGCAGGGACAGGCCGCCGGCCAGCACCGCCCCGGCGGCTTCGGCGAGCGCGAGCCGGGCACGGTGGGCGGCCGAGGGTTTCTCGTCACCGCGCGGAAGCACGGCGGGCAGGACGGCGAGAACGGCATCGGCGACGCCGACGAGGTGCCGGGCCAGGCTGTCGGGCGTGCGGTGCGCTGCCGCACGGGCGAGGACGCGGGGGTGGTCGGTGAGGGTGGAGAGGAGGAGGGCCGGGGTCTGGTGCGGCTCTTCTTCTACGTCTCCGGGTACGGAGGTGAAGCCCAGGTCGGCGGCGTTGCGGCTGAGGGCCCGGGTGCGGGCGTAGGCGTAACGGACGCGGAAGAGAGGGTTGCTCTCGCGCTGGACCAGGTGATCGGCGGTGATACGGGGCCGGTCGTGGGCCGCGGGGTGCAGCAGCGCCCAGCGGGCGGCGGCGGGGCCGAGCAGGGCGGGGTCGTCGGGGGCCGGCACGGGCCGGAGGTTCACCGGCTCGCGGTGGCTCACCTCCACGCGCCCCCCTTGCGAACCGACGATCCGCACCAGCGCGTCCGCGACGACCTCGGCGCGGACGTCGTACGGGATACGCAGCTCGACGACCTGCCCGGCGAGGGAGTCCGCGTGGCCGTAGGCCGGTCCGGCGTCGAGGATCTCGCGGGTCAGCGCGGCCGCGGAGGCCGCCGTCCCGTCAAGGCTGATGTTGATGAAACCCGGCCCGGTGACGACGACGTCGGCGACACCGTCCGCCCCGGCGAGGTGCTGCCGGAGGATCTCGGCGACCCGCAGCGGCGGCCGGCCGGCCGGTCGTGCGAGCTGGAGGGCGATGCTGGTGGCGTAGTCACCGCACCCGCCCGGACCCGGCGGCGCGACGACGGCCCGTCGCGGCACGGCCACACTCAGCTCCCCACCATCGACAGCACGACGCACCGCGCGCAGCACGGTGCGGGACAGCTCGACGGGGGTCACGGGACAAGCGTATGGGAGGAGGGGGGTGGGTATGCGAGTCGGTTTGGGGAGGGTCCGGGATGTGGACGGGGGCTGCGCGCGGCTACGCGGTGCTACGCGCGCTAGGGGGCAGGGATCTACGGGGATCTACGGGGATCTTTCCGGGTTGCCGCGGGGGTCACGCGGGCGACAGCCGTGGGCGTCAGCCGCCGGCGCCGCGCCCGGCCCGCTCGGCCTCGCCGACGCCGAGCACGCTCCCGACCTCGGACTGACCACTCTCTCCCCTGCTCTCGCCGCTACCCCGGCGCTCGATCAACTGCCGTACGAGACGCACGAGTTCGGCAGGTTCGAAGGGCTTGGCGAGAAAGGCGTCGACTCCGACGTCCAGTCCGGCGTCGACCTCGTAGGAGGTGCAAGCGCTGACGATGGCCAGGGGAAGGTCACGGGTCCGGGGATCGCTGCGCAGCCGGGCGGCGGTACGAAGTCCGTCGAGCCGGGGCATCACGACATCGAGTGTCACCACGTCGGGACGCACCTGATGCACGACATCCAGACACTCGGCACCGTCAGCCGCGGTCACCACCTCGAAACCCTCCAGCTCGAGATTGACCCTGATCAGCTGCCGGATGACCTTGTTGTCGTCCACAACAAGCACCCGACCCGACGCGCCTGGCACAACTCGAGAGTAGGTCGGGACCGGCCACCGCGTCCGGCTTTTCCCTGTTTCTGGCTCGGGTGGGGGACGGGGGGTTGGGGGTTGGGGGTTGGGGGGTGGGGGTTGGTTGGGGGCGGTTGGGGGGGGTGGAGGGAGGGTGGCCGGTTGTGGCGTGGGGGGCGTTGGGGGTGGGGGGCGTTGGGGGTGGGGGGTGGGGTGGGACTGGTGGGGGGCGGGGTCGGCTCGGCGTGGGTGTGGGTGGGAGCGCGGTGGAGGGGTGGCCGTGGGCCGGCGGGGTTGGGGGATGGCCGTGGGCCGGCGGTGGAGGGCGGCTCATGAATTGGCGGTTGAGGGGTGTTCGCGGGTTGGCAGGTAAGGGATCGGGGCACCAGTCGGCGGTTGAAGGGTGCGGCGATGCTGACGCATTGGGCGACAGGGGGGCGCGCTGCACCGGGTGCCGCCGAAGGGGCGACGAGTGGCCGCACGAGTGGCGCAACCCGTGCACGGCAGCGAGGGGGTGGCACTGCTCCCGACGCCGGAAAACCCGTTCATGAACACCCTGGATCAGCTGGTAGGGTTCTACCCGTCGCCGCGCACACAGCGCAGCAGACACGCCCCCGTAGCTCAGGGGATAGAGCAACGGCCTCCGGAGCCGTGTGCGCAGGTTCGAATCCTGCCGGGGGCACTCGCCAGTCAGCCAGCAAGAACCGTGCTCTGACCAGCGCGAATGCCGACACGAGAGAGCGGGAGTCAGTCTCACTGACTCCCGCTCTCTCTCGTCGTCTCTCAGCGTCCACGCACCATCTGCGATACACACGACACACCTCCGCCACACCCCGTAGCGTCCCCCGTGGCCCGCGGGTTGGCATCTGTGGTTGCAGCCTCGCCGCACCGAGTCCGTACGACACAGCTCACTGACGACTTTTACCCCGGGGCGACGCCGAGACGATTCGCAAAAACGGGGCGAAACCACATGAGGGCCGGGCAAGATGTCCCTATGGGTCAGTCGCTCTCCACCCGGCTCCTCAGCCACACCTACGAGATTCCGTGCCCGCGATGCCGCTACCCGGTCTGGGTACGACACTCCGAAATCGTGACCCAGACAGCCGTCACGTGCCCCAGCTGCCGCGCCCGCATCCTCCTGCAAGACAACGCCGGCAGTGTGCAGAACACGGGGGCCGTGCTGGAACAGCACATCAAAGAGGCTTTGAAGGGACTCTTCAGGTGAAGTACCAGCAGGACCTACACATTGCCGTGCGCGAACAGTTCCGGCGTCTGATGACTGCGTCACATACGACTAGTAGCCACGAAGTGCGCCTAGTCGTCGCGTGGATCAACAAGCAACCTGCGCTCCTGGGGTTGCTAGCCGAGGCTGGACGGGAGGAGCCCGATGTGGATGCTCAGTACGAGACCTTCACTCAGGGCCTCGGTCCGGCAGAGCAGTTTTCATGGCCAAGTAATACTGAGGAGGGCCGTGCCACGCTGGTATGGAGGCTCATGCAGGAGGTCGCCGAGCAGGACAAAACCAATCCAAACTATGGATGGCAGTTGGCCAGCGGATACTCTCGCGGCGATCTGGCCGACAGTTGGCGGGAGTTTACCGAGGACATTCTCCAGCATCTGTTCAACTATCTCGGCGACCGGATCGGCTCGCAGAGCAGTGTGTTGCATACGCTAGAGCGCTATAAGTGGCGCACCGAGTGGTTCGACCGAGAATCGCTCTACGCCCGCTTTCTGGAGAACAAGGGCAGCGGGGAAGACGTTTATGTGCTGGATCTCCAGCGGTTCCTGTTCCTTGAGGGCGACTACGTCGTCGCGAAACCGAGATCCGCTTCCGGTGAGGCCGATTTGGTCGGTGATCTGAGCACCTCCGATCCCCTGGTGTGCGATGGAAAGATCTTCGGGCCGCAGACAAGCAAGACTTACATCGCCAAGGGCTTTCACCAGATTATCCAGTATGCCCACGACTACAATAAGCATGTTGGATACCTGGTGATCTACAACGTCACCGACAAACTTCTCGAGTTCCCGACCGACGGAGCTTCTGAAGCTTGGCCGCCTTACGTCGAGATGTCTGGCGTCCGCGTCTACTTTGTCGCTATCCGGGCCCTTCCCCCCGCAACTACGGCGAGCAAGGCCGGAAAAGCGAAGCCTGTCGTCATTACCCACAAAGATCTCACCGATCCAGATGCAATCTCTCAGGAAAATTCGACTTCTTGAGCTCCACTGCTACAGGGCGATCCTGGCCTTCAGGACCGCCCTGGGCACTTGCGACGCACAGCTATGTGGCGTCTCCCTCCTCCTCTAGTGACTTGGAAATCTTCGCGTTGGCGGCTTCCTCGTGTCCGTCGATACAGCCGTGATAGCGGCGATGGATCACCTCCGGCGAATTACCGACCCTCCGGGCCACCTCAGCAATGGGTACCCCCGCGTTCAGCCACCGCGTGATGCACGCGTGCCGCAGGTCGTAAGGGCGCCCGGCCAACGGCGAGTCGATGCGCTCCGGCGGGAGCGCATACTCCCGTGCTTCTTCCCACACCCGCCAGTAGGTGGATGAGCCGACCACTCCACCACGTTCGTTGCCGAACACGCGCCCCTCCTTGGCGGTTCCGAACACCTTCAGGTGAGCCTGAAGGATGGCCACCAGGACGGGCGGGATGGGCACGGGTCGGTCGCTGGCAGCCTCCCGCGCCTTCAGTCCACGGCGGTCGTGCCGCTCCCCCGAGTCGGTCCACTGCTTCCCGGAGACGGGCCGCGTCTCTCGCAGCGTCAGCGTCCCCCAACCCGCCTCTGGAAGGTGGCAGTCAGACAGCCGAAGTCCAACCGCCTCAGCGGGCCGGAGCCCCGCGTAGTACAGGACCGCGTAGAAGGCCACCAGGCGCCGCCCACGGCAGCGATCCCACGACCCGACATAGGACACGGCGGTCAGCAACTGCCGGGCCTGTACAGCGTTCACCAGGACGCGACGGTCAACCGTGCCGTTGGAGCCGACGTGCTTCCGGCGGGCGCGCAGAAGTGGGTTCTCGGAGAGCTCCCCCACGACCACGGCGTTTTCGAGGGCGGTGTTCAGGGCCCGGCGCCGGCGCCTGTACGTGTCGCCCGCCGCCGGGGTGCCGTCCAGCTTGTACCCGAGGCGGTAGAGCACGTCCTCGAACACCGCAGCGTCTGCCACATCTGCCACCGGACGATCCATCGTCGTGAGGCAGTCATAAGCGGCTTTGAGGTCGGCCGGTGGATCCTCCCCCGCATTTGCGGGCACGATGCCCCACCGGAAAGCCAACCGCAATTGCTCATCCGAAGGAGCGCCCTCCCCGCGCTTGACCATGGCCAGCGTAACGGCTGCAAGACCGTCCGCCATGCCCTCTCGGGTCTTGGCCGCGCTCGTACGCCACCGCCCGGCAACGTATTTGCGGCAGAACTCGTACCACCGCAACGGCAGTTCTTCTTCTGAGGCTTTCGCTGCTTGCGCTGCCGCTCGAAGTTCGGACTCCGGCTGTCCGCTTGCAATCTCGAAAGCCTCACCCCGGCGCATTGCCTGCCGCAATTCCGAGCTTCGATTTTCGGCAAGTGCCGATGTGGCGAACGTTGCGCTGCTCACTTTCCCGCCTACGACCCAGCGGAGTTGGTACGGGCGCGCTTTTCGATTAACCTTCGTGACTTTCCACAGCCGGATATCGAGGGAATACCCCGGCTTGGCCTCTCCGTGCGGCCGGAGAACAGGGGAGTTGTCATCCGTGCTCACGCAGCGTCCTCCCGCTCTGTAAGCCAGCGTTCGTACTCAGACCGCCGGATTCGTACGTCGCCATTGGGGAGCTTGATTGCGCGGGGTCCTTTGCCGAGTTGGCGCCATCGGTAGAAGGTCGACGGGGCGACCTTCAGATCGGTGATGATCTCTTCGACGGTCATCTTTTCGTCCTGCGTACGGGCGCTCATTCCGCCTCCCCCTCGGCTTCGTCCGCACCGGACAGGCCGGACAGCTCCAATTCCGACTGTCCGAGGTGTTCGTGCTGGTCAGCGGGTGTAACCGGACAGCCGGACAGTGCGGACACCTCTTGGGCGCCCTGTGTCCGGGTGTCGGTGTCCGGGTAGTACCGGCCGCCGGGATCCTTGGTGAGCTGTCCGGCATCGGCCATGCGATTGCAGGTACGGCGGATCGTGTCGAGATCGACCTGCGGCAGCTCACCCGCCATGTCCTTCGGCTTGGCGCCGGGATGGGCGCGGACGTAGCGCAGGATCGTGGCGCGGGTGTCGCTGACGGTGTGATCGGAGACGGGACCGTCCAGCAAGTGCCAGGCTCCGGAGGCGGGTTGGAAGCTGAGCGCGTACTCGGCTTCGTCGACGTCGCGGCCGGTGACGTGCAGGATGCCGTCTGCCTGCCCGCGTGCTCGCTTCAAGACGAGCGTGGCGTCCGCGGCGCCGGCGATGCCGTTGGTGCCGGAGACTTCCGTGAGGAAGTCCTCGGAGCCTGCCTTGCGGACATGATGGACGAGGACGACGGCCACCCCGTAGTGGTCGGCGAGCCGCTTGGCGTAGCCGACGGCGACATAGTCCGCGTCGTACGCCGACACCCCTTGCGGGGCCTGGCCACGCATCTTGGTGAACACGTCGATGACGACCATGCGCGCGTCCGGGTTGCGCTCCAGCCATTGGGCGATGGCTTCGGTGCCGCCCTGGGGGAAGGGCGGGCACTCGGTGACCAAGGTCAGCCCGGCGGGCGCCGGTTGACCGCCGAGGAGCTTGCCCATGCGGGTCTGGAGACGGCGCGGGGTGTCCTCCAGCGCGAGGTAGAGCACCGGCCCGCCCTCTACGGGTACGGAGTCGAATGCGTTTCCGCCGGCCGCGACCGACAGCCCGAGCCCAAGGGAGAGCCAGGACTTGCCGACCTTCGGCGGTCCGGCGAGCACGCTGACCCCTTCGGCGAGGATGCCGGGCACGGCCCATTTCGGATCGGGGAAGTGCGCGGCCATGAGTTGGTCGGCTGTCCATGCGGTCCTCGGCCGCTCCCGTTTCGGCGGTGCCTGCGGGGGCGTCTCGGGGTCGCTGGGCACGGAGTACAGGTGCAGGGGCGGGATGGCGTTGGCGCTCATGCCGCGACCGTCCGAGGGCGTCGCGCTCCGGCCCGGAGTCCGGAGGCGATGGTGCGTCGTGCTTCGCGCTCGCCCTGGCCGACGTGGAGCGCGGCAGCCAACAGCCAGCCGCTCACGTCGGCTTCGCTCAGCTCGCCTCCGGCAACGAGCTGTCCGAGGGCGATGGCGGCGACGTAGAGGGCGTTGTTGTGCTCGTGCGGGCCGGAGTTGCTGACTCGCTCCACTTCCCCGTTGACGGCGGAGCGGAGGAACGCGGTGCGTCGGCCATGGCCGGTGAGAGCAACCGTGATGGGCGTCTGCGCGGGCAGCGGGGCCGGGCGCAGGAGATCGGTGAGCCAGCCCGGCAGCGGCGCCACGGGGACGTTCCGGATGACCTCGTACGGGCGTCCGGCGAAGGTGCTCCCCGCGCCGACCACGAGTCCGCCCCATGCGCGGGTGTCGACCTTCCAGCCCAACCCACGGGCGCTGTCCCCCGCGGTGTTGCGCAGGGGTTCGCCCTCGGGCGCGAGGTAGTACAGGTGAGTACCGCCGCTCCACGTGCGCACCGTGTAGGTGTCGGCGGGAAGGGGCTGGCCGTGGCGCTCGCTGAGTACGGCGAGCACGTCGGCGCCGTCGGTGACGCCGTGCTCGGCCCAAGCGGCCGGCGGGGTGTCGCCGGGGTGCTTGGGCCGGTCCAGGTCGATGACCACCAGGCCGGAAGGGCCGGTGGCAATGCCGACGTTGAAGACGGCGGTAGACCAGGCGCGGGTGATGCGGTCTGGGTCGGCGGTAGCGCGGGTCTCCCAGTTGGAGACGGCCGGGCGCTTGTCGCCGGGGATGAGGGGGAAGACGCGCCAGTCACGCGACGCTGCGTCAAGCGCGGCGGCGAGCTGGGCAGAGCCGTCCGGGTGCGGCATTCTTGGGCTCTCCTGTTCTGTCTACGGATGGGCAGGGAGAACCGCGGCGGCGGGCGACCTTGCTGGGGAGTCCCGCCGCCGCGGCGTTGCTACTGGTGCTTGGCCCAAGCGGCGTATTCCTGGCGGACGTAGCCGCGCGGGTCGGCGACGGATGCGGGGTGTTCGGGCCAGTACGGGTCACCGCTGTACTGGCCGTCGCCGTTGCAGTCGATTTCCAGGAGGCGGAGCGCTGCGCCCAGGGCGACGACGGGCACGTCGGTGTGAAGGCGCGCGGTCTCGTCGTCCAGGGCCATGCGGTCCAGCAGGGCGGCTTTGCGCAGCCAGTACTCCCGGTCGACGTCGCTGCCGTTGAGGTGCCGGCGGGCGCGGTCGGCGGTCCAGCCGATCTCGCTGATGATGCTCGGGGCGAGTGCGTACGCCTGCTGCGGTGTCGGCCACGCGACCGGCTCGGGCCGGTGGTCGGCGGTGACGTACACGATGTGTCGCTTGCGGTCGCGGGTGTAGGAGTGGCGCACGGCGCCGGTGGCGAACGCCTCGCGCAGCGCTGTGGTGACGCGGTCGGTGTCGGCGGGGTTGCTGATGACGCGGATCTCGAACATGGCTCAGCGCTCCTTGTCGGTGTCGACGGCGGGGAGGGCGGGCAGGCCCGCGCGTTCCAGGGCGGCGGGGTCGAAGCTGGGCAGCGCGGCGCGGTGGACCAGGGCGGCGGCGAGCTGTTCGGCGTAGGCGGCGCCGGTGCGGGCCGCCTCAATCTGTGTCGTAGCGCGGAGGGTCTCGACGCGCTCGATGTGGGCGTGTTCCTCGCGTCGCTCGCTCACGTGGCGCTCATACGCGACCGTTTCGCGACGGTCCTTGCGCCAGTAGCGGGCGGCGAGTGCGTAGGCGCCGGCCGTAGCCAGCGTCCACAGCAGCAGTGGCAGCGGCAGCCCGTCGGCGTAGCCGGCCACCCCGGCGAAGGCGAGGGCGCCGGAGGCGGCGAACGCGGTCCCGGCGATCGTGCTGTCTCCCGCGTAGCCGACGCTCGCGCAGGCTCCTGCAGCCGCGGCCCCGGCGGACAGGACGGTCATCAACAGGGCGTTTCCGATGGAGTGTTCGGCGCCGTTGGCGTTCCAGATGCGAGCCAGCGCGAGCACGGTTGTGGTGGCGAGGGCGGGCGCTGCTTTGGGCGCGGAGGCGGCGAGCCAGTGGCGCGCGACGATGGGTTCGTTCATGAGGCTGTCTCCCGTCACTTACCGAGGGCGGACAGAGCGTCGGCTGACGCCTGTACGAGGTTGTGGATGGGCTCGTATGCGCCGGTCCCGGCGACGAAGAAGCCGAACAGGAACAGCACCAGGGCGGCGCCGCCCCCGGCGGACTTGGTCTTGACGGCGAGGACGGATGCGGCGCCGAACAGCAGCACGGCGGAGATGTTCAGGACCATCGGATTCCTTCCGGGGTCAGTGGTGGGTGCAGGTGGGGTAGGCGGAGCCGTGGAAGCAGTGCCGGTAGTCGTCGCGCGTGACGCGGAAGCCGTGGCGCTGGCCGTCGGTCGTGGTGACGGTGAGCCGGTAGCGCCAGCCGCCGGACTTGAAGTAGGCGGCGCTGCGGTCGTGCACGGTCCCGGCTGGCCCGGGGGCGTAGTCGGGGCTGCACGCGCCCAGGGCCAGAACGGCGGCGATGGTCGCGGTGGCAGCCGCGAGTGCCTTGCGCATGGCGGTACTCCTTCGGGCGGACGGTCAGGGGGTGTGGGTGCCGGCGCGGTAGATGCGGGCGGCGCGGTTGTAGAGCCAGCGGCCGACGCGTATGCGCTTGCCGGTCGCCTTGCAGCGGCGGCAGTCCTTGCCGCGCTTCAACCGGCCTTTGCGGTCGTGCTTGAGGGCGTGGCCCATGCCGCGGCACTTGCGGCAGTTGCCGAACGGCGAGGCCACGCACAGGGATACGTAACCGAGGGTGATGGACAGAAGGAGGGCGCTAGCGACGAGCACAGGGGTCATCTGGGGCCTCCTGGGCCGGTTTTGGGGTGTGCGAGGAGGAGGCCGCTAGGCACTAGCAGCCTGATCAGGTGCGATATGGGGTGCTAGCGGTGCCGCTAGACCTAGCGGGGTGTGGTGCTAGGTCTAGCGCCGAGATCCACTCAGCCCGCGTCCCGCTTTCCATCACGCTCCGCAACAGTGGTGGTGATCCGGGCGCGTTCGATGCCGCGTCGGTTGGCGCCCTTCCCGGACTCTGTCTTGCCCCACACCTGCGCCGTGGCGATGCCGTAGGGCTTGAGCGCGGCGGCGAGTCCTTCGGCATCCCAGCCGCCGTAGACCTCCGGCCGCAGTTCGGCGAGCCGGGCGACGACGGTTTCGGACCACACCTTGGGCTCCTCGGACGGGACGACGGCGAGGATGTCGGCGAGCAGGTCGTATCCGGCCGACTCGCTCGCCTCCAGCTCCTGTCCCAGGGCGTATCCGGCGAGTGTGCCCGCGGTTTCGCGGGCGGCGCGGGCCCGCAGGGCGATGCGTTCGGCGACCAGCGCGTCGACGAACGCGGACCGGACGATGCGGGCGTCCGCGCCCTCGCCGACGAAGTAGCAGATGCCCTTGTCGGCCCAGGCGAACATCGTGGCGCGCACGCCGCGCTTGTAGGAGGAAGTGCCGAGCACCATGTCGTTCTCCAGCTGGCCCATGACCTTCAGGCACCAGCGGGCCGACGTGTTCGCGCTGATCCCAGTGGGCAGCGACTTCGCGTCCGGGCGCTGCGTGGCGAGTAGCAGCACGATCCCGGTTGCCGGGCCCCGCTTGACCAGGTCGGTGCAGATCTCCTCGAACTCCGCCCCGTACTTGGGGTGTTCGAACCACTTCTGGCACTCGTCCACCGCGATCACGATCGGGTGCAGTCCCAGCGACGGCTTGTTGGCCAGGTCCGAGGTCACCTTGGACTCCGGGCACATGTCCCGGGGCAGAGAGCGGATCACCTTGGCGCGGCGGCGCAGCTCGCCGCGGACCTCGCGCATGTCGGCGAGCGCGTATTCGAAGTCCTCCTCATCCTCGCCGGCGCGGTGACGGTAGGAGACCGCATCGCCCACCGGGTCGAGGTCGCCGGTGCCCTTCATGTCGTAGGTGTGCAGCTCAGCGCGCGGGTCCAGTGCGGCGATCAGCATGAGCAGGCGCAGCAAGAACGTCTTGCCCATGCGCGGGATGGCGCCGATCACCCCGGCGATGTACATGAGCGTGACCTCAACCCAGCGTCCGCGCTGGTCGGTGGCGAATGCGGCGGGCTTGAACAGGTCCACCACACCCGACTTGGCCAGCGGCCACGCGGGCCGGGAGGACTTGGCCATGTCCTGATCGCCGACCCACAGCACCAGGCGGCCGGTGTGCTCGTCCGGCACAGCCTCCGGCCACACGCAGCCCAGCGGGCGGCGCAACCCCGAGGCGAGCCGCTCGCGGCGGTCCATCACGTCCGTGACCGTCACGCCGTACGGGAGGTCACCCTCGGCGCGCCAGCCGGGCCCGTCGCGGGTGATGGGTGCGGTGAAGGCGAAGCCGTCCCGACCCTTGGCCTGCGCCTGGTTGATCGCCGGAATGCCCAGTGCGCCCAGCGCCCGCAGCACGATGTCGCTGGTGAGCTTGGGTGCGTCGGGCAGTTCCACAGCCTTGTGGATGACCGGTGCGTCCGCCTTGCGGCCGACGGAGCCGAGCGCCAGGACCACGGCGCTCACCGACAACGCCTGCAGCCAGTCGGGGGCAAGCACGTAGATGGCCAGCGCCGAACCGAGCCCGACGAACAGCGCGAGCACCGTCACCAGGGTGCGCAGCCGCACGCGGCCGTCGCGCTGCCGCGACAGCTTCAGATACTCGGCGGCATCCTCGCGCCGGACCGCGGCGAGGCGGACCGGCTCGCCCTCGCGGTCGGCCATCCAGCGCATGGTGCCGCCCACGAACCGTGCCGTGCCGGTGGGCACTTGGAGGGTGAGGCGAGCGACGTAGACCGGGGCACGCAGCGCGTGGTACCCGACGGTGTGGGCGTAGTGGTGAGCCACCCACGCCGACGCCGTCTTGAGTTCGGCGAGCGAGCGCAGCCAGACCGGGATCACGTCCCGGCGCTTGGCGGCCGCGAGCCGACCGAGGTAGCCCGGACCGGCCGACTTCTGGGTCGGCTGGTCGACCATCACACGCGTACTCGGGTCGACCGACTCCACGTCCGACCGGTCCTCGCTGGAGTCGGCCGACTGGTCGGCATCGAGTCGAGTGTTCGGGTCGGTCGACTCGGTCCGGGCCGACCGCGCCTTGTCGAGGTCGACTACTTCCCCGCCGGGGTCGGCGGTCATCTCGGCTTCCAGTCGGTTGAAGAGTTCGTTGTCGTCGTCGGGGTGCTTCACTGAGGCTTCCTTCTTTCGGGAGGGAAGTCGGGGCCCGGCCGCTGCTTTGGTCGGTTGAGACCGGGCCCCGAACTGGGTGTTCAGGCGGCGCGCTGTTCCTCGGGGTAGGCGCAGAGGACGCACGTCCCGAGCGAGGTCGGGATGCAGTAGCCGTACGTGATCTGGCACTTGGGGCAGGTGCGGCGAGCGAGCATCGCCAGGGCCAGCGCACCCCACTTGCGGGAGGTCATCGGCCGGACCGGCTTCGCGCGGTCGACGCGGTAGAGGTAGGCGACCTGCACACCCGCCTTGCGGCCGCGGTGGCGGCGCATGACCTGGGCAGAGACCGGCTGTCCGCCGGGCCGGAGTCCAGACGCACGCAGCTGCCGACGGGTGGCGTAGCCGTCCGGGGCGAACCGCCACGGGAAGGTGGGGACTCCGAACCGGGCGCCAGACGGGTCAAAGTACTTGGCGTAGGCGAACATCAGGCGGCCACTCCCCCGGCCGGAGCAGCAATCCGGGTGCCGGCGCGTCCGGCGCGCCGTCCGGTGACCGTGGCGAACAGCAGCCCCAGCCCCGCCCGGCGCGCCCCGGCGCGTGCCTGCTTGGCCGCGTACATCGCCTCATCGGCCCTCCGCAGCAGCCCGGACAGGTCCTCGCCCGGGAAGTCCGCAGCCCGTACCCAGCCCAGCGAGACCGTGGTGCGTGCGGCCGGGTCCTGGCCGTCGACCGGGCGGGCGAGCACGCCGTGCAGCACGGTGAGCAGATCGGCCGCGGTGTCGTGGTCGTCGATCAGGATGGCGGCGAACTCATCGCCTCCGAGCCGTCCGGCCACGCCGGAGCGGCCGACGTGGTGGGCGAGCCGGTCCGCGGTGGCCTTGAGGAGCGTGTCGCCGGCCGCATGGCCGAAGGTGTCGTTGATCTGCTTGAAGCGGTCGACGTCGGCCAGGACCACGACCGCGCGCGGGTCCCTGAGCAGGGCGGTGGCGCGGCGGGTGAACGCCTCGCGTGTCCGTAGTCCGGTGAGCGGGTCACGGCGGGCGACGTTCAGGCGCCGCCGCAGCCACAGCGTGTGGGCCGTCCAGCCGGAGGCGACCGGAGCCGCTGCGGCGAGCATGGTCAGCAGAGTGTTCATGCCGCCGCCCCCTGGGTCCCGTTGTCGTCACCGTCGATGGAGTGCAGGCGGCGCCCCTCGGACCGGTCGCCGAGCAACTGGTCACGCAGCACGCGGGAGTTGGCAGCTGAGCAGTGCAGCGTGGTTCGGATGGCTTCCGCGTTGATTGCGTCATCGGCCCAGTCGGCTGTGACCTCGCGCGCCTCGGTGAGCAGTTCCGCCGAGGTCCGTGGCGCCTTGACGGTCTTTGCCTTGCCCTTGGCGCTGGCCTGCCGCTTGCGCGGCGTCTTGGGTGCCTCCGGCTTCCGCTCGGTCATCGGCTGCGGCGGCGCGGGCGGCATGTCCTCACTGGCCGGGGCCAGTTCGCCCAGCTTCAACAGGACCCGTTCCGGGCGCGGTGTCTGCGACCGCCACCGACGTCCGTGCCGCTCGCGCAGCCGGGCGCGGGCCAACTGCCGCTCACGCTCGCGCTTCAGCGCCTCGGAGTAAGAGGTGATCTCCCACAGCGTCATCCGCCGCCACAGGGCGAAGGTCGATATCGGGGCGAGCATCCAGCGGGAGAACCGCACTTTCTCCATCCGCCGGCCGGTGACAGCGCCGATGCGGACGGCGTAGACGTGGGCGCCGATCTCGGCGAACACCACCCACAGCAGCGGCATCGTGCCGTGGGCCACCTGCGCCCACAGTGAATGCCCGGCGGCGACGTTCAATCCGCAGGTGACCAGCGTCAGCACCCAGGGCACGAAGCGCACCCACGTCAACGCCATGTCCATCCGGATCAGCAGCAAGTTGGCCACCGTGAACACGGGGATGGCCACGTCGATACCGACCGGCAGCATCCATGGGGCGCCGAATCCCCAGCGGGTGGCTGCAGAGGAGACCGCGTCGAAGGAGGCGATCAGTCCCAGGGCGCCGACGCCGGCCGCGGCGAGTGCGCCCAGTCCGGCAAGGCCCGTCTCTGGCTTCGTCAGCGGCGGCACCGCCGACCGCGCCATCTCGGTTGCGGTCGTCATGCCGCCGCTCCCTTCCGGGAGAACCAACGGCGGCCGGTCTGGCGTGCCAACGGGACGACGTTGAAGAGCTCCGGGGCGTGCGCCTCGATCACCTCAGCGGCGATGCGGGCCACGTCGTCCGGCAGGCTGCGGTACTCGGGGTCGGCGAGGATGTCGCGCGCCGCATCCATGCGGGCTGCGCGCTCTTCATCCGTCTCGCCCTCGGCCCCGAGCCATAGCTCAACCGGGGTACCAAGGGCCAACTCCACGAAGTCTTCAGCGGAGACGGCCTGTTGACGGCCGATATACGTGTGCATAGACGTTCTCCTGAGTCGAAGGAACAGGGAGAACCGCGGCGGCGGGCGACCTTGCTGGGGAGTCCCGCTGCCGGGCAGTGGTCGTGCAGCTCAGGACAGCCACGGCTGCCCCGTTCACCGTTGCGATACACGCTTGAACGTGTATCTCACAGTGGCGTGTCCTATTACGGCTGTCAAGTTCTTCGCTGTTGTCGGGTCGCTCTGCGACGTGCCATCAGGTTGCCGCGAGAGGGCGGGACGAAGTGACCACGTCCCTGGACGAGTTGGGACGTCCTCGTTAGCGTTCGGAGGGTCGTGTAGGTCCCTAGACGTCCCTGGGAGTTGGTGTGGCGAACGAGCGCCTACGATCGTCGATGCTCACGCACGGCATCACGGTCGACGCCATGGCGACCCACATCGGGGTGGACCCGAAGACCGTCGAGCGCTGGATCACTCAGGCGCGCGCGCCGTACCGCCGGCACCGTCTGGCCATCGCCGCACTGCTACGGGAAGACGAGACGTACTTCTGGCCGGACGGTCTTCCTGACGGTCAGCGCCAGGACGCGGCCGACGCTGAAGTCCTGAAGGTGTACCCACACCGTTCGTACGTCCCACCGGAACTTTGGTTGCAGCTCTTCGGCCGGGCAGAGCGAGAAATCGGCGTGCTCGTCCACGCGGGCGTGTTCCTGGCCGAGAACCCTCGGTGGCCCCAGCTACTGCGGCTGAAGGCGTCGTCCGGCGTACGCGCCCGCATCCTGCTAGGCGATCCCGAAAGTCCAGAGATCCAGCGCCGCGGCGAAGAGGAGGAGATCGGCGAGGGCGTTGCGTTCAAGGTGCGGGAGGTAATGAAGCTCTACCGGCCGTTGTACTCGGTTCCGGGCATCGAGTTCCGCATGCACCGGTCCACTCTTCACAACTCGCTCTACCGCTCCGATGACGAGTGGTTGGTCAACACGCAGGTGTACGGGGTGAGCGCGCCCTTGGCCCCGGTGCTCCACCTTCGCCGCGTCGCCGGTGCCGAGTTGGTCTCGACGTATCAGATGAGCTTCGAGAAGGTGTGGTCGGAAGCTGTCCCCATCGAAGGGTCCTCATGAGTCGCCGTACCGACTACTTCAACGATCCCGCCGCGCCCAAGGCCAACAGCATCGTGCCCGCGGTCACCGCGTTCGTCGTGAACGACGCTGGTGAAGTGCTTCTTGAGCGGCGTTCGGACAACGGTCGCTGGGGCATGCCAGGAGGCGTTCAGGAGGTCGGGGAGAACATCGCGGGGACCGTTGTCCGGGAGGTCCTGGAGGAAACAGGGATTCAGGTCGAAGTGATCGGCCTGGTGGGAGTCTTCACCGACCCCGGACACGTCATCGCGTTTGCAGACGGAGAGGTGCGCCAGGAATTTTCGCTCTGCTTCCGGGCTCGCAAGGTCAGCGGCGAGATCAAGGTCAGTTCAGAGTCCTTCGCGGTTCGGTGGGTCCCCAAGGCGGAGCTGGACTCTCTCGACATCTCGCCGACCACGCGCCAACGTCTTGAGCAAGGGTTCCGTGACTCCGAGGTTCCTCTGATCAGCTGACGTTCGCTCCCGCCGCCTCGGCACGCTGCCGTACCCGAGCCACCCTCGCGATGAGTTCGGGCCGGGCAGCGGATACCGCCCGGAACACGACGTGCTCGGGACCGTATCGCTCCAGGACTTCTGTGAGCCTCTCGACAGGGTCCACCGGGTCCCCGGCCGGGTTACTGGTCAAGTCGCAATAGGTGATGGCGTCCACCAGCTGAGGTTCCGCCGGCCCGAACTCGTTGAGCGCATCCTCCAGCCCGAGTTCGGACGCCTCCCAGGAGGAGGAGGTGTGGAAGGCCACGATGCTGCAGAGCCGAGGGTCTGCCCCAGCGACGTCGCGTAGGTATCGCGCCCCGTCGATCATGTGTTGCCCGGTGTCCACGGCAACCTGGGCATACCCAACATCATGGGCAATGGCGGCGGCCGCCAACAGCTCTGCGTCCCCGCTGTCCAGCGTCGGCGCCAGGGTCAGCGCCTGGGAGTAAACCCCCTGAGAGTGAGCCCACCGCCGCGGCAAGCTGTCGGCCAAGAGCGACTCAGCAAGGTCATGGGCCCACTTGGCCAGCTGCATCTTCCACTGCCTCCGAGGCAATCGAGAGTTCAGGAGGGAGAACTGACGAACCGGCCGATCCCATGCCGCGCTTCGACGTGGCCAGCCGTCTCTAGCTCGCGCACGGCGCGCCGGACGGTGCCGCGAGACACCCCGTACTTCTCAACAAGGGCCGCTTCACTCGGAAGACGCGCGCCGGCAGGCAGGTCACCTTTCCGGATCCGTTCCAACAGGTCCGCCATGATCCGCTCGTACGGCGCGGCCTCCACGCCCCCGGCGACACTACGGCCAACGCCGGCGACGGTCTTGATGTCCCCCGATTCTTCGAGGGCCCGAAGAGCGCGCCGCACCGTCGAACGGGCTACGCCGAACTCGCGCCCGATCTCAGCCTCGGACGGCAGCCCGTCCACGTAGTCCCCAGCAACGATCCGGTCGCGCAACGTCTGAGAGACCACCTGATACGTCCCGCGTGGGCTGGGGCTGGGCACGCATTCCTCCTTCAGACTCCGTCGCACTCCAGCTTCCCATGCGAAGTCGTGCAGGTGTCGTGTCCCGGCTGTCCGGCTGTCCGATTACGCCCCTCACCTGCATAGACAACCCGGACAGCTCGAAGTACCGGCGTCCGGGCTGTCCGGTCACGGGCCGGCTGTAACACTCAGGGGGTTACAGCCCGTCGGCGAAGCCAGCCTCTCAATAGGCGCAGGAGCCGGAGGCGACTTCCGACTTCGCACATCGGCGCACGGCACTCTGGCCATCGAAACGGGTACATAAGTAGCCCCAGCAACCTATTCTTGCCTCGCGCATAGTCAGTTGCAGCACTGACAGGCTGTCTGAACGGTGGGTGGGGGGCAATATGAAGTGGTGGGAGTATGCCCTGCTGGGTGCTACAGGTGGCGCCCTGGTCGAGCTGCTTTCGATCTTCAACTGCCTTGCGCGTTGGCAGGAATCACGAAAGCTGCAAAGTGGCAGAATACGGGCAAAACCTCCTTCGATGAGAGTGTATCTAGATATTCCAGCCCACTTCTGGATGACGTTCTTCCGGACACTTCTTGGCTCGGTCACTGCTTTGGCATTTGGCGCCAGTGGATCTATTAGCGGCGTGGCAGCAGCGGTAGCTCTCGGCTTCTCGGCTCCATCTCTTCTGGCTCAACTGGGCAACATTCCTCAAGTAGCTGACGCGGTCGGAGATCCTTCAACGGAGGGGCGCTCCAGTCCTCGCAGCAGTGCCGAAGTCACCGGGAGGACGGCCAGTGAGTAATGGGCGAATTACCCAACGGGTCCTTTCCGGTCTACTCGAAGCCTCCTCCCCACCGGCGCCAGTTACCCCGTCGCCGGACAGAATGAACCTTCCCCGACGGGTCCTCGCAGGCCTTTTGGGGGTTCCTGTCCAGACCGGATATTCACCACCTGAGCCGCAGCCAGCGCCTGCGCCTGCGCCTGCGCCCGTATTGGTATCCGTAGGGGTAGGCGGAGAAAGCAGAGAAGCGTTTGATCGCACAGAGGCGCCAGATACGGACGTCACACACCCCAAAAAAGATCACAAACGGTGGATATATAGGATCGGGGTGGTATATGCCGATTGGGCGGGCATGGCAATTCCTGGCATCATACTTAAACGACCAGATCAGCCGTATGCCGGGCTTCTAAGCGTGGCCTGGATTCTGGTGCGATTGACGCGCCGTAGGTATTTTTTTCAGACTGCGGGCGAGGATAATCGATTCGGCTCCATGCTCATTGATGGACTTATCCTTACCGCACTGGTAAGCCTAGCAAGCGCTCTTTTCAGACTCGACATAAGCGTCGATTCGATCGTAATCCCATTGTGGTCGGGAGTGCTCCTCTCTTATGCGGCAGACGTGATTCTGCAGAGGCAGAGGCAGAGGCGATGGGCGCAGGGCCGGGACCGCAGCACGACACTCCTGGTCGGACCGGCGCGAGGCATCGCGGACATGGCCTCCGCGCTGCGGCGCGGCGGTGAGCACGAACTCCAGGTCGGAGGCGTCTGCCTGAGCGATCCGGAGAACGCCGCTGAGATACACCGGTTGGGACTTCCCTTCCTCGGCGGCGTCGACAGAGTGAACGACGTCATCCGGGCCCTAGGCATTAGCACCATGGTGGTGCTGCCCAACCCTAAGCTCGATGCCGCCGCCCTGCGCCGGATGACCTGGACCGCGGCCGCACAGGGTGTAGACCTCCTGCTGGCCCCCGCGCTGGCCAATGTGCCCGCCTCCCGGCTGGAGCTACGAACCACCAACGGGGTGGCGCTGGTACGGGTACGCGCGCCGAACGTCTCCCGGTTCTCCCGACTGCCCAAAGAGATGCTGGACCGCTTCCTTGCCACGTGCCTCCTGCTGCTGCTTTCGCCGCCAATGCTGCTGATCGCCCTGATCGTGCGGCTGGACAGCTTCGGCCCGGCGCTCTTCAGACAGCGGCGGGTGGGCCGCTACGGCGACCACTTCACCATGCTCAAGTTCCGCACCACGCGGGTGAATTCAGAAGCGCTCCGCGCGGAGCTGGCCGACCACAACGAAAGCAGCGACGGTTGGTTGTTCAAGCTGAAGAAGGACCCGCGGATCACCCGAGTCGGCTCATTCCTGCGGCGCAGCTCGCTGGACGAACTGCCGCAGCTGATCAATGTGGTCAAGGGCAACATGTCACTCGTCGGCCCGCGACCGGCACTGCCCGAGGAGGTCGAGCGGTACACGCCGGACGCCAAGCGCCGGCTGCTCGTCAAACCCGGCCTCACCGGACTGTGGCAGGTCAGCGGACGCTCCGACCTGCCTTGGGACGAGGCGATCCGGCTCGATCTCTACTACGTAGACAACTGGTCGATGGCCCTAGACCTGTCGATCCTGCTGCGCACCGGGTCCGCAGTGGTGCGAGGAACGGGGGCGTACTAACCCCTGTGCCCCACTCGCCCGGCTGGCCGGCGCCACGTGTCGCGTCTGCCCGACTGTCCGGTTGCGCCTCTCACCTGCACAAGCCACCCGACAGGTTAAAGCACCGGTCCCCGAGTTGTCCGGTCACAGACGGCTGTAAACCCCCCGTGGTGTACAGACTGCCGACGCAGCCAACCTCTCAATGGGCGTAGGAGCAGAGGCGACTACCGAACCCCTCCCCTTGGCGCCTGGCTCAAATGACCATCGCCAAAAAGCGATCTGCCACAGCTACGGAGACGGCCACCCCTCACGACACGGCTCCGACGCAGTGTCCCCGCTGGCGTACCTGCGACTCGGTTGTCCCGCTACCTGCTCCAACCTGCGGAGACCGGAGGGCAACTGTCGGACAGACTGCCCTCAGCCGTCCAACTCCGAGAAAGGTGTCCCACCTCTTCGACTGTCCGGTTACGCCACTCACCTACACGGACAGCCCGGATAGCTCAAAGTGCCGGTGTCCAGGCTGTCCTGGACTGATGGGACCGTTCTTACGGTGTCCGCGCTGTCCGGCTGTCCGGTTAGCCTCTTGAACTGCGAAAACGAACCGGACAGGGTTAAGGACAACTGTCCGGGCTGTACGGGCTGTCCGCTCATGCGTGCAGGCAACCACCTGAAGTTCCACCACTCCAAGTCACGATGATTGAGAACCTAGATTGACCCCTCTCCAGCAACTAGGTCCGGTCGCCTAGCATTCCGCGCCTCTCTGACCTTATGCTGGAGAGCATCCCACTCTGACTGCTGAGGCGCGTCCTCCAGGACTCCAGCGAAGTAGAGCATCCAGAAAGCTACGACCCGGTCGGTTTCAGAGACCGCCCTCACTGATTTTGAACTTGCGTCCCCAGGACCGACTACCAGAGCTGTAGTTGCCAACGTCTTAGCGATCTCAAATCCAGTAAACAGCTCACTGGTCAGCTGCTGGGCTATAGCGCGATCAACGACCATGCTAGTGGTACGTGGATCCAGATGCATCAAACTGAGCGTTTTGTCGAGCCGCTCCAGCAAGTTGACGTGAGCCTCTCGGCGAGTGCTTGCCTGCTGCTGCGCATAGTTCGTTCGGGCCTGCAATTCAGCTTGTGCTAGTTGAGCCTCTATCTGTAGCCGCGCCAGCCGTTCTCCCTTGTTACCGGTTATGACGGCCGAGGCAATGGCGCCCACTGCGCCAACGGCCGCTCCGATGACTCCCCCTAGGAGCCCTGCAAGTCCAGCATCCATGGAGCAAGTTTGTCAGCAGTTCCATCGGACCCCCGCTACCTGGATCGGATAGTGGGGGCCCAAACTGCACGGCCTCCTAATGGGGGCGGGTGGCGGCGAGGACTGCACAAACCGGCTGTACCACCCTCGGGGCCCTCTGGGTGGTACAGCCATACCCCGGCTCCTGTGGTCGCACTCGCCAGGGAGGGGCCACCAACGAGAAGAGTGAGCTCCCGGCGCAGCCGGGCAAGAGTCGTAGGAGCCGGAGGCGACTTCCGACTTCGCACTATCTGCGATACACGGGGGCATCACACACCTCTCGCGATCAAGGAAACTACTGGTCGGAGCCGATTCACAAGCCAAACTCTGATTGTGCTCCGGAGCCGTGTGCGCAGGTTCGAATCCTGCCGGGGGCACCCTGTATGAGGTGTCCAAAGACCCCGTCACCAGCGGAAACGCTGAGGCCGGGGTCTTCGCGTATGCGCAGCTGGATGCCGTCGGGAGCAGCCCCATGACAGTGATCACGTAATGACCACGTAATGACCTTCGCTGGCTTTCAGCAGCTCAGCGACCGTTTCCGACTCCGCGAGCGTAGCTCCCCGACACACCTCCGACACGACGAAAGCCCCGGAGTGACCCGGGGCTTTGCGTGAGTGGTGTGTGAACCGTCCGAGTCCTTCGTGTCCCCGTCCCCCAGACCCTTCAGAATCCGGTCGTTCATCTCCTGCTCCTGGCCGTCGATGCACTTCGCATAGATCTTGAGCAGCACGTCGACCGAGTGGCCGGCGCGGGCCGCGACCGCCGGAGCGGGAACGCCCGAGTTGAGCCACTGGGAGACGCCCGCGTGCCGGAGGTCGTAGGGGCGAGCCGCCAGGACCGAGGCGACCTGTTCGGGCGGGAAGGCTAGGGCACGGGCCTGCTTCCACGCGCGCGAGTACGACGACGCGGCGATGACGTTGCCTCGCTCGCTGGAGAACAGCCGACCGTCCGTCGCCGTGCCGAACTCCTTGATGTGATCCTGAAGCAGATGCACGAGCGGAGGCGGTATCGGCACGATGCGCACCTCACCGTCTGCCCGCTGCTTCAGACCGCGCCGATCGTGCGCCTCACCGGAGTCGGTCCACGCCTTCCCGGCGGTTGGCCGAGTCTCGGCCAGGTCGATCCGGCCCCATCCCTTCTCCGGGAGCGCGCAGTCCAACAGACGCACGCCCAGCGCCTCACCGGGCCGCATGGCCGCGTAGTACAGGCAGCCGAAGAACGCCCGAAGCCGTCGACCACTCGCCCGTTCGTAGCCACCGACGTACGTCACCGCCGCCAGCAGTTCCCGCGCCTGCCGAGGGTTGACCACCACCCGGCGGTCGACTTCCTGCACGGCGCGCTTCCCCCGCTTACGCTTCACCCGGCTCAGCGGGTTGGAGGGCAACACCACCCCTCTAGGCCTGCGGGCGGCTGCTACTCCGCAGTTCCCGGCTGACCGTCGACGGTGCCCGGCAGAGCAGGCTGGCTGTCTCGCCGATCGTCAGGCCGCGTTCGCGCAGCGAGGCGACCCGTGAGCTCCACGTCATTACGTGTTTGCTCGGGGCGCAAACCTGATGTTTGCGGTGGGAGCAGCGGCCGCTCGTTTCCTTAAGCCGTCCCTGCTCTCCCGTGATGCGAGTTAGCCGTTTGAACCTACCATTAAGAGAGGACGCCTCCATTAGAGGAGAGGGACGTCATGTCTGAGGACCAACCGACTACTCCCCGAACAGAATCCGCGGAACCGCCCACGACGAGCGGCTCCACGCCCTCCACGACGAGCGGCTCCACGCCCTCCACGACGAGCGGCTCCACGCCTCCCAGGACGGAACGGAAACGACTGTCACGGACTCAAATTGAGGAGAGCGTCAAGGAAGGTATCGCTTCAGAAATTCAAGAAATGCTCAAGAGTGGCGACCTTGGTCGACTTTCGCGGGAAGAGCTCGAGCAAATGCGTAAAGAGTGGGCATCCTTCCTGTCTAGAATCGAGGACAAGAAGGCACTCTTTAATTATAAGGAAGATGAAAGGGTCGAAGAATTTCTCACCTTGGAAGAGGAAGAGCAAAAGATGGTGCAAGCCAAAGAAAAGCGGCGGAGGTCGAGTATCGTTGCACGATCCGAAAGTACACCTGAACTCCAGCAAGAAGCGCCGGTAACCATTAGCATTCCGGAAACCTGCCTGATTTGCGGCGAGAAGTTCGTCACCGAGGAACTGGTTGTCAGTATTCGACACGAGACAACCCTCCACATGATGCACTATCGTACAGGCTGCTTGAATGAAGAACCCTCATCCTCAACAATCATTGCGCAATGCCCCACATGCACTGAGATATACAAGGCAAATGACGCACGGACTGGAGTCATACAAATACCGGAAAAGATGACTGAACCAAAGGTCACGCTCATGGGGCATGGGAATGACAGCCCCCCCGGGGCATACACATTCGTCCCGCACAGCATGAAGGTCCATACTTTTGTCGATCCAGGCAAGACGCTAGGGGCGTGGGACGCCATTCTCATCGCAGCCAACCCCGGCGCCATTGAGGCTAATATAACCTTTAGGCCGGGGGCGGAAATTCCCAACATGACGTTCGCTCCAGATAGCGAACTTGAGCGGGAATTGGAGACGCTTGCGCTGACTAACGTGGTAGATATACGCGGTATTAGGTCAAACTCTGGGAGGGTGCGGTGGCTTGAGTATGAAACAGCCCTCTGCAGTGATCAGGAAGGCTGCCAACAGCCGTTTCATACTTGCACCGGGCTGCTGAGCACTTACTATGGCGTCGAGGATCTCTATATCGCTACCTGCTTCGGCGGCGGAGGGGTCAAGGAGCGACTTGAAGGCAGTGATCTTGAGGCGACATATGGGTACCTCATGAACCAGATCATGGAGACTGGCAAAACGGATGTGGTGCTCGCCTTGAGTCTCTTTGAACGAATGCCTGGACCTAGGAAGTGGTCCATGATTGGAGATCCGCAATTTGCAAGCTGGTACAATGAGGCACTTGAACTAACGGCGAGGGAGAAGTAGATCGGGGGCGTTCGAAAGCGATATTCTTCCGTTTCGCTAAGTAGGACATCCTGGCAGGAATCACACTCCTAACCGTAACAGGTGGGGTGAGCGCCACGACCGCTTTCTGCCACGTTCTGCCGCATCGTGCTCAGCGATGCTGAGGATGTCCGCGACTTCGGGACAACCATGGCTTTACTGGATGCATATCCGGTATCCCAGGGCGCTTCCTGGTGGTGCCGAAAAGGTACGTGACGGACTACTTCGACTTGAGTGAGACCGCGCAAACGTTGGCGCGAATTGTGGCACCGGCGCCGGGCAAAACAGGCGAACACGCTCACATTCATCTAATTCCACGGAGGCAGGGTGCCATCCGTAACGGTGGCATTGACTGCTCACGGTGGACGAGGTAGCAGGCGGCCTTCCGCGCGGTCCGTGCGCCGCGGGTGTGTTGGGCAACCCAGTGCTCGAGTTGCTTGCGCTCCGCTGCGACGGCACCAGAGGCTGTTTCCCCCAGATGTCCCCCAACCATGTCGAGTTCAGACGAAGCCACAGGCTGGGTGGGGGATGGTGTCCCTTGTCGTGGTGTACGGGATCAGCGGCCGGGAGTGCGCGGGCGTTTGCCCGGGGCGCACTTCCATGAGTGAGTACCGCTCCCTGAACAGGGGGTGGGCCACCGCGTAACTCTCCTTGGTGAAAGCCCAGTTCAACCACGAGGAGTGCACGATGGCCCTGTCCCAGTCTGAGCTGATACGGCTGCTGGAGTCACTACGCTCGACGGACGGAAGCGAGCTGATCCGCGCCATCGCGGAGCGGCTGGTGCAGGAGCCGATCGAGGCCGAGGCGAGTGCCCATATCGGCGCCGGGTGGAACGAGCACACGCCGACCCGGATCAACATCCGCAACGGACACCGCGAGAGGGTGCTCACCACGCTGGCCGGCGATCTGGACCTGGAGATCCCCAAGGTCCGCACCGGCAGCTTCTTTCCCTCCCTGCTGGAGCGACGGCGCCGGATCGACCAGGTCCTCTACGCCGTCATCATGGAGGCATACGTGCACGGCGTGTCCCCCCTCCCCCCGAGGCTGCTATATCGCGTCAAGCCACTTGGGGCAGTTCTTCAAGTGAGCTCTTGCCAGTCCGGTCGGAGCGTTCAAGGATCTTGAAGAGCTGTCGAGAGATGGCACGCTTGAGGCAGCGCTGTGCGTCACGGGAGGTCTTGCCCTCAGCCACTCGACGGGCGACGTAGCTCTTCGTGGCAGGGTCCAGCCGCATCCGGATCAGCGTGATGGTGTGTAGGGCCCGGTTGAGCTGCCGGTCACCGCTGCCGTTGATTCGGTGGCGGTTGGTCAATCCCGAGGACGCGGCAATCGGCGAGACGCCGACGAAGGAGGCGAAGGCCGCCTCGGATCGGAACCGGCCGGGGTGGGACCAGCTGACCAGGATCTGAGCGGCGGTGATGGGACCGACACCGAGCAGGCCAAGTAGTTCCGGCGCCAGCTGCCGTATGAGCCCGAGAATCTCGTTCTCGAGCGCCTTGGCCTCGGCCTGAAGGGCCTGGATGCGCTGGGCGGTGGAACGCAGTGCCCGCGCGGTCATGCGGTGCTCGATGCCGTGGGCCAGGCGGTCGCACAATTGCGCGCAACGCGTGACCTGGGCCGGGCGCTTAAGTTTCCGCAGTTCGGCGCGGAGGTCGTCGGGGGCGGACACGATCAGCGCCTTGAGCTGGTTAATCGCGGCGGTGGAGGCGAGGACCGCTCCGTGGCGGGTGGCGAGTAGGACACGCAGGGCCTCGCGTTCGCCGCGGAGCCGGGGCTGGATCAGGTGATCGGTGGAGAGCGCTTCCTTGGCAGCTCGGATGGCGTCGATCCTGTCGGTCTTGCGGCCGCCCCGGACAGCGGGCCGCTTGGGGCGGCAGACCTCCACGACCCGCTCGCCGGCCTGGTCGAGGAAGGTGGCCAGACCAGCGCCGTAGCTGCCGATACCTTCCAGTGCCCAACAACGGCTCCCGGGGGTGTGCTTGCGCGCGAAGTCGAGCAGGCGGCGACAGCCGCGGGCGTTGGCCGAGGCATCGGTGCTGGCCAGGACGGCGCCGAAGGGGTTGACGGCCGCGGCAGCGAGGGTGTCGCGGTGGGTATCGACGCCGATGACGCCGTCGACCTGTTCTGCGAGCATGGTCACGCGGTTGTACTCCTTCAAGGACGGACGGCCGTGGTTGGCGTCGGCCTGGGTGGAGTCACCGCGCGGCAGAACTGTGATGAGTCACGTCGAAATGGCGGACAAGCTGCTGATCAAGCCAACGAGGTGGGCCAGGCCGACGCCGACGTCCGGCAGACATCTCGGGGGCACGGCAAGCTCTGACGAGCCGCCAATTACCTTGTGGGTCATGCCGGAACGTCGGCGCCAGCCTGGCAGCAACCCATCCCGGGCCGCAGCTCGACTATCACAGTTATCTTCTTCGCGGTCCTGCAAGAGGGCCGCTGGCCTCCGGGCCCGGCATGGCTGGTCCCCCCTGTCGAACCGATGACCTGGGGGGTGGTGCCACCGGGCCCGAGAGGCGCCGTTGGAGACGCTGATGAGAGGTCCGACTACCGCCCGGCCCGGCGCAACGCCCGGCCGCTCGCGGGCGGCAGGTCTGCATAACG
>NZ_JBICXT010000022.1:49260-141217 GCF_043200415.1 Streptomyces sp. NPDC048419 | reverse complement strand
CGCGGACGTGATCGCCGAGACGCTGAAGGCGCCGTCCCCCTTCACCGAGGCCGACGCCCAGGCACTCAGGGCCAGGGTCGAAGCCCTCGCCGACAGGCACCCGCTCTACCCGGGTCTCTAGCCCGCCTCCGACAACTCGCCCGCAGAGGCGTGCCGTTGACATTCCGGCACGCCTCGTCAATCCCACGGAGCATGGCGTGGCAATCAGCGTCTTCGACCTGTTCTCCATCGGCATCGGACCGTCCAGCTCGCACACCGTCGGCCCGATGCGCGCCGCCGGGATGTTCGTCGGCCGCCTCAAGCAGGACGGCGTGCTCGCCCAAACCGCCGCCGTACGGGCGGAGTTGTTCGGCTCCCTGGGCGCGACCGGCCACGGCCACGGCACCCCCAAGGCGGTGCTCCTCGGCCTGGAGGGCAACGAGCCGCACACGGTCGACGTCGCCCAGGCCGACCTCGACGTCGAACGGATCCGCAGCACCGGGCGCATCCGCCTCCTCGGCGCCGAGATCGGCCACGCCCATGAGATCGACTTCGACGTCTCGGCCCAACTGGTGCTGCACCGGCGGCGATCGCTGCCCTACCACGCCAACGGCATGACCCTCTTCGCGTACGACGCCGACGGCGTTCCGCTGCTGGAGAAGACGTACTACTCGGTCGGCGGCGGTTTCGTCGTCGACGAGGACGCGGTCGGCGCGGACCGCATCAAGCTCGACGACACCGTGTTGACGTACCCCTTCAGTACGGGCGACGAGCTGCTGCGCCTGACGAAGGAGACGGGTCTGTCGATCTCCGCGCTGATGCTGGAGAACGAGCGCGCCTGGCGCACGGAGCAGGAGATCCGCACCGGACTGCTGGCGATCTGGGAGGTCATGCAGGCGTGCGTGGCGCGCGGCCTGTCCTCGGAGGGCATCCTCCCCGGCGGTCTGAAGGTGCGGCGTCGCGCCGCGGCTGCGGCTCGCCAACTCCGGGGTGAGGGCGACCCGTTGGGCCGTGCGATGGAGTGGGTGACCCTCTATGCGATGGCGGTGAACGAGGAGAACGCGGCGGGCGGCCGGGTCGTCACCGCACCCACGAACGGCGCGGCGGGCATCATCCCGGCGGTCCTCCACTACTACGTCAACTTCGTGCCGGGCGCCGACGAGGACGGCGTCGTCCGTTTCCTGCTCGCCGCGGGCGCGATCGGCATGCTCTTCAAGGAGAACGCGTCCATCTCCGGCGCCGAGGTCGGCTGCCAGGGCGAGGTCGGCTCGGCCTGCTCCATGGCGGCCGGCGGCTTCGCGGAGGTGCTGGGCGGCAGCCCCGAACAGGTCGAGAACGCCGCCGAGATCGGCATGGAGCACAACCTCGGCCTGACCTGCGACCCGGTCGGCGGCCTCGTCCAGATCCCGTGCATCGAACGCAACGGCATGGCCGCGGTCAAGGCGGTGACCGCCGCGAAGATGGCGATGCGCGGCGACGGCCGCCACCACGTCTCCCTCGACAAGGTCATCAAGACCATGAAGGACACCGGCGCCGACATGAAGGTCAAGTACAAGGAGACGGCGCGCGGCGGACTCGCCGTCAACGTCATCGAGTGCTGACCATGGGACGAGTCACCGAAAGACGCCGCGTACTGCGGGTCAGGGCCGGCCGGGCGAGCACCCGCCCCGACACCCTGGTCGCCGAGGAGCCGCTGGAGATCCGCCTCAACGGCAGACCGCTGGCCATCACCATGCGCACCCCCGGGGACGACTTCGCGCTGGCCGCCGGGTTCCTGGTGAGCGAGGGCGTAGTGGGCCGGGCGGAGGAGGTGGCGAACATCGTCTACTGCGCGGGCGCCACGGCGGACGGCTCGAACACGTACAACGTCGTCGACGTACAACTCGCCCCCGGCGTACCGTTGCCCGACATCACGCTCCAGCGGAACGTGTACACCACGTCCTCCTGCGGACTGTGCGGCAAGGCGAGCCTGGACGCCGTGCGCACGACGGCGCGTTGGCCGATCGTGGACACGCCACCGGTCCGGGTCACGCCCGCACTGCTGTCTGCCTTGCCCGGCCAACTGCGCGCCGCTCAGCGGGTGTTCGACCGTACCGGGGGCCTGCACGCCGCCGGACTGTTCTCGCCCGAGGGCGAACTGCTGGATCTTCGGGAGGACGTCGGCCGCCACAACGCCGTCGACAAACTGGTCGGCCGTGCACTCCGCTCCGGCCAACTGCCCCTGTCACAGGTCGTGTTGCTCGTATCGGGCCGCGCCTCCTTCGAACTCGCGCAGAAGGCGGTCCTGGCCGGAATCCCGGTGCTTGCGGCAGTTTCCGCACCGTCCTCGCTCGCGGTCGACCTGGCGGCGGAGACCGGACTCACGCCGTCGGCTTCCTGCGCGGGGAGTCCATGAACGTGTATGCGGGTGAAGAGCGCCTGGACATGACGGCCGAGGCCGTCGCGTGACCCGGCCCGCGACCCTCGACGGCGGCGTCCTGGACGTCGGCAGCCTCGTCAGCCCGCCCCGGCCCCGGCCACCCGGCGCCCACGGCCGACCCCGCCGCGTGGCGATGCTCAGCGTGCACACCTCGCCGCTGCACCAGCCGGGCACCGGCGACGCGGGCGGCATGAACGTCTACATCGTCGAGCTCGCCAAGCGCCTCGCAGCCCTCGGCATCGAGGTGGAGATCTTCACCCGGGCCACCTCCGCCGCGCTCCCGCCGAGCGTCGACCTCGCGCCCGGCGTCCTGGTCCGGCACGTGACCGCCGGACCGTACGAGGGACTCGCCAAGGAGAACCTCCCCGCCCAACTCTGTGCTTTCGCCCATGGCGTGACACAGGCGTGGGCCGCGCACCGCCCCGGCCACTACGACCTGATCCACTCCCACTACTGGCTCTCCGGCCACGTCGGCCGGCTCGCCGCCCAACGCTGGGGCGTCCCGCTCGTGCACGCCATGCACACCATGGCCAAGGTCAAGAACGCCAACCTCGCCGACGGCGACACCCCCGAACCCCCGGCCCGCGTCCTCGGAGAGACCCAAGTCGCCCACGCCGCCGACCAGTTGATAGCGAACACCGAGAAGGAGGCAGGGGAACTGCTGGACCACTACGACGCCGACCGGGGACGGGTCGCGGTCGTGCACCCCGGCGTGAATCTGGAGCGCTTCCGCCCCGGCCCCGCCGGCATCGAGGCCGGCCGCGCCGCGGCCCGCGTTCGCCTAGGACTGCCGCAGGACGCCCTGATCCCGCTGTTCGCGGGCCGCATCCAGCCGCTCAAGGCGCCGGACATCCTGTTGCGCGCGGTGGCCCGACTGCTGGAGCAGCGCCCGAGGCTACGGGAGCGCCTCATGGTGCCGGTCGTGGGCGGCCCGAGCGGCAGCGGCCTCGCCAGGCCCGAGGGCCTGCAGAAGCTGGCGGCGGGCCTCGGCATCTCCGACGTCGTACGGTTTTGCCCGCCGGTCGTGCAGGACCGCCTGGCCGACTGGTTCCGGGCGGCGTCCGTCCTGGTCATGCCCTCCTACAGCGAGTCCTTCGGTCTGGTCGCCGTCGAGGCCCAGGCCTGCGGCACCCCGGTGATCGCCGCCGAGGTCGGCGGCCTCCCGGTCGCCGTACGCGACGGCGTCAGCGGCGTCCTCGTACCCGGCCACGACCCGGCGGACTACGCCCGCGCCCTACTCACCTTCGCCGACGCCCCGCACCTTGCCGCGCGTATGGCCCGCGCCGCCGCCCGACACGCCCGCTCCTTCGGCTGGGACACGGCCGCTACGGCGACGGCGGAGGTGTACGCGGCGGCGATGCGGGAACGCCGGCTTCGTATCTCCTAGAGCAGCTCGGCTCTCCCAGAGCAGCTCGGCTCCTCTCCCGGACGCCCATGCCGGCCGGCGACCCCATGGCCGCTACCGGCGGCGTGACCTTCGTCACCGTCGACATCCGGCACGGTGACGCGGACGGGGCGTACCGCTCCCCGCAGGCGCGCAGATCGACGCGAAGCCTGCCCGCCCGGCGTCCGGCCGCGAGTGGCGACGATGAATCGGTTTGTCGACTTATTCGGTTAGTGTGCGTGGCTGATTGACGCGCAGGGGGACTGAGCAGGCGGAGGGCAGGCAGTGTCGGACGAAGGGCGACTGGTCGCCGGGCGCTACCGGCTCGTCGAGCGCGTCGGTCGCGGCGGCATGGGCACCGTGTGGCGGGCCGAGGACGTGCAGCTCGCCCGCCAGGTCGCACTCAAGCGGCTCCACACGCCACCGCACCTGTCCGCCGCCGAGATCACCACGCTCTACGAGCGCATCCGCCGCGAGGCGCGCAGCGCGGCACGCGTCGTGCACCCGAACGTGGTCGTCGTCCATGACGTCGTCGACGACGACGGGCAGCCGTGCATCGTCATGGAGTACGTGCCCGCCGGCACCCTCGGCGACGTCCTCGCCGACGGCCGGACGCTGCCCCCCGCGGAGGCGGCCCGGGTCGGACTGGGCGTGATCACGGCGGTACGGGCCGCGCACGCCGTCGGCGTCCTGCACCGCGACATCAAGCCCGGCAACGTCCTGCTCGGCGCCGACGGCCGGATCGTTCTGACCGACTTCGGCATCGCGCAGACCGCCGGCAGCTCCACGCTCACCCAGACCGGGGAGATGATCGGCTCCATCGACTTCATGGCCCCGGAACGCGTCCGCGGCCAGAAACCCGGCCCGGCCTCCGACCTGTGGTCCCTCGGCGCGACGCTGTACCAGGCGGTGGAGGGGCGGCTGCCGTATCGCCGCGACACCGCCATGGAGACCGCGTACGCCGTCGCCGTCGACCCGCCCGCGCCGATGCGGCAGGCCGGTTCCCTGGGCCCGCTCATCGACGCGCTGCTGGCGAAGGACGCCGAGCACCGGCCCACGGCGGAGCAGACCGAACAGGCCCTGCGGGTGATCGCGGCCGAGGTGCCACCGACCGTGCGGCCGGCCCCGGCTGCCAGCGAAGGTGTGCCGCCGGTCGCGCCCAAGGCCACGCGTCCGCTGCGGCCCGCGCCGCCGGAGAGGAGCGCCCGCGGCAGTCGCCGTAACCGCAAGCGCCGCGTCCTCGTACCGGCCGCCGTCGCCCTGGCCGCAGCCGCCGTAGCGGCCACGCTCTTCGCGGCGTCGGACCGGGCCGGCCACAACGGGGCCGACGCCGGCACGTCCACTCCGTCCGCCACGCCCTCGCCCGTCCCCGCCGGTGACCACCTGGTGGGCGACGCGCAGCTCGGCGTCTCCTTGCCCGTGCCGGACGGCTGGAAGAAGAAGGGGTCGAGCGACGACGAGGTGACCTACGCCGCCCCGGGCGGCCTGGCCGGGATCACCATCGGCATGGTGGACCCCGCGGGCAGGAACCCCGGCGGGCACTTCAAGGACACCGAGGCGAACACCAAGGTCAACTACCCGTCGTACCGCAGGCTGCGCATGCAGGACACCACCTTCAGGGGTCAGGCGGCGGTGGTGTGGGAGTTCACCTTCCACGGCCGGGCCCGCCTCTTCCGCGCCATCGACCTCGGCTACGGCACGGCGGGCGGCCGCGAGTACGACATCTACCTCTCGGCCCCGGCTGCCGGTTGGGACACCTACCGCCCGGTCTTCGACGCCGTCAGGGACGGGTTCACCGAACAGCGGCGCTGAGGGTGGGCTAGACCGAGGGCTCAGCCGTCCGCACGGACGAAGACCGGCTTGAGGTGCTTCTCCGGCAGGGCGCCCGGGAGTTGCTCCCAGTCGAGGACGTGGGAGACGACCCGGGCCGGGTCGACGGCCGGAGGCGGCGAGCGCGAGGGTGTCCGGGATGTGGACGGTGGCCCGCATCCTGCGCAAGGAGCTGGGCGCGGGCCCGGTCGCCGGCCTGCGCGCCTTTCTGGCCCTGTGGTGCGACATCGTCGCCGGCAGCGACTTCCGTGCGGGCTGCCCCGTACTGGCCGTCTCCGTCGAGGAGCCGCCGGCGGCCGAGATCCCGCCCGCCCGCACGGCCGCCGCCGAGGCCTTCGAGAGCGGGGAGCAGCTGCTCACCGAATCCCTCCGCGAGCACGGTGCCGCCCCGAGCAGGCACCGGCCCTCGCGACCCTGATCGTGGCGTCGGTCGAGGGTGCGATCGCCATGTGCCGAGCGACGCGCAGCATGCGCCCCCTGGATCAGGTGGAGACGGTGCTGGCGGGGGCGCCCTTCGTTTCCGGGCTCTTCCATACCGCCAGGGATACCCCCGGGGGTACTCATGTTACGGTCGATACATACCCCAGGGGGTAATTCTCCAGCGGAAGGGAGTGCGGCGTGTTCTTCGTCGACACGATCGAGGTGGCCGGTCTCGGCAACCGCAGCTATCTGGCGGGCGGTGAGCGGACGGCCGTGGTGGTGGATCCGCCGCGGGACGTCGAGCAGGTGATCGCGGCGGCGGCGCGACGCGGCGTGCGGATATCCCAGGTGGTCGAGACCCACCTGCACAACGACTACGTCTCCGGCGGCCTGGAACTGGCCCGGATCACGGGCGCCGACTACCTCGTCCCCGCCGCGGCGAAGGTGTCCTTCGCGCGTGTGCCGGTGACCGACGGCGACTGTACAAAGATCGACGCCGCCGACGGCCTGGCGCTGCGCGCGGTCGCGACGCCCGGCCACACCCCGCACCACACCTCCTACGTCCTGGAGGAGCACGGCGCGGCCATAGCCGTCTTCACCGGCGGCGCCCTGCTCATCGGCACCGTCGGCCGCCCCGACCTGGTCGAGCCCCGGCTGACGGAACACCTCGCCCACGCCCAGCACGCCTCCGCGCACCGCCTGGCCGCCGAACTGCCCGACGAGACGGCCGTCCTGCCCACCCACGGCTTCGGCAGCTTCTGCTCCTCGGCCCAGGCGGACGGCACGGACACGACCATCGGCAAGGAGAAGGAGTCCAACGCGGCACTGACCCGCGATGTCGACACCTTCGTCGCCGAGCTCCTGGCCGGCCTGGACGACGTCCCCGCCTACTACACGCACATGGCCCCGGCCAACGCCGCCGGACCGGCCCCCGTCGACCTCACCCCGCCCCCCGTCGCCGACGCCGGCGAGATCGCCGAGCGGCTCGCGGCGGGCGAGTGGGTGGTGGACCTGCGCAGCCGGGTCGCCTTCGCCGAAGGCCATGTCGCGGGCTCCTTCAATTTCGAGGTCGAGGGGCAGCTCGCCACATATCTGGCCTGGCTGATCCCCTGGGGCAAGCCCGTCACGCTGCTGGCCGAGTCCGTCGATCAACTCCGCGCCGCACAGCGCGAGTTGGCTCGGGTGGGCATCGACCGCCCGGCCGCCGCGGCCACGGGCGATCCGTCCGACTGGCTGCGTACGGGCGAGACCCCGGGCTCCTTCCCGCGCGCCACGTTCGCCGACCTGGCGGACCGTCGCCGCGACGCGCACGTGGTCGTGCTCGACGTCCGCCGCGACCGCGAACGGGCCGGCGGGTTCGTGACGGACTCCGTTCACATCCCCATCCACGAGCTGCACCAGCGGCTCGCCGAGGTGCCGGACGGCCAGGTCTGGGTGCACTGCGCCGGCGGCATGCGCGCCGCCATCGCCGCCTCCCTGCTGGACGCGGCAGGCCGGGACGTCGTCGCCGTCGACGACTCCTTCGCCGCCGCGGAGAAGGCGGGGCTCACCGGCGCGCGGCGCGAACCCGGCAGGGCCGGCGCACGGGAGGCCGCGGAGCGCACCGGGTACGTCGAGGGCGTCCCGGCGCACGACGACGCCGTACTGCTGGACATCCGTGAGTCGTACGAGTGGCAGGCCGGGCACGCCCCCGGCGCGGTCCACGTGCCGCTGTCCGCGCTGGAAGCGGGCGCGCCGCTGCCCGAGCGGGTGGCGGGCCGGTCCCTCGTGGTGATCTGCCGCTTGGGCAACCGGTCCCGGCACGCGGCCGAACTCCTGGTCGCTCGCGGCGCCGACGCCGTGGACGTGATCGGCGGGATGCGCGCCTGGGACCGGCTCGGACTGCCCGTGGTGGACGAGCGCGGCGAGAGCGGGACGGTTGCGTGAGCGTCGTCCTCCTCGCCCTGATGTCCGGGGCCGTCATCGGTCTGGCGCTCGGCGCACTCGGGGGTGGCGGCAGCGTCCTCGCCGTTCCCGCACTGATCTACCTGCTCGGCTTCACCCCGGTCGCGGCCACCACCGCCGCCCTGATCATCGTGGCCCTCACCACCGCCACCGCGCTGCCCGCGCATGCGCGGGAGGGGAACGTCCGCTGGCGCACCGGGCTGCTGTTCGCGGCCGCGGGTGTCGGTCCGGCCGTGCTCGGCGGGCTGGTGGCGGCACGACTGCCCGACTCGGTGCTGACCGCCGCCTTCGCCCTGGTCGCGCTGGTGGCGGCGGTACGGATGCTGCGCCCGCGGCTCTCACCCGCCGACCCCGCCCGTGCGCTACGACCCGGCCGGGCGGCCGTCGCGGGCGCCGGGCTCGGCGCGGTCACCGGTGTCCTCGGGGTGGGCGGCGGCTTCCTCGCCGTACCGGCGCTGGTGAACGTCCTCGGACTGCGGATGCGGACCGCGGTGGGGACCAGCCTGCTGGTCATCACCGTCAACTCGGTCGCCGCGCTCGCCCTGCGCGCGGGCACGGCCGACGGGATCGACTGGGCCGTGGTCGGACCCTTCGTCGGCGCCGCGGTCCTAGGGGCCTGGGACGGCAGACGGCTCTCGACGAAGGTGTCGGGGCAGGCGCTTCAGCGGATCTTCGCGTGCGCGCTGCTGGGTGTGGCGGGGCTCATGCTGATCGGGTCGGCGGTGTGAGCGCGGGGACAAAAGGCCCTAGGCCTCACGCCTCACGCCAGCGACAGGAACAGCTTCTCCAGCCGGGCGCGCATCTGCTCGACGTCCTCGCCGTTCTTCCGGCCCGCCTCGACATCGGTCAGGCACTGCTGGAGGCCGGTGGCGATGATGGCGAAACCGGCCCGGTCCAAGGCCCGCGAGGCAGCGGCGAGCTGGGTGATGACGTCCTCGCAGTCGCGCCCCTCCTCGATCATCCGGATCACTCCGGCGATCTGGCCCTGAGCGCGACGCAGCCGGTTGAGCACGGCCTTCAGTTCCGCGCCCGCGAGCTCCATGTCCACGACTACTCCTAAATCGACGTATACCCCTAGGGGTACTGTACGTCCCAGTTCGGGGCGGCGTCGAACGACCGAGAAACCACATGTCGGCACCCCCGCCGACGAATCGCAAAGGATCACCACCGCCGTGACTGTTTCTCCCACCCCCTCCGCCCTCGGCACCCACCAGGCCCGCAGCCGCCTCGACGAGCTGACGGTCATCGACGTGCGCACCCCCGGCGAGTACGCCGGCGGCCACCTTCCCGGTGCCGTCAACGTGCCTCTGGACCACGTCCGCCGCGCCCTGCCCGAGATCCGGCAGGCCGCCGAACGCGGCGACGTCCTGGTCGTGTGCGCCTCCGGCGCGCGTTCCGAGAACGCCTGCAAGCTCCTCGCCGAGCAGGGCGTCACGGTCGCGACGCTCACCGGCGGCACCGGTGCCTGGGCCGCCGCGGGACACGAACTGCACCGCCCGGCGGCCTGCGAGACGCGGGCCACCTGGGGCATGGAGCGCCAGGTGCGCTTCACCGCGGGCGCGCTGGTCCTCCTGGGCCTGCTGCTCGGCATCCTCGTGCACCCCGCCTTCCAGCTCCTCTCGGCGGGCGTGGCGGGCGGCCTCGTCTTCTCCGCGCTCACCGACACCTGCGGCATGGCGTACGTCCTCGCCAAGCTCCCGCACAACCGGCCCCGCGCGGCCGACCTGGAGACCTCGCTCGCAGCGTTGCGCGGCCGGTGACAGTCGGGCCCAACGCGTTTGGCGGCGCCGCCAGTTGCACAGGACTCACCCATGACTGGTCAGGACACGGCAGCAGATCTCGAAGGTCAACTCGCCGAAGACTCAGGCAAGTTGGGTGAGTCCCAGGAATCCACGACCGTGGTGGTCATCGGTGCGGGCCCGGCCGGGCTGACCGTGGCGAACCTGCTGCAACGCAGCGGCATCGACTGCGTCGTCCTGGAGCGCCGCAGCCGCGAGCACGTGGCGCAGCGCCAGCGCGCCGGCATCGTCGAGACCCGCGCGGTCCGGATGTTCGACTCCTGGGGCCTGGCCGACCGCGTCCTCGGCGGCATCCCGCACGACGGCATCCTGGAGATCCGGGTGGACGGCGAGAGCCACCTGCTGTCCGACAGCGACGGCTCCGAGGGGCTCGGGGCGCGGATCTGCCCGCAGCAGGTCCTGGTCCACAAGCTCACCGCCGCCTACCTCGCCGACGGCGGAGACCTGCGTTTCGAGGCCGCCGACATCTCGCTGCACGACCTGACCGGCGACCGACCGACGGTCCGCTACCGCACCGTCGACGGCACGGTCCGTACTCTCGCCTGCGCTTTCGTCGCCGGCTGCGACGGGGACCACGGCGTCAGCCGTACGACCGTGCCCGACGGCGTACTCACCGCCCACGCCTTCGATCACGGCATCGGCTGGCTCACCGTCCTCGCCGACGCACCGCCCCCGGCCCGTCCCCTTCTGGCCGTCAGCCCGGACGGTTTCGCCGCACACTTTCCCCGCGGCCCGCAGACCAGCCGCTACTACCTCCAGTGCCCGCCCGGCGACCACCCCGACGCCTGGCCGGAGGACCGCGTCTGGGACGCACTGCGCACCCGGCTCGGCGACCCCGCCCTCATCTCAGGCCCGATCACCGACCGCGAGATCTTCCGGCTGCGCAGCCTGGTCCACGACCCCATGCAGCACGGCCGCCTCTTTCTGGTCGGCGACGCCGCCCACATCGTCTCCCCGATGGGCGGCAAGGGCATGAACCTCGCCCTCTACGACGCCGACGTCTTCGCCCGCGCCGTCCGGGACTCCGTCCGCGACAAGGACGACACCGGCCTGCGCACCTATTCGCAGCGGTGCCTGCGCCGCGTCTGGAACGACCAGGAGTTCTCCCACTGGCTGACCCGCACCCTTCACGACGCGGGCGACGACACCGACACCGGCCCCTTCCACCGCGGCCTGGCCCGCGCCCGCCTCGACCGCCTCTTCACCTCCCCGCACGCGGCCCGCGCCCTGGCGGAACTGATGACGGGAATGGATCCGGCGTAGGCGGAGAGGACCTGCGCGGTTGAGTACTGCGATGAGCGTGGCCAGGTCGGCGGCGCCCGCGGGGTCGTCGGCATAGCTGGTGGTCTGGAGGGGGCCGACCTCCGCAAGGGGGAACGGCTGCGCTCCCTGGTCGCCTCCGTCGCCGCGACCCTGCGCGACCTGGGTGTCGGCCAGGGCGACCGGGTCGTCGGCTACCTGCCCAACACCCCGCGCGCGATCGTCGCGTTCCTGGCGGCGGCGAGTCTGGGCGCCGTGTGGTCGGTGTGCGGACAGGACTACGCCCCCAAGGCCGCCGCCGACCGGTTCGCCCAGCTGGAGCCCACGGTCCTGATCGCCGCCGACGGCTACCTGTTCAACGGCACCACCCACGACCGCCGCGAGGCCGTCCTGGAACTGGCTCGCACGCTACCGACGTTGAAGGCCACGCTGCTGGCCGACCACGTGGGCCTGCCCTGGTCCGTGGGCAACTACCCCTCACCGGTGGTCTCCTGGGAGGACGCAGCCACCCGCACCGAAGAACTCGCCTGTACGCCGGTGCCGTTCGACCACCCGCTGTGGGTCGTCTTCTCCTCCGGCACCACCGGCCTGCCCAAGGGCATCGTGCACGGCCACGGCGGCGTCCTGCTGGAGCACCTCAAGACCCTGGGCCTGCACTCCGGCCTCGGGCCGGGCGACCGCCTCCTGTGGTACACCACCACCCACTGGATGATGTGGAACCTCGTGGTCTCCACCCTCCTGACGGGCGCCACGACCTGCACCTACGACGACAGCCCCGCGCCCTTCGCGAAGCCCGGCATCCTGTGGGAGCCGGCCGCCCGCCACCGTGTCACGGTCTTCGGCACCAGCCCTCAATACCTGCTGGGCATGGCCAAGTTCGCCGTCGTCCCGTCCACGCACGACCTGTCGTCGATCCGCGTGGTCGGCTGTACCGGCTCCGCGCTGCCGGCCTCCGCCTATCCCTGGGTGCGCGACCACGTCGGTGATCGGGTCCTGCCGGCATCGATCAGCGGCGGTACGGACGTGGTGTCGGGATTCGCGGGCAATGCGCCCAACGTCCCTGTGTGGGCGGGGGAGTTGTCCGCGCCGCACCGCACCTGGGGGTGGCGCTGTCCGCGTACGACGCCGACGGCTCGCCGGTGCTGGACCAGGTGGGCGAGCTGGTCGTCACCCGCCCGATGCCGTCCATGCCGCTGTACTTCTGGAACGACCCCGAGGGAAGCCGCCATCACGACGCCTACTTCGCCTCCTACCCAGGGGTGTGGCGGCACGGCGACTGGATCACGGTGACGAGCCATGGCTCGGTGATCGTCCACGGTCGCTCCGACTCCACGCTGAACCGCAACGGCGTACGCCTGGGCAGCGCCGACATCCACGACGCCGTCGAACGACTCCCGGAGATCGCGGAAGCGCTCGTCATCGGCGCGGAAGAGCCGGACGGTGGCTACTGGATGCCGCTGTTCGTGGTCCCGGTGCCCGGGGCGACGCTGGACGACCCGCTCCGCGAAAAGATCAAGGAGACGATCCGCTTCGGCGCCTCACCGCGTCACGTCCCCGACGAGATCCTCGAAGTGCCGGGCATCCCCCGCACCCGCACGGGCAAGAAAATGGAGGTCCCGGTCAAGCGCCTGCTCCAGGGCGCCCCGGTCGAGCAGGTCGTCAACCCGGCCGCCGTGGACACACCCGACCTCATCGACTACTACGCCCGGCTGGGCGCCGAACGCCGGAAGCGGCCGGCGTGACGACCGCACGGATCAGCCTCGCGCTCGCGGCCGTACATGTACGGCGGTCCGCTTCGGTCATGTACGGCGGTCCGCTTCGGTCGGTGCCGGGTTGGAGGACCTTGAAGTCCCCAACCTGCGTACGGGACTTCGTCCGCCCTCGGCGACCACCTCTCCCGTGACGTGATGTGCTGCCGGCTCGACGACCAGGAATGCCGCTTCCTGCTCCGGCGCGGCTCCGCGGGCAACGCGAGAGTGACGGTGTCCGCCAACAGGTCCCGTCGTAGGGTGGCGTTCATGAGCCTTAGCTCCGACGACGTCGCGCTGCGCCCGGTGGCCGAGGACGACCTGCCGGTCATGGAACGGTTCCTCACCGACCCCGAGACCGCCACCCCCTTCCAGTGGTTCGGCTGGTGGGACACCGGGCGCTGGCGACGCCAGTGGGCGGAGAACGGGCTGCTCGGCGACGACGGGGGCCATCTGATGGTGGTTCGCGGCTCACAGAGGCTGGGGTTCGTCGCCTGGCGGAAGGTCCGGCCCACCTACACCACGTTCTACTGGAACATGGGGATCGGCCTGCTGGTGGACGCCCGCGGACGCGGCGTCGGAACCGAGGCCCAACGGCAGCTCGTCCACTATCTCTTCGCCCACACGACAGTCGTGCGGATCGAGGCGGACACGGAACTCGAGAACATCGCCGAGCAACGCGCCCTGGAAAAGGCAGGGTTCACCCGCGAAGGCGTCCTGCGCAGCGTCGCCTTCCGGGACGGGCAGTGGCGTGACGGCGTGCGGTACAGCATCCTGCGCGACGATCCGGCCTGAGCCCGTCCACGGGGCTCGGGGGCTCAGACCTTGCCCGCGGCGAACGTGGCCGCCGCGTCCGCGTCGGCCGTATAGCCGAGGTGGGCCAGCACGTCGTCCCCGCCGTTCTCGCAGACGGGATCGCCCTTGGCGCAGAAGTCGATCGTACGGCTCTGGTAGGTGCCGGTGACGCTTCGGCCGAGGGCCCGGATCGGGTTGCCGAAGAGCAGGACCGCTGCGACCTTCGGTTCGAGGGCAGCTGGGATCGTCGCCACGATGGGGCTCCCGACGACAGCGCCGTCGCTGCTGATCCCTGTCGAGTTGTCGACGACGTTCGCGCCCTGCGAGTAACCGACGAGAATGAACCGCTGATTGGGGCAGACTGCCGCCTGGGCTTTCACGTGGTTCACCAGGTCCGCGTTTCCCTGTGCTGCCGACGTCGCGGAAAGGTCGGCGGGATAGTTCACGGCATAGCTGGACAGGCTCTTGCCGGTCAGTTTCTTCTGGAGTGCGGAGAACACCGGGTCGCCGACGATGAGGCCGAGCGTGCCGGGTTCGAAAGTGCCGCGTGCCGCCGCGACGTCGATGTCCGAGCAGGTCGCGGCCGATGCGGTGGGGGCGTCGATGGTGGTCAGCCCGACCCCGCCTGCGGTCAAAGTGAGCGCGGCCAGGCATAAGGGAATTCGGATTCGGCGAGTACGCATGGGGATCCTTTGCGGGTGGGGCGCTTGACGCGCCTGCGAAAAAGGATGTCCCGAAGGTATTCGCGTTTCCTGACAGGGTGTTATGGACGGGATTTCAGAAATCCCGCGGTTTGTTGTTCTGTCGTTAGTACTCCAGCCGCAGGTGGTGATCTTGCCGGTGGTGCCGTCCTCTATCCCAGCGTGAGCATCGCCTCGGTGACCTCGCCGACCGCCGCATCGGGGATCGCAGTGGCGGCATCATCGAGGACGAGCAGCCGTGCCCCGGGGATCTCGCGCGCGATCGCCTCGCCGTTGCCGACGGGGAAGAACCGGTCGCGGCGGCCGTGGACGACGAGCGTGGGGACCTTGATCTCGGGCAGGCGCTCGCGCCAGCGGGGTGTGCAGTCGAGCCTGGCAAACACCACGCCCATCTGGTTGGCCATCTGGACCGGGGGCGCGGTGCCGGGCGTGCGGTCCCAGATGCGTGCAGCCCTTGCACGCGCGGCGACGGGGTCGTTGCCGAGGATCTCCGCGCCGGTGGCGGCGAACTCCGCAACCGCCCCGCGGTCGGTCCAGTCGGGCATCGGATACGCGAACAGCCGGCTCATCGTCGCCTGGTCATGGTCGGGGAGGTCATCATCGACCGGGCCAGGAGCGACCGCGCGGGTGCCGACCAGGGTGAGCGCCGAGAACGCTTCCGGATGGTCGAGCACGGCCACCTGGGCGACCATCCCGCCGACGCCGATCCCCGCGAGGTGCGCGGGTCGCCGGCCGAGCGCGTCGACAAGCGCCGCCGCGTCGGCGGCGAGGTCGCGCAGTGTGTAGGCGGGCGCCTCCGGATCCGTGGTCGTCGACTCTCCGCTGTCGCGCAGGTCGTAGCGCACTACGCGGCGCCCTCCGGCGGCGAGGCGCTCGCACAGCGCGTCCGGCCAGGAGAGCATCGTCGTCCCGCCCGCGAGCAGGACGAGCGGCGCGCCGTCGTCACCGAACGACTCGACGCCCAAGGCGATCTCATTGACGTTGACAGTGGTCATTCTTCGAGTCATACCGAGGCAGACCCGCTCCGACGCCCAAACTCATCGCTCAGGGGTTGTTCAGGGTTGCGGCAGGGTTGAGGTAGGGGAGTCACCGATAGCGGTCGGCCGGTCCGGTCAGCAGGCTGTCGTTCATGTCGAACACCACTGCTGATACTCCTGGCCCGTCGCTCGCCCGTCGTGCAGCTGTCACCCTCGCCAGTGCCGGTGCGCTGGCAGGTCTCGCAGGGGCGTACGCGCCGGGCATCGCGTACGCCGAAGCGCACTCCACCACCGCCCGGCCCGCGTCTCTCTTCCGTGACTGCCCGACGCTTCCCATCGGGGTCGACCCGGCCCGCTGGAGGTGCGAAGTGCACACAGCAGCACCGCAGTTGACGGTCGGCAAGGTCACCGTGAAACTCGCCCCGATCACCATGACCCACGCCGAGGGGCCGATGCCGGACGGCACCAACGGGCAGGTGTGGGGCGCGATGCACAGCGCACCGACCGCAGTCCCGGGCGGCCTGAGCGGCACCGCCGCAGGTGAGTACGCGCGGCAGCTCCGCCTGTCGATCAAGCCGGAGTACGGCGGCCGATCCGACTTCTACACCGGGACAATGAGCCTGCGCTTCCGGCTGTCGAGCCCCCTGCTCTCGCACGGGTGCACCATCGGGGCGAGCGCACCGGTCGACTTCCAGCTCAAGCGGTCGGGCCCCTCCGAGTGGATCTCGCAGGATCCGCCACTGATCAAGTTCTCGGCGTACGACGACACCTTCGCGGCCCCCGCCGCCGAAAACTGCGGCCCGATGACAGCGCCCCTGAACCGGCGGCTCGGACTGCCGGCGGCGAGCGGAAACCTGATGACCTACGACGCGACCTACACCTTCCGGATGTACGACCAGCTGGCGACGTCCTGATGGGTGACGGGCGCGTCTCGCTCAGGTGATCACTGGTCGGACCGGTCCACCTCGTCCAAGCGCACAGCTGCCGACGGCGTAGAGGAACGCAGCGCCAGGATCAGATCAAGGCGGGCTTCCGGGTCGTGCAGGCAGTCGCCGAAGAGTTTTTCCAGTTGGCGTAGGCGGTAGCGGACCGTTTGCGGGTGGACGTGGAGGCGGGTGGCGACGTCGGGCACGTTGCTGCCGCTGAGCAGCCAGGCCAGCAATGTTTCGGCCAGGCGGGCTCGTTGGCCCTCGGACGCGGCGCTCAGGGGAGCCAGGGCCCGCGCGGCGACGTGGGCGAGGAGCGGCTCGTCGCTGTGGAGCAGCAGGGTGGAGAGGTGGTCGGCGCAGCGGACGGCGCCTTGGCGGGGAAGGATCCCGCGGCCCATCAAGCCCAGCGCCCGCGTGGCCCAGTGCAGCGACCGTGCGGCCTCGGCGAGCGGGACGGTTGGGCCGATGGCCGCCGGACGGCCGCCGATGCCAAGGACGAAGGCCCGTCCGCCGAACCGTCCCGAGCCCTCCGGATCCGGCACGAGCACCCGCGGCGGCCGGGCCTCCATGTCCATCAACGCGCCCGGCATGGTCGGCAGTTGGTTCTCGAAGTGACCGTCCGCCGAAGACACCAGCGCTACGACGGCCACCTGCGCGGGCACCCGCCACCGTGCCCCGTGCGCCAGGTCCTGCACCGTCTCCGGCGACACCGGCCCGTCGTCCAGCAGGAGATCGAGGAGTCGCCTGCGGCGCCGCTCCAGCTCGTGTGCGTTGCGCGCCTGCGCCTCCGCGTATCCGGCGGCGGCTGCCTCGGCGACCTCGTGCACCGTGCGGAATGCCAGTTCGCCCAGCGCGGCCACGGTAGCGGTGTCCAGGCCGAGTTCGTCCGCCGTACGGCCCATCAGCCGCCAGGCGTGCAGACCTCCCACCCGCAGCGCCGACTGCAGCGCGTCCAGGCTGCGGCCCTCCAGGGCCTCGCCGCGCCCGAGTTCGTAGTACGTCGCCGCGATCGACGCGCCCTGGCCGCACGGATCGGCGATGTGGTCGACGAACAACGTGAGCGCCTGCACCACCCCGGCCCGCAGATTGCGGCGGTACGTGCCGTCGGCGGGACGCGCGTACTCGGGCACCTGGCGGCACACCTCCTCCTCCACCTCGTCGGCGACGCGCTCGAGTTGGGAGAACAGCAGCTCGGCCAGCTCGGGCGGAACCGCGGCGGTGCCGGGTTCGCCGGGCCTGCCGCGCGGGGTGGGGACGGCCACGACGGACGCTCCTTTCCCCCGGAGGCGGCTCGCCCATGGACCGGTGCCCGTGGGACGAGGGGAACGTCCTGTGTTCGACGGGCGCCCCCTGCGCTCCGTTCCGTGCCCCGGCTGCACCGACATCACTCCGGCAGCCCCAATGCACCGGCGAGCATCGGCCACGAGGCGCTGAACTCCCCTTTCCAGTAGGCCCAGCTGTGTCCGCCGCCCGAGTAGTAGTGCGTGGTGACCGGGATGCCGAGCAGGGCGAGGGTGTCGGTGAAGAGGTGCGCGGACGGCCACAGCAGGCTTTCCAGCGCTTCGGGCAGCCAGTCGCCGAGGCCGCCGGCGACACCGCTGCCGCTGGAGACGTACAGCGGTGTGCCGCGCAGTCCGGTCGCGCGGGCCCGCGGATTGAAGTCGCGCCAGACGAGCAGGTCGAGGATCGGGCTGCCCCAGAGCGAGTGGGGCGCAAGGCTCTCCCGGGCCACGATCGCGTCCACGAGGGCGGGCACGCCGACGGCCATGGTGTCGAGGATGCCGCTGTAGGAGGCCGCGGCGGCGAACGCCCCCGGATGGCGGGCCGCGTGCGCCATCGCGCCGTAGCCCCCGGTGGACACGCCCGCCACGGCCCGCACGCCGGAGGCCCGGTAGTCGCGGGCGAGCAGCGCAGGCACCTCCTGGACCTGGAAGGTCTCGTAGTCCGCGCCGCTGCGCCAGGCGGTGGGGAGACCGGTCGGGCCCGCCTCCGGCATGGCCACGATCAGGTCGCGGCCCTCGGTGAAGGCCTCGATGTCCGTCTCCCGGGTCCACGACGTGTAGTCGTCGTGGGCGCCGTGCAGCAGGTACAGCACGGGATAGGTGCGGCCCGTCTGCGTGTCGAAGCCGGACGGCAGGATCAGCCGTACCGCCGCGCTACGGCCCAGCGCGGCGGAGGCCACCGACACGTCGAAGGTGCGCGCGCCGACCTGGGTCGCGGCCCGGGCGCGTCCGGCGGCCGTGACGCCGAACAGGGCGGCCAGTCCCGTGACGGCCGCGGCCCTGGTGACGGAGCGTCGGGAGATTCCGGCGGTGCTGTACGGCATGGCGGCTCCTCAGTCCGGTTGAGCATCCGGCCGGGCGGTGTCGTCCGGCGAGGCGAGCACGCGCCGCAGATGCGCGGCGATCTCGTCGACGTGCGGCGGGTCGAGCAGCGACAGGTGGTGCCCCGGCACCGGTACAACGGTCAGCCGTGGACACACTTCGTCCCAGCCGAGCGCGTCGTCGTCCCGCTCGTAGGCCGGGTCGCGCACCGTGTGCGGGGCCGGTGCGGAGGCCCGGTACAGGACCACCGGCCCTTCGTAGACGCCCGGTTGGTGTGCCTCACCGCATCTCAGGTCCACGTAGGAGGCACGCTGGTGCTCAAGTGCGGCAGGCGGCACCTCGACGGCGTCGAGCAGGGTCCGCAGTACGCGGTCGATGCGCTCGTGGTCGTCGTCCGTCGCCACGAGATCGTCGTACGGCAGCCGCAGTTCGACTCCGTAGGTGTCGGCGACGTGCCTGGCGAAGCCCGTCAGGTGCGCGCGGATGCGGTCGGCCGGCGTACGGCCCGGTTGGGGGAGGGGCCGTACCGAATCGATGAGGACGACCCTCTCCACCACTCGCCCGGCGGCGACGAGTTGGCGTGCCGTCTCCTGGGCGAGGAAGCCGCCGAACGACCAACCTCCGAGCACATATGGCCCGTTGGGGTGGTCGGCGGCAATCGCCTCGGCGTGCCGGCGCGCCTTCTCCGGCACGCTACGGGCGTCCTCGATCCGCTCCAGGCCGTACACCGTCCGGTCGCCGCCTAGCCGTTCGGCGAGCGCGCGGTAGACCTCGGTGGGGCCGCCCGCCGCGTGGAAGAGGAACAGCGGGGGCTGCGCGCCGCCGGTGTGCAAGGTCCGCAGGAGAGTGGACCCGGATATCGCCTGGTCGATCCGGTCCGCCACCTCGCCGACCGTGGCCGCGCCGAACAGCGCGCGCAGGGGAAGCCCGACGGCGAACTCCCGCTCCAGGGCTGTGCGGATGCGGACGGCCATCAGGGAGTCGAGGCCGAGGTCGGCCAGTGCCGTCGCGGCGGTGATGCGGGTCGATGGATGGCCGGTCACGGCGGTGATGTGTCTGCTGACGCGGGCGGCGACCGACATGTCCGAACCCACGGGGGCGGCGGCTGCGACGGGTTCGCCCCAGCGTTCCGTGGCCGGTGGGGTGGCTGAGGTGCGGCCGTCCGTCCACCAGTACCGCGTGTGCCGCCAACGCGGCGCAGGCAGGTCCATGACGCGTCCCGGCGGCAGGGGGAGTGGCAGTCCGGCCGCGAACAGCGCGCCCAACTCGGCCTGAAACACGGTCGATTCATCCGTGTCGCGGCGCACCGTGCCCACGGTCAGCGCGCCGGGCACCGTGTCGGCGACGGACCGGCCCAGCACCGGGTGCGGCGAGACCTCGAGGAAGGCGGTGTGGCCGTCCTCCGCGGCCGCCGCCAGCGCCCGGTCCAGTCGTACGGGCCGGCGCAGGTTGGCTGCCCAGTGCGTCGCGTCGAACACGCAGGGGCCGCGCGGGTCGTCGAGCACGGTGGAGTAGACGGGGATGCGCGAGCTGCGACCCCGGACGTCCGCCAGGGCCTCGGTCAGTTCCGGCAGGAGCGGGTCCACCTGGGGGCTGTGCCCGGCGCCGACGACCCGCATGGTGCGCGCGGTACGGCCCTGCTCCTCCTGCTGATGCACCAGCCGTGCGACCGCGGCCTCGTCGCCGGTGACGACCTTTTGCCGGGGCGATGAGTGGACGGCCACCTGCACGTCAGGAAAGTCCCGTGCCAGCGCGGGCAGTTCACCGTCGTCCAGGTCGACCACGGCCATCGCGCCTCCCTGCAATCCGCCCAGCAATCGGGCCCGTACGGCGACGACCCGCGCCGCGTCCGGCACGTCCAGCGCGCCCGCGCAGACCGCGGCGGCCACCTCGCCCAAGGAGTGGCCGATGACGGCGACGGGTTCGACACCGTAGGAACGCCACAGGTCGGCGAGTGCCAACTGCATCCCGAACAACATGGGTTGAGCGATTTCCAGGCGATCGAGCGGTCCGCCGGACGTCAGTTCCTCATGGAACGAGAATCCGAACTCGTCGGAGACCTGTGCGTCCAGCTTCTCCACGGCGGCGGCGAAGGCGGGCTCCTCGGCCAGCAGCCGGCGCCCCATGCCGGGCCACTGGCTGCCGTATCCGGAGAAGACCCAGACCGGCCCGCGTCCGATGAGATCACGGTCGCCGGTCAGTACGTGCGCGTGCGGGCGCCCACCCGCCAACGCGCTCAAGCCATCGGACAGTTCGTGTCCGTTCCGTGCCACGACTGCGGCTCGTACGGGACCACGCCCCGAACGTCCCGCGAGCGTGCGAGCCAGGTCCGCCACGCGCGCCGTGCCCCCCTCGGGCGTGCCCAGCCACGTCGCGAGCCGTTGCGCGGTGTCGCGGACCCGCGCGGTGTCGATGTCGGAGAGGAGGTGGAGGCGGGCCGCGGGCTCCTCACCCGGGGGAAGTGGGAGGACGCCGGGCCGCCATTCCTCCAATACGGCATGGGAGTTGGTGCCGCCGAATCCGAAGCCCGACACCCCGGCGACGGCGGTGCCGCCGTAGCGCGGCCAGGGCTCGGGCTCGGTCACCACGCGCAACCGAGAGTCGTTGACGGCGCTGCCCTGCGCGCAGTGCAGCGACGGCGGGATGCGGTCGTGATGCAGCGCGAGGACCATTTTGACCAGGCCGGCGATGCCCGCGGCGGATTCCAGATGACCGAGGTTGCCCTTCACGGAGCCGAGGAGGAGGGGCTGTTCGGGATCGCGGCCCGCGCCCAGCACGGCGCCGAGGGCACCGGCTTCGATGGGGTCGCCGAGTGGGGTGCCGGTGCCGTGAGCCTCGACGTGGTCGACGTGCGCGGGGGACAGCCCGGCCCGTGCGTAGGCGGTGGTCAACAGGGACTGCTGGGCTGCCGGGTTGGGAGCGAGAAGACCGTTCGAGCGGCCGTCGGAGTTTACGGCGGTGGCGCGGATGACGGCCAGGACGCGGTCGCCGTCCCGTTCGGCGTCGGACAGCCGTTTCAGCAGGACGGCCGCGCAGCCCTCCCCGCGCCCGATGCCGTCGGCCGCCGTGGAGAAGGGCTTGCAGCGGCCGTCCGGTGCGAGCGCGCCCGCACGTCCGAAGGCGACGCCGACGACGGGCGACAGCAGCAGGTTGACGCCGGCGGCGATCGCCGTGTCGCTCTCGCCGGTGCGCAGGCTGACGCAGGCGTGGTGCACCGCGACCAGCGAGGAGGAACAGGCGGTGTCGACGGCCATGCTGGGCCCGCGGGTGTCGAGGACGTAGGCCAGCCGTCCCGCGGTCACACTGAGGGCCGCGCCCGCCGGGGCCCACGGGTCGACGGCGGCCGGGTCCGCGCCGGTGAGCTGCCCGTACTCCGGGGCCGAGACGCCGACGAAGATCCCGGTGGACGTACCGGCGAGCGCTGTGGCCGGGACGGCGGCGTGGTCGAGTGTCTCGCGCACGACCTCCAGAAGGATCCGCTGCTGCGGGTCCATCACCGCGGCCTCGCGCGGGCTGATGCGGAAGAACTCGGCGTCGAAGCCCGCGATGTCGTCGAGATAACCGCCGTACGTGGGCGCCTCGTCGGGCGAAAAAGGCGCGAAGTCGCCCCATCTGGCCTCGGGTACGCGTCTGATCGCGTCGATTCCCTCGTCCAGCAGCCGCCAGTAGTCGGCCGGCCCGTGCACCCCGCCGGGCAGCCGACAACCGACCCCGATGACCGCGATCGGTTCGCCGGGCGCGACCGGGGGAGGCAACGTGACCGAGGGTGGGAACGTGACCGGTACGGCCGCGAGTTGGGCCGCCGTACCGCACAGGTGCGCCACCAGCGCGTCGCCGGTGGGCGCCTCCCACAGCAGGGTGGCCGGCAGCTCCCGGCCCGTCAGCAGGGACAGCTCCCCGGCCAGCACGACCGCGTCCCGCGAGGACATGCCCAGATCGGCCAGGGGACGGTCCATCGGGACGTGGTCGGCGGGGGCGCCGTGCCAGGCGGCCACCCGTTCGGCGAGCAGGCGGCGCACCGCGCCCGCGTCGACGGCCCTCATTCCGCGGTCTCCGCCGCGTAGGCGCCCTCCAGATAGCGGGCGCGGGTGAGCGCCCGCGACACCTTGCCGCTGGACGTGCGGGGCACGGTGCCCGGCGCGACTAGCACGACGTCGGCGAGCCGCAGCCCGTGCCGCACGGAGACGGCCGCGCGCACGGCTCGGGCCAGGGCCGGTACGTCGATGTCGGCGAGGCTCAACGCCCGTGCGTGCTCGGCCACGACCACCACCCGTTCACCCGCACCTCCCGGCACCGCGAAGGCGGCGAGCCGGTCGCGCCGCACGGCAGGATCGGCCTCCTGCACGGTGGCCTCCACGTCCTGCGGATAGTGGTTGCGGCCGTCGACGACGATCAGGTCCTTCAGCCGGCCCGTCACGATCAACTGCCCGTCCAGCACCGTGCCGAGGTCGCCCGTGCGCAGCCAACGGCCGCCGGGAGCCTCCTCGTCGGCGTCTTCGCCGATCGTGGCGCCGGTCGTGGGGGTGATCGTGACGCCGGCCCTGGGGCTCAGCTTGGCGTCGAAGACGCGTCGCGTCTGGGGCTCGTTGTCCCAGTAACCGCGCCCCACGTTGGGCCCTTGCACCCAGATCTCCCCGACCTCCCCTTCGGCGAGCAGGGCGCGGGAGACTGGATCGACGATGCGCACCCGCTGGCCCGCAGGCGCCCCGCAGCCCGCCACCAGCACGGCTCTGGGATCGTCCGGCCGCGCGGGCAGGGCCTTGCCGGAGGCGAGTGCGGCACGGTCGAGGGTGAACCGGGCGATCGGCTCGCCGGGCCGGGCGGCACTGACGAAGACCGTGGCCTCCGCGAGACCGTACGAGGGACAGTGCGCCCCAACGGGCAGCCCCTGCGCGGCGAACGCTGCGTGGAAGCGGTCCGCGGTGCCGGGCCGCACGGGCTCGCTGCCGTTGATCAGCGCGGCGACGCCGTCCAGCCGCAGGTCCGCCTTCTGCGCCTCGGTGACAGCGGAGGCGCAGTAGTCGTAGGCGAAGTTGGGTGCGGCGCTGATCGCCCGCGGATGCGCCGCGAGCAGCCGTAGCCAGCGCGCCGGTTCGTGCAGGAACGCGGCCGGGTCCATGACGACCGACAGCCCACCCCGTACGACAGGAGCCGCGACGCTCAGTACGAGCCCCATGTCGTGGTAGAGCGGCAGCCAGCCCACGCAGGTCACCGGGTGCGCGTCCGCACCGTAGGCGGTCAGCGCCTGTCGGGCGTTGGCGACGACGTTGGCATGGGTGATCTCTACGCCCGCCGGGGCGCGGGTGGAGCCGGAGGTGTACTGGAGGTAAGCGGTCGACTCGGCGTCCGGCGCGGGAGGTTGCCACTCCTGGGAGGCGGCGTCCGGCACCTGGTCGACCGCGAGGACCGGAACCCCCGTGCGCTCGCAGAAGTCACGCACCTCCTCCAGAGCGCGGCCTGTGGTCAGCACGACCGTGGGACGCGCGTCGGCCAGCACCCCGGCGAGCCGGTCACCGTGCCCGGGCAGGCTCGGCGGATACAGGGGTACGGCGGCCAGCCCCGCGGACAGAGCGGCGAGGAAGCCGGTGACGTACTCCGTCCCCTGCGGACACAGCAGTGCGACGCGCGCCCCCGGCTCGGCCTGCTCACCGAGCCGGGCGGCCAGCGCCCGCACCCGCACGTCCAGGCGCTTCCAGGTCAGGGTGCGATGCACCCCGCGCGAGCCCGGCGCGGGGTGGTCGACGAAGGTGAACGCCCTGCGGTCCGGAGTGGTTTCGGCCCAGTGCCGCACGTACTCGGGCAGAGTCCGGTACGCGGGCGCGAGCGGGGGGCGGCGGCTTTCCATACGGGCGTGGCTCCTCACATCGCGGTTCGGCCGGCGGGTCGTGCCGATGTCACATGGCGGGTCGTGCCGATCTCGCATGGCGGGTCGTGCCGATCTCACATGGCAGGTGATGCGGGTCAGAGCGGGATGTTCCCGTGCCGGCGCTCAGGCATCGGGGCGCGCTTGCCGCGCAGGGCGCGCAGCGCGCGGCAGATGTGGGCGCGGGTGTCACGCGGGGCGATGACGGCGTCGATGTACCCGCGTTCCGCGGCGGGGTACGGCGTCCCGTGGGTGCTCTCGTACGCGGCGACGAGACGCGCGCGCAACGCCTCGGGGTCGGCGGCGGCGGCGAGTTCACGCCGGTGCAGCACGCCGACCGCGCCGTCCGCGCCCATCACGGCGATACGGGCGGTGGGCCAGGCGAGGTTGACGTCCGCGCCGAGATGCTTGGAGCCCATGACCGCGTACCCGCCGCCGTAGGCCTTGCGGACGACCACGGTGACCTTCGGGACGGTGGCTTCGGCGTACGCGTAGAGGAGTTTGGCGCCGCGCCGGATGATGCCGGCCCGCTCCTGGCGCACGCCCGAGAGATAGCCGGGGACGTCGGTGAAGGTCAGCAGCGGTATGCCGAACGCGTCGCAGAACCGCACGAACCGCGCCGCCTTCTCGGAGGCGTCGATGTCCAGGACACCGGCCGAGTGCAACGGCTGGTTGGCGACGACCCCGACGCCGGCCCCCTCGATCCGGGCCAGAGCGCAGATGATGTTCGGCGCGAACAGCTCCTGCACGTAGAGGAGTTCACCGTCGTCCACGACCGACTCCAGGACGACCCGCATGTCGTAGGCCTGCCCGGACCGGTCGGGCACGACCCGGTCGAGCAGATCCCCGTCGGGGGCGGACCCGGGTGCGTAGGTCGGCGGCCGCTCAAGGTTGTTGGCGGGCAGATACGACAGCAGGTCGCGTACGGCGTCCAGGGCGTCCTCCTCGTCGGCGGCGAGGAAGTGGGCGTTGCCGTTGACGGTGTTGCTGGTGCGGGCACCGCCCAGATCCTCGGCGGTGGTGCGCTCCCCGGTGACCGCCTCGATGACGTCGGGGCCGGTGACGAACATGTGCGAGGCGCCGTCCACCATCACCGTGAAGTCGGTGATGGCCGGCGAGTACGCGGCACCGCCCGCGCACGGGCCGAGAATGACGGAGATCTGCGGTATCACTCCGGACGCCCGCACATTGCGGCGCACCAACTCCGCGTAGAGGGCCAGCGAGACGACGCCCTCCTGGATACGGGCGCCGCCGGAGTCGTTGAGCCCGACGACCGGACAGCCCGTCTTCAGCGCCAGGTCCATCAGGGCCACGGTCTTCTCGCCGAACGCCTCGCCCATGCTGCCGCCGAAGACGGTGGAGTCCTGCGCGAACACGCAGATGGGCCGCCCGTCGACGGTGCCGTAACCGGTCACGACCCCGTCGCCGTACGGGCGTTGAGCACCGTCAGCGGTCGGCCGGGCCCGTACGAACAACCCGGTCTCGCAGAAGGAGTCCGCGTCGAGCAGCCGCTCGATCCGCTCGCGCGCACCGAGGGCGCCGCGTCGTCTCGGCACCCCCGGAACCGTCGCCTGGGCATGACGCCGCTCCAGGTCGGCCATGCGCCCATCGGTGCCGTCCGGCGCTGTCGCTCTCACAGTCGCCGCCGTCGTAACTGTCGCCGTGTTCCGGGATGTTGTCGCCTCACGCGTCACAGCCACCTCCGAAGTTGCTTTCGAATATGGCAGCGAGGTTGGAGAGGGATTGGTTGATTGCCGCTCTGTTTGCGGGAGTTGAGTCTCGCGGAACGACGGTTGCTCCGGAGGTGACAAGGGTTGGGGTGTGCCGGGAGGTTTCCGGTCAGGAAGTGGCGGTACGGGCGGCACGGTGGCGCCGGACCGCGTCACGGTTGGCGCAGCGCTGGGAGCAGTAGCGCTGTCGGCCGGTGCGGGAGGTGTCGGCGAAGATCGTGGAGCACTCGGTGACGTCGCAGCGCCGCAGCCGGTGCATGCCACGTCCCGTCAGGTGCAGGGCGGTGCCCACCGAGATCAGCGACAGCAGCAGCTTGCCGAGCGGCTGATGGTCGTCGCGGTAGTGCACGTGCCAGCCGCTCCCGGAGTGGTTGGTCATCCGCGGATAGGCGGAGGCGGACGCTAGCATCGCGTTGAGCAGCCCGGCCCGCTCGTGTTCGTCGCCCGCGTCGACGATCTTCTCCCACGCGTCCAGCGCCTCCATGGTGTCGGCGAGGTCCTCCGGGGTGACCGGGTGGTCCAGAACCAGCCCGGCGACCCGGCAGCGCTCCGCGAGGTCCTCGGCGTCGGCGGGACGCCGGTTGGCCAGGTCGGCGGCCAGGTTCACGGCATCCTCGCCGTAAGGGTTGAGATGCATAAGACCATTACAGCAGTCTGGTGTACATGCCACAACGCACCGGTATCACGACCGCCACCACCACTGCCGTACGGCAGGCCGGGGAGTACGACCTCGTGGAGCTCCTGCGCCTGCGGACCCTGCTCTTCGACGACCTCGGCGGCGACTTCTTCAACCCCGCGACGGATGACGGCAGTTGGCTGGACACCCTGGCCGTGGTGCTGAAGGACCAGCTGACCGCGGATGACGTGCGCATCTTGGTGGTGGACGGCGGCGACGGCGACGCTGGTGGTCTCGCGGCCTGTGGCATCGGCACGATCGAGCAGCGACTGCCCGGACCGCATCTGCGCAACGGGCGCATCGGGCATGTCATCGGTGTGATCACCGACCCCGCTCACCGGCGTCGCGGCCACAGCCGGGCGATCATGCGGGGCCTGCTCGACTGGTTCCGCGACCGCGAGGTCGCCCGCGTGGACCTCTACGCCTCCCCCGAGGGCGAGCCCCTCTATCGCGATCTGGGCTTCACAGACCTTCCGGATCCCGCGCTGTACTGGCGCCCGTGATCTGAATCGTCTCGCCCTTCAGTCGGTTACGCCGCCGGTGTATTTCTCCAAGACACAGACGCGTTGTAGTTGACTGCGCTCAATTGCCTGTTCCGGGCCCAGGATTTTGCCATGGGCCGGGCCAACTGGCCTCCCGCGCTACCCCATCCGGTGGCTTATGACCGCCGAAGCGTTATTCCGCCTTGCGATTTCCTGATTATTCCACTGTCCGGCTCTTGGTACTGACCAGCTGTCACCAAGCTCTGAACCAAGTCGAGGAGAGTGGAATCAATGACGACATCGCCGAGATGGCGATCCGTTCTGGCGTCAGCCACCATGGTCGCCGCGCTCGCCACCACCCCACTAACAACCCCGCTGTTCGCCTACGCCCAGGACGACAATGTCCCGGCGACCCCACACCCGGAGCAGTCGTCCGGTACCGGGTCTCAATCCCAGCCGGCGGAGGCGGTACCCCAGGCACACCCCGCACCGCCGGCGCACGAAACGAAGCCGGAGAAGCCGGGCCATGACTCCAAGCCCGACAAGCCTGGGCATGAGTCGAAGCCCGACAAGCCTGGCCACGAGGGCAAGCCGAGTCATGAGGGCAAGCCTGGGCATGAGGGCAAGCCGGGTCACTGGACCAAGCCGGAGAAGCCGTCGCACCCGGCCAAGCCGGAACACCCGTCGAAGCCGGAGTACCCGGCGCACCCGGTCAAGCCCGAATACCCGGCGCACCCGGTCAAGCCCGAATACCCGGCGCACCCGGTCAAGCCCGAATACCCGGCGCACCCGGTCAAGCCCGAATACCCGGCCCATCCGGTGAAGCCCGAATACCCGGCGTTCCCCGTGAAGCCCGAGTATCCGTCGAAGCCGGTGTATCCGGTCTACCCGGTGAAGCCGGAGATGCCCGCGTATCCGGTGAAGCCGGAGTATCCGGCGCAGCCTGTGAAACCGACCTTCCCCTCGAAGCCGGTTTACCCGATGCTGCCGCAGATGCCCATGTACCCGGTGAAGCCGGCGTACCCCTCGAAGCCCATGATGCCCGCGTATCCGGTAAAGCCGGAGATGCCTGCTTACCCGGTCAAGCCTGCGTACCCGACGAAGCCGGAGATGCCTGCTTACCCGGTCAAGCCGGTGTACCCGGAGAAGCCGGCGATGCCTGCCTATCCGACGAAGCCCGCCTACCCCGTGAAGCCGGCGATGCCTGCCTATCCGGAGAAGCCTGCCTATCCGACGAAGCCGGCCATGCCGACGTACCCGGAGAAGCCCGCGTATCCGACGAGGCCCGCGATGCCTTCGTACCCGGAGAAGCCTGCGTACCCGACGAAGCCGGCCTATCCGTCGCAGCCCGAGCGGCCTGCCTACCCCGCGAAGCCGGAAATGCCCGCGTATCCGTCCAAGCCGGAGCGCCCGGCCTACCCGGAGAAGCCTGCGATGCCGGCCTACCCGGCGAAGCCGGAGAAGCCTGCGTACCCGGAGAAGCCTGCGTACCCGGAGAAGCCTGCGTACCCGGAGAAGCCTGCGCAGCCGGAGAAGCCCGCGTACCCGGAGAAGCCCGCGTACCCGGAGAAGCCCGCGCAGCCGGAGAAGCCCGCGTACCCGGAGAAGCCCGCGTACCCGGAGAAGCCTGCCTACCCGGAGCACCCGGCCAAGCCGGAGCGGCCTGCTTACCCCGAGCACCCGGCCAAGCCGGAGCAGCCCGCCTACCCCGAGCACCCGGAGAAGCCTGCCTACCCGGAGCACCCGGCCAAGCCGGAGCAGCCCGCCTACCCCGAGCACCCGGTCAAGCCGGACCACCCCTCGCAGCCCATGGCGCCCGACCACCCGGCGATGCCCATGAAGCCCGACCACCCCGCGATGCCGATGAGGCCCGACCACCCGTCGACGCCCGACATCCCGTCAAAGCCGGACTACCCGTCGCATCCGACGAAGTCCTCGTGGTGACACCGCGCCTCCTACCGCAGGAGTTCGCGGCGAGATAACCGCCTCGCCGCACCCGTCGGCACCGGAGACACCGACGAGGCGGCGCGGGGGTGATCACGTGAAGGGCGCCTGACAGGCAACTGCTCTGTCAGGCGCCCTCGCACGTCCGGAACCGTACGACGAGGACCCTCCGGCCGGGGGAGTCGGAGTTGAAGAACCGGGTAATGGTGTCCCCGATGAACACGTACTTCGCCGTGGACGGCCCACCCGGCGACTTCCCCACGCCCGGCCGCACCGGCCTGCGGAACGACGACCGGCGTGACTCCGCGCGGCAGTTCGCCGCCGGACGGCGCAGCCTGCTTACCTCGCCCACCGACGCCGTACGACCACGGCTGTCGCCGCCCCGCTCCGAGCCCGCCGAGCAGACCGCCCATCCGCACAGGATCCCGGTCCGCGAGCTGACCCATGTCTCCTGAACCCGCCCGCATCGTGCACCGATCCCGCGTGGAGTGGTCGGACACCGACGCCTCCGGCCACTACCACAACGCGGCGATCGGGCGGTTCGTGGAGGCGGCCGAGGCGGCGCTGGTGCGCGAGCGGGGCGTCGTCGGCTACTTCGGTGCCGCGCCGCGTGTGCGCTACGAGGTCGACTTCGCGTCGCCCCTGTGGTTCGGGCAGGAGGTGACGACCGTCCTGGTCGTGGAGCGCATCGGCACGTCGTCGATGACGTTCGGGTTCGAGGTGTGGGGCGAGGAGCACGAGAGCCGGCCGCGCAGTCTCGCGGCCTCCGGCCACTACACGGTCGTACACGTGCCACCGCGGGACGAGCGGGTCAGCGAGCCGTGGCCGGCCGAGTGGGTCAAGGCCCTGACCGCGGCTTCTCCGGATTCCGGCACCGACGGCGAGGGCGTTCGACAGCCGTAGCCGCCCTATGGACGTCGCTTCGGCACACTCGTAGACAGTCCCGTTCTCGATTTCTCGATCTGGAAGGCACGCGATGTCTGATCAGGGCTTCGACGCGGTGGTCATCGGGGCGGGTGTCATGGGGTGCTCGCTCGCTCACGCCCTGGGCGCGGGTGGGCGTCGAGTCTGCGTCGTCGAGCGGGGGCCGGCTGCCGGGAGCGGGTCCACCAGCGCCTCCTCGGCCGTGATCCGCTTCAACTACTCGACCTGGGAGGGCGTCGCGAGCGCCTGGGAGTCCAAGCACGCCTGGGAGGACTGGCGCGGACACCTCGGCGGAGGCGACGAGGCGGGACTGGCCCGCTTCATCAGGACCGGCGGCCTGCTCCTGGACTCGCCCGGCCAGGACCGTGCCAAGGTGTCGGCCCTGTTCGACCGGGCCGGAGTGCCGTACGACGAGTGGGACGCGACGACGATCCGCGAGCAGCTGCCGCTGCTGGACACCGGTCGCCATCACCCGCCCAAGGCCATCACCGACGAGGCATTCTTCGACGAGCCGACCGGCGAGGTGCGGGGCTGCTGGACACCGGACTGCGGATTCGTCGACGACCCGCAGCTGGCCGCGCACAACCTGATGTCCGCCGCCGTGCGCCATGGAGCCGCCTTCCGGTTCCGTACGGCGGTCACGGGCATCACGGCGCGCGACCGCGTCACCGGCGTCGACCTCGCCGACGGCACCCGGCTGTCGGCCCCTGTCATGATCAACGCGGCCGGTCCCCACTCGGGAGCGGTCAACGAACTCGCGGGCGTCGGGGCGGACTTCGCCGTCTCCACCCGACCGCTGCGCCAGGAGGTGCACGAGGTGCGCGCCCCCGACGGCCTCGGCCGCGACGGCGGAGGGCTCCTGGTCGCCGACCCGGACCTCGGCACGTACTTCCGGACCACCCCGAGCGGCGGGCTCCTCGTCGGCGGCACGGAACCGGAGTGCGATCCGCTGCAGTGGCTGGACGACCCCGACGACTACCACCTGCATCCCACGAAGGCGATCTACGACGCCCAGCTCTACCGCGCCGCCCGCCGCGTCCCCAGCCTCACCGTGCCGCACACCCCGCGCGGCATCGCCGGCGTCTACGACGTCTCCGACGACTGGATCCCGATCTACGACAAGACGTCCCTGCCGGGGTTCTACGTCGCGATCGGAACCAGCGGAAACCAGTTCAAGAACGCCCCCGTGGTCGGCCTGTTCCTGACGGCGATCATCGATGCCTGCGAGAACGGCCGGGACCACGACAGCGTCCCCGTTCGGCCGAGGCTTCCACGCACCGGCCACGAGGTGGACCTCTCGCACTACAGCCGCAGGCGCAGGATCAATTCCGACAGCAGCTTCAGCGTCATGGGGTGACCAGTCATGAACCGCCGGACCGAGCAGACTCCACACCGCAACACCAGAGAGATCGAGCAGGGCATCCACACGGACCTGCACCGACAGACCACGTACGGCGGCTATCTGCGGCTCGACCGGCTGCTGTCCGCGCAGCAGCCGTTGAGCGACCCGCCCCACCACGACGAACTGCTGTTCATCATCCAGCACCAGACGTCCGAGCTGTGGTTCAAGCTCGTCATCCACGAACTGCGCGAGGCGATGCGCCGGTTGGCGGCGGACGAGCTCCGCCCGGCCCTCAAGTCCCTCGCCCGGATCAAGCACATCCAGCGCCAACTCGTCGACCAGTGGGCGGTGCTGGAGACGCTGACCCCGAGCGAGTACGCCGAGTTCCGCGGCACGCTCGGCCAGGCCTCCGGTTTCCAGTCGGCGCAGTACCGCGTGGTGGAGTTCCTGCTCGGCAACAAGAACGCACGCATGACCGAGGTCTTCGCCCACGACCCGCAGGCACGCGAGGCCCTGCGGGAGGCGCTCGAACTACCCACGCTCTACGAGGAGTTCCTGCGCCACCTCGCCCGCGCCGGCCACCCGGTCCCCGACGATCTGCTGCAGCGGGACGTCACCCGGGCCCACGCCTTCCACGACGGCCTGCTGCCCGTCCTGAAGGAGATCTACGACCACCCAGAGGAGCACTGGGAGGCCTACGAGACCTGCGAGGCGCTCGCCGACATCGAGGAGAACTTCCAGCTGTGGCGCTTCCGCCACCTCAAGGTCGTCACCCGGGTCATCGGCTTCAAACGGGGCACCGGCGGTTCCAGCGGCGTCGCCTTCCTGAAGGCCGCCCTGGACCTGACCTTCTTCCCCGAACTCCTCGCGGTCCGCACCGAGATCGGCTGACTACTGCTCGGGTTCACCTTGAATCAGCGCCCGCCCAAGACCCCGAGCAGCTCCGCGAGCCGGCGCTGATCCGTGGGCGGCAGATCCGCTGGCAACTCCCGCTCCACGGCGGACCGTACGGCAGCGACACGGTCGGTCAACTCCATGCCGGTCGCCGTCAGGTGCAGATGGACGATCAGCCGGTCCCGTGCGTCACGTTCGCGCCTCACCGGACCCGCTCCCTCCAGGCGGTCGACGTGCTGGGTGAGCACGCCCGCGCGGACCGAGCCGGCCACCTCGCCCGTAGTGCGCCGGTAGGGATCACCGCTCTCGTGCAGTGCGACGAGCACCTCGAAGGCGGACAGGCTGATGCCGTACTCCTTGACCGTCCGTGCGAGCAGCGTCTGATGGCGCAGCGAGCACTCGCTCAGCAGGGCGAAGAGGCGGGTGGGGGAGGGCGGGGTTCCGACTGGGGAGGTAGCCTCCGCGGGCTCTGGGGCTTCGCCGCTGCGGGGCGCTTCTTCCGCTGGGGGCGCTTCTTCCGCCGCGTCGGTCTCCTGTGCCGGGGAGATCCTGGCCTGTCACGTGTGCCTCGTCCACCCCCCGCGCCTCACGGCCGCCGGCGAGTGCGTCGGCCATGGCGGGGCCCAGGTGGCGCGAAGGCACGGAGGCTGCGGGTTCTGAGCGAAGATGTACCGCTCCATGATCACGCCGAAGAAGATGCTGCGGACCATCGCGGTCCGCACGTCGGCCTGCGCAGAGCTGCCCAGGAGGCGGGAGAGGGGGACGCCACCTGCTCTTCGAGGACCGTGCGCAGTAGTTCGGCGCTGGGTGCGGGGGTGAGGGCCGAGCTGATCAGCGCGGGCCAGGGGTCATGGGCGGGGAGGCGGTCCCACCGGTCGAGGTGGGCGCGCGCCAGGACGCCCGGCAGACGCGGCGGGTCGTTCCCGGCCTCCTCCAGGACCTGTGCCGTCACGCCGGCGTCGCTGCCCACCGCCTCGCGGAACCACGCCCTACCGCGGCGCGTGCCGCCCCGAGACGGTGTTCGCGATGGAGCGGGCCATGGACCGGCTGGCCGCGAAACTCGGCATCGAACCGCAGCAGCTGCGGGCCCGCAATCTCGTGCAGCCCCACGAGATGCCCTACCTGACCGGCCTTGTGGACCGCTCGGGAAAGCCACAGTCCTACGACTCCGGGGACTTGCCCGAGCTGCTGCGCCGCGCCGTCGCCCGGGCGGACATCGAGCAGGTACGCGCCCGGCAGAGCGAGGGGGCACCTGAGGGTCGGCACCTCGCCATCGGCTCCGGTATGTACATCGAAGCCACCGGTCTCGGACCGTTCGAGACCGCACGCATCGACATCACTCCCGCCGGACGCGTCCGGCTCGCCATCGGCGCGCCTCCCAGGGGCAGGGGCACGGCACCTCCATGGCGTAGATCGCGGCCGATGCCCTGGGCGTGCCCTTCGACGCCGTCGACGTGGTCGGCGGCGACACCCACGCCACCCCCTTCGGCGTGGGCACCATCGCCAGCCGGGCCCTGGTCAGCGCGGGCAACGCCACTCACCGCGCCGGACACACCGCGCGCGAGAAGGTTGTCGCGGCCGCGGCCCGCCGGCTCGGGGTCCCCGCCGGCGGACTCGACCTCCGCGAGGGCGTCATCACTCCCAAGGAGAGCGAGCGCCCCTCACTTACCCTCGCCGGATGCGCCGCCCTGCCCGGCACCCCGGAACCCGCCGACGGCCGGCACGGCGCCGAACTCAGCGAGACCGTCCACTTCCGCCCACCGCACTTCGCCGTGGCCAGTGGCGCGCGCACGCCTCCGTCGTCGAGGTCGACGAGCACACCGGCGAGATCGACATCCTGCGGTATGTCGTCGTCCCTGACGCGGGCAACATCGTGAACCCGATGATCGCGGAGGGCCAGGTCACCGGCGGCATCGCCCAGGGCATCGGCGGCGCCCTCTACGAGGAGATGATCTACGGTCCCGACGGCCAGCCGCGCACCGGCACGCACATGGACTATCTGGTGCCCACCAGCTCGGAGATCCCCGACCTGGACATGGATGAGATCTTCACCTCAAGCCCCCTGAACGACCTCGGCGTCAAGGGGCTCGGAGAAGGAGGCGCGATCGCGCCGCAAGCCGCCCTCGCCAATGCCGGGGAGGACGCGCTGCGCCCGTTCGGCGCGGTAGTACGGCGCGGACCCCTCCTCACCGAGCCGGGTCCGCGACCTGATCCGCGCCGACACCGAGCACCGCTGAGCGGCACACGCACGACCGACACCGCACCCGCACCCCAACACCCGCCGAACGACCTCCGATTGGACGACAAGCAGATGCAGCTCGACCACGCCTTCCGCGTCCCGACGGACCCCGACACCGCGTGGAAACTGTTCCTCGATCTCGACCGAGTCGACCCGTGCATGCCTGCGCGGTGCTCGACAGCCTCGACGGCGAGGCGTCCACGGGCCGCTTCAAGGTGAAGGTCGGTGCGGTGCAGATGAGTTCCGCGGTGAGGGAACGGTGACCCGCGACGAGGCCGGGCGTTCCATGGTCCTCGACCTCCACGGCAGCTAGGCCCGCGGCGCCGGAACGGCATCCGCCACGGTCACCGCGCACCTCGGCGCCGATCCGGCCGGCACCCGGGTCCAGGTGAGGACCGAACTCGACATCACCGGCCGCCCGGCACAGCTCGGCCGCGGCATCATGGCCGAGGTCGGCGACCGCATCGTGCGGCAATTCGCCTCCCACTTCGAAGAGTTGCTGCGCAATCCGGTCTCGGTCTCGGACCCGGTTCCGCAGCCGGGAGCACGGCCGGCGGTCGGTCGGGAGCCCGAGGCCGTCGACCTCGGACCCGCGGCCCTGCTCGTCCTGCTCAAAGAGCTGTCGTCCCCGCGGCGGCGATCTTGCTGACGGTGGTGGTCATCAGGGCTGTCGGGCGCCGTTCCGCCCGTTGAGTGGGCACGGAGACGGGCGCCTGGAGGCAGGTTCCGAGCTGAGAGGGCCCGATCACCGGAGACCCGGGTGGCCTGCGCCGTGCTAGCGTAGAGCATTTGCAGCGTCGCCGTGCCGGTGCCCAGCTCAGGGTCCCTGGCCGGTGGCCGCGTCCCCGCCGCGCCTTCCTCGGTACGGTCCCTTCGGAGGAAGGCTTTCTGTGAGCGAATCAGCACGTGCCGATGGCCGGCAGCAGGATGTGTCCGAGGCGTCGGACACCACTTCGGCGCCGCCCGCGATGGAGTCCTTCGCGCAGATGGGGCTGCCGGCCGAGGTGCTGCGGGTGCTCGCCGAGCACGACGTGACGGTGCCCTTCCCCATCCAGGCGGCAGCGACGCCGCCCGCGCTCGCGGGACGGGACGTCCTGGGCCGGGGCCGCACGGGATCCGGCAAGACACTCGCCTTCGGGCTGGGGATGCTCGCCCGGACGGCCGGGCGGCGCGCGCAGCCCAAGGAGCCGCTGGCGCTCGTTCTGGTGCCGACCAGGGAGCTGGCGCAGCAGGTCGGTGAGGCGCTCGCCCCGTACGCCGAGGCACTGCGACTGCGGATCGCGACCGTGGTGGGCGGAGTGTCGATCGGTCGGCAGACCGCCGCGCTGCGGGACGGCGCCGAGATCGTCGTCGCCACGCCCGGTCGGCTGCACGACCTCATCGAGCGCAAGGGCTGCCGGTTGGGACGGGTGCGCATCACGGTCCTGGACGAGGCCGACCAGATGTGTGACATGGGGTTCCTGCCGCAGGTCACCGAGATCCTGGACCAGGTGCGTCCCGACGGGCAGCGCATGCTCTTCTCCGCCACCCTCGACCGCGACGTCGACCAGCTGGTGCAGCACTACCTGCGCGACCCCGCCGTGCACTCCGTGGACCCCTCGTCCAGCGCGGTCTCCGAGATCGAGCACCACGTCTTCGTCGTACACGGCCCGGACCGGTACGCCGTGACCACGGAGATCGCCGCCCGGGACGGCCGTGTCCTGCTGTTCCTGGACACCAAGCACGGCGTCGACCTGCTCACGCGGCATCTGCGGGCCAGCGGCGTGGCCGCCGCCGCCCTGCACAGCGGGAAGGCCCAGCCGCAGCGCACCCGGACGCTGGCCCAGTTCAAGAACGGACAGGTCACCGCGCTCGTAGCGACGAACGTCGCCGCACGTGGCCTGCACATCGACGACCTCGATCTCGTCGTCAACGTCGACCCGGCCACCGACTCGAAGGACTATCTGCACCGCGCGGGCCGCACGGCCCGGGCCGGCCGCTCCGGCACCGTCGTGACACTCGTCCTGTCGGGACAGCGCCGCGAGACGAGCCAGGTCATGGCGGACGCCGGGGTCGCTCCGAAGGTCACCAAGGTGCGGTCCGGCGAGGCGGAGCTGAGCCGGATCACGGGCGCCAAGGCCCCCTCCGGAACGCCGCTCGACGGCGGACCGGCCGCAGCGCGCCCCAAGAACCACAACGCCCCGTTCCGCGGCCTGGGCAGCACCAAGGACGCGAAGGCCGGATCCGGTGGTGGAACGGGAGGCGGTTCCGGCGGCCGGTCGTCCCGCAAGAGCAGCGAGGCCCGCAAGCTCGCGGAGGCCCGTAAGGCGGCCCGGGTGCGCCGCGGCGGCTGAGACCGGCCTCTCGGCCGGCCCCATCCGCCGCAAGCGAGATGGATCTTGCTGTTTGGCCCCGCTGTCGCGAGGCCTGGGCGTGCCGACCGCTCAGCTCGGCAGCTTCCAGTTCTGTGCGGCCGAGGCGTTGCAGGTGTACAGCTGGAGCTGGGTGCCGTTCGTGGTCGAGGAGTTGGGGTCGTCCAGGCACAGCTTGGACTGGGGGTTGACGAGCGATCCGTCGGCGCCCTGGGTCCACTGCTGGGCGCCGCTGCCGTTGCACGTCCACAGCTGGATCAGGGTGCCGTTGGTGGTCCCGCTGTGATCGGCGTCCAGGCACTTGCCGAGGGTGCGTAGCGTGCCGTCGCCGGCGATGATCCAATCCTGGGCGTAGGTGTTGTTGCAGGTGTAGATCTGGACGTGGGTTCCGTCGGCCGTGGCTGAGGAGGCGTCGTCCGCGCAGAGGTTCGCGGCGACCGAGGAGGCCAGGGGGCCGATGCGGGGTGACGCCGGGGCCGTGGTGTCACCGGCGTAGGAGGGTGGCGCCGCCGACGCCCCGCTCGCCCAGGAGGTGTTGGCGCTGGTGCCGAGGGTGTAGTTGAGCGTGCCGCCGGCCGTGATCGCCGTCGTGGGGGCGTAGGCGTTGTTCCAGGCGGTGCCGTTCCACGTCGCGGACTGCACATAGGGCGCGTTGTCCGCAGCGCCGTTGCCGTTGATCGTCAGCGTCTTGCCCGACGGGAGGGTGACGACGGCCTGCGTGAACAGCGGCGAGCCCAGGGCGAGATCGGAGGTGCCCGGGGTCTCGGGGAACATGCCGAGCGCGGACCACACGTACCAGGCGCTCATCGCGCCGAGGTCGTCGTTGCCGTCGGCCAGCCCGCCAGGGGTGTTCGCCCAGATCTGGTCCTGGATCGCCCGCACGGTGCCCTGCGTCTTGTAGGGCTGCCCGGTGTAGTCGTACTCCCAAGGCAGTTCGATGCTGGGCTCGTTGCCGACCCAGGCGTAGCCGTTGGCACCCGTGTAGCTGCGCAGCACGGTGTCCAGGTAGTGGTTCATCGCCGTGTTGCCGCCCTTGGCGTGGGCCAGGCCGCCGATGTTGAAGGGGACCATGCCGGTGTAGATCCAGGAGTCGGCCTCGACCATGTCGGTGCCGCTGGTGGGGTCGAACCCGCCGGTCCACGCACCACTGGCGTTGCGCGGCTGGACGAAGCCGGAGGCCGGGTTGAGCACGTTGCGCCAGTCCTGCGCGCGGTTCGCGTACGTCTTCTGGTTGGCGGTGTCGCCGAGCGCCCCGGCCATCGCGGAGAGCGCGAAGTCGGCGGTGTCGTACTCCAGCGTGGTGGCCACCGGACCGTAGAAGTTGCAGCAGCCGTAACTGCCGTCGTGCGGCATGTACCCGGGTGAGTTCAGGTAGTTGAGGCCGGGGCGGTCGTTGTTGGTGGTGCTCGCCTGCCTGACCATGTCGGCCAGGGCGGTCTTGGTGTCGAAGTCCTTGGCGCCGAACGCGTAGTAGTCGGCGAGGATGGCGTCCGCCGGGTCGCCGACCATGACGTACGACTCCCCGTTGTTCTCCGACCACTTGGGGAAGATACCGGTCTGGGTGTAGTCGTCGACCATCGACTGCGCGGTGTCCGACGCCACCTTGGGTGCGAGCAGGGCTTCGAGTTGGGCCTGCGAGCGGTAGATGTCCCAGCCGGAGTAGTTGGCGTAGGCCGCGTCGTGGCCCGCGTCCACCGTGTGCGTCTTGCCGTCGAAGCCGTAGTACTGGCCGTTGGTGTCGCTGATGACGTTCGGATGCAGCAGCGAGTGGTAGAGGGCGGTGTAGAAGGTCTGCTGCTGTGCGGTCGTCCCGCCGGTGATCTGCACCTTGCCGAGTGCGCTGTTCCAGGCGTTCTGCGCGGCGGTGCGGGTTCCGTTGAAGTCCCAACCGGAGTTCTCCGCTGTGCGGTTGGCGACGGCGTTGGCTACGGACACGTAGGAGACCCCGACCTTTGCCTGCACGACCGGGTTGGAGGTGGTGTTGAAGGTGACGTAGCCGTTCGAGGCGGCGGCGTCCGGGGAGGCGGTGTTTTTGGCGGACTTCGAGGCCGTCGTGCTCGGGACCTTGCCGTGCAGCACCGGCTTGTTGGGTTTCTCGGCGGCGTTCTTGGACGCCTTGCCCGGCTGGACGGGCTTGAGGGTCGACTTCTTCGCGAGGGAGCTGCCCTGGGAGGCGAAGGGCTGGTCGAAGACCATGTCGAAGTACACGGTATACGTGTTGCCCGCGCCGCAGAAGCGGCCGCTGGTGACCTGGCCGCTCACCTCGGTGTTCGAGACCTTGGTGAACTGGGTGTTGCTGGCACCGTTCTGACTGCCCGTCAACTTGAAGATCAGGTTGGCCTGGCTGGTCGAGGGAAAGGTGAAGCGCGCCATGCCACTTCGGGTGGTGGTGGTCAGCTCGGTCGTCACCTGGTTGTTGAGCGCGACCTTGTACGAGCCGGCCGACGCGGACTCGTTGGCGTGCGAGAACGCGTCCGTGGCGCCGGTGTTCACGGCCCCCACCGTGGGCAGGACCGGAACGTCGCCGGCCGCGCCGCAGCCGGGTCCGGCGATGTCGGTCAGGCTGAAACCGGTGATCGAGGAGTCGTTGTACTCGTAGCCCCCGCCGGAGGGGCGCGACGGCGTGTCCGGGCTCCACTGCACCATGCCGAACGGCACGTCGGCGCCGGGGAAGTCGTCGGCCTGGTTCGACGTCCCGATGAACGGGTTCACCACGGTGGCCGGAGAGGCGACGAACGCGGCCTTCCCGGCCGCCGAGGCGGGCGTGCACAACCCGGACGCGGCCAGCGCCGCCGCCGCGAACAGGCCGATCACCGTGGATCTCGGGGGTCTCAACAGTCGTGTCATCACGGAGAGTTCTCCTCTACTCGGAGCGGGGGGTCCGACAACGTTGTCTCCGTGCGCAGGGACGCGGGAACGCGGGGTGCGGGCGTCCGGGCGGTGACGGGGGTGATCGGGTTCGATCAGGTGCTTGGGAGTGATCGTGCGTGATTGCGTGTGACAACGTTGTCGGGCTCTGGAGGTGAGGTGCCTGACGAAAGGAGCGCTTCGGTGGGACCCCGGGACGGATGGCACCCCGGGTGTGCATGTGAACTCGTCGTGAAGCTAGCCACTAGGCAGGGCCATGTCAACGACTTGGGCAACGGCCGGTTGGGCAGGGGGCATTGGCATGCCGCGATAGGTGCCGAAGTGCCCGGTACTACGACGAGGTGGGCACGTGCGGGGAGCGGAGCACGAGCAGGGTGATCTCGCTGGGGGCGAAGACGCGGAACGGCGGGCCCCAGAAGCCGGTGCCGCGGCTGGTGTAGAGGAGAGTGCGGGTGCCGTGGTGGCTGAGGCCCGCGACGGCGGGCTGGTCGATGCGGACCAGGTGGTGGAAGGGCCAGATCTGGCCGCCGTGGGTGTGGCCGGAGAGTTGGAGGTCGATGCCGGCGGCCGCCGCCCGGTCGACGAACTTGGGCTGGTGTGCCAGGAGCAGGACGGGCAGGTCGGCGTCGGCGCCGTCCAAGGCTCCGGCGAGGTGGGCGCGGTGGCCTTCCAGGCCGGAGGACTCGGCGGTGACGTCGTCCACGCCGGCGACGACGAGGGTGTCGCCTCCGCGTTCGAGCAGCAGATGGCGATTGCGCAGCGGCTCCCAGCCCAGCTCGTCCATCAGGTCGACCCAGCCCTGGGCCTCGCTGTAGTACTCGTGGTTGCCGGTGACGTAGACCCGGGCCTTGGTGGCCCGCACGGTGCCGAGTGGCACGGCTTGGGTGCGGCGGCGTTCAGCCGTTCCGTCCGCGATGTCGCCGGTGTGGCAGACCAGGTCGGCTTCCAGCGTGTTCACCGTCTCGCACACCCGTGCCGACCAGCGAGCGCGATCGAGCGGGCCGTAGTGGGTGTCGGTGATGAGGACGACGCGGGTGCCGTCCAGCCCGGCACCGAGCCGGGGGAGTTGCACGTCGAGTCGGCGCACGCGTGGCACGCGGCGGGCCTCGGTGTATCCCCACGCGAGCAGTGCGGCGGTCACGCCGAGGACGGCCCAGGTGACGATTCGGGCCCGGTCCTGGCCCTGGCCGACGCCGGCCACGATCAGGGCGAGCCGCAAGAGAACGCCGAGCAGAACGGACCAGGTGAACAGGACCCAGCCGGTGCCCAGCAGGGAGTCGCCGATGATCGCCGCCCTGTCCTGCTGGCGTCGGCCGTGGCCGCGCATCATCGCGATCGGCATACCGACGAGGCCCAGGACGAACAGGGCGGTGCCGGTCAGCGTGACGGGCAGCGGCCAGTGCTGGCCGCCGTACAGGAGCACCCCGCAGGGCACGGCCCACAGCAGGACGGGGGCGATCAGGGGGATGTAGCGCATGAGGCGGTGCAGTCGGCTCCGCCGCGGCGCTTGCGCCTCACCCTCGGCGGGCCGGGTGTCGCTGGTGTCGGTCACGCTTCGCCTCCCTGACCAGGCTGCCGTCTCGCGCACTGTATCCGGTCGCCTGCGGGCCACGATCTGCGCCGGGTCCTTCAGGGGAGGCCTGCTTGGTGGTGTACACGCGGCTGAGCAAAAGGCGCCTGACGGGTGAAGACCCAGGTCAGGCGCCTTTTCGCTTGTCTCTAGAAGAAGCCCAGCTTCTTGGGGGAGTACGACACCAGCAGGTTCTTGGTCTGCTGGTAGTGCTCCAGCATCATCTTGTGGTTCTCGCGCCCGATGCCGGACTGCTTGTAGCCGCCGAAGGCCGCGTGGGCGGGGTAGGCGTGGTAGCAGTTCGTCCAGACACGGCCGGCCTGGATGGCTCGGCCCGCGCGGTAGGCGGTGTTGATGTCGCGGGTCCACACACCGGCGCCGAGGCCGTAGAGCGTGTCGTTGGCGATCTTGATGGCGTCGTCGAAGTCGTCGAAGGACGTCAGGGAGACGACCGGGCCGAAGATCTCCTCCTGGAAGATCCGCATACGGTTGTCGCCCTCGAAGATGGTCGGCTGGACGTAGTAGCCGCCCTTCAACTCGCCGTCGTGCTCGATGCGTTCGCCGCCGGTGAGGACTTTCGCGCCCTCCTGCCGGCCGATGTCCAGGTAGGAGAGGATCTTCTCCAGCTGGTCGTTGGAGGCCTGGGCGCCGATCATCGTGCCGGTGTCGAGGGGGTGGCCCGGCTTGATCAGCTCGGTGCGGGCGACGGCGGCCTCGACGAACTCGGCGTAGTTGCCGCGCTGGACGAGCGCCCGGGACGGGCAGGTGCACACCTCGCCCTGGTTGAGCGCGAACATGGTGAAGCCCTCGAGGGCCTTGTCGCGGAAGTCGTCGTTCTGCGCCCAGACGTCGTCGAAGAAGATGTTGGGCGACTTGCCGCCCAGCTCCAGGGTGACCGGCTTGATGTTCTCGGAGGCGTACTGCATGATCAGCCGCCCCGTCGTGGTCTCGCCCGTGAACGCCACCTTCGCCACCCGCGGGCTGGACGCGAGCGGCTTGCCCGCCTCCGCGCCGAAGCCGTTGACGATGTTCACCACGCCCGGCGGCAGCAGGTCCGCGATCAGGCTCATCCAGTAGTGGATGGAGGCCGGCGTCTGCTCGGCGGGCTTGATGACGACCGCGTTGCCCGCGGCGAGCGCGGGAGCCAGCTTCCAAGTCGCCATCAGGATGGGGAAGTTCCACGGGATGATCTGCGCGACGACGCCGAGCGGCTCGTGGAAGTGGTACGCCACCGTGTCGTCGTCGACCTCGCCGAGCGAGCCCTCCTGCGCGCGGATCGCGCCCGCGAAGTAGCGGAAGTGGTCGATGGCGAGCGGGATGTCGGCGGCCAGCGTCTCGCGCACCGGCTTGCCGTTCTCCCAGCTCTCGGCGACCGCCAGCCGCTCGAGGTTCGCCTCCATACGGTCGGCGATCTTCAGCAGGATGTCTGAACGCTCGGTCACCGACGTGCGGCCCCATCCGGGGGCGGCCGCGTGCGCCGCGTCGAGCGCCTGCTCCACGTCCTCCGCCGTGCCGCGCGCGACCTCCGTGAACGGCTGCCCGTTCACCGGTGACGGGTTCTCGAAGTACTGCCCGCGCTGCGGCGGCACGTACTCGCCGCCGATGAAGTGGTCGTAGCGCGCCTGGTAGGAGACGATCGCGCCGTCGGTGCCGGGCGCAGCGTAACGGGTCATGCTGGTCTGCCTCCTTCGCAGCGCTGCCCGCCGTTGGGCAGCTTCCTTCGGGAGGCTAGGGACGAAGACGTTGCAACCACGTTGCCGTGCGTACCGGCACAGGTACGTGGACAGGCGCGTGGTCAGGTGGGTGGGTCGCTACGCCGACGCGGCACCCCGGCGGCCTGTGCCGCCCGGCCAGTCGACCGGCACCGCCAACTCGCCCTCCAGCGCGGCCAGTCGGGCCTGCACCGTCGCCGTCGGGCGGACGGCGACGAGCGCCCGCCATATGTCCAGGTCGTCCTCACCCCACGGCGCGTGCGCCCAGTCGGCCAGCAGATCGGGATCGCGGCGGGCGATCAGCGCCGGTACGCAGGCCGTCGGCGAGGCGCCGCCTGAGCCGCACCACCGCCGGCGCCTGCGAACCGGGCAGCAACGGTCCCGCGTACGCCGTCGCCGCCGCCGTGACCGCCCCGGTCTCCAGCCGCCGCTCCACGACCGCGACATCGCTCTCGACGGGGACCCGAAGCCGGTAGGGCCGCGAGTCCAGCACGCCCGGGCCCAACACCCGCCGCAGCCGCGCCAGTTCGGCACGCAACGTCACCGGCGTCACCGACTCGTCCTCGTACAGCGCACACAGCAGCTCGTCGCCGGTCAGCCCCTCCGGGTGCCGGGCCAGCAGCACGAGGATCTCGCTGTGCCGTCGGCTGAGCCTGACCTTGCGCCCGTCGGTGAGCAGCTGCGCCTCGTCCCGGCCCAGCACGGTCAGCTCGGGTGTGTCGGGGGCGGGCCGATCCGGGGTGAGTAGCGCCAGCTGGGACTCGGCCGCACGGGCGACCGCCTGCACGAAGGCCAGGCTGTGCGGATGCGCGAGCCCGTCCCCACCAGTGATGTCCACGGCACCGATCACCCGCCCGGTGCGCGGGTCGTGCACCGGAGCCGCCGCGCACGTCCACGGCTGCACGCGCCGGATGAAGTGCTCGGCCGCGAACACCTGTACGGGGCGGTCGACGGCGACCGCGGTGCCCGGCGCGTTGGTCCCCATCGCCGTCTCCGCCCAGCGGGCACCCGGCACGAAGTTCATCCGCCCTGCCTGCCTGCGGGTCGTGGGATGGCCCTCGACCCACAGCAGCCTGCCGTGCGCGTCGCACACCGCGAGCAGATGCTCCCCGTCAGCCGCGAACGTGCCCATCAGCTCCCGGAACAACGGCATCACCCGCGCCAGCGGATGCTCCGCCCGATAACTGCCCAGGTCACCGTCCACGAGATCCACGGTCGCGCTGCCGTCGGGCCCCACGCCTGCCCGCGCGGAACGCCGCCACGAATCCGCCACCACCGAACGCACCGGCCGCGGCACCGTGCCCGCCTCGGTGAAGGTCTCGTGCGCGCGACGCAGCATCCGCGTGCGCTCGGCAGGGTCGGTCCCCGGCTCCAGGGCCACCCATGGATCGGTCAACTCACCCTCCCCGGCTGCGATACGGCTGATGCCATCTGGCTGGGGACATCGTCACTCCGCGTACGGGCTCGGACAACCGTTTCGACCGCGATCAACACGATGGAAGGCCGTTGCGCCCACGTCAGGCGAAGTTGACGAGCCTTATGTAACGCACCCAGTCCCAGTTGGGACCGGGGTCGGTGTGGTCCGTCCCGGGCACCTCGTAGTGCCCGATGATGTGCGCCCGGTCCTTCGGGAGGCCGTATTTGGTGCAGATCGCCGCGGTGAGCTTGGCCGACTGCTCGAACAGAGCGTTGGTGAAGTAGGCGGGCTGGTCCACCCATCCCTCGTGCTCGATGCCGATACTGCGCGTGTTGTAGTCCCAGTTGCCCGCGTGCCAGGCGATGTTGTTCTCCCGCACGCACTGCGCGATGTGCCCGTCGGCGGATCGCACCAGATAGTGGATGGACACCTGCTTCGCCGGGTTCTGGAAGATCGAGATTGCGTCCGGGTAGGTCTCTTGGGTGACGTGGATGACGACGTAGTCGATGGGATAGGACGTGGGGCGGCTCGACACCGTGTAGTTGGAGGTGCTCGCCGGCAGCCACTCGGCGCCGGGGTAGTCGACGGCCTGCGCCTGAGCGCCGGCCCGGGTGTCGGGGAGTAAGGCGTACGGGACGGCGGCCAGGGCGGCGCCCTTGAGGAACCGCCGCCTGTTGGTGGTCGGTCTTGCCCGTTCCATGAGGCCATGCCTTTCGGTGGGGGTGGGCGGGTGTGGCTCGCCCGGTTGGATGACCCATCTGGTGGGTCGCCCCATCCGGTGGTGGGCCCGCCTGGTTGGTGGACCCGCCCGGTGAGATGACCCCTCAGGTGGGTTGCCCCATCCGGTGGTGGGCCCGCCTGGTTGGAGGGCCCGCCCGGTGGGGTCTGACCCGGTGGGGTGGGGCCGGCCGGGGCTGGGGACCGGCCGGTGGGATGCGGCTCAGCCGCCGGAGGCGTGGCTCAGCCTCGCAGGCCGGCCGCGATCTCCCGCAGTTGCGCGTGCATCCCGCGGTGAGTCTCGCGCGCCGGAAGCCACTGCTTGCGGATCTTCGCCACGCACGTGTAGTTGGTGTCGCAGACGTTGGCCAAGGGTGACTCGACCGCTTGGGTCGCGAACTGGTACGCGTCCAGTTCGCTGAACCCGTAGTCGCGCACCAGCCACTGCACCAGGTCCAGCTGGGAGATCCGGAACGCGTCCTCCAGCGGGCGCGCCGAGCCCGTCGAGACGATGTGCGTGTCCGACTCGATGCGCGGCCACGGCGTGGCGACGCCCTTCAGCAGCTCCACGATCACCACGGTGTTCATCGCGCACTCGACGGCGACCCCGCACGTCTCGCCCTCACCCTGGCGCGCGTGCCCGTCGCCGAGGCTGACCAGCGCGCCCCCCACGTTCACACCGAGGTAGCACGTGACGCCGGCCCGCATCTCGGGCGTGTCCATGTTGCCGCCGTGCGCGTCGGGCACCAGGGCCGAGCGGACCTCCAGGTTGGCGGGCGCCACGCCCACGGTGCCGTGCATCGGGTCCATGGGCAGCTCGGCCTCGAGGTCGCTGTCGTGCGCCTTGAACAGCGCCGTGCGCCGGGTCCGGTCGAGCTGCCAGATCCACACGGTCTCCGGCAGCGGCGGTTGCAGGGTCGCCGTGGTGTGGGTGGAGGTGAGCGCGCCGAAAAGGGGGACCGTCGTCGAGGCGGCCCAGTCGCGGGCGGGCTCGATCGACACGAAGTGCACGGCGATCGTGTCGCCCGGTTCGGCGCCCTCGACGTGGAAGGGCCCGGTCTGCGGATTGAGGAAGGGGAACTCGCACACCTCGGACACCAGGTCCTTCTCGGACCGCACCCGTCCGGCGAAGCAGTCCTCCGTGTACAGGTCGAGGACGGTGCCGGGCGCGATGCGCGCCACGGGCGGTGCGCCGCCGAACGTCCAGGCGTACTCGTCCGGCTGGGGCCGGACGGTCAGGATGCGGGGGTCGCTCATGCTTGAGCTGCTCCGTTCTGCACAGGATCGTTGGGGGTGGGGTCTTCGAGGTGGACACGGGCGGTCTCGGCTATGCGCTCGGGATGGCGCCGCATCAGCACGAGCAGCACCGCGACTCCGGCGGCCATCCACACGCCGACGATCGGTCCGGCGTACGACACCGGCGCGGTCAGCTCGGTGACGAAGTCGAAGGCGGGCAGTCCCGCCGCGGTCAGCAGCGCGGGCACGAAGGCGACGATGCCGAGCACGGGCAGCAGCAGATGCCGCACCGGATTGAACAACTCCCGTCTGCGGCGCAGGAAGTAGCCGACGCAGGAGAGGTTCACGACTATGTACACGCCGATCACCACTGTGACGATCACCGTGGCGAGGAGCAGGAAGGCCGTCACCGGGTCGTAGCCCAGCCCCAGACCGAGCACGGCCCCGACCGCCACGGCGCTCTGCACGGCGATCCCGGTCACGGGGGAGCGGTACTTCGGGTGGAGCGTGGCGAAGGGGCGGGGCAGGACGCGGATGCGGGCCAGGGCGAAGGCCGTGCGGGTGGAGACGTTGGAGCACGCGTTGGCGTTGGCGATCGTGGAGTTCACCACGGCCAGGAAGACCAGCAGCCAGAACAGTCCGAACGACGCGCGGGCCACGCCGTCCCAGGACGCCGCGCCGGAGGCCCCGAACTTGGCGAACCGGTCCGGCCCGAAGTACACCGTCATGGCGTAGGTGGTGATCACGTAGAAGAGGCCGATGCCGAGGGCCGCGCCGAGGACGGCGCGGTGCATCGTGCGGCGGGGGTTGCGGGTCTCCTCGGCGAGGGGTGCGGCGGCCTCGAAGCCGGCGAAGGCCAGCACCGTGTAGACGGAACCGGCGAAGACGCCGCTGACGCCCTCGTAGCCTTCCGCGGTGTGCGAAGTGCCGAACACCGTAAGGGTGTTGTCGCCGCCTGCCTTGGCGATGAGCCAGACGGCGAACACCAGGAAGACGAGGACCTCGAAGATGCCGAGGATGGTGCCGAAGCGGGCGGAGGCGCGTACCCCGAAGTACCCGGCGGCCGCGATGATCGCGGCTCCCGCCAGCGCCCAGGGCCACCACAGGTCCGCAGAATACGAGGACCACTCCTGGTGCAGCGTGCCCGCCGTGGTGAAGCCGAGCTGCAGAAGCAGCAGCGGCGGGACCAGCGCCTCCACGAACACATAGCCCCAGCCGACGAGGAAGCCGACGGCCGGGTGCAGGCCGCGTGCCGCATACGTGGACACCGAGCCCGCGGCCGGGAGCTCACGTGCCAGCTCGGCCACGCAGGACGCGGTGAACAGACAGGCCACCAGCGCGATCAGCACGGCCAGGGGCAGACTCCCGCCGGCGAAGGCGGCACCGGACGGAATGGACGCGGCGACCGCGGCGGCCGGCGCCATGGCCGTGATGCTCTGGAACAGAACCTCGCGCAGCCCGATCGCGTCGCGCCTGAGACCTACGACCGCTTCCCCCGCCATGTGAATCCCCCTCAATTCACGCACACATGCCCTGCGTCGCCCGTCTCGACGGGTGCGCCTCGCGTGATTCACGGTACGGCGCTTGCGAGTTGGGCAGAAGGGCGCGGAGTGCTTCGGTGGACGGCGGCGCCGATGTGGATAACCTGGCCACCCGTTCGGGTGAGGCCGGTACCAATCGTGTGCCGCGAAGGTGCCGGCACGCGCCGCTGCGGCCTACCGAACCCGCTGCAGGTTCGCCGAGAGATGGTGCTGCAGCGGCTGGCCGACGGCCGCGAGATCGAAGACGAACGTGAGGCTGTCGCCGCCGGCCAGGGTGTAGCGGCGGCGGGTGGCGTCGACCTGCTTGGCAGTGGGGGTGAGAGCCACCTCGTGGGTGGACAGGTCGATCGTGTCGTCGGCCGCCCGGCCGACCGCGATCTCGGCGATGCCGGTGGGCTGGGTGATCAACGCCTCCACCCGGCCGTCGGGCTGAAGCCGCCACCAGCCGCTCTCCCGGGCCGCCGGACGCAACGGCGCGTCGTCGGCGTCGAGCAGCCAGGCCCGGGCCTCGTAGTGGAGGAAGGGCCGCCCGTCATGGCTGAACGTGACCTCCTGCCCGTACCTGAAGTCCGCGTCGAGCGTGGGGTATTGGCCCTCGCCGCGGCCCTTCCACGTGCCCAGCAGACCGAGCGCGGGCGTGAGAAGCGCGTGCGGTGCGGGCGCCGCATCCGGTCGGTGGCTGTCGGGGTACGGGTGTGCGGCGGCAGGGTCGAACACGAGTGTGCTCCTTGAGGAGACGGGGCGAAGGCCGATGGTGCTGGTGCCGGACGACAGCCTAGGCGCGTCCATGGTCAGGCGCGTGCACCGACCGCCACAGTCTGGGCGGGCCCCTGCACAGATGCGTACGCCAACCGCCGCAGCCCAGGCGCGCCCTGCTCAGGCGCGGGCACCCACCGCCGCAGGATCGTCCAGTACCGCCCGCACCACTGAGTGCGCCGCGCCCATCAGCGGACCCTCAGGGCCCAGTCGCGACACGGACACCGGACAGGCCGGGCCCGCCGTGCGCCGGTCCAACTCGGCCTCCAGCGAAGGCAGTAGCCAGGGCGCGAGCCCGGCCAGTGCGCCGCCGAGCACGACGCTCTCGGGGTCGAGCAGGTTGACCGCCCCGGTCAGCGCGATGCCGAGCGCCGTGCCCGCGTCGCGCAGCGCGCTGCGTACGTTCTCGTCGCCCTCGGCGGCCCGGCCCGCGAGCAGCCCGACGCGGTCCTCGCCCGGCTCCAGTCCGGCGGCCCGCAGCACCGCCTCCTCACCGGCGTACTGCTCCAGGCAGCCGCGCCCGCCGCAGGGGCATGCGGGCCCTTCCGGCTGCACCGGAACATGCCCCAACTCGCCCGCGAAACCGCGTGTGCCGCGCAGCAGTCCGCCGGCCACGACGACCGCCGCGCCGATGCCGATCTCCGCCGACACGTGCAGGAAGTCCTGCGGGGTGCTCTCGCCGAGCCACAGTTCGGCGAGAGCACCGAAGTTGGCCTCGTTGTCGACGGTCAGCGGTATGTCGCCGGGCAGCAGCGCGCCGATGTCGGTGTCGTGCCATTCGAGGTTCGGGGCGCGTACGACGGTGCGGGCGTCGCGCGCCACCAGGCCGGGCACGGCCACCGCGAGCCCTGCGGGCCATAGTCCCTCGTCCTGCGCCTGGGCGACGACCTGGCGCACCAGGCCGGTGAGCTCTTCGAGTACCGGCTCGGGAGCGCGCCCTCGGTTCGCGCCGTGCCGCACGGCACGCGCGCGTACCTGGCCGCGCAGGTCGACCGCGCAGACCGCGAGGTGATCGACGCCGACCTCGGCGCCGATCCCGGCCGGACCGTGCCCGCTGACGGCGAGCGCCGAGCCGGGGCGGCCCACCCGGCCGGGCCGCTCGGGCCCCAGCTCCTCGAGCAGCCGGGAACGGATGAGCTCGTCGACGAGCGTCGACACCGCCGCCCTGGTCAGCCCGATACGCGAGGCGACGGCCGCACGGGAGAGCGGTCCCTCGGCGCTGACGGTGTGCATCACGCGCGCGAGATTGCGACGGCGCATGCCCTGCTGGGTGTCGAGCAGCACCCGCCCCGGTCCGGTCGGGTGTGCCTCGTGCAACGGTGCGGTCATGCCCCCGTCCTCAACGGCTCTCCGTGCTCCGCTCCAGCAGCGGGGCCGCGTCGGAGAGTACCCCGGCGATCCTCGCCAGTGCTTCCTCGTCGCGTTCCACGGCCTCCAGTACAGGGCCTGCGGCGGTGTTCCAGCGTCGTGCGACCGAGGCCGGGTCCTCGCCCGTGAGCAGGCCGGCCGCCTGCGCGGCGGCGCCCAGCGCGACCAGTTCCCCGGCCTCGGGGACCTGGACCGGGCGGCCCGACAGCCGGCGTACGGTCTGCTGCCAGGCCGTGCCCCTGGCGCCGCCGCCGATCAGCAGCAGCGGGACCGAGAGATCCGCGTCCTCGTCGAGGACCAGGTCGAGCGCGCCGAGCAGGGAGTGGACGGCGCCGTCGTAGGCGGCCTGCAGGAGCTGACCGCCGGTGGTGTCGTGGCGCAGGCCGTGCAGCAGGCCGGAGGCGTTCGGCAGGTTCGGCGTGCGCTCGCCGTCCAGGTACGGGAGCAGGGTCACGCCGGTGGTGGGCTCGACGGCCTCGCGGTCCAGGTTCAGCAGCGCCGCCACACGGTCGACGGCGAGCGTGCAGTTCAGGGTGCAGGCCAGGGGCAGCCAGTCGCCGTGGGCGTCGGCGAAGCCCGCCACCGTGCCGGTCGGGTCGGCCGGGCGGCGCTTGGTGACGGCGTACACCGTGCCGGAGGTGCCGAGGCTGAGCACGGGGGTGCCGGGGCGCAGGCCCAGGCCCATCGCGGCGGCCGCGTTGTCGCCGGTCCCCGGGGCGACCAGGGTGCCCTTGGAAAACGGCAGGTCGTGGCTGTCGCGGACGGTGCCCGCCACCTCGCCGGGCCGCACGACACGGGGCAGCAGCGCCGGATCGAGCCCGACGTGCGCGAGGGTCTCGTGGTCGTAGGACTCCGTCCCTGAGGCCCACCAGCCGGTGCCGGAGGCGTCGCCGCGGTCGGTCGTGCCCTGACCGGTCAGCCGCTCGGTGAGGTAGTCATGGGGCAGGCGCACGGACTTGGTCGCGCGGACCGCCTCCGGCTCGTTCTCGGCCAGCCAGGCCCACTTCGTGACCGTGAAGGACGGGCCGGGCACGCTTCCGGTGCGCTCCGCCCAGGCCTTCGGGCCACCCAGCTCCTCGACCAGGCGGCGGGCCTGCGGCGCCGAGCGCACGTCGTTCCACAGCAGTGCCGGGCGGACCGGTTCGCCCCGCGCGTCCAGCGTGACCAGGCCGTGCTGCTGGCCGCCGATCGACACCGCGGCCGCCTCGTGCGCAGCGTCGCCGCACTGGTGCAGGGCCTCGCGCAGGGCGTCCCACCACTGGCGCGGGTCGCTCTCGCGGCCGGCCCCGGTGGAGACGGTGTGCGGGGCCTGGCCGCGGGCGACGACCTGCCCGGTGGCCGCGTCGACGACGAGTGCCTTGGTGGACTGGGTGGACGTGTCCACGCCGACGACGAGCGGACCCTCGGCAGCTGACATCGTGCTCTCCCTTTTATGCGGCTCTGTGGGACGAAGACAGGGGCTCTGCGGTGACAAAGACATCTTGTCTCTTCCCAGAGCTGCGTCCGCATACTAATTTGTAAACTGCCATGACGAAATAGTCGGAGCAAGCAAGTCGAAGCAGCAAGGAGTCGCGGCATGAACTACCAGCCCACCCCCGAGGACAGGTTCACCTTCGGCCTGTGGACCGTCGGCTGGCAGGGAAGGGACCCGTTCGGCGACGCCACGCGGCGTGCCCTCGACCCGGTCGAGACGGTGCAGCGCCTGAGCGAGCTCGGCGCTGCCGGCGTGACCTTCCACGACGACGACCTGATCCCGTTCGGGTCCTCGGACACCGAGCGCGAGTCGCACATCAAGCGCTTCCGCCAGGCTCTCGACACGACCGGCATGACCGTGCCGATGGCCACCACCAACCTCTTCACGCACCCCGTCTTCAAGGACGGCGCGTTCACCGCGAACGACCGTGACGTGCGCCGCTACGCCCTGCGCAAGACCATCCGCAACATCGACCTCGCCGTCGAGCTGGGCGCCGAGACCTACGTCGCCTGGGGCGGCCGTGAGGGCGCCGAGTCCGGCGGCGCCAAGGACGTGCGCGCCGCCCTCGACCGCATGAAGGAGGCCTTCGACCTGCTCGGCGAGTACGTGGTCTCCCAGGGCTACGACCTGAAGTTCGCCATCGAGCCCAAGCCGAACGAGCCCCGCGGCGACATCCTGCTGCCCACCGTCGGCCACGCCCTGGCCTTCATCGAGCGCCTGGAGCGCCCGGAGATGTACGGCGTCAACCCCGAGGTCGGCCACGAGCAGATGGCCGGGCTGAACTTCCCGCACGGCATCGCGCAGGCCCTGTGGGCGGGCAAGCTCTTCCACATCGACCTCAACGGCCAGTCCGGCATCAAGTACGACCAGGACCTGCGCTTCGGCGCCGGCGACCTGCGCGCCGCGTTCTGGCTGGTCGACCTCCTGGAGACGGCCGGCTACGCCGGTCCCCGTCACTTCGACTTCAAGCCGCCCCGGACCGAGGACCTCGACGGCGTGTGGGCGTCGGCCGCGGGCTGCATGCGCAACTACCTGATCCTCAAGGACCGCGCGGCCGCCTTCCGCGCCGACCCGGAGGTCCAGGAGGCCCTGCGCGCCTCGCGCCTGGACCAGCTCGCCCAGCAGACCGCCGCCGACGGCCTGCAGAGCCTGCTCGCCGACCGCGGCGCCTTCGAGGAGTTCGACGTCGAGGCGGCCGCCGCGCGCGGGATGGCCTTCGAGCACCTCGACCAGCTGGCCATGGACCACCTGCTGGGGGCGCGGGGCTGAAGCACGAGGCACGCGCGCGTGTCCGCAAGCCGTGTGTGCGTGTCCGTAGGCACGGTTTGCGTGACGTGCACGCGCGCGTGAGCGATCCCCGTACGGAATGCTCCGGAATCATGCCCTCCAGGGCATGGATCCGTATCAACCGCCGTACGGGGGTCGCCCGCTGCCCGATGTGCGGGGACTCTGGACGGTATGGCCATGCCGCCCGCACCGCCTCCGCCGCCCGGACCGCCGGGGGACACGCCGCCTCCCGGCGGCGGCTTCGGACCACCCCCCGACGACTACGGCTCCGGCTACGGAGCGGGCGGGGGCTATGGACCCGGAGGAGGGTACGGTCCTGGAGGAGGGTACGGGCCGCCGCCGGGCGGCAACGAGCCGCCCACTGTTGGGGGTTGGCAACCCCCGCCGGAACCTCCGAGGAAGCGAGGAAGCCGGCTCCACATCCTGCTCGTCCTGTTCGCGGGGTTCGCAGCCGTCGCCGTCGTCCTGTTGCTGTCCCACTCCGGGAACGACGACTCGCCCGACAAGAAGTCGCCCGCGGGGAGCAGTACGAGCGCCAAACCCTCACCCTCGCTGAGCATTCCGACCGAGCTGCCGAGCAAACTGCCCAGCGAGCTTCCGTCGAAGCTGCCCAGTGAGGTCCCGAGCGGCCTGGAATCACTGATCCCGTCCCTGGGAGACGTCCAACTGCCGTGATCACCAGGCCGTTCGGCCGCTTACACGGTGGTCAGATGCTGTGCGGCAGCCGCAGGTAGGTCAGCGTCGTCTTGATCCCGCTGTCGATCAGCCGGCCCTGCGCGTCGAACGCGCCCGCCCCGTCCGTCATGCCGAAGTCGTTGTCGTTCATGAGGGCGAGCGTGTCGTGGTCCACGCGCGCGATGCCTTCGATCTTCCCGGGCACGCCCGCGACCTTGCCCAGGTCGACGACCAGTCGCTTGCGCAGCACCGGGACACCGGAGGCCGCCGGGTCGTCGAGCTGCTCCAGGGACGGGGACGTCTTGTCGTTGTCGTACGCGCCGCCAAGGATGCTCGAATGCCGGTCCAGCTTCACCATCTGCAGCCGGGCTGCCTTGTCGGTGCGCTCCTCCACGAGCAGTCGGTCGTCGCCCACGGCGACGATCGAGGAGATCTTCAGCTCGGAGGTGTCGTCCTCGCCGGGGTCGACCACGTCGACCGGGTCGAAGCGGTACGCGTACTCGGCGGTGGCCGCCTTCTTCTTCGGCGAGAAGCGCACCAGGCGCGTGGTGCGCGAGGCGTCACCGGCATCCCCGTCCGGCAGGGACAGCGGGCTCTGCAGGGCCATCACCAGGTCGCCGCTGGGCAGTTGGGCCAGGCCCTCGAAACCGCGGTTGATCTTACGGTGCAGGAAGATCGCGGGGAGTGCCTCCACCACCGGGTAGTCCGTGCCCTTGAGATTGAGCCCCTTGGGCACGTAACGCGTAAGCACCTTCCCGCGCGCGGAGACGTGCACCAGGGAGGGGCCGTACTCGTCGACGAGCCAGAAACTCCCGTCCTTCGCCCGCACGATGCCCTCGGTGTCCAGCCCGTTCGGGTTGTACGACAGGAGCGTCTTGGCGTCGTAGGTGTACGGCGCCTCGTCCCGGCCGGCCTGGTTCGACAGCCCGGTGACGGCCTTGCCGGAGGAGGTGGTGATCGGGATGGCCTGAAGCACCTTCACGCTGTCGCCGGAGACGCGCACCTTGACGATCGCCGGATCGAACCCGGGTACCGGGAACGTACGGCGCTTGGTCCCGTCCACCTTGATCTGCCCGTTGGGCCCGCGGTCGGTGACCGTCCAGAACTCGCCCTTGCGGCCCGCCGGGTAGATGTCGCTGCCGATGCCGCCGAGGTTGATGCCCCGGTCGTCGTCCACCGTCCCGGGCAGCAGCGCGTTGCTGAAGGCGCCGAGCGGAATGTTGCCGAGCGTCGCGGTCCGCACGACATGCGCGTCCTGCGACGCCGCACTCGCGGGCGGACAGGCCGCCACAAGGGCCGCGACCACGGCAAGCGGAACGCCTGCTGTGACAGAGCGCCGAACGCTGGACCGGCCTGTGGCGTGCGCGGACATCGAGCCTCCTGAGGAGCAAGTACGTTGACAGTGGCCAGATTTGGGTCCTGCAGCGAACGTCTCGCTACCGCCGGGTGAACGGAGGGCGTCGGGATTTCGAGCACATGAGCGAGCTGTTGGTGGGTGGCGGGCGCATTGCGGTGCGGCAGCGCGGGGGAGGGCGTTTCGCGGGGGCCGCGTGACGCGATTGCTCATGTCCGACGCCGGTTCACTGGTGGCGAAGGAACAGTCGCGGGCCGGCCTGCGCCGTAGGTTGGATGAGTGACGACTACTGCTACGCAAGAGGCATTTCTGCGGGCGTTTCACGCTGAGCGCCCGGGGGTGACCGCAGAGGCGTTCGGCCGCGGTCGCGCTCCAGATGGCAGATCCAGCTATGAGCTCTTGAGCGATCGGGTGGCTGGACGCAAGCGCGTCCTCGACCTCGGCTGTGGTGACGGCCTGCTGCTCGAGTTTCTGGCCCGGGAAGACGGCAGACTGCTCGCGGGAGTTGACCTGTCCCCGCAGTCCTTGGCGCTGGCACGACGTCGTCCGGCGCTCACCGGGGCCAGGCTGGAAGAGGGGCGGGCTCAGGAACTCCCCTTCGGCGACGACAGTTTCGACGCATGTGTTTCCCACATGGCGCTGATGCTGATGGGCGAGATCGAGCAAGTGGCAGCAGAGGTCGCCCGCGTTCTGTCACCGGGCGGGACCCTGGCCTGCGTGGTGGGAGGCGGGGCCGTCGGCGGCGACGCCTATGACCGCTTTCTCGCGTTGTTGCGAGAGGCGATCAACGAGATTCCGGCCACGCAGCGCATCCCGGCGTTGGGCGACAGGAGGACACGCAGCCGCAACGGGCTCGATGACGTCCTCGCCCCGGCCGGCTTCGCCGCGGTGGACTGGGAGACGGTTCCCATCGACCTGAGTGGATCGGTGGAACAGGTATGGGCTTCCGTCTCCGGTTTCTATGATCTCGGCCCCCTTGATGGGGCGGTCGTGGAGGGCCTGCGTGACTCCTTCGTCGCGAGCGTGCGCGACATGACCACGCCCGAGTGGACCGTCCCCTGCGCTGTCAAAGTCCACATCGCAACAGCACGACTGCATGAATAGGTGTTCGCAACCTGTGCCCGCCGCCAGAACCGGGTAACGGCGCGGGATGCCGGGACCGCGTCGACTCGACGCGGTCCCGGCACCCCGAGGCGTAACCACACAAGGCGACGACGGTTGACGCGCCCACCAACACCGTCAGAAGTTGTACGGCTTCTCGGTGTTCCAGTTCAGCACGTCGGCCTCGTTCCAAGTGAACTGCGGCTTCTGGCCCTTGGTGTCGACGGAGTAGAAGGGGCCGTCATGGCCGTTCGCGCCGCGCAGTGCGATGGCGAACGAGCTCGCCGTGTGGTTCTTCGAGCCGTAGTCGAAGAGGTTCACCGCGCTGTAAACCTTGCCTCCGGGCTGGAGCGTGATGTGCTTGTCGCCGCCCGGGTTGTCCTTCTTCGAGTGCGGCAGTGCGGCGCTGTCGACGTCCCCGCCGAGCTTCACGGCCGGGTACGAGGTGACCCAGCACGGCTTGGTGCCCTCGTTCGACGCGGTGATCAGCAGGTGGTCGCCCTGCTGACCGGCGAACCGGTGCACCGCGGTGACCAGCATCTCGTCTCCTCGGCACTGCTGGGCGCCGCCCGGCGTGCCCTTGCTCGCGACCTCGTCCGTCCCGCCCGAGGCGGTCGCCGGGCGCGCCCCCTCCTTGGTGGTGCCTCCGCTGTTGGCCTGCTTCGCGCTGCCCTTGCCGCTCCCGTTGCTGCCCTTGCCGGCCCCGTTGGACGCGGACTGGCTCTGTGCGGTACCAGCGGCGTGGTCGCCACCCGCCGCCTTCGAGCCGTCGTCGGAGCCGCCGCACGCGGTCAGGCCCAGCGCCAACGCGGCGGTGACGGTGGCCAGGGCGGCGGAACGGGCGGTACGGCGGGCACGGTGCGTGGTCATGATGAAAGGTCCCCCATGGACTGTCAGGACGCGGCTTCCCCTGCTCCCGCAGGGCGACCGGCCGCATCGTCTGTTTCGCTGCACCCCATGAGATGACGTCCCGGCTGGGGGCGTTCAGTCGGGTCTGTCCGCATTCGGTAACAAGGCAACTGGGCTCAGCCACACCGGTGTTCACGCCGGGCCCGTCAGCGGTGGTGCGGCTCCGGCTGCCGCGGCACAAGGGAGGCGCCCAGGCGCTACCGTCCCGTCCCCGGAACGGTTCGCCAGCGGTCCACGGCGTACGCGACTCCCGCCGCTGGACTGATCCTTTGGGCCGTCCGGAACCGCCCGGAGCGCATCTCAGGCGGGCTCCTGACCGATCGCAGGTCCCATTGAGGCCAGAGCCGTGCCCGGATCCTGGCAGGACGCCCCAGCGAGCACCCAGCGGCCCCGCTCCTTCCGGTACGGCCACCAGCGCCCGTCCCGCCCCAGGCGGAGCTGAGCCGGTGCGCCGACGACAGTCCAGCGGTTTCCCTTCGCCCGCAGCGGCGGCCGTTCGTCTTCCTCCCAGGCCGACTCCAGCGCGGCACGCGCGCGTGCGAGCGCCTCATCCGTGAGGGCCCACTCCTCCTCCAGGACGGCCAGCGCCGCCGCACCTCCCAGGATCCACGCGTGCGTGGCCCGCGCCAGAGCCTCCCGGTCCCGTCCCGAGCCGTCGGCCAACCGGTCGGCCACGGCCCGCTCCGGCGTTCCCACGGCGAGTCGGACGGCGTCCTGCGAAGTCGTCAACTCTGCTTCCGCGCCCGGCTCTTCCCGCTCGGTGCTGAGGGCGCGCGCGAGTAGACGGCGTGCCTCTACGGCGGTCCGGGCGGCCAGGTGGCGCAGGGCGGCCGGGTAGACGCCTGGTGCGGGCGGGGTCTCTGTGTCCAGCGACGGCGGCAGCCCGGGGTCGGCGGGAAGCTCCGGGGAAGCGGGCAGCGGCGGCAGGATGTCGCCGCTCCGGTACGCCTCGGCAGCGTTCACCCCGTCCGGCTCGGACCGCACTTCAGTGCGCTTGCTGGTGCGTGCCTGCAAATCGTCGAGCAAGGTGCCTTCCCCCCGTCCGCGCATCAGCAGCAGCACGAAGGGATCCTGGTCCAGCAGCCGTGCCACCTGGTAGCACAGGGCCGTCGAGTGCGCGCAGTGATCCCACGCGTCGCAGTCGCACTCCGGCTCCAGATCGCCCATGCCCGGCAGGAGTTCGATGCCCTCACTCGCCGCGTCCTCGACCAGATGCGGCGGCATGTCCCGGTCCAGCAGCGCCGCGACGTGCCCGGCGCGCTCGACGACCAGGTCCAGAAAACGGCCCCATTGTTCGCCGTCCAGCTGCTCCAGCAGGACGTCGGCCCGATGCGCGGTGCGATCGCGGTCCTGGACCACGGCGGTGATGCGGCCCGGGCGAACGGACACCGCGCCCACGGCTCCCGCGCGTGCGAGCCTGCGGCCCGCCTTCAGCTGCTGCGAGTCGAGCGCCGTCTCCTCCAGGGCCTTCAACCAGGCCCGGCCCCACCAGGTTTCGGCGAAGCCGCGCCCGTGCGCGGGCGGCAGCGCGGCGAACGTGCGCTCCTCGCCACGCTCCGTGTCACGGTCGTTCATCGCGCGCCACCTCGCAGTTCCACCAGATCGGCCAGCTCCGCGTCCGTCAGTTCGGTGAGTGCCGCCTCGCCTGAGCCCAGGACCGCGTCGGCCAGTTCGCGCTTACGGCCGAGCATGTCGGCGATGCGGTCCTCGATGGTGCCCTCCGCGATCAGCCGGTGCACCTGCACGGGCCGGTTCTGGCCGATGCGGTAGGCGCGGTCGGTGGCCTGCGCTTCGACGGCGGGGTTCCACCAGCGGTCGAAGTGCACGACGTGTTCGGCCCGTGTCAGGTTCAGTCCCGTGCCTGCGGCCTTCAACGACAGTAGGAACACCGGCACTTCGCCGTCCTGGAAGCGCCGCACCATCGCCTCGCGTTCGGCGACGGGTGTGCCGCCGTGCAGGAACTGCGAGCCGACGCCGCGAGCCGTCAGATGGCGTTCGATGATGCGCGCCATGCGCACGTACTGTGTGAAGATCAGGACGCTCGCCCCCTCGGAGAGGATGGTGTCGAGCAGTTCGTCCAGCAGTTCCAGCTTTCCCGACCGGCCGGGAATCCTTGGCAGTTCCTCCTTGAGGAACTGCGCCGGGTGGTTGCAGATCTGCTTCAGCCCCGTCAGCAGCTTCATGATCAGCCCGCGTCGCGACATGCTGTCGGCGCCGGAGATCTCGGCCAGCGTCTCGCGCACCACCGCCTCGTACAGGCCCGCCTGTTCGGTGGTCAGCGACACGGCGCGGTCGGTCTCGGTCTTGGGTGGCAGTTCGGGCGCGATCCCCGGGTCCGCCTTGCGGCGCCGCAGCAGGAATGGCCGTACCAGACGGGCGAGTCGGTCCGCGGCGGCCGGGTCCTGACCGCTCTCGACGGCCTGTGCATAGCGTGTGCGGAAGGTGCCGAGCGCGCCCAGCAGCCCGGGTGTCGTCCAGTCGAGGATCGCCCACAGCTCCGAGAGGTTGTTCTCCACCGGGGTGCCCGTGAGCGCCACGCGCGCGCGTGCACCAATGGAGCGCAGCTCCCGCGCGGTCGCCGAGTACGGATTCTTGACGTGCTGTGCCTCGTCCGCCACGACCATGCCCCAAGACGCCTCGGCGAGGCGGTCCGCGTCCAGACGCATCGTCCCGTACGTGGTGAGCACGAACTCCCCGTCGGCCAGGGCGTCCAGGCCGCGCCGTGTCCCGTGGAAGCGGCGTACGGGTGTGCCGGGTGCGAACCTCTCGATCTCGCGCTGCCAGTTGCCCATCAGCGATGTCGGGCACACCACCAGCGTCGGACCGGCCGTCGACGGGTCGTTCTGCCGGTGCAGATGCAGCGCGATCAGGGTGATCGTCTTGCCGAGGCCCATGTCGTCGGCCAGACAGCAGCCCAGTCCCAGGGACGTCATCCGGGCCAGCCAGTTCAGTCCGCGCCGCTGGTAGTCGCGCAGGGTGGCCGCGAGAGCGTCGGGCTGCGCGACCGGCTCCTGCGTCTCGGGGGACGCGAGGCGCTCTCTGAGGCTCGCCAGCCACCCGGTGGGGTCCACGTCGACCCGGCGGCCGTCGACCTCTGTCGAGCCCGTCAGCGCGGCGCTGAGCGCCTCTACGGGGCTGACCTTCCGGTCCTGCTGGGATCGGGCGCGGTGCACCTCCTGTGGGTCGACCAGAACCCATTGGTCGCGCAGGCGCACGATGGGGCGACTGGCCTCGGCGAGGCGGTCCAGTTCTTCACGGGTGAGTTGCTCGTCGCCCAGCGCGAAGCGCCAGTTGAAGGCGAGCATCGCGTCGGCGGACAGGAACGAAGGAGTGCCCACGGCGGCCCGGGCGGTCGCCGGTTCCTCGTCCGAAGGGCCGATCACCGCGCGAGCGGTCAGCGTGCGGAACATCTCCTTGGGCCAGTGCACTTCGACTCCGGCCTCGGCGAGTGCCCGGGCGCCCTGTCCGAGGAGCTCGGTGATCTCCTCGTCGGCGAGCTCGACGGCATCCGGCACGCTCGCCGAGAGCAGAGGCGTCAAGGCCGGCCAGGACCTGGCTGCCCGGCGAAGCGCGAGCAGGGCGTCCATACGCGCACGTGCGCCAAAGCCTCCGCCCCTGGAGTCGCCCCAGACCTCGGCGGCGTCCGCCACGAGCGCCGGGTCGCTGACGCTGTGCACCTGCAGCACGGCCTGGAAATGCACGGAGGCGTCGTCCTGCGTCACCTCGGTGAGGCCGGGCACCTCGATCCGCAGCGACAGTCGTACGGCCGCGTCGTGGCCCGCTGCGACATCGGCGGCCCACGCGCGCTGTTCGGGCATGTGCTGCGGCTCCTGCGCCGCGTAGGCGGGCCCGCCCGTCACCATGGACGCCGCGGGAGAGCGGGGGAGGGCGTCAGTCACCGCGTCCAGGAAGGCGCGCAGCAGCCGCTCCGGTGCGGGCAGCCGCGGCGGCCCTGCCCCGCCGGCCACAGACACAGCGTGCGCCTCCGGCGGCATCGAGGCGGCCAGCCGACGCACCCGGTCGATGTCCTCCAGGGGCAGCGGGCCTACACGCCAGGCGTCGTGATCGCCCGCCGACAGGCCCGGCAGCAGCAGGCCGCGCGCCACGAACTGCAGGGCCAGCACGGTGGCCGCGCCCCAGAAGACGGCCGCCGGGTGTCCGTGCGCGTCGGTTCGCGCACGCGCGAGGACCGGCAGCGCGGCCCGCACCGGCAGCAGCAGTGCGGGGACCTCGACCACCTCGACGGCGTCGCCATCGTCGCAGCGGGGCAGGACGACGCTCAGTTCCTCGATCGACCCGGCCGCGAGGGGCGGAGGGGCGGTGCCGTCTGGCCGCCAGAACGCGACCCGGCCGGTACGGGCCGGATCGCCGGACAGGAAGACGGCGCAGTAGCGGGCCAGTTCGGAGATCTCGGAGGGCGTTGCCGCGGGGAACGTCTGCACAGCGAAGCTGTACTCCTCAAACTTGACTACCGGGGGCGGGGTCGCCGAGGGTACATCAACTCGGCCCGTGATGGGCGAGAGCGCGGGCCATCGTCCCGATCTTCGGCCGCCGGGGTGCTGTCAGCTCTCCGCCATCCCGATCTTCGAGCGCCGGGTGCTGTCAGCCCCCCTGTGCGCCGCAGGCTGGCCCCCGCCCGTACCCGGGGGGTGGCGTCATGGTCACGGAAGGTCGTTGGTTCGTACGTTTCCTCAGGTCAGCCCGTTGCCTGAGAGAGCCGGAGACCGGACATGCCCGAGCCCACCACAGCCGTCGCCGAACCGCCGCGGAAAACCCGCGACGCCCCGCCCGGCGGAAGCGAGTTCGCTCCTCTTTTGCGCACGGTCCGGGGCCAGGGACTCCTGGACCGGCGTCCCCTCTGGTACGCCCTCCGCATCGCCACCAACGCTCTCGCCCTGGCCGCCGTCGTCACGGGTGTCGCCCTCATCGGCGACTCCTGGTGGTCGCTCCTGCTGGCCCCGCTCCTGGCCGTGTTCTGCGCCCGCACGGCCTTCATAGGCCACGACGCGGGCCACTCCCAGATCACCAACGGCAAGTCGGCCGCCCGGGCGATCGGCCTGATCCACGGCAATCTGCTCCTGGGCATGAGCTACGCCTGGTGGAACGACAAGCACAACCGTCACCACGCCAACCCCAACCACATCGACAAGGACCCCGATGTCGTCGCCGACGTCCTGGTCTTCACCGGTGAGCAGGCCAAGGTGCGGTCCGGGTTCCGGCGCTGGCTGACCCGCAACCAGGCCTGGCTGTTCTTCCCCCTCACCCTCCTCGAGGGCGTCGCCCTGAAGGTTCACGGCTTCCAGGACCTGCGCCGGCAGCCTCCCCGGGAGCGGGCGGTGGAGGGCCTGCTCCTCGTGACGCATGTGGCCACGTACGCCACCTTGCTGCTCACCACGCTCTCTCCGGGCAAGGCGCTCGCGTTCGCCGCTCTCCATCACGCGCTGTTCGGCCTGCACCTGGGGCTGGCCTTCGCTCCCAACCACAAGGGCATGGAGATGCCCGACCCGGACGGCGAGCGGTGGGGTCATCTGCGCCGGCAGGTACTGACCTCGCGCAACATCCGCCGCGGCGTTCTGACCGACTGGTTCCTCGGTGGCCTCAACTACCAGATCGAGCACCACCTCTTCCCCAGCATGCCCCGGCCCCATCTCCGTCTCGCCCAGCCCCTGGTGCGCGCGCACTGCCAGGAGTTGGGTATCTCCTATGCGGAGACCGGGCTCGTCGACTCGTACCGGCAGGCACTGCGTCATCTGCACGAGGTGGGCGAGCCGCTGCGGGCAGAATGACAGGGCGGCTCTCAGGGACGAGTCGGGGTCGCGTATCAGGGACGTCTCAGGGTCGCGGTCAGGAACCGCAGGCAGCGCGGGTCCGTTTTCAGGACAGAGAGCGGCAGTGGCCGCGAAGGAGGCGACGCAATGTCGAAGAACGCGAAGATCGCGGCGGGGGGTGTGGCGGTCGGGCTCATTCTGCTGATCTGGCTGCCCTGGTGGGCATCGCTCCTGATCGTCCTGGGAGTGCCGACCGCCGCGTACCTCACGCTGGACCCCTCACAGCGGCGCAGGCTGCGCCGCGCCACCCGCAAGGAGCTCGGTCGCTGACCTTCTACCGCACGGGGTCGGCCCGGTCGGCCGGCCCGCAGGAGTTGACCACGTCCCCGCCCGTGGGCCGCGCGACCGTGTGGTCCGCGGGCGGCCGGGTCCCCTGCTCGACCCAGGAGACCAGGGTGTCGAACGCGGAGCGGTAGCAGGGCAGGATCGGCCGCAGCCGGTCCGGATACGTGTCGTAGAGCCCGTCGACATGGGTGCCGCCCTGGATCGTGTAGTAGCGGTGCAGCGGGCCGCGTCCGCTCTCGTCGACCATGCGCGCGTACACGTCCGAGTCGGCGGCCTTGGGCAGCAGGGAGTCCATGTCGCCGTGGAGTGTGATCAGCGGGCGGCCGATGCGCCCGGTCAGCGACACCCGGGCCACGGCCCGGTGCACGGAGGCGGGGCGTGACGCGTAGTCGTACGTCGCGTCGCTCGCGCAGGGCGACAGGATCTGGTCCGTGGTGCTGCCGGCGGACGGGCCGGGGCAGGCGGGGTCGTAGGTCGGGTCGAATTCCGCGCGGTAGATCTTTTGCGTGACGCCCCAGTACGCCTTCTCGTGGTACGGCCACAGGAACTCCGAGCCCCGTGCGAAGCCCGCCGCGTACATGTCCTCGTCCTGTGCCGTGCCCAGCGTCCGGGCCGCCGCGGTGGGCAGGGAGGTGAGCAGGTTGGGGCCGTCGGCGGTCCACAGCGCGCCTTCCCAGTCCACGCCGCCGTCGTAGAGCTCCGGGTGGTTCTCCAGCTGCCAGCGGGTGAGGTAGCCGCCGTTGGAGATGCCGGTCATGTAGGTGCGGCGAGGGGCGTGCCCGTAGCGCTGGGCGACCGCGCGCTTGGCGGCCCGGGTGAGCTGGGTGGTGCGAGCGTTCCACTCGGCGATCGCGTCGCCGGGCCGGGAGCCGTCGCGGTAGAAGTCGGATCCGCTGTTGCCCTTGTCGGTCGCGGCGTAGGCGTAGCCCCGGGCGAGCACCTGGTCGGAGATCGCGGTGTCCGTCGAGTACTGCTTGCGCGTGCCGGGCGCGCCGGTGACCACCAGGCCACCGTTCCAGTGGTCGGGGAACCGGATCACGAACTGGGCGTCGTGCTGCCAGCCGTGGGTGTTGTTGAAGTGCGAGGAGTCCGGGAAATAGCCGTCGATCTGCACTCCTGGCACCCCGGACGGGGTGCGGGTGGCCTTTGCGGTCAGGCCGGCCTGGTCGGCCATGTCCGTGTATGGCGTACCGGCGAGTCCCGTGGTGGTCAGATCGGTCAGACAGGCGCTCTGCTGGAAGGCGGCGCCCGGCACGTGCACGTGCGCCTGGCGGGCGCAGTGCTCACCGCCGGCTGCCGTGGCATCGGCGGGGGTCGGCCAGGCGAGGGCCGCCGCCGCCAGTGTGGCGGCGGCGAGCGGAACACCGCGGGACGGACGCATGACGGCCTCCGGGGCAGGGGAGTGGGAGGCGACCGCAGGGAAGCGGGCGCCGCGGGCTGCCCCATCGTGCGGTGCGGTTTTGGCGGCATCCATGGGCCGGGACCACATTGAAAGCCGTCACCGCATGGCGGCTCAATACAGGGCTCGTGGGTAGGGCCCGTGTGCAGAGGCCCGTAGATGAAGTCCCGTATGGAGGAGGCGAATCGGCGGAGGAGACCAGCAACGCCCCGGTGAGCGCCGAGGGGGCGGACCGGGGGCGGCGCGAACGCCGTCCCGACCGCCCCGGCAAATCGGCGGGAGACTCGGACGGAGAGCCACGAACGAGGAGCCGCGGACGGGACTCAGAGGGGCCGTACCGCCATCTTCTCGAGCGCGTCCAGAAGTCCGGGCAGCTCCGGGCCGCGGCCGACCGGCAGCACCTCGCCGGGCTCCGCGTCGAGCAGCACGAACGCGATGTCGTCGGTCCTGGCCACCAGCGACCAGCCCGGCCCGTCGGCACGCAGCGTGCGCGCGTCGCCCGGGGCGAAGGACGACCGGACACGGCCGAGCGGCGGCGGCGATTCCACGTACGCGCGTGCTTCGGCGAGCACGCGCCGCACTCCGCCGTGCCCCTTGGACCCGTCCGTCTGACCGTCCTGCTCGACCGGCTCGTCCTTCACGGCCACAGCCACGGCCTCTTCCGCGGCTTCGGCGGACGCGGTGGCCTCGTCCGGACTGCCGGCGCCGCCCGCACCGCCCGGAACGGCGAAGTCCGTATCGCTGATCTGCTCCCGCCAGATCGCCCACTGGAGCGCGATCTCGTCGGCACCCAGGCGCCGTTGGGCCGGTCCCCACCTGCTCGTGTCCGGCGGCGCCAGCGGCGGGCCGTCCGCGACATCGGGGCCGGGGTCGTGCGGAGCGGGCACGTTGGGCGCCGCGACGGCGACCGCGAGGGGCCAGCCAGGCAGCGCGGCCACGACGGACCGCTCGTCGGGCGAGAGGTCGTACTCCATCCCGCAGTCCCAGGAGGCGATGGCGACCGCGACCAGGGAGACGTCGTCGACCACGACGGTCCACCGGGCACCGTCGCCGTCCTGGCCGATCACCAGGCCGTATCCGTCGGCGAGCGGCGCGAGTCCGAGGGCCGCGCAGGCCTCCGGATAGTCGTCGCCGAGCACGCTCGGGAACTTCGCCGGCGTCAGAAGTACCGCCGTGAGCACATAAAGCGCCTCGTCCGCGGCGGTGACGGCGTCCTCGTCCGTCCCGGCCATGCCAGCCTCCCCATGGATGTATCCGATCGCGCGCACCCTAATGCGAGCGGAAGCAGCTTGTCACGACCCGCAAGAGCACGTGGACCTGCAGTTTTCCGGCTGGACGGGGCGAATCGACCACCTGTGCCCCTCACGTATCAGGCCGCCGGAAGCCCCAGCAGCGTGCGGGCCACCGTCCCCGGTGACTCGTCACGCTCCCGCGCCAAGGCGATGACAGCCCTGCATGCCAGCTCGTTGACCCCGAACGACAGGGCCTCGGGCGACACCCAGCCCGCCGCCTCGTCGATGCGGTCCTGGTCGTCCTCCGCGCAGGCCGAGACGTACGCGGCGGCGGCTTCGAAAAGATTGTGTGTACGTTTGTCCCGGCCGTTGCTCACGTCGGCCCGAACGGCGTTGAAGAATCTTGTACAGAACTTGTGCACCCTGCCCAACATGCTGACCACCTTCCCCCTGCGTGGTTGCCCGCGGCTGATCGTTCGATCGTTCATCTCCTGCTATTCAACCTAGAGTTGGAGTTCCGGCGGCAGAAGGGGGACGGAACGGTGAAGCCGAAGCGGATCAGCCGTCCAGAGCCCCGATCGTCTCGCGCAGCCAGCTGAGCTCGGCCCGGGACGTGGCGCGCGCGATGGTGAGCAGCCCGCGGCGGAAGGGGTCGTCCAGCTCCTCGGCGCGCAGCGGCCTGTCGCCGTCGTAGAAGAAGCTTGCCGGTTCCTCCAAGAAGGCCAGTCGGCGCCGGAGCACGGCCGCCTGCGCCGGGGCGTCGTCGAGGTGGCGCAGGAAGGCGAGGACCGTGAACCACCGGTTCTCGTCGGTGAGGTCGCCCTGGGCGGGCTCCGCGAGGCGCCGGCGCAGCTCCTGCCGGCCGTCCTCGGTGAGGGTCAGGACGTGACGCGGCGCGGCGACGGCGCCGGGTTCGGTGGCGCGTGCCAGCAGGCCGGCCTTCTCCAGGCGCTTGATCGCGGGGTACAGCGTGCTCTCGGCGACCGGTTTCACGTGGCCGGTCAATGCGGTGATGCGCTTGCGCAGCTCGTAGCCGTGCAGCGGGGTGTCGTACAGGAATCCGAGGATGGCCAGCTCCAGCATGCGCGCATTGTCTCCTACAACCGTTGTACCTCGCTTTCCCGGTACCTCGCTTTCGCTATACCTCGATTCCGATGTATCTTCGGTGCGTGCCGAGGATGGCCTCGGGACCACGAGGGAGGACGCGATGAGGCAGGCCGATTTCGACGGCAAGGGAAGCTGTATCCGGTGGACGGAGATGCCGGGTGAGGAACCCGCGCGCGTGTACGTGCACGGATTGGGCTCGATCTCGGCCGTCTACCACGCGCACATCGCGGCCCGGCCCGAACTCGCGGGGCGGCGCAGCCTGTTCGTCGATCTCCCCGGGCACGGCATCAGCGACCGACCCGAGCACTTCGGCTACACGCTGGAAGGGCACGCCGACGCCCTGGCGACGGCTCTGGACGCGGCAGGTCTGACCGGCTGCGAACTGGTGGCGCACAGCATGGGCGGCGCCGTCGCCATCGTGCTCGCCCACCGGCGCCCGGAGCTGGTCTCCCGGCTTCTCCTCACGGAGGCCAACCTCGACTCCATGCCGCCGCCCACCGCCGGCAGCAGCAACATCGCCTCCTACGAGGAGGAGGAGTTCGTCGACGGCGCCCACGCGCGCGTGCTGGAGAACGTCGGCCCCCTGTGGGCCGCGACCATGCGCCTGGCCGATCCGCGCGCCCTGCACCGCTCGGCCACGCATCTGCGCCTCGGATCGGACCCGCCCATGCGGGAGATCCTCCAAGGACTGCCGATCGAGCGCGTGTATCTGCAGGGCGAGCGGAGCGGCCAACTCGCCGGCAGTCAGGCCCTGGAGGCGTCCGGTGTGCGCGTGGTGACGGTGGCCGGTGCCGGCCACAACATCATGTTCGACAATGCCGACGCCTTCGTGGCGGCCGTCGCGGGCGGCAACTGAGGCTCAGCCTTGCGTACGGCCGGTGCGCCGAGGCTCAGCCATCCAGCACGGCCAGTGCCAGGAAGCGGGCGTCCTCGTCCACGTAGGAGGTCATACGCCAGCCCGAACCGGCCAGCAGCGGGCGGAGATTGGGCTCCGCCCGCAGGTCGTCAGGGGTGATCTGGCGGCCCTGCCGCGCCGCCAGCGCCGCCCGGCCGATGGGGTGGAACAGCGCGAGTTTGCCGCCCGGGCGGACCACCCGGGCCAACTCCCGCAGGTTCTCGCCCGGCTGGGGCAGATGCGCGATGAGGCCGGCGGCGAACACGGCGTCGAGCGCGTGCGACTGCAGTGGCAGCGCGGCCACGTCGGCGATCAGCAGCTGCCCGTCGTCGGCCCTGCCTGCGCGTACGGCGGCCTGAAGCATGGCCGGGGTCAGATCGGCCCCGAGGACGACTCCCGAGGCCCCCACGGCGGCGCGCAGCGGCGTCAGGGCCCTGCCGGTGCCGCAGCCCGCGTCGAGCACCCGATCGCCCTCGCGCAGCCCCAGATCGGCGACCGCGGCGGCGTAGGCCGGGCCGTCGTCGGGGAAGCGGCTGTCCCAGTCGGCGGCACGGGCGCCGAAGAATTCCTGGACGTGTGTGTGGCCGTCGCTCATGTTCCGCATGCTCCCTCACCGACACGGATGACGCCGCAGTGCACACGTTCGAGCGTGACGCGGTCGTTCAGTTGCACCTCTGCGTCATCTTCCAACAGCTTTCGAAATGCGCCCCCTTGACGCGCCCCCGACGGGTCTAGCGTCCCGGGGCCATGGGACACATGGACCATGCCACGTTCGGCTGGCTGACCCCCGTGCTGTCGTACGCGATGGCGTGCACAGGCGCCGCACTCGGGCTGCGCTGCACCGTCCGCGCGCTCGGCGCCACCGGACGCTCACGCCGCAACTGGCTCCTCACCGCGGCCTCGGCGATCGCCACCGGCATCTGGACCATGCACTTCGTGGCCATGCTCGGATTCGGAGTCAGCGGCACCGACATCCGCTACGACGTGCCGCTCACCCTCGCCAGCCTCCTCGTCGCGATGATCATGGTCTGTGCCGGCGTCTTCGCCGTCGGCTACGGTCGCGACCGCACCCGCGCGCTCCTGCTCGGCGGAGTCACCACCGGGCTCGGTGTGGCGAGCATGCACTACCTGGGCATGGCGGCGGTGCAGTTGCACGGCGACGTCAGCTACGACCCCGCGCTCGTCGTGCTCTCCGTGCTGATCGCCGTGATCGCGGCGACGGCGGCCCTGTGGGCGGGCCTCAACATCAAGTCACCGCTCGCCGTCACCGCCGCCTCGCTGATCATGGGAGCCGCGGTGAGCAGCATGCACTACACCGGCATGCTCGCGGTGAGCGTCCGCGTCACGCCGTCCGGCCAGACCCTGCCCGGGGCCACGGCGATGCAGTTCATCTTCCCCCTCGCCGTCGGCCTCGGTTCCTACTTGTTCCTGACCTCGGCCTTCGTCGCACTGTCGCCGACGACCGGGGAGGGCGAGGCGCCCGCCCCGGCACAGCGGCCGGTCGAGACCGCCCCCTAGGGCCGGCCCGCCCCCATCACCTGCCCGAGCGAGGAGGCCATGCGTACACCCCGATGGACACCGGGCGCCGAGCCGTCGCCACCACCTCCCGTGCGCGGCCGGCGGGCCCATGCCGGTCCGGCCGCCGACGAGGACCAGGACGAACCCGCGGGCGGAGCCACGGGCGGCGCGGCCGCACCCGAGAGCCGCTGGCGGATACGCCCGCGCACGGTACGCGCGAAGATCGTCTGCCTCCTGATGGTGCCGGTGGTCTCGCTGCTGGCCTTGTGGTCCTACGCCACCGTCACCACCGCGCAGGACATCGCACGCCTGAGGCAGGTGCAGCGCGTCGACGCCCAGATCCGCACCCCGCTCGCCACAACTGTCGCCGCGCTGCAGGCCGAACGCACGGCCGCGGTGCGCTGCACCACCGTCCCGGCAGCGGGACAGTGCGGCACCTACAAGAAGCTGGCCGGCCGCACCGACAAGGCACTGGCCAAACTCCGGCTCGGGAACCACCACACCGTCGCCGACAGCGAGGAACTGCCCGCCGCGGTGAACCGGCGGCTCGAGGCCTTCGTCGAAGGTGCCGAAGGGCTGCGGTCCCTGCGAGCCTCCGTGCTCGACCGCCGCGCGGCCTGGGAGACGACGTACGCGCAGTACACCCACACCATCGGCGGCGCCTTCGGCGTGGACGGCGCGCTCACCGGCATCCAGGACGCCGGACTCGGCTCCGACGTGCGCGTGCTGCTCGAACTCTCCCGCGCGGGAGAGGCGTTGGCCCAGGAGGACGCGGTGCTGGCCGGCGTCCGCCCGGCCGATGCCCTCAGCGGTGAGCGGCTGCGGCTGTTCACCGGGGCCGTCGCCACCCGCCGCGCCCTCACCGACGCCGCGGCCACCGACCTGCGCGGACCGCAGCGCGACGCCTGGCACACGCTCGCCGGCAGCAGCTCGTACGCCGCACTCACCACGGCGGAGGACGCGGCCGTCGACGGCACCCCGGGGCCGCTCACCACGGCACCCGAGACCACCTGGACCGACGCGCACGCGCGCGTGCAGCACGGGATGCAGACGATCCAGGGGGACGCGGCACGCGGCATGGTCGACCGGGCCGCCCCCTTCCGCCGCGCTCTGCTCACCCCGGCCGGTGCCGCCGTCCTCTTCGGCCTCCTCGCGATCATCACCTCGTTCGTCATCTCGGTCCGCATCGGACGCGGCCTCGTCGTCGAGCTGGTGAGCCTGCGCGACAGCGCCCTGGAGATCGCCCGGCGCAGCCTGCCCGACGCGATGCGCAGGCTGCGCGCGGGCGAGGAGATCGACGTACAGGCCGAGGCCCCGCCCGGGCGGCCCACAGAGGACGAGGCCGGACAGGTCGCCGAGGCGTTGGGCACCGTGCACCGCGCCGCCCTCAGGGCAGCCGTCGAGCGCGCCGAACTCGCCAGCGGCATCTCCGGAGTCTTCGTCAACCTCGCCCGCCGCAGCCAGGTGCTCGTCCACCGCCAACTGAACCTGCTCGACAGCATGGAGCGCCGCTCCGACGACCCGAACGAACTCGGCGACCTCTTCCGGCTCGACCACCTCACCACCCGCATGCGCCGCCACGCCGAGAGCCTGATCATCCTCTCCGGGGCAGCACCCGGCCGGGCCTGGCGCATGCCGGTCCCGCTGACCAACGTGGTGCGCGCGGCCGTGTCGGAGGTCGAGGACTACGCGCGCGTGGAGGTACGGCAGTTCCCGGTGGCGTCCGTCGTCGGCGCGGCCGTCGCCGACCTCACCCACCTGCTGGCCGAACTCATCGAGAACGCGGCGCAGTTCTCGCCGCCGCACACGCGCGTGCGCGTCATCGGCGAACCCGTCGGCAACGGCTACGTCATCGAGGTCGAGGACCGGGGCCTGGGCATGGGCACCCAAACCCTGGCCGAGGCCAACCGGCGCATCGAGCAGTCCGAGGCACTGGACCTCTTCGACAGCGACCGGCTGGGCCTGTTCGTCGTCAGCAAGCTCGCGGCCCGCCAAGGCATCAAGGTGCACCTGCGCACCTCGCCCTACGGCGGCACCACCGCGGTCGTCCTGATCCCCACGGCACTGCTGCACGAGGGCACGGCCGAACGCTCGCCGGACCAGGCCTCGGACGCACCGCCGGCCGTGGCACGCGCGTACGCGCGCACACCCGACGCCGCAACGCACCAGGAGTCCGTCCCGGCGACGGCAGAACGGCCCGCGCTGGTGGCGCACTTGCCGGCCGCGGCGGAGACGACGTCCGACCCCCAACCTCCCGGAGTCACCACCTTGCGCCTGCACCGTCCCCCGGAGGACAGAGAAGAGTCCGAAGACCTGCCACGCCGCGTACGCCAGGCAAACCTCGCCCCCCAACTGCGCGCACGCCACACCGAGGAGCCGATGCGGACATCGGCCGGCCCGGCCTCCCCGCGCGAGGACCGGCGCACCCCCGAGGACGTACGCGAGCGCATCGCGGCCTACCGCGACGGCTGGCGGCGCGGCGGCGGCAGGCAGCCCGGCCGCGGTGCCGGACCGGATCCCACACCGCGCCGCGACAGCAGCGAAGGAGACCGCGCATGATCCAGGAACCGAGCCCGAGAGCCTCCCGGCGCTCAGGCGAACTCGACTGGCTGCTGGACGACTTGGTGATGCGCGTGCGCGAGGTGCGGCACGCCGTGGTGCTCTCCAACGACGGCCTCGCCGTGGGCGCCTCGACCGACCTGCGCCGCGAGGACGCCGAACACCTCGCCGCCGTGGCCTCCGGCTTCCACAGCCTCGCCAAGGGCGCGGGACGCCACTTCGGCACGGGCGGGGTGCGCCAGACGCTGGTGGAGATGGACGACGGCTTCCTGTTCGTGGCCGCCGCCGGCGACGGCTCCTGCCTCGCCGTCCTCACCGCCGTGAGCGCCGACATCGGCCTGGTGGCGTACGAGATGGCACGGCTGGTCAAACGCGTCGGCGAGCACCTGTACACGCCGACGCGCGCCACCGCGCGGCCGCCCACCGGCCGGTGAGGCGGGTTGGGCGAGGTGAGGCGCACCCATGAGTCAGGACAGCAACGGCGGCACGCGCGTGCCGGGCAGTCAGTGGTACGACGGCGAGGCCGGGCCGCTCGTCCGCCCGTACGCCTTGACGGGCGGACGCACCCGGCCCGGTCTCGCCGGAGTCCACTGCGACCTGATCGCCCTGGTCACCCTCAACCTGGGCGCGCCACGTCCCGGATACGACATGGGGCTCGGGCCCGAACACCGGGCCCTGATCGAACTGTGCCGTACGGAGACCCAGTCGGTCGCCGAACTCGCCGCGGGCGTCGACCTCCCGGTGGGAGTCGTCCGCGTGCTTCTGGGCGATCTGCTGGAGCTCGGCTGCGTCTTCGTGAGCCGTCCGGCGCCGCCCGGTCAGCTCCCGGACGAAGTCGTGCTGCGCGAGGTGATCGAAGGACTGCGAGGGCTGTGAAGGGCTTCGGGGCTGTAGACGAAGCCGCCAGGACGCGCACGCCGACCGGGCCGAGCCTTCGCAGAGAGAACGTAGTTGTGATGATGCCCAGTTGCGTCGGCCCTGGCCGGCAATCCCGAGAGAAGTGATCGATGGTCTCCGAGTACTCCGACGCGGACAGCGGTGACACGGCCCCGCTGGCGCTGAAGATCCTGGTCGCCGGCGGCTTCGGCGTGGGCAAGACCACCCTGGTGGGCGCGGTCAGCGAGATCAGGCCGCTGCGCACCGAGGAACTGCTCAGCGAGGCCGGGCGGTCGGTGGACCACACCGGCGGCGTGGACCAGAAGGTCACCACGACCGTCGCCATGGACTTCGGCCGCATCACCATCCGCTCCGGCCTCTCGCTCTACCTCTTCGGCACGCCCGGCCAGGACCGCTTCTGGTTCCTGTGGGACGAGCTGGCGCACGGCGCGCTCGGCGCCGTGGTCATGGCCGACACCCGACGACTCGCGGACTGCTTCCCCGCGGTGGACTACTTCGAGCACCGCAGCATCCCGTTCGTGGTGGCCGTCAACTGCTTCACCGGCAGCCGCACCTACGAAGCCGAAGACATCTCCCACGCACTCGACCTCGACAGCGGCACACCGGTGGTGCTCTGCGACGCCCGAGACCGCGCGTCCGGAAAGGAGGTGCTGATCAGCCTCGTCGAGTACGCAGGGCGGGTGCACACCGCCCGACTGCTCAACTCGGTTGGCTGACAGCTGGTTTCGATCGGGTGCTACGGGATTTGTCGGCGGGCAGGCACGGCCGGCTTGTCCTACGGTTCCGGCGCGGGCTCAGCTCGGCGCCTCGGCGCCGGTGAGGACGTCGTTCATGCGCTCGTCGTAGCCGGTGGCGGGGTCGACGACGCGGCCGGCCGCCCACCAGTTCTCGCGGGCCGTCTCGACGACCATCATCAGGATGTCCTCTTCAGGAACGTCGGCGAACAGCCGCAGGTTGTCGACGACCGCCTGGAACAGCTCGGCCTTCTGCTCGGCGGTGCGGTGGTTGAAGGACATCTGGATGAGCATGGCGCGCTCGCCGCGGGGCAGACCGAACACGACCGGCTGCATCTGGAAGTTGTCGGGCGACACCTCGTGGAAGACATGGAACTGGTCGTCCTGAGGGATCTTCAGGACGTCCACCATCGCCTTGTGGATGCCCAGGGACACGTTCCGGCGGTACTCGGAGCTGGTGCCCTGGCGCAGATAGACGTTGATCAGCGGCATGGTGTCTTGCCTTCCTTCACGTTCCCGGTGCTTTCCGGTTCCTGGTTCTTGTCCGGGCCGTCAGCGGTGCCTCGGGCCGGCGTTTCACGTGGCGGGTGCCTGGGTGTGGCCGGGTGCCGGTACCTGGAAGCAGGCCAGCAGGGCCGAGGTGCTGAGGTACTGGCCGACGAGGCTGACCAGGGCGATGAGTGTGTTGGTGCCGAACGCCGCCGCTGCCTCGTCATACAGGTCGTCCGGCACGTGATGGTCGCGGACCAGCGCGACGGCCAGACGGTGGGCGATATCAGCGTCGGGGCGCAGACCGCGCGGAGCCTCGCCACGGAGCAGAGATGCGATGGCAGGGCCGGGCAGACCGGCCTTCCCGGCAGCCGCGGTGTGGGCGTACAGGGCGTACTCGGCCCGCCAGTGAGCGGCCACGGTGAGGATGACCACCTCTCGGACATCCGCCGGAATGCCCGCCCGGGTGAGCGCCTGGGCCCACTCCAGTAGAGGCCGGGCGATGTGCGGTGTGCGCAGCAGGGCGTTGAACGGTCCGATGAACCGCCCGTCGGGCAGGGCGGCCGTGTAGCCCGCCTCCTGGGCGTCGCGCGCTCGCGTGGCCTGCAGACGGTCGCGCAGTGCGCGTTGTGCTTCATCGAGGGCGTCGGGAGGCAGGAGGGACAACCGGCCGCCCAGTCCGGAAGTTCCGTTGACGGGGTGCTCGTTCACGCCCTCCACGCTAGGAACGCAGGAGACATTCCACCAGCGAATGTTCGGCATAATGGACATGCTGATTACTCATGTTCATAGCTCATGGAGACCAAACGGAACGCTCATGGAGATGACGCTGGTCGGGCTGCGAATGCTGCGCGAGGTGGCGGAGCGAGGCACCTTCACCGCTGCGGCAGACGCGCTCGGGTACACGCAGTCGGCCGTCTCCCGGCAGATGGCTGCGCTGGAACAGGCAACCGGTGTCCGGCTTTTCGACCGCTTCGCCGGTGGTGTCCGGCTGACCGGCTCAGGCCGTGCCCTGCTGCGCAACGCCGTTGTCGCCCTGGACGCCCTGGAGGCGGCCGACCGGGAGTTGCGCGGAGCGGAGGAGCTCGAGAGGGGCCGCGTCCGGCTCGGCTTCTTCCCCACCGCCGGAGCGGTGATCGTGCCCCATGCCCTGACGATGTTGCGCCGCGAGAACCCGCACCTCCAGGTGACGACGCGTGAGGGGACCACTCCCTCGCTGGTGCGCGCGCTGCGTGCCGGCACCCTGGATCTCGCGATCCTCTCCTCCAGGCCACCGCACCGTTCGCCGGACACGGAAGATCCGCCCTTGAGTGTCGAGCCACTGCTGGAAACGCACCTGGCCGTGGCGGTGCCGGCGGGCGGGCCGTTCGCCGAACGGGGCAGCGTCAGCGTCGAGGAGATCGCGCGCGAACCGTGGATCGCCAGTCCCGGCACCGCGAACGAGCCACTGCTCGGCGTCTGGCCCGGGCTGCCCGGGCGGCCCAAGGTCCGTCACACCGCCCGCGACTGGCTGACCAAGCTCCACCTGGTCGCGGCCGGTGCCGGCATCACCACAGCCACGCCCACACTGCTGCCCGTCGTCCCGCCCGGCGTGCGCTTCGTGCCCGTCGAAGGCGTTGCGGAGGAGGTACGACGCGTCAGCCTGGTGCGCATGCCGGGTCCCGTCGAGGCTCCCACGCAGGCGCTGACACACGCGCTGCGCCGGCAGGCGGCCGACCTCGCGGACTGACCGTCCCTGTCCCTGTCCCCGTCCGCGTCGCTGTCCCGGGCGTTGAGCTTTGCCGACCTCGGCCCGATGCGAGGTGAAGACCGAGCATGGTCGGCATGCTGGCCGGACGGGGCGAGAGAACAAGCTCAGTTCGCGACGCCCTTCACGGTCAGGACCTTGTCGATCGCGACGCGAACCAGGAGTTCGCCCGGTACGCCGTTGCGGGCCCCGAACTCCTCCGCGCGGTCCTCACTCATGTACCGGGCGCCGATGCGGGCGGCCCAGTGCCTCAACTCCCCGGGATCCTCGGAGATCCGGGCACGGCCGTGCAGCACGACGAAGTCGAAGGGCGGCCTGTCGTCGTCGACGCACAGGGCGACCCGGCCGTCACGGACGAGGTTGCGTCCCTTCACGCTGGTGCCGGCGGTGTTGAACACCAGGTCGTCACCGTCGAGCACGAACCAGATCGGCGTCACATGTGGGCTTCCGTCCGCCCGGACGGTCGCGAGCTTCGCGGTGCGGGTGCCCTGCGAGAGGAACGCCCGCCACTCTTCCTCGGTCATCTTCTGCGCCATGGACCTATCCTCCTTGCCCGTGGGCCGGTGGTGGTGAAGGCTTGCTGGAGATCCTCCGGCCAGGGGGAGTCGTCACACGGGGAGACCGGAACATGGCGCAGAACCAGGGACTTGACTGGCTGCTGGACGATCTGACCGAGCGTGTCGAACACGTACGGCACGCTTTGGTCCTGTCCAACGACGGGCTGGTCACGGGAGCGAGCACGGGGCTGCGGCGCGAGGACGCCGAGCACCTCGCCGCCGTCTCGTCCGGACTGCACAGCCTGGCCAAGGGCTCGGGACGCCACTTCGGCGCGGGCAGAGTGCGCCAGACCATGGTCGAGTTCGACGACGCGGTGCTGTTCGTCACCGCCGCCGGCAACAGCAGCTGTCTGTGCGTCCTCGCCGGTGCCGAGGCCGACATCGGCCAGATCGCCTATGAGATGACCCTGCTCGTCAACCGGGTCGGAGAGCGCCTCGACGTGGAGACCCGGCAGCCCGAGGTCTTCCCGAAGGCAGACTCCTGACCTGCACATTTACCCTCTCCCTTGGGGTTATCCACAGGCCAGCCCCAAGATCCGCCGATGCGGCTACGGTTTTTCCCGAGGCCGCGCGGACGGCGCGGACCACGCACTCCACGGGGGAGACCGACCATGTCAGGCAACACCGTCACGCAAGCGAACGACACCTTCAACACCTTCTGCACGCCGAGCCGGGCGGCGCGGGAACTGGGGCTCAAGCGAGGAGAGTTCGACCTCGCCGTGAACCTCGGACACATCCGCGCCGTGCCCGACGAGGGAGGCGGGGGCCTGCGGGTCGCCCGAACCGAGATCGATCGGCTGTGTGCCGAGGAGGGATATCCCGAGGCGCTGCAGCAACGCGTCGAGGCCGTGGGGACCAGGGACGGCGCTGACCTGCTGAAGGTCTCCCACGGCAGGTTCACCCGGCTGGCCAGGCTCGGCGTCGTCGTCCCGGTCCGCTTCTACCTCAATCGATACCGGGCCGTCGTCTGGCTCTATCTGGCCGAAGAACTACGGCAGTTCGCGGCCGACGAGACCAACGCGCAATTGCTGGCCGGCCGTACGCCCTCCGATCTGCGGGAGCGGCTGGAGACGGGACTGGATCTGCGGCCCCGGACCTGGCGGGGCCGGAATCTCGGTTTCCTGCGGCGACAGGCCGGCGACCACCCGTGGGCGTATGCGGCGGCCGTGGCCTCGCTGCTCGACGCTGCCCAGGTCGCGGAGATCGTGCAGGACCCCTACGAGCGCGCCCACTTGAACAGGTTTCGGCCCAGGCCGTCCACGCACGGCGCACCCGGTTCGCCCGCCGCGCGGCTGGCCGAGAGCCTCGCCATGGCGCAGGACCCGGACGAGATCTGCTGGCTGCGAGCCGATCTGGCCCAGGCGGTGAGCGAGGCGCGCACACTCCAGCCCGCGCCGCGCCCGGCTTCCGGAGCGCGCCCGACGCCGACACCGTCGTGTTCGGCTCCCGTGGCCCCCGTGCCGCCGCGCGCGACGCCCGCTCCGGCGACGGACCAGATCCAGCCGGTCCCAGAGGAACCGCCACGCTCGCGCGGCCTGATGCGGTGGCTGCGGCGCGACACCGCTTAACTCTGGGCTTGTCCAGGACTTCGTCCCTGACGCCGGGCTCGTCCCGCTCCTGCGCCTCACCGAGCGGGTCGGGCTGCAGCTCCTCTCGCCGACAATCTGCACCTGCGCAACACCGGCACCCACGCACCGTCACCTCACACCAGCAGAACATCAGCCGGTGGATTCGTACTCCGACCCGGCCGCGTTCACCGACTTGCGGCCAGCACTGCAGCGAGGCCCTCTTGCAGATCCCTGACGAAATACTCGGGAACCTCCAGCGACGGGAAATGTCCCCCGGTTTTGGGCGACCCCCATCGGACGATCTGCCGGTACCGCTCCTGTGCCCAAACGCGCGGACACTTCTCGATGTCGCGGGGATACATGCTGATTGCTGACGGGACATCGACCCGAAGTTCGGGGTCGAGCGACTTGTGGCTTTCGTAGTAGATGCGGGCCGCCGATGCTCCGGTCCGCGTCAGCCAGTACAGGGAGACGTCGTCAAGAACGCGGTCCCTGGAAATCGTCTCGAACGGGCTGTCGTCGGTATCTGTCCACTCGGCGAACTTGTCGAGGATCCAGGCGAGAAGCCCGACCGGTGAGTCGACGAGCGAGTAGCCGATGGTCTGCGGCCGGGTCGCCTGTTGCTTCGCGTACGCCGCGCGGTTGAGCCAGAAATCGCGGGTTTCCTCGGTCCATTCGCGCTCGGTCGCCGTCAGCCCGTCCGTCGTCAACCCGGGCGGGGCCTCCGCGAACGTTGTGTGGATGCCGAGAACGTGCGCCGGGAACCTGCCGCCGAGGACCGTGGTGATCACACCTCCCCAGTCGCCGCCCTGGGCTACGAACTTGCTGTAGCCGAGCCTTCCCATCAGTTCCACCCATGCTGCCGCGATCTTTTCGATTCCCCACCCGGTGGTGGTCGGCTTGTCACTGAAGCCAAAGCCTGGCAGCGACGGGACCACGACGTGGAACGCCGGCGCGTCCGCATCTTTCGGATCTGCCAGCTCGTCCACTACATCGACGAACTCGACGATGCTGCCTGGCCAGCCGTGCGTCAAGACCAGGGGAGTGGCATCTGCGCGCGCGGATCGGCGGTGCAGGAAGTGGATTCCCAGACCATCAACGGTCGTGCGGAACTGGCCGATCCGGTCAAGACGCGCTTCGAACGACCGCCAGTTGTACTCGGTGCGCCAGTAGTTCACGACGTCGACGAGGTCGGCGAGAGGAACGCCCTGCTCCCATCGGCGAGGGCCGGGCGCTGCGCGATGGACCGTCTCGGCTTCCGGCAGCCGCGCCGCGGCCAGTCGCGCGCGCAGATCGTCGAGGTCGGCGTCAGTTGCGTGGGCTTCAAATGCTTGCACGTCGCTGGACATGAGACCTCCTGGTCGTCGTGGAACCGGCTTGGACCTGAGAACCGTCTAAGACGGTTCTAACAGTCTCGATGCCGGTGTGCAACCGGCTAAGGTGGTTCCATGCATGCTCGGTACCCTGACTTCCGTCTCGGCAAGGTGCTGGCGACCAGCTTCACGGCGACCCTGACGGAGCGTCGTGGCGACGCCGTGGAACGCATCCCCGTGCCGCAGCGACTCGTCGACTGGCTCGTGGTGAGTGGCCTCGCCGTGGAGTCCTGCACAACCGCCCAGCTCGAACTCGCTTGGGAACTGAGGGAATCAATTCACGCCACGCTTACAGCGGCCGCGATCCAGGACGCTCTGCCTGAGTCTGCTGTCCAAGTCATCAATGACCGCAGCGTTCAAGGCAGGGCCGCAGCGCTCCTGACACCCGAGGGCCATCGGCAATGGCGGCTCAGCTCGGCTTCCTGCGTAGAAGACGCCCTGGGCGTGATCGCCGCCGACGCGATCAGCATCCTCGCGGGCGAACGAGACGGAAAATTGGCCTTGTGCGCATCGCCGACCTGCCAAGCCGCCTTCTTCGACACCAGTCAAAGTCGCACCCGCAGGTGGTGTGACATGAACACGTGCGGGAATCGTCAGAAGAAGGCGCGCTTCAATGCCAATCAGCGCAAAAGCCCCAGATCAGCGACGTAATCGTCAGCCTCGGTCCACATCCGGGCAGGCCCCACGCCGACGGCGTATGTGGCGGCCAGGGTGGGGCTGAACCACCTGATCTACAGCGCCCGGAACAGCCCCTCCTGGACCACCGACACCAGCAGCCTGCCCTCCACGTCGTAGATCCGGCCGCGTGCCAGGCCGCGGCCGCCCGTGGCGATCGGGGACTCCTGGTCGTAGAGGAACCACTCGTCCGCGCGGAAGGGGCGGTGGAACCACATGGCGTGGTCCAGGGAGGCCATGTCGAAGCTGCGTGGGCCCCAAAGGGGTTCGATGGGGAGGCGGACGGCGTCCAGCAGGGTCATGTCACTGGCGTAGGTCAGGGCGCAGGTGTGCACCAGCGGGGCGTCGCCGAGCGGGCCGACCGCGCGCATCCACACGGCGCTGCGCGGTTCGGCTTCCTTGACCTCCTCGGCGGTCCAGCGCAGCCGGTCCACGTAGCGGATGTCGAAGGGCTGGCGCCGGGCCATCCGCTCCAACTGCTCGGGCAGGGCGCCCAGATGCTCGCGGACCTCCTGCATCACCGTCGGCAGCGACTCCGGGTCCGGGACCTTGCGGGCCGGTGGCAGCTGGTGCTCGAAGGGTCCTTCCTCGGGCTTGTGGAAGGAGGCGGTGAGGTTGAAGATCGTGCGGCCCTGCTGCACGGCGGTGACCCGGCGGGTCGTGAACGACCTGCCGTCGCGCACCCGTTCCACCTGGTAGACGATGGGCACGCCGGGCCGGCCCGGGCGCAGCAAGTAGGCGTGCAGCGAGTGCACCGGGCGATCGCTGTCGGTGGTGCGGCCGGCGGCGACCAGGGCCTGGCCCGCCACCTGGCCGCCGAAGACCCGCTGCAGGGACTCCTGCGGGCTGCGGCCGCGGAAGATGTTGACCTCGATCTGTTCCAGGTCGAGCAGGTCGACGAGGCGCTCGGCCGGGTTCGTCATGCGGGGGATCTCTCCTTGGCTCACAGCTGGCCGACGTCGGTGAGGCGGACGACCGCGCGGCCCTCCGTGTCCGAGGCCGAGAGGTCGATCTCCGCGCTGATGCCCCAGTCGTGGTCGCCGTTGGGGTCGGCGAAGGTCTGCCGCACGCGCCACAGACCGTGCTCAGCGTCCTCCTCGATGCGCAGCAGCTTGGGGCCGCGGGCGTCGGGACCGGTGCCCAAGTCCTCGTACTCGTCCCAGTACTTGTCCATCGCCTCGCCCCACGCGTCCGCGTCCCAGCCGGAATCGGCGTCCATCTCGCCCAGTTCGTCGACGTGGTCGAGGGCGGCGAGCTCGACGCGGCGGAACATGGCGTTGCGGACCAGGACCCTGAACGCGCGGGCGTTGCTGGTGACGGGCTTGACCTCGTCGGCCCTCTCCTGGGCCTCCTCGGCCGTCATCACCTCGGGGTTGGCGAGCTGCTCCCACTCGTCGAGCAGGCTGGAGTCGACCTGGCGGACCATCTCGCCGAGCCACTCGATGAGGTCCTGGAGGTCCTCGGACTTCAGGTCGTCCGGGATGTTGTGGTCCAGGGTCTTGAACGCGCTGGCGAGGTAGCGCAGCACGATGCCCTCGGTGCGGGCCAGCTCGTAGAAGGACACCAACTCCGTGAAGGACATGGCCCGTTCGTACATGTCGCGGATCACGGACTTCGGCGACAGCGGGTGGTCGCCGACCCATGGGTGGCTCTTGCGGTACGTGTTGTAGGCATGGAAGAGCAGCTCCTCCAGAGGCTTGGGATAGCTGATGTCCTGGAGGCGCTCCATGCGCTCCTCGTACTCGACGCCGTCCGCCTTCATCGCGGCCACGGCCTCGCCCTTGGCCTTGTTCAGCTGGGCGACGAGGATCTGCCGCGGATCGTCCAGCGTGGACTCCACCACGGAGACCATGTCCAGGGCGTAGGACGGCGAGTCCGGGTCGAGGAGTTCGAACGCGGCGAGCGCGAACGTGGACAGCGGCTGGTTGAGGGCGAAGTCCTGCTGCAGGTCCACGGTGAGGCGGACGATGCGGCCGGCGGGGTCCGGCTCGTCGAGTTTTTCGACGATGCCGCCGTCCAGCAGGGAGCGGTAGATGGCGATCGCCCGCCGGATGTGCCGCAGTTGCTGCTTGCGCGGCTCGTGGTTGTCCTCGAGCAGGTGCCGCATCGCGTCGAAGGCGTTGCCGGGGCGCGCGATGACCGACAGCAGCATCGTGTGCGTCACGCGGAAGCGGGAGGTCAGCGGCTCCGGGTCGGAGGCGATCAGCTTCTCGAAGGTGTTCTCCGTCCATCCGACGAAGCCCTCGGGCGCCTTCTTGCGCACGACCTTGCGGCGCTTCTTCGGGTCGTCGCCCGCCTTGGCGAGCGCCTTCTCGTTCTCGATGACGTGCTCCGGCGCCTGCGCGACGACGTAGCCCGCCGTGTCGAAGCCGGCCCGCCCTGCGCGTCCGGCGATCTGGTGGAACTCGCGGGCGCGCAGCGTGCGCACCCGGCTGCCGTCGTACTTGGTGAGCGCCGTGAACAGCACTGTGCGGATGGGGACGTTGACGCCGACGCCGAGGGTGTCCGTGCCGCAGATGACCTTCAGCAGGCCGGCCTGGGCGAGCTTTTCCACCAGGCGCCGGTACTTGGGCAGCATGCCGGCGTGATGCACGCCGATGCCGTGCCGGACGTAGCGCGAGAGGTTGCGGCCGAACTTGGTGGTGAAGCGGAAGTTGCCGATCAGTTCCGCGATCTGGTCCTTCTCCTCGCGCGTGCACATGTTGATGCTCATCAGCGCCTGCGCCCGCTCCACGGCCTGCGCCTGCGTGAAGTGCACGATGTAGACCGGAGCCTGCTTGGTCGTGAGCAGCTCGGTCAGCGTCTCGGTGAGCGGGGTGAGCTCGTAGGAGTAGGACAGGGGCACCGGACGGGTCGCCGAGCGGACCACCGCGGTGGGGCGGCCGGTGCGCCGGGTGAGGTCCTCCTCGAACATCGAGACGTCGCCGAGCGTGGCGGACATCAGGACGAACTGCGCCTGCGGCAGCTCCAGGATCGGGATCTGCCAGGCCCAGCCGCGGTCGCCCTCGGCGTAGAAGTGGAACTCGTCCATGACGACCTGGCCGACGTCGGCGTTCTTGCCGTCGCGCAGGGCGATCGAGGCCAGCACCTCGGCGGTGCAGCAGATGACGGGCGCGTCGGCGTTCACGGACGCGTCGCCGGTCAGCATGCCGACGTTCTCGGTGCCGAACATCTTGCACAGCTCGAAGAACTTCTCCGAGACCAGCGCCTTGATCGGGGCCGTGTAGAAGGTGACCTCGTCCCGGGCCAGGGCGGCGAAGTGCGCACCCGCCGCGATCATGCTCTTGCCGGAGCCGGTGGGCGTCGACACGATCACGTTCGCGCCGGAGACCACCTCGATCAGTGCCTCTTCCTGGTGGGGATAGAGCGTGAGACCGCGCTCCTCGGCCCACGACTCGAAGGCCTCGTAGAGAGCGTCGGGGTCGGCGGTCGGCGGCAGCTGATCGATAAGGGTCACGCACCCATCTTGCCTGGCGTCCTCCCTCATAGGGGAATCGGTTGCCGGTACGAAGATCACGACCAGTACGCTGTGACGCCGACGGAGTGTCAGCGCACCCGGTCAACTGGACAGCGGCACAAGAGGAATGGGACGGGCAACGGCCATGATGGGACCAGCACACTCACTGTCGGGCGCCGCGGCCTGGCTCGGGGTCGGTGCGGCGGCCGCCGCCACCGGGCACCCCATGCCCTGGCCGGTTCTCCTCGTCGGCGCGCTGATCTGCGCCGGAGCCGCACTCGCCCCGGACCTGGACCACAAGGCCGCCACCATCTCGAGGGCCTTCGGTCCCCTCTCACGGGGACTGTGCGAGATCGTCGACAAGATCTCCTACGGCGTCTACAAGGCGACGAGGAAGCAGGGCGACCCGCGCCGCTCCGGGGGGCACCGCACGCTGACGCACACCTGGCTGTGGGCGGTCCTGATCGGTGCGGGTACGTCGGTCATCGCCATCACCGGTGGCCGCTGGGCGGTGCTGGCCATCCTCTTCGTCCACATGGTGCTGGCCATCGAGGGTCTGCTGTGGCGGGCGGCCCGCGGCTCCAGCAGCGACGTCCTGGTCTGGCTGCTGGCCGCGACCAGCGCGTACATCCTCGCCGGTGTGCTGGACAAGCCGGGCAACGGCTCCGACTGGCTGTTCACCCAGCCCGGCCAGCAGTACCTGTGGCTGGGGCTGCCGATCGTGCTGGGCGCGCTCGTGCACGACATCGGGGACGCACTGACCGTCTCCGGCTGCCCGGTCCTGTGGCCGATCCCGGTGGGCCGCAAGCGCTGGTACCCCATCGGCCCGCCGAAGATCATGCGTTTCCGTGCGGGCAGCTGGGTCGAGCTGAAGGTGCTGATGCCGGTGTTCATGCTGCTGGGCGGGGTGGGCTGCGCGGCGGCGCTGAACTTCATCTGAGGGTCGGGGGCTGCTTCAGCTGCCGCTGCCCGAGCCCTGGCCCGCTCCACCGCCGAAGCGACGCTCGAACTGGGCGATGCGGCCCTCGGTGTCCACCGTTCGCGCCTTGCCGGTGTAGAAGGGGTGGCTCTCGGAGGAGATCTCCACGTCCACCACCGGGTAGGTCTCGCCGTCGTCCCAGTCGATGGTCTGGTCGCTGGTGGCGGTGGACCGGGTCAGGAAGGCGTAGCCCGCGGCGCGGTCGCGGAAGACGACCGGGTGGTAGTCGGGTTGCTTGTCCTGCTGCATACGTGCTCCTTGGGTGCTGGGCGCCGGGGTCAGCCGGACAGGTGAGCCGGACAGGTCAGCCGGACAGGGAGTCCTCGTCGACGACGTGCATCGCCGCCTCCTCGGCGGACGCCGCCGCGCCGTCGATGCCCACGTCCGTGGCGATCAGCGCGCTCTCGTCGTCCTCGTGGGTGCCCTCGTCCGGGGCGACGAGACGGCCGGAGCGGCGGTCGCCGACCTCGTTGTCCAGGAGTTCGCCGTCGGAGCCGTCGCAGTCGCCGAGGCCGTCGCCGTCGGACATGACGAGTTCGGGCATCTCCTCGGAGAGCCGTTCCTCCAGGGTCTCTCCGCGTCTGGCCTCGGCGGCGGTCACACCGGCGTGCTCCACCGCCCACGGCCTGTCCGGAGGGGACCAGCCGCGGTCGAGGGGGTCGTCGACACCGTCGTCGACCAGCGTGTCCTCGGCGTCGAGAATGCCCGAGTCTTCCTGGATCTCGGATCCATCGGGCTGGTAGACCTCGTCTCCCCATCCGTCGGCGCTGTTCACGGATACCTCCAGTGGTGGGGACGGGCCCGGACCGCGCCGGACGTCGGGCCGTCGCCGCGCGGAGCACCCGCTGCGCCCCGGAGGAACCGATGGTCCCAGGGCGCTCCCCGAGCCGGTGCCGTTATCCAGCCTTCCACCCCTTTTCGTGACTGCGCAACGGCACGGCGGGAGGAGGTACCGGCAGGGAGGAATCGGCAGCGGGCTCAGCCGGACAGAACGGCCGAGGACCAGACGTGGCCGTCGTCCGTCACCAGGTCGACGCGGTGGATGGAGGCCGCCGACCCGTACGCGATCCAGGTGGCCCGCCCGGACGACGGCATCCACCACTGGCCGGCGTCGCGGGTGGAGCCGTCCTTGAGCTGGAGCCGGCAGGTGTAGTGCGTGCCGGGGCTGCCCGCGGTGATCTGCATGACGACCACGCGTTCGTTGCCGGCGCTGCTCGGCTCCACCGTGCCGACCCGGGCGCCCGAGCCGGTGACCAGCGCGGCGCCGTGCTCGCTCGGCGCGACCTGGACCGGGGCGGAATCGTGGTGCAGCACAGCCGTGGCGGCCGTGCCCAGGCAGAGACCGGCCGCTGCGGCCGCGGCGACCAGCAACGGGGTGCGGTGGCGCCAGCGGGCGGGGCGGGGCCGACGGGCGGGGGAGGGGCGGCGCAGTTCGAGGCGGTCCAGGACCCGGGAGTCGAAGCCGGGCGGGGCCGCGACGGCGGGGGCTGCGGGGAGGACGGCGTCGACGGCCGCGGAGAGGTCGTCGTAGGCCGTGCGGCAGGTGTCGCATGCGGTGAGGTGGCGCAGCAGTTCTGCCGGTTCGCCCGGGAGGGTGCCGAGGGCCAGGGCGGTCAGTTCGTCCTCGTCGGGGTGGCGTTCCTCGTCAGGACGGCGTTGCTCGTCAGGGTGGCGTTCCATCGCGGCTTCCCTCCTTCAGCGTGTCGCGCAGCCTGCGCAGGCCGGTGCGGATGCGGGTCTTGGCGGTGCCCAGGGGAATGTTCTCGTGCCGGCCCACCTCGGCGGCGGTGCAGCCGCCGAGCACGGCCAGGGCGACGGCGCGGGCCTGCTCGGGCGGCAGGGCTTGCAGGCGGGCGAGGGCGCGATCGCTCTCCAGGGCGAGCAGGGCCTGGCGCTCCGTGTCGTTCGCGTCGGCGCCGGAGCGCAGGGTCGCGTCCAGGAGCCGTTCCAGCGTCTCGGCCAGGACCGGGGTGGGGCGCCGTGCCCGGACGGCGTCGATGGCGGCGTTGCGGGTGATCGTGAGGAGCCAGGTGAGGGCCGAGGCCCGCCGGGGGTCGTAGTTGCCCGCGGCCCGCCAGGCCCGTACGAACACCTCCTGGCTGACGTCCTCGGCGAGCGCCGGATCGCGGGTCACCGACACGGCCAGGCCGTACACGGCGTCCTGGAAGCGGCGGACGAAGGCGAGCGCCGCCTGCTCGTCGCCCAGCGCGAGACCGGCGACGAGCGAGGCGTCGTCGACCCGGTTCGCACGCGGGAACAGCTCCATGTCTAAAGGTACGTATGAAAGGGCCGAAGGGATTGAACCGGCCGCGGCGCAATCCGCCGGGGCCGCTCGCTCGTACAACCTCCGTCGAAACGGACGGAGAGATCATGAGCATCAGCAGGATCACCGTGGCCGGGTTCGCACTCGCGTCGGCACTGGCGCTGGCCGGCTGCGGCAGCAGTAGCAGCGGAGGCGGCGGAAGCCATGCCACCAGTCAGGCGCCGGCCGCCATGGACACCTCCACGATCAAGGTCAGCAGCTCGCCGCTCGGCAACATCCTCACCGACGGCAGCGGACGCACGCTGTATCTGTTCACCGAGGACGGCAGGAACACCAACTCGATGAACTGCAACGCGGCGTGCGTCAGGCTCTGGCCGCACATGGAGGGAAAGCCGCACGCCGGCAAGGGCGTGCAGTCGAGCCTCATCAGCGCCACGAAGGGTGGCAGTAAGGCGCAGGTGACGTACGCCGGACACCCGCTCTACTACTACGCCAACGACCACTCGGCCGGTGACGTGAAGGGGCAGGGCATCGACAAGATCTGGTACGTCATGAACGACAAGGGCACCGCGATCAAGACGGCCGCCCCGGCGTCGAGCAGCACGGGCAGCGGCAACAGCAGCGGGGGCAGCGGCGGCGGAGGCTACTGACCAGGCCGGGAGCCGCCGTAGGCCAGCCGGTCGGGAGCCGCTGTACGCCAGCCGGTCGGGAGCCGCCGTGGCGCAGCTCCCGACCCCTGAATCGGGCCGGCTCACCCGTGCCAGGACCGCCACAGCGCCGCATACGCGCCGTCCGCCGCCACCAGTTCCTCGTGGCTGCCGAGTTCGGCGATGCGGCCGTTCTCGACTACGGCGATCACGTCCGCGTCGTGGGCGGTGTGCAGGCGGTGGGCGATGGCGACCACCGTGCGGCCGTCCAGGACGCGGGCCAGGGACCGTTCGAGGTGGCGTGCCGCGCGCGGATCCAGCAGTGAGGTCGCCTCGTCCAGGACCAGCGTGTGCGGATCCGCCAGCACCAGGCGGGCCAGCGCGATCTGCTGGGCCTGGGCCGGGGTGAGCGCCTGACCGCCCGAGCCGACCTCGGTGTCCAGGCCGTCGTCCAGCGCCCGTGCCCAGCCGTCCGCGTCGACCGCCCCGAGCGCCGCCCACAGTTCTGCGTCGGCGGCGGAGGTGCGGGCCAGCAGCAGGTTGTCGCGCAGGGAGCCCACGAAGACGTGGTGCTCCTGGTTGACCAGAGCCACGTGCGAGCGGACGCGTTCGGCGGGCATCCGCGACAGCTCCGCGCCGCCGAGGGTGATGTTGCCGTTGCGGGGCGCGTAGATGCCGGCGAGCAGGCGGCCCAGCGTGGACTTGCCCGCGCCGGACGGGCCGACCAGCGCCAGCCGTGTGCCGGGGGCGACCTGCAGCGACACCTTGCGCAGGACGTCCACGCCCTCGCGGTAGCCGAAGTGCACCCGGTCCGCGTGCACGTCGCGGCCGTCGGGGGCCAGCGTCGGCTCCCCGGCGTGCGGCTCGATGTCGCGCACGCCGACCAGCCGGGCCAGCGACACCTGCGCCACCTGCAGCTCGTCGTACCAGCGAAGGATCAGGTTCACCGGGTCCACGAGCATCTGCGCGATGAGCGCGCCCGTGGTCAGCTGGCCCACGCCGATCCAGCCCTGCAGGACGAACACGCCGCCGATCATCAGCACCGAGCCGAGCACGGTCGCATGGGTGAGGTTGATGACCGGGAAGAGCACGGAGCGCAGCCACAGCGTGTAGCGCTCCCAGGCCGTCCACTCCTTCACCCGCCGCTCGGACAGCTCGATGCGGCGGTCGCCCAGGCGGTGGGCCTCGACGGTGCGCCCGGCGTCGACGGTCTCGGCGAGCGCGGCGGCCACGGCGGCGTATCCCGCGGCCTCCGAACGGTAGCCCGACGGCGCCCGCTTGAAGTACCAGCGGCAGCCGATCACCAGCAGCGGCACGGCGACCAGTACGGCGGGCGCCAGTGGCGGCACCGTGACGACGAGACCGCCGATCAGCAGCAGCGCCCAGACCACGCCGATCGACAGTTGCGGCACCGCCTCGCGCATCGCGTTGGCGAGCCGGTCGATGTCCGTGGTGATGCGGGACAGCAGGTCGCCCGTGCCGGCCCGTTCCAGGACACCCGGGGGCAGCCCGACCGACCGGACGAGGAAGTCCTCGCGCAGGTCGGCCAGCATCCGCTCGCCGAGCATCGCCCCGCGCAGCCGCACCTCCCGTACGAAGACGGCCTGGACGAGCAGCGCGAACACGAACAGCGAGAGGATGAGCGGCAGATGGAGTTCCTTCGCGCCGTCCGACACCCGTTCCACGAGATCGCCCAGCAGCCACGGGCCCGCCATCGAGGCGATCACGGACACCGTGTTGACGGCCATCAGGATCACGAAGGCGCGGCGGTGGCGCCGGAACAGTTCGGCCACATACGCGCGTACGGTCGCCGGGGCGCCGACGGGCAGGGTGTTCGCCGTCGTCGGGGCCGCCGGGTCGTACGCGGGTGGCGCCACGCCGATCATGCTGACTCCTCGATCTCTTGAAGTTCGTCCGCTCGCACGTCGGCTTCCTGACGTCCGTCCAATACGCCGCTCAGGGCGGCCTCTTCGTCCGTTTCCCGGGTGACCACGGCCCGGTAGCGGGGCTCGGTGCGCACCAGTTCGCGGTGCATACCGACCGCGGCGACCTCGCCCTCGTGCACGAGCACGACCCGGTCCGCGTGGTCCAGGAGCAGCGGCGAGGAGGTGAACACCACCGTCGTGCGCCCCTCCCGCAGGCCGCGCACGCCGCGCGCGATGCGCGCCTCGGTGTGCGAGTCGACGGCCGAGGTCGGCTCGTCCAGGACGAGCACGTCCGGGTCGGTGATCAGCGACCGGGCCAGTGCGAGCCGCTGCCGCTGCCCGCCGGACAGCGACCGCCCGCGTTCGGTGATCCGCGTGTCCATCGCATCCTCGGCGTCCAACGAGCCCTGCGCGAGCGCCTCCAGTACGTCCTCGCACTGCGCGGCCGTCAGCGCGTCCTTCGCGCTGACGCTCCCCGAGGCGGGCACGTCGAGCAGCTCGTGCAGCGACCCGGACAGCAGCACCGGGTCCTTGTCCTGCACCAGCACGGCCTGACGGGCCGCATCCAGCGGCAGGTCGTCCAGCCGCACACCGCCCAGCAGGACTGACGCGCCCGGCTCGGACGGATGCCCGCCCAGCCGCTCGGCCAGCCGGCCCGCCGCGTCCGGGTCACCGCACACCACGGCGGTCAGCCGGCCCGCGGGAGCGAGCAGCCCGGTGGCGGGGTCGTACAGATCACCACTCGGTACGTCGTCACTCGGTACGTCGTCACTCGGTACGTCGTCCGAGCGCGCGCCGTCGGTGTCCGTGGCCCGTTCCAGCGACAACACCCGCGCGGCTCGCCGGGCGGAAGGCCGGGAGAACGAGTAGGCCATGGCGATCTCCTCGAAGTGCCGCAGCGGGTACCCGAGGATCATCACGGAGCTGTAGACGGTGACCAGTTCGCCGACCGTGATCTGTCCCTGGCGGGCCAGATGGATGCCGTACCAGACGACCCCGACCATCAGCAGCCCCGGCAGCAGCACCTGGATCGCGGAGATCAGGGACCACATGCGGGCGCTGCGCACCGCTGCGCGGCGGACCTCCTGGGAGGCGCTGCGGTAGCGGTCCAGGAACAGCTCCTCGCCGCCGATGCCGCGCAGCACGCGCAGGCCGGCGACGGTGTCCGAGGCCAGTTCGGTGGCCCGCCCCGCCTTCTCGCGCTGGAAGTCGGCGCGCCGGGTCGCCCGCGGCAGCAGCGGCAGCGCGGCCAGCGCCACCACGGGCAGGCCCACGGCGACGACCAGGCCGAGCGCCGGCTGGTAGACGAGCAGGGCCACGCAGACCACTACGACCGTGAGCGCCGCCGCGGTGAACCGCGAGACGGCCTCGACGAACCAGCCGATCTTCTCGACGTCACCGGTGGAGACGGCGACGACCTCGCCGGCCGCTACGCGGCGCGTCAGCGCCGAGCCCAGCCGCGCGGCCTTGCGGGCGAGCAGTTGCTGCACGCGGGCCGCGGCTGTGATCCAGTTGGTGACCGCGGTGCGGTGCAGGAAGGTGTCGCCGAGCGCGATGCCGAACGCGGCAAGCGCCAACAGGCCGCCCGCGAGGGCAAGTTGGCTCCCCGAGCGGTCGACCGCTGCCTGGATGGCCATGCCGACGCAGAACGGCAGCGCGGAGACCGACGTGAAGTGCAGCAGGCCCCAGGCCATCGCCTTGAACTGGCCGCCCAGTTGATTCCGGCCCAGCCACCACAGGAACCGGGGACCCGAACGCGCGTCCGGCACGCCCGGGTCGGGATACGGAAGGTCTTGAATCTGCATGACGGCTGACGTCCCAGTGGCTCGTGTCAGTTGGTTGATGGGGACCGCGAACGGCGGTAGCAAACCGTGAAAGGTTCGCCTCGCGGCGTGGTCGGAAGCAACAGGTTTTCTGCCGCGCCGTACAGAATGGGACGATGCGAAAGAACGGTGCATCTCGTACAGCGGTCGCGGCAGCGGCCCTCGGAACCCTCCTGGCCCTCACGTCCGGCTGCGGCAGCGAACAGCAGGGAGACAAGGGTGAAAAGGGTGCTGCGGGCAGCGTCGCCCTCAGGAGCCCGCACACCGCCGACACCACCAGTACCCGTACGATCCCCGGCATCGGCGACCGACTGCACCGCCGCATCCCCGCCGACTCCCGCCAGGTCGTGGCGGTCTACGGCGCCGGCAGGAACTCCGCGTACTCCAACGCCGTGCTGTACATCAAGCGCGGCTCGACCTGGGAGCGCACCCGCGGCTGGCCCGCGCACAACGGCAAGAAGGGCTGGACCGCCGACCACCACGAGGGTGACCGGCGCAGCCCGATCGGTGTGTTCACCCTGTCCGACGCGGGCGGTACCCTCGCCGACCCCGGTGCCCGCCTCCCCTACACGCAGGACGCATCCTTCGCGGCCCCGCACTACTGGGCGGAGTCCCACTGGCACGACTTCGACTACGTCATCGCCATCGACTACAACCGCGTCAAGGGCACCCCGCCCGACGACCCGGACCGCCCCCAGGGCGACGAGAAAGGCGGCGGCATCTGGCTGCACATGGACCACGGCAGCGGTACGTCGGCGTGCATCAGCGTGTCCAAGTCGGCGATGGAGTATCTGCTGCGGACACTCGACCCGGATCTGCATCCGGTGATGGTGATGGGGGACAGGGCAGGCCTGAAGGCCTAGGCCTCAGCGGCCAAGCCCCCATCACCCAGGGCGAGTTGAGTACCCGTACTCAGGTCCGGTGATGTCCGGGCCGCGAGGATCGGTGGTGGGGGGGGGGGGGCCCGGGGCCGGCCCCCCCCCCCCCCCGCCCCCGCCCCCGGGGGGGGCGGGGGGCGCCGCGGGCGCGCCCCCGCCGCACCGCGCGGGCCCGCACGCCCG
>NZ_JBICXT010000022.1:0-49250 GCF_043200415.1 Streptomyces sp. NPDC048419 | reverse complement strand
TCCCGCGGGGGTTTTTTCACCCGTCCTTTGTGGGGGTGGGGGGGGGGGGGGGGGGGGGGGGGGGGGGGGGCGCCCCCCCCCCCCCCCCCCCCCCACCAGGCCGGCCCGGCCCGGGCGGGTTGGCCCGTCAGCGCCGAGGCAGCCCGATCCAGTCACGGAGAGCTCACCATGTCCCGTCGTCGTGTCGCCCTGTCCGTCGCCGCCGGTGTCGTCGTCCTCGGCGGTGCCGGTGCCTTCGCCATCGCCCAGGCCGGTGAGCAGCCCCCGGGCCTCGTGCACAGCAAGGCGTACTACAGCGCGCCGGCCGGCGAGCGCGGCGGCTCGTTCATCTTCACCACCGGCGTCACGGCGTCCTCGGGCGTCAAGAGCCTGAAGGTCCTGGCCTGGCCGGCCGACTCCCAGCTCGGCAAGAAGGAGCCGACCGCCAAGGAGATGGCCCAGGTGGACTCCGCCACCTGCAGGCCCGCGGCCGACGGCACCGAGCGCTGCACCTACGCCACCCCGGTCACCCGCGCCGACGCAGCCACGTTCCCGCACGGCACTTGGCACATCGCGATCCTCGCCACCGCGAAGAACGGAACGACGACCCTGGACACCAAGGCGGCGGACTTCAAGGTCGGCTAGGCAGTTTCGCTTCTCCGGCGGACGCCTCATTGCGCCGGGCCGACGACTCGCCGTAGAACACCGGCCATGAAGAGACGGATAGTCATGTCCATGCTCGTCGGAGCGACCCTCCTGGCGAGCACGCTCCTCGGGGCGGTTCCGGCTCAATCCGCCGAGCGATCCGCTCAACGTGCCGACGTCCCGGCCGAGTTCGGCACCGACTGGCACGACCCGATGACCGCGACCCCGCCCATCCAGAAACCGCACGGCAAGTTTTGCCAAGTCACCCTCGCTGAGGCCCAGTTACGCGACTTCACGCCGTACAAGGGCACCTACACCCCGCCGCGCGGCTGCGGTGACCGTTGGAGCAAGGTGGTGCTGCGGCTCGAAGGCAAGGTCAAGGGGCGGCAGTTCGACCGGCTCGGCTATCTGCACGTCGGCGGGGTCGAGATCCTGCGTACATCCACGCCCGAGCCCTCGCCCGACGGCATCGAATGGAACGTCGAGAAGGACGTCACGCGCTACAGCGACACCTTCCGCCGCGGCCAGGACGTCGAGATGCTGATCGGGAACGTCGTCGACGACACCTACACCGGCGTCATCGACGTCAAGGCCACCCTCACCTTCTCCGCCGGAAAGCCCACCGCGGCCGCCGCCCCCGACAAGGTCCTGACCCTCGGCGACGGCAACGCCCTCACCACCCCGCGCAACAGCGAGCGCATCCTCGCCGAGGTCTACGCCACCGGGTCGGGCGGCGGCTGCGAGGAGTTCTGGTATCTGGCGGTGCCCGGCAAGGCCCCGTACTCCTGCCAGGCCGACGACGGCCCCTACCGCGAGGTGCAGATCAAGGTCGACGGCCAACTGGCCGGAGTCGCCGCGCCGTTCCCGCACGTGTGGACCGGCGGATGGTCCAACCCCTTCCTCTGGTACGTGATTCCGGGCCCGCGTGCCTTCGACGTCAAGCCCGTCACGTACGACCTCACGCCCTTCGCCGGCCTGCTCGACGACGGCCGCCCGCACCGCGTCGAGGTCTCCGTCGTCGGCGTGCCCGAGGGGCAGAGCGGCTGGAGCGCGCCGGTCAACGTCCTCGTGTGGCAGGACGCCGGGCGCGCGCAGGTGACCGGCAAGCTCACCGTGCACAAGGAGGGTGAGCTGACCAACTCCTCGACATACACGGCCGGTTCGCCCGAGCGGGTGGACACCGACGCCGCGCACCGGCTGACCGTCGCCGGATACGTCGACACCTCGCACGGCCGCGTGACGACCACCGTCAGCCGCTCGCTCACCGACACCTCCGTGCACCGCTGGACCGACGGCGAGAACGTCGACGGGCTCGACGCCACCTGGAGCGACGATGAGGCCGTCACCATCGAGCGGCGCGGTGGACCCGCCCGTACGACGCGCACCCACCGCACGTACACGATGAACGGCAGCACCACGATCGGCGACGACGCCCGTCTGCGCACCGTGCTGACCCTGGGCGACCGCGCCGCCGTCGTCGAGACGCGCGGCGGCCGGCGGACCGGCTGGTCACGCCTCGACGACACGGTCACCGGCGACGCCACGTACACGACGGGCGTCCCGCGAGAGCAGCGGCACGCGGTCGGTACGACCAGCGAGCGCCACCGGCTGTACGGCTCGACCGGCTGCTACGACCGGACCCTCACCACCGTGCAGGGCGTGCTCACACAGGACCGCAGTCGTTGCTGAGCTGCTGGTGCTCGCTCAGCAGCGGTGGCCGGGAACCGGCACGCCCCCGTCCACCAGCGTGTCCAGCAGTCCGCCGAGGACCTCGCGCTGCTCGTCCGTGAGCGGTGCGAGGACCTCCGCGGCGGCCGAGCGGCGTGCCTCGCGCAGCGCGCGCAGCGCCGTGCGGCCGTCCTCGGTGAGCTCGATCCGGATCACCCGGCGGTTGGTCGGGTCGGGCACGCGGCGCACCTTGCCGCTCGCCTCCAGTCCGTCCACCAGCGTGGTCACGGCGCGGGGGACCACCTCCAGACGCTCGGCGAGATCCGCCATGCGCGGCGGCTCGTCGTAGTGCGCCAGCGTGCGCAGCAGCCGGGACTGCGCCGGGGTGACACCCAGACCCGCCAGTTCGATGTGGTGCTTCTGGATGCGGTGCATGCGGCGCGTGAACCGCAGCAGTTGCTCGGCGAGCAGGCTGTCGGTGTCCGGGGTGGTCATGCGGGAACAATATCAGGACCTATTTCATTGTGAGCATAGGTAACAATGAGCTAAGGTCCGTCAGTCGGCGCCAGACCAGCGCCGACCATCCCTTCTCCGATCCCGAACCCGTAGGAGCCCATGCACCCCGACCGTGAAACCCGCTGGACACCGCCGGCCGACTCCAAGGAGCAGCCCCGGCAGGTGCGCCGCATCCTGCGACTCTTCCGCCCGTACCGCGGGCGCCTCGCCGTCGTCGGCCTGCTGGTCGGCGCCGCGTCGCTGGTGTCCGTCGCCACGCCCTTCATGCTGCGGGCGGTCCTCGACGTCGCGATACCCCAGGGCCGCACCGGCCTGCTCAGCCTGCTCGCGCTGGGCATGATCCTCAGCGCCGTCCTGACCAGTGTCTTCGGCGTCCTGCAGACCCTGATCTCGACCACCGTCGGCCAGCGCGTCATGCACGACCTGCGCACCGCCGTCTACGGCCGGCTCCAGCGCATGTCACTCGCGTTCTTCACGCGCACGCGCACCGGCGAGGTCCAGTCCCGCATAGCCAACGACATCGGCGGCATGCAGGCCACCGTCACCTCCACCGCCACCTCCCTGGTCTCCAACGTGACCAGTGTGGTCGCCACGATCGTGGCGATGATCGCGCTCGACTGGCGCCTGACCGTCGTCTCGCTGCTGCTGCTGCCGATCTTCGTGTGGGTCAGCCGCCGCGTCGGCAACGAACGCAAGAAGATCACCACCCAGCGGCAGAAGCAGATGGCCGCGATGGCCGCGACCGTCACCGAGTCGCTCTCCGTCAGCGGCATCCTGCTCGGCCGCACCATGGGCCGCTCCGACTCGCTCACCCGGTCCTTCTCCGAGGAGTCCGAGGGCCTGGTCGACCTCGAGGTGCGCTCGAACATGGCCGGCCGCTGGCGCATGGCCGTCATCACGATCGTCATGGCCGCCATGCCGGCCGTCATCTACTGGACCGCGGGCATCGCCCTCCAGATGGGCGGCCCGCACGTCTCCATCGGCACGATCGTCGCCTTCGTCTCGCTCCAGCAGGGCCTGTTCCGCCCGGCCGTCAGCCTGCTGTCGACCGGCGTGCAGATCCAGACCTCGCTCGCCCTGTTCCAGCGCATCTTCGAGTACCTCGACCTGCCGATCGACATCACCGAGCGGGACAACCCCGTCCACCTGGACCAGATCAAGGGCGAAGTCCGCTTCGAGGACGTCGAGTTCCGATACGACAGCAACGACGACAAGAGGGGCCCGATCCTCGACGGCATCGACGTCACCGTCCCGGCGGGCAGCAGCCTCGCCGTCGTGGGCCCGACCGGCGCCGGCAAGTCCACGCTCGGCTACCTCGTCCCGCGGCTCTACGACGTCAGCGGCGGCCGCGTCACCCTCGACGGCATCGACGTGCGCGACCTGGACTTCGACACCCTCGCCCGCGCGGTCGGCGTCGTCTCCCAGGAGACGTACCTCTTCCACGCCTCGGTCGCCGAGAACCTGCGCTTCGCCAAGCCGGACGCCACCGACGACGAGCTGCGCACGGCCGCGAAGGCGGCCCAGATCCACGACCACATCGCGTCCCTGCCGGACGGCTACGACACCGTCGTAGGCGAGCGCGGCCACCGCTTCTCCGGCGGCGAGAAGCAGCGTCTGGCCATCGCCCGCACCATCCTGCGCGACCCACCGGTGCTGATCCTGGACGAGGCGACCAGCGCCCTGGACAACCGCACCGAGGCCGCCGTGCAGGCCGCGATCGACGCGCTGTCGGCCGACCGCACCACGCTCACCATCGCCCACCGGCTGTCGACCATCCGCAGTTCCGACCAGATCGTGGTCCTCGACTCCGGCAGCGTCGCCGAACGGGGTACGCACGAGGAACTGCTGGAAGCGGACGGGCGCTACGCGGCCCTCGTACGCCGGGATGCCCAACTGGAACCGACGAGCTGAACATATGCCGGGATTGTGCCGTTATGCGGGTTAACGTGCCCGCATGCAGAAGAACACTCCGCCACCGAGCACGATTCGACTGACGCGGCGGGGCAAGCTCGTCCTCGTCATGACCGGGGCCGTCGTGGCCGGCACCGCCGTGGCGGTGCCGCTGTGGATGATCCGCAGCGGCGAGATCGCCCGGCCCGCGTCCCTCGTGATCCCCGAGGGCTGGCGCGCGAGTCAGATCTACGCCGCCGTCGACAAGACCCTCACCCTGCCCGCCGGCAGCACCAAGAAGTCACTGGCGAGGGCCCACCTGAAGCTGCCGAAGGACGCCGAGGGCAACCCCGAGGGCTACCTCTTCCCGGCGACCTACCAGGTCCCCGAGAAGGCGACGCCCGAGTCCCTGCTGACGGTCATGGCGCAGACCGCCGACAAGAAGTTCAACGGCGCCCCGACAGCCGCCGGCGCCCAGCGCAACGCCATGAACGTCTACCAGGCGGTCACCGTCGCGAGCATCGTGCAGGCCGAGGCCGCCTCCAAGGACGACATGGGCAAGGTGGCGCGGGTCGTCTTCAACCGGCTCGAACGCGGTATGCCGCTGCAGATGGACTCCACCATCAACTACGCCCTGAACCGCGCCACCCTGAAGACCAGTTCCAACGACACGAAGCTGAACAGCCCGTACAACTCCTATCAGCGCATGGGCCTGCCCCCGACGCCGATCGACAACCCGGGCGAGGACGCGATGCGCGCCGCGATCAGCCCCACCCCGGGCGACTGGCTGTACTTCGTCACGGTCAAGCCGGGCGACACCCGCTTCACCGCCGACTACGCCGAACACCAGCGGAACGTGGCCGAGTTCAACGCCGGGCAGAAGAAGGCGTCTCCGTCCAAGTGATGTCGACGGGACGTCACGCGACGGCAGGCTCTTCGCGCTGCTCCGTCTCCTGGGTCTTCTCGGCGAGGAGCCGCCGAATGTCCCGTACGGCAGCCCGGCCCGCGCGGTTCGCGCCGATGGTGCTGGCCGACGGGCCGTAGCCGACCAGATGGACCCGCGGGTCGGCGACGGCCCGGGTGCCCTCGACGCGGATGCCACCGCCCGGCTCGCGCAGCCGCAACGGCGCCAGGTGGTCGATCGCGGCGCGGAAGCCGGTCGCCCACAGGATGACGTCGGCGTCGACGTGCCGCCCGTCCGCCCACTCCACGCCGTCCGGCGTGATCCGCTCGAACATCGGCTGCCGGTCCAGTACACCGTCCGCGATGCCCTGCCGGATCGCATCGTTGAGTGGCAGCCCGGTCACCGACACGACGCTCTTGGGCGGCAGGCCCTGCCGCACCCGCTCCTCCACCAGCGCGACCGCGGCCCGACCGTACTCCTCGGTGAACGGGCCCTCGCGAAAGACGGGTGGACGCCGGGTCACCCAGGTGGTGGCGGCCGCGTACTCGGCGATCTCCAGCAGATGCTGCGTACCGGAGGCACCCCCGCCCACCACGACCACCCGCTGCCCGGCGAACGCCTCGGGCCCCGGATACTGCGCGGTGTGCAACTGCCGCCCCCGGAAGGTCTCTTGACCGGGATAACGCGGCCAGAACGGCCGATCCCACGTCCCGGTCGCATTGATCAACGCCCGCGTGGACCAGTCACCGTCCGAGGTCTCGACGACCAGCCGCCGACCGGAGCCCTCGCGGACGGCCCGCACCTCGACGGGCCGCCGCACCCGCAGATCAAAGGTGCGCTCGTACGAGGCGAAGTACGCGGCGATGACCTCCGAGGACGGACGCGCCGGATCGGCGTCCGTCAGCTCCATGCCGGGCAGGGAGTGCATCCCGTGGACCCTGCCGTACGTCAGCGACGGCCACCGGAACTGCCAGGCGCCACCCGGCCCGGGGGAGTGGTCGAGCACCACGAAGTCGCGCTCCGGCTCGAAACCGGTGCGCCGCAGGTGATAGGCGGCGGACAGGCCCGCCTGACCGGCGCCTATGACGACTACCTCGACCTCGCGGCCTTCGCGTGCGTTGTTCACGCTTCTACTAACTCGGACGAGGTCGTGGATCTTCCCGTGACGAGTCGTCGCACGCGTGTGGAACGGCCCGCATGGGTCACGATGGAGGCATGTCAGATGCCTTCACCACCCGAGTCCTGACCGTCTCCACCGGCTCCACGGAGAGGGTCGCCGATCTGACCCACGACTGCGAGTCCTTCCTGCGGGAGGTGGCCGGCGGCCGTGACGGTCTGCTCAACATCTTCGTCCCGCACGCCACGGCCGGCATCGCCATCCTCGAGACGGGCGCCGGCAGCGACGACGACCTCCTCGCCACCCTGCACACCCTCCTCCCCGCCGACGACCGCTGGCAGCACCGCCACGGCAGCCCCGGCCACGGCCGCGACCACGTCCTCCCGGCGATCGTCCCGCCCCACGCCACCCTGCCGGTGGTCGACGGACGGCTGGAGCTGGGCACCTGGCAGTCGGTCTGCCTGGTGGACACGAACAAGGACAACCCGGACCGCAAGGTACGGCTGTCGTTCCTGGCGGGGTCCTGAACCGCATGGCTCGGTTACGGGAGCCGGCCATGGAGCGCATGTGCACGATCTGACACCCGAGGCGCACTTACAGCCCCAACTGCCAAAAGCGCAGGTCTTGATGCGCTTCCTCACCGCGGACCCGGCCGAGTGGTCCCGTCTCGCTCCACGCGTGGTGGAGGCGGTCGGCGCGGACACCCTGGAGCGCATCGTCCACGCCACCAGCGCCCGCATCGGCGAACTCGCCACCGTGACGGACAGCCCCGACGGGCTGATCGTGTCCGGCAGCGAGGGCCAGGTACGAGCCTGGGCACAGGCCGGGCCGGACGGCGAACTCACGGCCTTGCGCATCGAGGGCAGCCGCTACACACCACCACGGCGCCGTCGACGCCTGCCCGCGCTCCTGACCTGGACCGCGTGCCTCGTCCTGGTCGTCCTCTGGAACGTCCTCACCGTCTGGACAGCTGCCGACCGCACCGCCTGGTTCGCCGACATGGCCGCCCTCGCCGCCTTCTACGTGGTCGTCGAGGGATGTGGTGCACCGGCGCAGCAGCCCCGGCTACTGCGCCGCACCGTCGACGCCGGTGCCATCGCAGCCCTCGTCTCCGTCTGGCGACTGCCCAACCTGCCGTCAGGGCACGGCATCCTGCGCCTCGCCGGCGGCGTCGTACTGCTCGCCGGAGCCGCGTGGCTGATCGCGGCGGGACGCCTGCACCGGTGGAAAGCGTCGCTGTCCCAACCGCTGCTGTTCCCGCTGGAGGGCACGTGGTACGTCGTGCAGGGCGGAGGTCGGCTACTGAACCATCATGCGCGGGTACCTGAGCAGCGCGGGGCCATCGACGTCGTCGCGCTCGGCCGGTACGGCACCCGCAGCCGGCCCGGCCGCGAGTTGACCGCCTATGCCGCCTACGGCCGTCCCGTCCGCTCACCCTGCGACGGTCGGGTGATCTCCGCCGCCGACACGATCCAGGACCAGAATCCCGGCGAGATCCGCTACCAACCGCCCTACGGCAACCACGTGTTCCTCGACACGGGCCGGGAGGTCGTCAAACTGGCCCACCTGCGGCCGGGCTCGGTGACGGTGAAGAAGGGGGATGCCGTGCGCCGGGGCCAGAGCCTCGGTGAGGTCGGCAACTCCGGAAACACCACTGAGCCGCACCTGCACATCCACGCCGAACGCGACGGCGTCGGCCTGGACCTGCAGTTCACTGGATCGACCGGACGCCTGTTCCGCGGGCGAAAGATACGCACCTGACGCGACAGCACAGCGCTCAACCCCGTGATCCGGCCTACTGCGCTCCGCTCGACAGATGGGTGGTGGCACTCCCACGAGCCAGGACGGCGAGACCACCCGCGGGATCGAGGCGCCCAAGTGGAACTGGGTGGACCCGATCGCGCGGGTGTCGCGCGGCGACAGCCTCAGCGGCCGGCCAACGTGGTCTGGCGTGCGGCCGAGGACGTCTCGTGGCGGCCGTCGGCGCTGAGTGCCTGCAGGATGGCGTCGACGCTCTGCTTGGCGTCGCCGAAGAGCATGCTGCTGTTCTCGCGGAAGAACAGCGGGTTCTGTACGCCCGCGTACCCGGAGGCCATCGAGCGCTTGAAGACGATGACTTGCTCGGACTCCCAGACCCGCAGGACCGGCATGCCGGCGATCGGGCTGCTCGGGTCGTCCGTGGCGGCGGGATTGACGGTGTCGTTCGCGCCGATGACCAGCACGACTGAGGTGTCGGCGAAGTCGTCGTTGATCTCGTCCATCTCCAGGACGATGTCGTAGGGCACCTTCGCCTCGGCCAGGAGCACGTTCATGTGGCCGGGAAGGCGGCCGGCGACGGGGTGGACGCCGAAGCGGACCTCGACGCCCCGCTCGCGCAACTGCCGCGTGAGCTCCGCGACCGGGTGCTGGGCCTGAGCGACAGCCATGCCGTAGCCGGGCGTGATGATCACCGAGCGGGCGTGGGCGAGCATCTCGGCCGCCTCCGCGGCGCGCACCTCGCGGTGCTCGCCTTCCTCCTCCCGGTCACCGGACGGCGCCTCGATGCCGAAGCCGCCCGCGATGACGGAGAGGAAGGAGCGGTTCATCGCCTTGCACATGATGTAGGAGAGGTACGCGCCGGAGGAGCCGACCAGTGCGCCCGTGACGATGAGCAGGTTGTTGTTGAGCAGGAAGCCGGCCGCGGCGGCCGCCCAGCCCGAGTAGCTGTTCAGCATGGAGACGACCACGGGCATGTCGCCGCCGCCGATCGAGGCGACCAGGTGCCAGCCCAGCGCCAGCGCCAGCACGGTCACCGCGATCATCAGCGGCAGGTTCGGACTGATCGTGAACCAGACGGTCAGCGCGACGAACGCGGCGAGCGCACCGACGTTGAGCAGGTTCTTGCCGGGCAGCGTCAGCGGACGGGACTTGATCCGGGCCGAGAGCTTCAGGAACGCGACGATCGAGCCGGTGAAGGTGACCGCGCCGATGAAGATGCCGATGAACACCTCGGCATGGTGGATGCCGAGCAGGTCGGCGCCGATCCGGGTCTGCGCGTCGCCGTGCGACTCCACCTCGAGGTAGCTGTTCCAGCCCACCAGTACGGCGGCGAGGCCGACGAAACTGTGCAGCACTGCGATCAGTTCGGGCATCTGCGTCATCTCGACCTTGCGGGCGCGCTGAATACCGACCGCCGCGCCGAGGGCGGTGGCGAGCAGGATCAGCGCCACGGCACCGCCGCTGATGCTCTGCGCCGCCACCACGATGGTGGCGACCAGCGCGAGGGCCATGCCGGCGATGCCGTAGGCGACGCCGGCGCGGGAGGTGCGGTGCTGGGACAGGCCCGCCAGGCTGAGGATGAACAGCAGGGCGGCGACCAGATCGGCGGCATGGGAGGCCGTCATGGAGGTCATCTCGGCTCAGCCTTTCGAGAACATGGACAGCATGCGGCGGGTGACGGCGAAACCTCCGAAGATGTTGACGCTCGTCAGCAGGATCGCCACGCAGGACAGTGCGGTGACGAGGTTGTTCTCGTGCCCGATCTGCAGCAGGGCACCGATCACGACGATTCCGGAGATCGCGTTGGTCACCGACATCAGCGGCGTGTGCAGCGCGTGGTGCACCTTGCCGATGACGTAGTAGCCGATCACCACAGCCAGGGCGAACACCGTGAAGTTCTCGGCGAGTTGGGCCGGAGCGAACGCGACCAGCAGGAACATCGCGAGCATGCCGAGCCCGATCAGGCCGAAGCGGCGCGCGGGCGTGAGTTTCGGCTTCTCGGGTTCGGTGGTGACGGGTGCGGTCGCCGCCTGTGCGGCGGGTGCGGCCGAGACCGAGACGGGCGGCGGCGGCCAGGTGACCTCGCCGGCTCGCACCACGGTCACGGCCCGCTGCACGACGTCGTCGAAGTCGACCGTCAGGCGGCCGTCCTTTCCGGGCGTGAGCAGCTTGATCAGGTTCACCAGGTTGGTGCCGAACAGCTGCGAGGCCTGTGCGGGCAGCCGGGAGGCGAGGTCGGTGTAGCCGATGATGGTCACGCCGTTGTCGGTCACCACCGTGCGGCCCGCCACGGTGCCCTCGACATTGCCGCCCATCGCGGCGGCCATGTCGACGATGACGCTGCCCGGTTTCATCGCCGCCACGTCGGCCGCCGTCAGCAGGCGCGGCGCCGGCCGGCCCGGGATCAGGGCGGTGGTGATGACGATGTCCACGTCCTGGGCCTGCTCGTGGTAGAGCTCGGCGGCGGCGCGGTCGTAGTCGGCGGAGGTCGCCTTGGCGTAGCCGTCGGTGCTCGCCTCCTGGACCACGTTCACCGGCAGGTACTCGCCGCCCAGCGACTTCACCTGGTCCGCGACCTCGGGCCGCGGATCCGTGGCCCGTACGATCGCGCCGAGGCTGGACGCGGCGCCGATCGCCGCCAGACCGGCCACGCCCGCGCCCGCCACGAGCACCTTCGCCGGGGGGACCTTGCCCGCCGCGGTGACCTGGCCGGTGAAGAACCTGCCGAAGACGTGCGCGGCCTCGATGACCGCCCGGTACCCGGCGATGTTCGCCATCGAGGACAGCACGTCCATCGACTGGGCCCGTGAGATGCGCGGTACCGCGTCGAGCGCCAGAGCGGTCACCCCGGCACGGGACAGCGTCTCGAGCAGTTCGGGATTCTGCGCGGGCGCGAGGAGGCCGGCGATGGTCGCGCCCTCTCGCAGCCGGGTGATTTCCGAGGTGGAGGGGGCGTTCACCTTCAGAACGACATCCGCGTTCCAGGCGTCGCCGATCTCCGCGCCGGCCTCGGCGTATGCCTGGTCGTCGAAGCCGGAGGCCTCACCGGCGCCGGGCTCTACGACGGCTTCGTAGCCGAGCTTCAGCAGCAGGCGCACCGTCGCTGGGGTCGCCGCGACGCGGGTCTCCCCGGAGGCGGACTCGGCGACCACGCCGATGAGCTGCGGAGGGTGGTGCGAGGGTGCTTCAGGCGACATGTCCTGTATCTCTCGTCAGAGGAAGGTCCTAGGGAGGACTCGCGCTCGCGAAAGTGATACGACGTCCTTCTCCCTTGATCGCTGGAACCTACCCGCGAGGAGGGGGTGGGCCAACGTGATGTGCTTCACCTTGCGCAACCGGACGACAGTGCTCCGCGGTGCGGTGCTCCGAGGCGCGGTGCGACTCGTGCGACGTCCGTGCCCGGCGTGACGGAAGGTCCCGCCGGATGGCCTCCGCGATCGACTCACCGATCAGAGCCGGGCCAGGGAAGGGGTGGTCGGCGGGCCGTAGGTGCCGATTCAGGCCGACCTCGGCGCGGCACCCGTGGACGCATCTACCTGGAGGGTGGCGACGACTGTCCTCCGCGGGCGAGCCTGTGGCGTAGTGGGTCGTAGACCACGTGCTGCACGGGCCGCCATTGCCGGTTCCGTCGTACGGGCAGTTCGTACGGCGTACGTGTTGCCATGGGCGGCCGTCGTTCGGGGAGCGGCCGTTCGCTGGTGAGCATCTCGCCGATCATGGATGGGGACCGTTTTCGGCCCCTCAGGATGGCCTTCACTGCAGCCATCCGCGCCCACCTCAAGCAGTCTTGTTCCCTGTGGCTTTGAGGAGCCGGCCTCGGCAGTCTGCTGTCCGCCGGACCTTGACGCAGGTCAGGGCAACCAGGGACAAACTCGCCATGCGGACGTGGCTGCGGGACCAGGCCTTCTCCGCCGTGCCCTGCGCCGTCGTGCGGGACGCCGTCGACATCCGCGAATTCGCGGCCGCACGGATATCCGGTGGTGGTGAAGCCACGCCACGGCAAGGGCAGCGAGCACGTCGCCTGCTTCCACCGGGTGGACGACGTGGTCATGCCGCCGGCGATCGGTGACGACTACATCGCGGAGACCTTCCTGCCCGGTCCGGAAGTGTCCATCGAGGCGTTCAGCCGCGCCGGTGAACACCACGTGATCGCGATCACCGGTAAGTACACCCAGGACGACGCCCCGGAAAATCCCTTCGTGGATATCGGGCACGTGGTCCCCGCACCGCTCGAACCCGACACTGCGGCCGAGGTCACCAAGTACGTTTGCGCATTCCTCGATGCCATGGAAATCACCGACGGCTGCACGCACACGGAATTGCGCCTGTCGCCGGAGGGACCCCAAGTCATCGAGACCCACACCCGAGTGGGCGGGGACTCGATTCCGACCCTCGTTCGGCAGGCCACCGGACACGACCTGCTCGATCTTCTCGCCCACTGGACACTCGCACGCGTCACGCCCGCAACGCCGGAGCCCTCGAGCCCCGGTGCCGCTGCAATCCGCTATTTCACGCCGCCACCGGGACGAGTCCTCGGCATCAGCGGGGTGCATCGGTTGCAAGGACTGCCCGGAGTCCTGAAGCTGCATCTCCCCCTGAAGACAGGGGACATGATTCCCCGGATCCAGGACTCCCGCACTCGAGTCGGCTACGTACTGACCACGGTATCGACCGCCGCACAGGCGATCGACCTGTGCCGGCAGGTGGTTTCGGGGGTTCGCATCGATGTCGGTTAGAGTGCCGCGAATTGTCATTGACCTTGGCTTTTTCTCTCCATCTCGGAAAGGCGGCACAGCGCGTGCACGGCGAGGCGGGTAACAACGGCGGGTTGATTCGGGGTCGTTTCGGCGAGGGTATGGCCGAAGTGATGGAACAGATCAACGCTTCCATCGGATTCGATCGGCGCATGGCCATGCAGGACATCGACGGATCGATCGCCCATGTCACGATGCTCTGCGAGCAGGACATCGTCTCCACCACGGATGCCGAGGCCATCAAGGAGGGCCTGGAGACGATCCGCGGCGAGATCAGCGCGGGTGAGTTCACGTACTCGGTGGCGCTCGAAGACATCCACATGAACATCGAGTCCCGGCTCGGCGAGCTCATCGGCGCCGCGTCCGGACGACTGCACACCGCCCGCAGCCGCAACGACCAGGTCGCCACCAGCTTCCGGCTCTGGGTGCGGGACGCGCACGACCGCGCGCTGCAACTGGTGGAGCAGCTCATCCTGGTCCTGGTCGAGCAGGCCGAGCAGAACACGGCGACCTTCATGCCCGGCTACACCCACCTGCAGAGCGCGCAGCCCGTGTCGTTCGGCCACCACCTGATGGCGTACGTCGAGATGTTCGGCCGCGACCACGGCCGGCTGCGTGACTCGCGCCTGCGCCTGAACGAGTCCCCGCTCGGGGCGGCCGCGCTGGCCGGCACCTCGTTCCCGATCGACCGCGAACGCACCGCGCAGCTCCTCGGCTTCAGCGGGCCGATGCACAACTCGCTGGACGCGGTGTCGGACCGGGACTTCGCCGTCGAATACCTGTCGGCGGCCTCCCTGTGCATGACCCATCTGTCCCGGCTCGCCGAGGAGATCGTGCTGTGGATGTCGCCGCAGTACAACTTCATCGAGCTGTCGGACGCCTGGACGACCGGTTCGTCCATCATGCCGCAGAAACGCAACCCGGACGCGGCCGAGCTGGTCCGGGGCAAGACGGGCCGGGTGCACGGGTCGCTGTTCGGCCTGCTCACCGTGATGAAGGCGCTGCCGCTGACGTTCTCCAAGGACATGCAGGAGGACAAGGAGCGCACATTCGACGGTGCCGACACCTTCGAGCTGTGTCTCAAGGCCATGATCGGCATGATCGGCGACATGAAGCCGCGCGCCGCCGAGATGGGCGCGGCGGCCGGTGCCGCCCACGCGACGGCTACCGATCTCGCCGACTGGCTGACGCGTGAACTGGACATGCCGTTCCGGGAGGCGCACCACATCACCGGGCGCCTCGTGCGTCTGGCCGACGAACATGCCTGCACACTGGCCGAGTTGTCGCTCGTCGACATGCGAGAGGTCGACGCCCGCATCAATGAGGGAGTGTTCTCCGTGCTCGGTGTGGAGGAGTCCGTGACCTCGAGGCGCAGTCTCGGCGGAACCTCACCGGAGTGCGTGGCACGCGAGGTCGAGGCGTGGCGGTCGCGCGTCAGGGCGGCGTCCAGCCAGTGACGACCTACCGCGCAGTCTTCGCGATACGTGAGTTCCGGGTGCTGTTCGTGGCCCGTCTGTTCACGATGACCGCTGTCGTGCTTTCCAGCCTCGCGCTCGGCACGGTGATGTTCCACGAGACGGGGTCGCCGTTCCTCACCGCGGTCTCCCTCTTCGGGGCCCCCTCGTCCAACTCGTCACTGCGCGGTACCTGTTGGCATCCTCGGACCTGCTGCGGCCCCGCACCGCGATGGTCTTCATGGCGGTCGTCTCGACGACGACCGCCGCGCTGCAAATGCTTCCCGGCCTGAACTGGTGGCTGCGGTTCGTGATCCTGGCGGGCGGCTACGTCGCGATGGCCGCCACGTCGGGCACCGTGCTGGCGCTGCTGTCGGACATCGTGCCCAGGGACACCTTCGTGCTGGCCCGCGCCACCATGAACATCACCGTCGGTGGAATGCAGGTCATCGGCAACGGTCTGGGCGCGGTGCTCCTCGCCGTGCTGTCGCCGACCTGGCTGTTCGGGACCGCCGCGATGGTCAGCATCATCGCGGGGGTCACCGTGCGGACCGGGCTGGGGGACCGGCCCGCACGCGCCGGCGGCAAAGTCGTCGAGCGCAGTCGCCGCGTCAATCGCGAACTACTCACATCACCGGTCCTGCGGCCGCTCTACCTCATGATGTGGGTGCCCAACGGGCTGGTCGTCGGCTGTGAGGCGCTGTTCATCCCGTTCTCCAAGGCCCACGCCGGATACCTGCTCGCGGCCGGAGCGGCCGGCATGCTGGCCGGTGACATCGCGGTCGGGAGATTCGTGCCCGAGGCACGGCGCGACCGCCTGATCATGCCCTTGCGGGCACTGCTCGCGGTGCCGTTCCTGGTGTTCCCGTTGGCGCCACCGATGCCGGTAGCTGCCGTCCTGGTCGGTATCTCGGCCTTCGGCTACGCGGCCTCACTGCCCCTGCAAGAGAGGCTGGTGCGGCACACCCGCGACGAAGTGCGCGGACAGGTGTTCGGTCTGTCCAGCACGGGCCTGATGACCGGTCAGGCGCTGGGCGCGGTGCTGGCCGGCGCCTTGGCCCAACTGCTGGGCCCCACACACACGGTGGGCTGGGTGATGGCCACGATGGCCCTGCTGTCGCTGCTGGTCACCACCGCTCTGCGTACGGGACTGCAGCGTTCGGGCCAAACAGAGATCCACATCCCGTAAGTCACACGTCCATCTACGACCGGATCACGTCCGGAATTTCGGCATGCCTGAAAACAGGGGGGATTCACTCCGATGAGCCAGACCGAGACGATAGCGCCGCAACTCCTCTTCCAACGGGCAACCGTCCGCACCAGGGACCAGGCCGTCTTCATCGGGAAGCTGGGCGTGCTCGGCCTGTTACTCGCGGCAGGAGTGACACTTGCCGTCCAGGACTCGTACCTGATCGTCGCGTGCGGCGTGCTGATCCTGGGAGCCGCGTACACCCATGCGGTGGAACTGCAGCACCAGTGCCTGCACCACTCGGCGTTCCGCAACGCACGATGGCATCGGATCGTCGGTGTCCCGCTGGGTACACCGATGTTCGTGTCGTACAGCCACTACCGCGTGCGGCATCTGCAACACCATCGCTACCTGGGCACGCCGCAGGACACGGCGTTCTTCGGCTTCGACACCCGCCGGCCACTGTCCCTCGGCGCTTTGGCAAAGGGACTGTTCGACGTGACACGTCTGGTCGCCGTGGTACGGGACGCCGTCGCGTGCACGACCGGTCGCTGGCAGTACGACATGGGACAGATCTCACCCAAGAGCCGCAAGGCGATCGTCAGCGAGTACCGCTGGTTCGCGATCTTCGCGGTGCTGATGGCGGCCGTCTCCGCAGCGGGTGGGCGGGTCGTTCGTGCTACGGCTGTGGCTGCTCCGGTTCCTCGCCGCGATGCCACTGCACTTCCTGGTGGAGCTGCCGGAGCGCGATGAACGTCCCGATCAACCGGCTCCGCGAACGGCATGCCGACACGCAGGAATTCGGGCCGCATGGGCAGCGGACCTACGTCGAGTTCTTCACCATCGTGGTGCGAGAAGTATGGAAGAACCGGAAGAGCGCCAACGGTTAGCGATCGTGGCCCCCACCGGCAGGGAAAAGGTTCACCCATCCTTGCCGGTGGCCGATCCCGGCACGGGGCGTCCAGTCCGGCGCCGAGGCGGACAGCGTCATCAGCGAAGCGCAAGCCGGCCGAGGAAGTGCTCCGGCACCGGCGCGAACCGCAGCGCCATCGTGATCTCGTCCGTGCTGTCCACTCTCAACCGGTACCGCGTGCACAACAGATGGCACAGCGCCATCAGTTGGAACGTGCCGAGGTTCGCGCCGATGCACTTCTTCGGGGCCCAGCCGAAGGGCACGTAGCAGGTGCGGTCTTTGGGGCCGTGCGCGGCGCCGGCGAGGAAGCGGTCCGGGTCGAAGACGTCGGGTTGCTTCCAGACGCGTTCGTCCCGGTGGATCAGGTGGGGCTAAGGAGGTACCACTGGCCTGGGTCCAGACGGGTCGACCCCAGGTCGAAGCCGAATTTCGAGCGCCGTACCAGCAGCAGCGGCGGGCTCCACATACGCAGTACCTCCTTGACGAAGCGGTGCGTCGCCGGGGCCGCGGTGGTGGGGGTGGTGCGGAACTCGACCGGGTCCACGGCGCGTAGTTCGTCGCTCAGCCGCCGTTGCCAGTCGGGGTTGCGGACGAACTCGTAGAGCAGGCTCGCCGCGGCGGTGCCGGGTGGTCCTCCGATGGCGGTCAGGACCGCGGTCACCACGTCCAGGGCGCGGTCCATGCCGAGTTCCGGGAGCATGTCCACGAACGGGTCGGCCAGGTCCGCCTCGCGCCTGCGGCGGCCGCTGGCGCGCTGTCGCAGCACCCGGCGCACCACGAGGCCCGAACGCATCTGCACGGAGATGAACTTCAGGTGGTGCCACGTGCTGCCCGGTTCGGGGGAGACGAGGCGCAGCAGCTTCATCTCCAGGTCCCGGCGCACCAGTTCGGCCTCGGCGGAGGTAAGGCCGGTCAGCGCGACGGGCAACAGGGACCGTAGCGTCACATCCTGCATGAGCATCGTCAGATCGGCGTCCTCCCCGACCCGCGCGTCCATGATCCGCTCCATGCGGTCGGCCAGCGCGCCGTGGTGTTCCGGTGTCGCGAGGGCGTGCATCTGGGTCATCCAGGCCGAACGGATCCTGCTCCACCGCATCTCGGGGCTGCGCCGCCGGAGCACCATGTCGATAAGGCGGTCGTGCATGACGAACCGCTGCCAGTTGGTGGCGCTGACCCGGCGCGCGGCCTCCGGCTCGAAGACGCCGAGCCGCTGGTCGTCGACCCAGAAGATCCCGTCCTCCCGGGCGCTGCGCATCCGCATGAACCGCAGGAAGTCCTCGGGGTGTTGCGGGGTGGTCATCGTTCGCGTTCCCCTCATGGGGCGCGGGGAGCCGACCGTGCGGCGCCTCCCCGCGCAGGGCCGGTCAGATGTGGTGGTACAGGTACCAGAAGTACTCGTACTGGCCTCGGATGTTGAGGACCGACTTCGCCTTGAGATACAGCGCGCGCATGCGGGTTCACCTCCTTCCGGGACAGCCGTCGTTCGGGCTCAGCGCCGCGGTGAAACGCGGCGGAGCCAGCGCCGGACCCACCTGGGGCCCGCCGCCGTCTTGAGTGACCGACACACGCCAGTGACGGGTCAGGAGTGCTACGAGGTCTTCCAGCAGCCGCACGGTGATGGTCGCGCCGGCGCAGGTGTGCGGCCCGAGTCCGAACGGCAGGTAGGCCCCGTCGGGCACGCCCGCCGCCCAGCGCTGCGGCACGAACTCGTCAGGCCGCTCCCAGTAGTCGGGGTGCCGGTGCACGAGATAGCTGCACACCATCAGCCGGTCCCGCGGCGTCACCCGTGTCCCGCCCAGCGCCTGCTCCCGGTTCGGCGTGCGGGCGAACAGCCACGCCACCGGCCACAGCCGCAGGGCCTCGCGAACCGTCCAACTCGGTTCCTTCACCTGGGAGTTCGGGTGCGTGCCCAGCAGGTACACCGACCAGCCCAGCGCGAAGCCGATCGAGCCGACCGTGGCGAACAGGAAGGACAGGTAGACCTCGACGAGATCCTCCGGGTCGGCCCTGGGGTCACTTTCGTCGACGACGACGTCGACGAGGTCGCGCGGTTTGGAGGGGCCACCGCGCGACCTCTGCTCCTCCCGCCGGGCGCTCATCTCCGTGCGCAGGGCCAGCAGCGCGCGACGGCGGAAGAGCAGCCGGGACGGGAGCGAGTGGCGCCGTCGCGCACCTGCCAGTACCGCGCGGGCGACGATCGCCTCGACGGTCCGGTGCAGGTGGGCGGGCGCGTCCGGGTGCAGCAGCACGTCGTGCAGGTGCCGCAGGACGAGCAGGTTGCCGGCGTCCGGCCATTCGCTGTGCGGTGCGAGCCGCTCGGCCACCAGCCGGGGCAAGTCCCCACGCCGCGCGTCGAGATGGCGCCGTATGAGCTCGCGGGCCGCGCGCCCGATGGCGACCTGTGCGGATCGCGGCCCGAAGACGCCGTGCCGGTTCTGGTAGAAGTCGGAGGTCTCCGCGACGGCCGCTTGCCGGTTGCCCATCACCGCCCGGGCTGCCTCGGGATTGGCCACGCACACCCCGCCCATGGCCGAGCGCCACACGTCGTGGGTGCCGTCGAACTCGGCCTGGAGCAGGGCCAACGGGCCGTTCACAGCGTGTACCCGCGACGACTCCATGAGGCCCTCCGGTGGTGGATGTACAGCGCGCGGTCCTTGTCCGGATCGCGGGGCGTCGGCTCCGTGCGGTGCGCGTGGCGCTTCGGCCTACGGACTCAGCCTGCTGAGCGGCCGTGGCCTTGTCGCGTGCTGTGCCGCTGAGCGGAACGGCGAACCGCCGCCGTCGACCGCGGTGGCGGACCGGTTCGGGTGGCGTCACCGTCGGCGCCCGAGCCCCGCAGTGATGGCGGATGCCGCGCGCCGTGCCGTCTCGGCGAGGCGCTCCAGGTGGTGGTCGGGGTCGGTGAGAATGCTCAGGGCCGCGACCGGTGTGCCGTCGGCCGCGTGGACGGGTACGGCGGCGCAGCACACCCCTTCCAGGACCTCCTCCCGGTCGTAGGCGGTCCCGCGCTCCCGGATGCGTAGGGCCTCGTCCGGCCAGGTCCGCGGCAGTGGGCCCAGTGGCAGACGTGGGTCGGCCCAGGCCGCCAGGAGTTTGCCGGAGGCCGTGTGCCAGGGCCAGATCTGCCGGCCGTCGGGCAGCGGGAAGGGCTGGTCGGCCGGGGTCGTCCAGTCGATGATCAGCGTCTGGCCCTGGTGGAGTACGGACAGGGCGACCGTCGTGCCGGTGGCGGCCGCCAGCCGCCGCATCGGCCGCTGCACGGCCGCGCGCAGGCCCGGGTGCGGCTGCCAGCCGTGGCCCAGGCGGAACATGCCCCCTCCGATGCGGTAGTGGCCCGCACTGCGTTCGACGGCCCCCAGTTCCACGAGTTGGTCGAGGAGGCGGTACGCGGTCGTCTTGGGCAGACCGCACGCCGAGGCCAGCGAGGTGACGCCCGCGTGTCCCTCCTGATGCAGGGCGTTCAGCAGGGCGAAGGCGCCTTCCAGGACGCCGCGTCCGGCCGTCGCGGACAGTGCCGCGTCCCGGTCGGTCGACGCCGCCGAACTCAGTGGTCCCCTCTCGGCAGGTGCCGAGGCGGTCGCAGTCGCCATGTTGGTTCGATGCACGTGTCAACCCCCGTGTTCACGTGTGAGCCGCGTGTGGTCAGGTCCGCGGGTCGCGGGCGCCGCGTCGTGAGGACGGCGCATGCGCTGCTCGCCTCAGAGTGGAGGCCGGGGTTGGGCCGAGATTTTGCCGAAAGCTTGTCGCCCTGCTCGCGCATATGCGACGACTGTGGAGGAGATGTGAACGGGGGATGGGTGCGATGCTACGGCTGTGTCTGTCGGGACCTGTGGAAGTCCTGGTACGGGAAGCACCGATCGATCTGGGTCCGCCCCAACGCAGAGCCGTGCTGGCCGCGTTGGCCGTGGACACCGGTCGGCCCGTACCGGTCGAGGTGCTCATCGACCGGATCTGGGGCACGGATCCGCCGGAGGGCGCGCGCCGCGCCCTGTACGCGCACATCGCGCGCATCCGGCGCCTCGCGGAACGCCTGGACGACGGCGGTGACGGGCGATTACCCGTGCTGCGCCGCTCCGGCGGCTACCAGCTCGACCTCGACCCCGACCAGGTCGACCTGCACCGCTTCCAGCGCCTGGCCGCGCAGGCCCGCGACAGCGCACGGCCCGACCGCACACGCGTCGCGCTGCTGCGCGAAGCGCTCGGCCTGTGGCGCGGCGAGCCCTTCGCCGGCCTGACCGGGACCTGGCCCGCCCGGATGCGCGAGACCTGGCGCCGCCAGCGCGTCGACGCCGTCCTGCGCCTGGCGGACATGGAGATCAACGGCGGTGATCCGGCCGCCGTGGTGGGCGAGTTGACCGACCTGCTGGGGGAGTACCCGCTCACCGAGCCCCTGGCGGAAGCCCTCATGCGGGCCCTGCACGCCACCGGTGACAGCGGCGAGGCACTGCGCTGCTACGCCCAGACCAGGCGACGCCTGGTGGAGGAGCTCGGCACGGAACCCGGGCGCCGGCTGTGGGAGTTGCACCAGGAGATCCTGCGCGAGCGCCCCGCGCAACACGGCCGTGCACCCGACCACGAGGCGGCCCCCGCACCTGCGACCGCTTCACCCGCCCTTCCACCACCCCTGTCCGCGGCTCCCCTCACGGACCCACCGGCATCACAGGCCCCCATGACATCCGCAGCCGCACACACCATTCCCGCCCAACTCCCGGCTGGCACAAAGGGCTTCACCGGCCGCATCGACGAACTCGGTCGCTTGGACACCGTGCTGACCGACCTCGCGCAGCGCCCCGCCGCCGTCGTCGTGTCGGCCCTGTCGGGCATGGGCGGCGTGGGCAAGTCCGCACTCGCGGTGCACTGGGCGCGGCACCGGCGCTCGGCCTTCCCCGACGGACAGCTGTATCTGAACCTGCGCGGCTTCGACCCGAGCGGCGCGCCCCTGCCTCCGGACCGCGCCGTGCGCGGCCTGCTCGACGCCCTGGGGGTGCCCGCCACCCGCGTACCGGAGTCACTCGACGCCCAAGTGGGCCTGTATCGCAGCCTGTTGAGCGGCCGCCGGGTCCTGGTCGTGCTCGACAACGCCCGAGACGCCGATCAGGTACGGCCGCTGCTGCCCGCGGCGGCCGGCTGCCTGGCGCTGGTCACCAGCCGCAGCCCCCTGACCGGACTCGCCGTCGCGGAGGGGGCGCAGCTGCTCGCCCTGGACCTGCTCAGCGCCGAGGAGTGCCGAGATCTGCTCGCCGCCCGCCTGGGCGCCGCACGGGTGGCAGCCGAGGCCGCCGCGGTCGACGAGATCGTCGTGCGCTGCGCCGGGCTGCCGCTCGCGCTCGGGGTCGTCGCCGCCCGCGCCGCCGCCCGACCCGCCGAACCACTGGCCGTCTTCGCCGACGAACTGCGCACCGCCGAACGCATCTTGGACCCGCTGGACACCGGCGACCCGGCCACGGCCGTCCGCACGGTCTTCCACTGGTCGTACCAGACCCTCAGCCAGGAGGCGGCACGGCTGTTCCGGTTCCTGGGCCTGCATCCCGGCCCGGACGCCGACCTGGCGTCCCTGGCCGCACTCGCCGGCGTGTGCGTCACGCAAGTTCCGGAGTCCGTACGGGAATTGACCACCGCCTGCCTGCTGATCGAGCACGTTCCCGGCCGCTACACCTGCCACGACCTGCTGCGCGCCTACGCCGTCGAACTGGCCGCCGAGCACGACACCACTGCCGCGGTGCGGGCCGCGACCCGTCGCGTCCTGGACCACTACCTGCACACGACGTACGCGGCCGACTCCCTGCTGACCCGCCGCCGCCACCCGATGCAGCTGCAGCCGGCGGAGCCCGGCTCCCTGCCCCGCCAACTCGCCGACCACGACGAAGCGTGGGCATGGCTGATCACCGAACAGCCGGTCCTGCTCTCCGCCGTGGAGCGCCCGCCCGCCGGATTCGAGTCCTACACCTGGCAGTTCGCCGCGACCCTGACCACCTTCCTGGAACGCCAGGGCAACTGGCAGGCCCTCACCGACGTCCACGCCGCCGCCCTGCGCACGGCCACGCATCAGGAAGACCTGGCCGGACAGGCGGCCGGCCACCGTGGCCTGGGACTCGCCCGCTTCCAACTGCGCGACCCGCAAGGAGCCCGCCATCACTTCACCCGCGCCCTGGACCTGTTCCGGCAGCTGGACAACCACGCCGGTCAGGCCCGCACCTGCCAGAACCTGGCCAAGATGGCCTGGGCGCACGGAGCGACCCGCGAGGCACTGCACCACTCGCGGCGCGCTTTGGAGCACTTCCTGCTCGCCCACGACCGCGGCGGCCAGGCGGTCGCCCTCAACGACCTCGGCTGGTACCTCGCCGAACTCGGCGAACTGCGCCAGGCACTCGACTACTGCCAACGGGCCCTGCCGCTGGTCCAGGCGACCGGCGACCTCAGCGGCCAGGCCCACACCTGGGACAGCCTCGGCTACATCCACCGCCACCTGGGCCGCCACGCCACCGCCGTCGACTGCTACGACCGGGCCCTGGCCCTGTTCCGCAAGACGGGTGACCGCCGCAGCGAGGCCATAGGCCTGAGCTACCTCGGCGACACCTACGCGGAAGCGGGCGAGTCCGCCTCCGCGCTCGACTCCTGGAAGCAGGCCCTGGACCTCTTCGACGAACTCGGCCTCCCCGAGGCCGACATGCTGCGAAACAAGCTCACAACACACGCAAACTGAGTGATGGTTTTAGTGAATTGTGGTGTGCACTTTGCCGGTCTTTGCATTGTCGGCCGCACCGCCCGCGCCTAGCGTGATCTTCGAACCGCGGGAGGACGTGCATGCTGAAGACCGTCCGGGAACAGGCAACAGGACTCACCAAGGATCAGCGCAACGCCTTCGTCGCCGCCTATCTGGGCTGGGCGATGGACGCTTTCGACTACTTCCTCGTGGTCCTCGTCTACAGCGAGATCGCCGACGACTTCGACGTCTCCCTGACCGACATGGCCTTCCTGACCACCGCGACGCTCATGATGCGCCCGGTCGGCGCTCTCATCTTCGGCATGTGGGCCGACCGCAAGGGCCGCCGCATCCCGCTCATGGTCGACGTGATGTTCTACTCGATCGTCGGCTTCGCCTGCGCCTTCGCCCCCAACTACGCCGTCCTGCTGGTCCTGCGCCTGCTCTACGGCATCGGCATGGGCGGCGAGTGGGGCCTGGGCGCGGCGCTGGCCATGGAGAAGATCCCCGCCGAGCGGCGCGGCTTCTGGTCCGGCCTGCTGCAGAGCGGCTACTCGCTGGGCTACCTGCTCGCCGCCGTGGCGTTCTTCGGCATCGAGCCCACCTTCGGCTGGCGCGGCCTGTTCGCCTTCAGCCTGATCCCCGCCCTCGTCGCCCTGTGGGTGCGCAGCCGGGTCGAGGAGAGCGAGGTGTGGGAGAAGAGCGTCAAGGCCAACCGCACCCCCGCCTACCAGGTCTTCAAGAACCCCGCGGTGCTCAAGCGCTTCGTCTATCTCGTGGCGCTGATGACAGCCTTCAACTGGATGTCCCACGGCACTCAGGACGTCTACCCGACCTTCGTCAAGAAGGGCCTGGGCCTGTCCCCGGACACCTCCATCGCCATCGCGATCGTCTACAACATCGGCGCCATGATCGGCGGCGCCATGCTCGGCGCCGCCTCGGAGAAACTCGGCCGCCGCCGCACGATCATGATCGCCGCGGCCGGCGGACTCGTGATCGTGCCCTTCTTCGTGCTGTCCACGACCGTGGGCTGGCTCATGCTGTCCTCCTTCCTGATGCAGGTGTGCGTCCAGGGAGCCTGGGGCGTGATCCCCGCGCACCTGACGGAGATGAGCCCCGACGCCATCCGCGGCTTCTACCCCGGCGTCACCTACCAACTCGGGAACCTCATCGCCGCCCTGAACCTGCCCGTCCAGGAAGCAATCGCCGACCACCACGGCTATCCGGCGGCGATGACCTGGACCGTGGTGCCCGCCCTCGTCGCGGTCATCGTCCTGAGCGCCGTCGGCAAGGAGGCCAAGGGCATCCGCTTCGGCACCGCGGGCACCCAGGCCCCCAGCCAGGCAGCCGCGGACACCGCCTAGCGCCCAGCGCAGCGGCACAGCATCACGGCAGCACGCCATGACGGCAGCCCCGTAGAAACGGATCCGGCCCAACGGGCCGTCAGGCCGGAGTGTCGCTGCTTGCCTTGCCGCCCTCCGTCGTACTCACACGCCGTCAGCTACGCACTTTGCGCCGCCCACCGGGTGCCAGCCGGGTGAAGACTGAGGCGCCGTCAGTTTTGTGGGGCATGCATGAGGACCCCGGCCCGCGCCGGGCGGCTGCCATGACGACGTGCTGGAGGCGGAGAGTGATGAACGAACGAGCCGATCAGGCCGACCACGACACCCTCAGGGTCCCGGTGATCGTCGTCGGAGGTTCCCTGGTCGGCCTGTCGACCTCGCTGTTCCTGGGCCGGCTCGGCGTGCGCCACCTGCTGGTGGAGCGGCACTCCGGCACCTCCATCCACCCGCGCGGCCGCGGCAACAACGTCCGCACGATGGAAGTGTTCCGCGTGGCCGGTGTCGAGGCGGGCATCCATGAAGCCGCCGCCACCCTCGCCGACAACCACGGCATCCTGCAGACGCCCACTCTGGTCGGCGACGCCGGCGAGTGGCTGTTCAAGGAGATCGACCCCGGCGGCGGGCTGGCCCGCTTCAGCCCCAGCGGCTGGTGCCTGTGCAGCCAGAACGACCTGGAGCCCGTCCTGCTGGAGCACGCCAAGAGGCTCTGCGGCGACCTGCGCTTCTCCACCGAGCTGATGTCCTTCGACGGCGACGCCACCGGTGTCACCGCCGTGGTCAAGAGCCGCGAGACCGGCGAGCACACCACCGTCCACGCGGACTACCTCGTCGCCGCCGACGGCCCCCGCAGCCCCGTCCGCGAACAGCTCGGCATCGGCCAGAGCGGGCCCGGCGACCTGTTCCACAACGTCAGCGTCACCTTCCGCTCCCGCGCGCTGGCCGACGTGGTGGGCGAGCGCCGCTTCATCGTCTGCTACCTCACCAGCCCGGACGCCGACGGCGCCCTGCTGCCCGTGGACAACCGCGAGAACTGGGTCTTCCACGCCCCCTGGCACCCCGAACTCGGCGAAACCCTCGAGGAGTTCACCGACGAGCGATGCACCGAGCACATCCGCCGCGCGGTCGGGGTGGCCGACCTCGACGTGGAGATCACCGGCCGGGCCCCCTGGCACGCCGCCCAACGCGTCGCCCGCAGCTACCGCGCCGGCCGCGTCTTCCTGGCCGGCGACTCCGCCCACGAGATGTCACCCACCGGCGCCTTCGGCTCCAACACCGGCATCCAGGACGCCCACAACCTCGCCTGGAAACTGGCCGCGGTCCTCGGCGGCTGGGCGGGGGAGGGGCTGCTGGATTCCTACGACGCCGAGCGCCGCCCGGTCGCGGAGGCGACCAGCGCCCGCGCCGCCCACCGTTCGGCCGAGCACAGCCACCCCGGATTCACCCCGCCGCCCGGCGCCGGCGGCGGCCGCCAGCGCGGCATCCTCAACGTGGCGCTCGGCTACCGCTATCCGCAGGGTGCGGTCGTCGGCGCCGACCTGACGGCGGCGGTCGTACCGGAAAATCTCGACCTGAGCGGCGAGCCCGGCAGCCGGGCGCCCCACTTGTGGGTGCGGCGCGGGGAGGAGAGGGTCTCCACCCTCGACCTGTACGAGCGCACCCCGGTGCTGCTCGGCGACGCCGGTGATCCGAGCGGCTGGCACCGCGCCGCCACCCGGCTGGCCCAGGACATCCCCATCCCGCTCACCTCCTACCGCGTGGGCACCGGAACCGGAGCAGACCTGGTCACCGACGGTGACGCGGACTGGGCCGAGGCCCACGGCATCACCCGCGGGGGTGCCGTCCTCGTTCGCCCGGACGGGTTCGTCGCCTGGCGCTCGGCCGGCCCCGTCGCGGACGCCGAATCCGTGCTGCGCGAGGTCCTCAAGGAGACCCTGGCACTGTCTTGATCACCCGATGAGCGGAGTCACGGGTGAAGCCTGGCCGCTTCACCCGCCTGATCGTCCCGACTGGTGGCCGCGACGCGCCTGACTGACGGTGGATCACGTCGGGGCCCGGTCAAGACAGCTGACCAAGTCCCAGCTGCCGGGCCGTGACGGAAGGACCATCAGATGCGCTCTGCTCGCATGATCCTGGCTACAGCGGCGGCCTCCGCCGCCCTGGCCTTCGGTGCCCCTGGCGCGTACGCCGCCGGTGGCAATTGGGATCACGACGACTCTTCGTACAGCGACGGATCCTCGTCCGGCAAGGAGCACGGACAGCACGAGTCTCCGCACGGCGGCATGCACACCGGTGGAGGTGCGCTGACCGCGGTGAACGACCACGACGACTGGGGCAGCTCGCGGGATCCGAAGACGGACCCCGACACCTACAAGGACAACGACGGCGGCGGCAAGAGCGACTGGGGCGGCGGCGACCGTGACAGCGGCGGCGGCAACGACTCCTGGGGCGGCGGCGGGCACGAGAAGCCCAGCGGCGGGATGCACACCGGCGGTGGGGCACTGGCCGCTCCGACGGCGACCGCCGGCGGCCTGGCCGTGCTGGCGGTGGCGGCCACCGGCCTGTACGCGATCCGTCGCAAGAGGCCGGTCGGAAGCCCGGCCTGACCTGTGCCGGATGCGATAGCGCAGCCGCGGCCGCCACCCGTGCCCCGAGTGGCGGCCCGGCGCGCTGTCCCCGCACCCCATCCGCCGCTGCCGTGCCAGTGAGGTGGTCTCCGATGGCACAACCCTCTTCCTCCACCGACGACGAACCGGCCCCCGGCGCACCGGGCTCCTCCCGCTCCGGGGCGCTGATGATGTGCGCGGCGGCCGGCCTGGTCCTGATCGCCGGCCTGCTCAACGGCCACGGCGACTCCGCCGGCTCCTCCAGTCCGGCCGGTGCGCCGCGTCCGGCCGCGGCGGCCCCGCAGTCCGCCGCGACCTCCTCCCCGCGGTCCACCACCGATCCCGGTCAGCCGGTCGGCAAACACATGCCCCGGTCGGAACCCGTGCGCCTGCGGATCCCGAAGATCTGGGTCGACGCCCCCTTCACCGACCTCCACCTCAACGCCAGCGGCCAGCTGGAGCCGCCGCCCGCCGCCGACACCAACCTCGTCGGCTGGCACGTCAAGGGCTCCGCACCCGGCGAGACGGGCACCGCGGTCATCGCCGGGCACGTCGACACCAAGACGTCCGCGGCCGTCTTCGCCAACCTCAGCGAGCTCAAGAAGAACGACGTCTTCTACGTCGACCGGGCCGACGGCACCACCGCGACCTTCCAGGTCTACGACACGGAGACCTTCGAGAAGTCCGACTTCCCCAGCGACCGCGTCTACGACGACACCCCGCGCGCCGAAGCACGGCTGATCACCTGCGCGGGCGACTACGACCATTCGGCGCACGACTACACCGACAACCTCGTGGTCTTCGCCCGGCTCATCTGAGAGATCACCCGCGTAGTGCATCCGAGTCGCGGGCTCGCGGGCACGGGCACACGATCGAGAAACGCTGACGCCGCATCACCGCGGCCGAAGAGACCACTTCCGCCCCGAAGGAGATGTGCGCAGGATGACCACCACGTCGGAACGTGTTTCCGGTTCCCCGACCAGCCAGGTCTCGCCCCGAGTCTCGCAGTCCGTGTTCGACGGCTCCCGACTGCGGGTCGTGCTGCTGGTGGACGTCTACGACGGTGCCCAGCAGCAGTTCCTGGAGGCCTACGAGCTCCTGTGCAACCAGGTCGCCTCCGTCCCCGGACACGTCAGCGACCAGCTGTGCCAGTCCATCGAGAACCCCTCGCAGTGGCTGATCACCAGCGAGTGGGAGAGCGCCCCGCCCTTCCTCGCCTGGGTCAACAGCGAGGAGCACGTGCGGATGGTGGAGCCGCTGCACAGCTGTGTCCGCGACACCCGCTCGCTGCGCTTCCACATCGTGCGAGAGACCGGCGACCCGAAGGTGGTCACCGAGGCGGCCGAGCGCCGGCTGCAGTCGGCGCCCCGGATCGGCGACGGCCTGATCCGGCACGCGCTCACCTTCACCGTCAAGCCGGGCAGTGAGGACAAGGTCGCCAAGATCCTCTCCGACTACGCCTCGCCCGAGCCGAAGGTCGACGACGCCACCCGGCTGTGCCGCACCTCCCTGTTCATGCACGGCAACCGGGTCGTGCGGGCCATCGAGGTGCGCGGTGACCTGCTCGCCGCGCTGCGCCACGTCGCCCGCCAGCCCGAGATCCGCGCCGTGGAGGAGGCCGTCAACCCCTACCTGGAGCAGGACCGGGACCTCGACGACCCCGAGTCCGCGCGCGTCTTCTTCACCCGGGCCGCGCTGCCCGCCGTCCATCATGTGACCGCCGAGGGGCAGCAGGGGCAGGCGGAGCGGTACGCCCTGTCCTACCCGGTCAAGGCCGACCGCGGCATGCGCCTGGCCGAGCTGCTGGCCCACCAGGACGTGGCCGCGGCGGACGACCCGCTGAGCCCGGTCGTGCGCAGCACGATCTTCCAGCGCGACGACGTCGTCGTCCGGCTGATCGACGTGCGCGGCGGACTCGACGGCGCCGACCCCGCCCTGATCCTCGGCCTCGCGGACCCCGCGCAGGTGGCCGAGCTGACGACGCTTGCCGCCGACGTGTCCGCACCCAAGGACGCCGAGCTCGCCCGTCTCGTCCGGCTCGCCCGGATGGATCTCGTCACCGACCGCCGCTCGCCCGAGGCCTGATGCACCCTCATCCGGCCCAAGCGGCCACACCCCCCACGTCGATGCAGGACCTGAACGGAGGAACGCCGTGATCACAGACCGTCCCAGAATCGTGGATCTCAGCGAGGTCGAGCCCAACCGCCGGCGCGGCGGCGATCTGCGCGCCATGCTCACCCCCGCCACCGTCGGCTCCACCAGCGGCTTCATGGGCGTCGCCATCGTCGAGCCCGGCGATCGCATCGGTGAGCACTACCACCCCTACTCCGAGGAGTTCGTGTACGTCCTGTGCGGCGAGCTGGAGGTGGACCTGGACGGCGTCCCCCACCCGCTGCGGCCCGAGCAGGGGCTGATGATCCCCGCCCACATGCGCCACCGCTTCCGCAACGTCGGCAACGTGGAGGCCCGCATGGTCTTCCACCTCGGCCCGCTGGCCCCGCGCCCGCAGCTGGGCCACGTCGACACCGAGGAGACCGAAACCGTCGCCGAGGTCCATTCATGACCAGACGGGTGGCCGTCACCGGCATAGGCATCGTCGCCCCGGGCGGTATCGGCGTACCGGCGTTCTGGGATCTGCTGGCCGCCGGGCGCACCGCGACGCGGGGCATCACGTTCTTCGACCCGGCGGGACTGCGCTCACGCATCGCCGCCGAATGCGACTTCGACCCGGCCGCCGCCGGACTGGACGCCGAACAGAGCGCGCGCTGCGACCGCTACATACAGTTCGCCCTGGCCGCGGGCACGGAAGCGGTCCGGGACGCCGGCCTCGACTTCGAGCGGGAGAACCCCTGGCGGATCGGGGTGTCGCTGGGCACCGCGGTCGGCGGCACCACACGGCTGGAGCACGACTACGTGCTGGTCAGCCACCACGGCCAGCGCTGGGACGTGGACCCCCGCCGGGCCGAGCCGCATCTGCACCGAGCCTTCGCGCCCAGCACGCTGGCCGCGACGGTGGCGGAGGAGTTCGGGGCCCGCGGCCCCGTGCAGACCGTCTCCACCGGCTGCACCTCCGGGCTCGACGCGGTCGGCTACGCCTTCCACACCGTCGAGGAGGGCCGGGCCGACATATGCATCGCGGGCGCCTCGGACTCGCCGATCTCCCCGATCACCATGGCCTGCTTCGACGCCATCAAGGCCACCTCACCCAACAACGACGACCCCGCCCACGCCTCGCGTCCCTTCGACGCCGACCGCAACGGGTTCGTGATGGGGGAGGGCGGCGCCGTACTCGTCCTCGAAGAGCTCGAACACGCCCGGGCCCGCGGTGCCCACGTGTACTGCGAGCTGGGCGGCTACGCCACCTTCGGCAACGCGTACCACATGACCGGACTGACCCGTGAGGGGCTGGAGATGGCCAAGGCCATCGAGGCCGCCCTCGACCACGCACAGCTCGACGGCACGGCCATCGACTACGTCAACGCGCACGGCTCGGGCACCCAGCAGAACGACCGGCACGAGACCGCCGCGGTCAAACGGGCCCTGGGCCCGCACGCCTACGACACGCCGATGAGCTCCATCAAGTCCATGGTGGGCCACTCCCTCGGCGCGATCGGTGCGATCGAACTCGTCGCCTGCGTCCTGGCGTTGGCCCACCAGACCGTGCCGCCGACCGCCAACTACGAGACCCCCGACCCCGAGTGTGACCTGGACTACGTCCCGCGCGTCGCCCGCGCCCGCAAGCTCAACAGCGTGCTCTCGGTGGGCAGCGGGTTCGGCGGCTTCCAGTCCGCGGTGGTCCTGACCCGGCCGAGGGAGGAGACACGATGAGCGAACCCTATCCACGGCGCGCGGCCGTTACCGGCATAGGTGTGATCGCCCCCAACGGGGCGGGCACGGAGACCTTTTGGAAGGCCACCCGGGAAGGCATCGCCGTCCTGGACAAGGTCACCCGTGAGGGCTGCCAGGACCTGCCGCTGAAGGTGGCGGGCGAGGTCCGCGACTTCGATCCCTCGGCCGCGGTGGAGGAGCGCTTCCTCGTCCAGACCGACCGGTTCACGCACTTCGCCATGGCCGCCGCCGACCTCGCGCTGGCGGACGCCCGCCTGGGCCGGACCCTCACCGACGACGCTCCCTTCTCCGTGGGCGTGGTCACCGCGGCCGGCTCCGGCGGCGGCGAGTTCGGCCAGCGCGAACTGCAGCAACTGTGGGGCAAGGGAAGCCGGTTCGTCGGCCCGTACCAGTCCATCGCCTGGTTCTACGCCGCCAGCACCGGCCAGATATCCATCCGGCGCGGCTTCAAGGGCCCCTGCTCCGTCGTCGCCAGCGACGAGGCCGGCGGCCTGGACGCCCTCGCCCACGCGGCCCGGGCCGTGCGCCGCGGCACCGACGTCATCGTGGCCGGCTCCACCGAGGCGCCGCTCGCCCCCTACTCCATGGTCTGCCAGCTCGGCTACGACGAACTGAGCACCGCGGACGACCCCACCCGCGCCTACCGGCCGTTCACCTCCGCGGCCTGCGGATTCGTGCCCGCCGAGGGCGGCGCCATGCTCGTCGTGGAGGACGAGGACACCGCCCGCGAACGCGGCGCCCGCGTTCAGGCCGTCATCGCCGGACACGCCGCCACCTACACCGGCGCCTCCTGCTGGAAGGAGTCCCGGCACGGCCTTGCTCACGCCATGCGGGGCGCCCTGGACGAAGCCGGCTGCGCCCCCGAGGAGATCGACGTGGTCTTCGCCGACGCCCTCGGCGTCCCGGAGGCCGACCGCGCCGAGGCCCTCGCGATCGCCGACGTGCTCGGCAGCCGCGTGCCGGTCACGGCACCCAAGACCGGGATCGGCCGCGGCTACGGAGCAGCCCCCGTGCTCGACGCCGCCGCCGCCGTGCTCGCCATGGAGCACGGCCTGATCCCGCCCACCCCCAACGTCTTCGACATCTGCCATGACCTCGACCTCGTCACTGGCAGGGCCCGCACCGCAGAACTTCGCACGGCGCTGGTCCTGAGCCGGGGACTCATGGGGTCGAACTCGGCGCTGGTGCTTCGGCACGGCGTCACCGACGCCTCCTGACAAGGCGCCGCTGAGCAGAGAAGGAGAACAAGACCATGACCGATCGCATCACCGTCGAAGAGCTCGCCGAACTCATGAAGAAGTCCGCCGGAGTCACCGTCGCCCCGGACGAACTCCGCGCCGCCAACCCGGGCTTCGACACCCTCGGCGTCGACTCGCTCGGCCTGCTGGGCATCGTCGGCGAACTGGAGAACCGCTACGGCACCCCGATGCCGCCGGACGCCGAACGCTCCAAGACGCCCCGCCAGTTCCTCGACCTCGTCAACACCGCCCTCATGACAGGAGCGTGAAAATGACCGGACACACCCAGAACGAGATCACCGTCGCGGCCCCCCTGGACCTGGTCTGGGACATGACCAACGACCTGGAGAACTGGACCCAGTTGTTCAGCGAGTACGCCTCCGTCGAGGTCCTCTCCCGCGAGGGGAACAAGACCACCTTCCGGCTGACCATGCACCCGGACGAGAACGGCACCGTGTGGAGCTGGGTCTCCGAGCGCGAGCCCGACCGCGACACGCTCACCGTCCGCGCCCGCCGGGTCGAGACGGGCCCCTTCGACCACATGAACATCCACTGGCGCTACGAAGAGGTGCGCGGCGGCACGCGGATGATCTGGACGCAGGACTTCGCGATGAAGTCCGAAGCGCCGGTCGACGACGCCTGGATGACCGACAACATCAACCGGAACTCCAAGGTCCAGATGGGCCTGATCCGGGACCGCATCGAGAAGGCCGCCGCCGAGCGCGGCACCACGCCGGGCCTGACCGGCTGAGCCGGACGGAGGACAACTCCCATGCACCAAGCCCTGATCGTCGCCCGCATGGCGCCGGGATCGGCGCCCGACATCGCCAAGGTGTTCGCCGAGTCCGACCGCGGAGAGCTGCCCCACCTCGTCGGGGTGGTCCGGCGCAGCCTCTTCCAGTTCGGCGACGTCTACATGCACCTGGTCGAGTCCGAGCACGAACCCGGCCCCGCCATCGCCAAGGTCACGAACCATCCCGAGTTCCGTGACGTCAGCGAACGGCTGTCCTCCTACGTCAGCGCCTACGACCCCGCCACCTGGCGTTCCCCCAAGGACGCCATGGCGCAGCGCTTCTACCTCTGGGAGCGCGACCCGGCCCGCTGACAAGGCCGGACAATCACCGGTGGCCGGACCCGCCACGCTGCGGGATCCGGCCACCGGTGTCTCGTACGCGAACGGCTGTCAGCCGGGCACGTGGCAGTCGAAGGCGTGCAGATACGGGTTGACCGGCCGCATGTCGTCGATGACCAGGCCCGCCTCGGTCAACCGGTCGATCATGCTCTGCGTGGTGTGCTTCGCCCCGCCGACGTTCAGGAGCAGCAGCAGGTCCATCGCGGTGCTGAACCGCATCGACGGCGAGTCGTCGACGAGATTCTCGATGACCACGACCCGGGTACCGGGGCCGCCCGCCTCACGCACGTTGCGCAACGTGCGCGCCGTGCTCTCGTCGTCCCACTCCAGGATGTTCTTGATGACGTAGACGTCGGCCTTGACCGGCACCGACACCCGCACGTCACCGGGCACGATCCGCACCCGGTCGGCGAGGTCGCCGCCCTCGCGCAGCCGCGGCACCGCGTTCTCCACCACCCGAGGCAGATCGTGCAACGTGCCGTGCATCGAGGGGTACTTGTCCAGCAGGCTCGCCACCACATGCCCCTGCCCGCCGCCCAGGTCGGCCACCGACGAACTCCCCGACAGGTCGAGGAACTCGGCGACATCACGCGCCGACTGCACGCTCGAGGTCGTCATCGCCCGGTTGAAGATGTCCGCCGACTCCGGGGCGTCCTCGTTGAGGTAGGGGAAGAACTCCTTGCCGTACAGGTCCTCGACGACGTTGCGCCCGGTGCGCACCGCCTCGTCCAGCCTGGGCCAGGCGTCCCAGGTCCACGGCTCGGTGCACCACAGCGAGATGGCGCGCAGGCTGTTCGGGTCGTCCTCGCGCAGCAGCCGGGAGACCTCGTTGTGCGCGAAGGTGCCGTCCGGCAGCTCGGTGAAGATGTCGTGGCAGGACAGGGTGCGCAACAGCCGTCGTAGCGGCCGGGGTTCGGCCTTCACCGCGGCTGCCAGGTCCTCGACTGTCATGGGGCTGTCGCCGAGGGCGTCGGGGACGCCGAGCCGGGCGGCCGCGCGGACGGCGGCGGCACATGCCGCCGCGAACGCGAGCTCCCTCAGCCGCATGGCCGGCGCCGGCGCGGTCTGTGCGGTCGTCATGGGCCGCTACCTTCCTTCTCCGGGTTCACAACAAGGGGCTATGACGGGTGAGTCAGCACAGGCCCGCGGGCTTGGACGCGCGGCAGGTGTTGCCCTGGAACGTGTTGTCCTTGCCCAGGTCGGTGTTGACCAGGTCCGCCGGGCCGTTGTCCTTGAGCACGTTGCCCGTGATGCGGTTGCGGTCGCTGGTGACGCCCACGAAGCTCTTGAACAGCACGATGCCGCCGGACAGCGGGGACTTGCCGGCGTTCTCCTTGACGATGTTGCCCGTCACCAAGGTGTCGTCGGCGCCGGTCACGACGATGCCGGAGCCCTGCAGCGCGTCCAGCCGGTCGGTCTTGGGGCATGACTTGTTGTTGCGGACGACGTAGTTGTCGCGCACGGACAGGTCGCCGGCCTTCGGCTTGTTCTCGTCACCCACCACGAAGACGCCCGCGCAGTTGCCGGTGAGGTGGTTGTGCTGGACGGTGAGGTTGCGCAGCCGGCGCACGGTGACGCCGATGCGGTTGCCCTCCAGGCGGTTGCGGTCGATGACCGTGCCGCCGGTGTCCGAGGCGCCCGCCTCCTCCTTGATGGTGTTGGCCAGGAAAATGCCCGCGTCGCCGTTGTCCTGGGCGGTGTTGTCCCGGAACACCCCGCGCACCGAACGCTCCTGGGCGATGCCCCACACCCCGTTCTTCACCGAGGTCACGTCCTGGACGGTCAGTCCGTCGGTCGCCATGGAGAACACACCGCTGCGGGCGAAGCCGGTGACGGTCAGATTGGCGACGGTCACGCCCTTGAGGTCGCGGTCCTTCGTGCCGACGACGCAGATGCCGTTGCCGCCCTCGGAGCAGCTCTCGGCGGCCTTCTTCGTGCTCGGCTCGATCACCGTGCTGCGTCCCATGCCGCGCAGGGTCAGCCCCGGAGTGGTCACCTTGACGCTCTCGTGGAAGGTGCCGGGGGCCACCAGAACCGTGTCCCCACTCGCGGCGGCGTCCACCGCCTTCTGGATCGACTGGCCCGGCCAGACCACGTGGACCCCATGGTGGGAGGCCGGCGGAGCGGCGCCAAGTCCCGTCCCGACGACCACGGCAGTGCACATCAGGTACGCGATGCGGTATTTCTTCATATTCCGCACGTTATGACCCGATGGGCCGTTTACCGCGCGGATGGGCCATCCGGTGGCGTGTCATACCCCCGCTGTAGGGTTCGGACGATGGCTGACTCCGTACTCCACCACGGCTCACGATGAGCGTCGTCGCGTCGTCCTTCCCGCTCGGCGCCCAGACCACGCTCGCCGAACTCAGCAGCGATCCGCATCCGCGCCTCGCACTGCTCCGCGCGCAGGAGCCCGTGTCCTGGCTGCCCGCGCTGGGCGGCTGGCTGGTGACCCGGCGCGATCTGGCACTGGAGGTGATGCGGGACGCCGCAACCTTCACCGTCGACGACCCCCGCTTCTCCACCGCACAGGTCGTCGGACCGAGCATGCTGTCCCTGGACGGCGACCGACACGCCCGCCATCGCGAGCCCTTCAACCCGCCCTTCCGGCCGCGCCGGGTCCGCGACAACTTCGCCGCGTCCATCGAGCAGGAGACCGACGGGCTCATCGACCGACTGCAACCGGCAGGCGCCGCCGAGCTGCGACGCGCCTTCGCCGGACCGCTCGCGGTCGCCGTCGTCACCGACGCCCTCGGCCTGGTCGGCATCGGCGCGGACACGGTCCTTTCCTGGTACGACGCCATCGTGCGGTCCGTCTCCGAGATCACCGCAGGACGCGAGGCGGGGCCCGCCGGCGCCGCCGCCTACGCGCAGCTGCGGACCGCCGTGGAAAGCACCGTCGCCGACCGGCACAACTCCTCGCTCCTGGTCGCCGCCGCGGAACGCCTGGACCTGCCCGAAGTGGCCTCCAACGCCGCCGTCATGATGTTCGGCGGCATCGAGACCACCGAAGCGATGATCACCAACGCGCTGCTGCAACTGCTCCGCCACCCCGACCAACTCACCCTCGTCCAGGCCGACTTCGACCTCCTGGACGGCGCCGTCGAGGAATCGCTGCGCCGGGAGCCGGGAGCGGTGGTCGTCGACCGATACGCCACCCGCGACATCGAACTCGGCCCGGCCGCCATCCGCGCCGGCGACCCGGTCACCGTCTCCCTCGCCGGCGCCAACCGCGACCCGGCCGTCTTCGACGAGCCCGACCGCTTCGACGTCCGCCGCGCCAACGCCCGCCTCCAACTGGCCTTCGCTCACGGCCCGCACCACTGCGTCGCCGCCCACCTGGCCCGCCTGGAGACGCGCATCGCACTGGAGCACCTGCTGCGGCGCCTGCCCGGCCTGCGCCTCGACCCGGACCACCCCGCGGCCCCGGAGGGCCTGGTGTTCCGTAAACCGCCCACCCTGCACGTGCTCTGGGACCGGCCCGCCTGACTACCGTCCGACGCGCGGCGCGCGCCCACGGCGCATGATCCACGCCGCGAAACCATTGGCGTGGATCACCCCCTGGGTTGGCCGTGGAGGTCGTTGAGTCCCCACGCCCGGTGCACCAGTGTTGACTGTCATGGACCGTGACAGGAGCAGCCTCTTCCGTCCGACGCGCCGTCAACTCCTCGCCGCCGCAGGCGCCGTGCCCCTCATAGGAGCCGCCCCGGCGGCGGCACGCCCGCGCACCGGCGCCGCCCACCTGACCTTCACCCACGCCACCAACGGCTCGGCCACCCTCGCCCCCGCCGGCGACCGGCTGATCGCCGAGGTGCAGGGCACCCTCTGGTCCCTGCCCAGCACCGGCGGCACCGCCCAACGCCTGACCCCGGTGGACCTCGAACCCAACCGGCCCACCCACTCCCCGGACGGCCGCCTCGTCGCCTTCTGCGCCTACCGCGACGGCGGCTTCCACCTGTGGACCCTGCGCCCCGACGGCTCCGGCCTGCATCAGCGCACCGACGGCCCGTGGGACGACCGCGGCCCGGCCTGGTCACCCGACGGCAGCCGGCTCGCTTTCTCCTCCGAACGCGGCGGCGACCCCGTCGACGGCAGCCCGTACCGCATCCACGTCCTTGATCTGCGCACCGGCCACATCACCCGTCTCACCGGCCTTCCCGGCCAGGACGGACCCCTCCAGGACGCCGGCTGGGAGGACTTCGACCCCACCTGGTCAGCGGACGGCACCCGCGTCCTGTTCGTCCGCGCGAAAACGGTCACCACACCCCTGGGCGTGAGCGTCGAGGCCCGCACGGTCGCGGACGTCGCAGCCGACGGCACAGGTCCGGTCACGGTCCGCCACACGGAGACCGAGGCCGCACAGGTCATGACGCCGGCCGTCGCGCCCGACGGTCGCATCGCCTATCTGCGCACCACCGCTTCCCCGAACGGCTCGTGCACCCTCGTCATCGACGGCCACCCCGTCCCCGTCACCGGGGACATCGCCCCCGTCCCACCACGCTGGACACCGGACGGGCGGCTGCTGCTGACGCTCGACGGCGCCTTCACCCTCGTAGCGCCGGACGACCCCCAACGGCCGCGGACGATCCCCTTCGAGGGCGTGCTCCCCGTGCAGCGGCCGCGATACGCGACCAAGGAGTACGACCTGGGCGAGGCCCGCACCCGCCCGGTGCGCGGAATCCACCTCCCCGCCCTCTCACCGGACGGCCGGCACATCGCCTTCGCGGCCCTCAACTCCCTTTACCTGACCGGGACTTCTGGCGGACGCCCGCCCCGACGGCTGCACAAGGCGACGCCCACCCGCTACCTCCTCGGCCCCGCCTGGGCCCCCGACGGACGCTCCCTCGTCTACGCCGACGACCGCGACGGTCTCCTCGGGGTGTACCGGCACGATCTGGCCACCGGCACGGAAACCGCGCTCGCGACCGGCGGCCGCGTGCACCCCTCGCTCTCGCCCGACGGGCAGCGGCTCGCCTGCCTCGACATGACCGGCCGGCTCCTCGTCCGCGACCTGGCCTCCGGCACGGAACAGGTCCTGGCCGAGCCGCTGGGTGGCGGCGGCCTGCCCGGACGCCCGAGCTGGTCGCCCGACGGCCGGCACATCGCCCTGTGCGACCGCAACCGGCTCAACACCCGCTTCCGCGAGGGCTACAACCTCATCCGCATCGTCGACGCGACGACCAAAGCCGTCCGACTGCACCAGGTGGCACCCCACACGTCGATCTCGGACCGCTACGACTCAGGGCCCGTCTGGTCACCCGACGGACGCTGGATGGCCGTGATCGTCGAATCGGCGCTGTGCCTGCTGCCCGTCGAGGCCGACGGCACCCCGCGCGGCGAACTGCGCACCCTCACCACCGAACCGGCCGACCACCCCTCCTGGTCGGGCGACTCCACCACCCTCCTGTACCTCTCCGCGGGCCGGCTCCGGCTCATCCGCATCGACGGCGGCGCGGCCCGCACCGTCCGCGTCCCCCTCGACGCCTCCCGACCCACCCCCGCAGATCTGGTGGTCCACGCCGGGCTACTGTGGGACGGCACCGGCGAGACGACCCGCGACGACGCCGACATCGTCGTAACAGGCGGGCGCATCAAGGCAGTCGAGCCGCACCGGTCCGGACGGCGGCCCGCCCTGCGCCGGATCGACGCCTCCGAACGCACGGTGATCCCCGGCCTCTGGGACACCCACACCCATCCCTGGCAGAGCACCTACGGAGGCCGCCAAACCGCAGGACAACTCACCTACGGCATCACCACGGCCGTCTCGCTGGGCGGCTTCGCCTACGAACAGGCCCGCATCCGCGAGGCGGTGGCCGGCGGGCAGCTGGCCGGGCCCCGTCTGCTCACCACCGGCGAACTCCTGGACGGGCGACGCGTCGCCTACAGCATGGGCCGCGCCCACAGCTCCCGTGCGGGACTGCGCCGCTCACTGGCGCGAGGCAGTTCACTGGACTGGGACTTCGTCAAGACCTATGTACGGGCGCCCGGTTGGGTGATGCAGGAGGCCGCCCGCTTCGCCCACGAACAGCTGGGCGTACGCGCCGGAAGCCACCTCCTCTCACCCGGCGTCCAGCTCGGCCAGGACCTGACGACTCATCTGCAAGCCACGCAGCGAGCCGAGTTCGGGCACGCGACCACCGCCGCGGGACGCGCCTACCAGGACGTGCTGGAGATCTACACGGCACACGGCGTGAACTTTTCCCTGATCGCCACCCCGTTCACGGCCGCACCCCTGCTCGGTGCGGATCCCGGCCTCGCCGACGACCCCAGAGTCACGCAGGTGATGCCCCCTTGGGACACGGCCGCCGTCCGGCAGTCGGCCGGGATCCCGCCCACCGCGGCCCAACTGGCCACCCTGCGCACGGAGACCGACATCTACCGTCGCGTCCTGGCCTCCGGCGGCCTGGTAGCCCTCGGCACCGACCAACCGCTCGTCCCCGTGGGCCTGTCCCTCCACCTCGGCCTGCGCGCCCTGCACCGCGGCGGCCTCACCGCGGCCGGCGCCCTGCGCACCGCGACGGTCCTGCCCGCCCGCGTCTTCGGCCTCGACCATGACCTCGGCACGGTGGAGGAGGGCAAACTCGCGGACCTGACCGTCGTGGACGGCGATCCCTTCACCGACTTCGACGCGCTCGTGCGCACCGTCGCGGTCCTCAGGGGCGGGGTGCCGTACACGACCGAGGAACTGACTGCCGCCTTCGAACCGGCGGGGTCGTCGCGGCGGACGGCCGCGACGGAGGAACACTGGCTCACAGTCGGGCAGTTGATGCGGAGGGACGGTTGCTGCGACGGCCACCACGCCGGAGAGCCGAAGGGCGCTGCCGCACTGGACTAACCGCAGGGTGACGGTGGCGCGGTGGCCGGCTCAGCGGGGTGCCATGGCCGCCCAGGCGCCGTCGCCCAGCGCGAGGCACCGGTCGATCTCCGCTCGCGGAGGCATGACGGGCACGTCGTCCCGCGTGCGAAGCGCTGCGGCGGCCGCCAAGTGGCCGAGGCGCAGACGGGAGCGTTCGGGGAGACTGTCCAGGACGCCGGAGAGGTAGCCGGCGGCGAACGCGTCGCCCGCGCCGACCGGATCGACCACCTTGGTGGGCAGTGAGGGCACGAACGCGGAAGTCCATGAACTCCATGGCTGTGCCGAGCCAGCCCGATACCGCGGCCCGGGCCAGATCTCTGGTGGTGCGCTCGGTGGGCGGCGTCTGCTGAGCGGGTATGACGCTGTCCTTCATCGCGAACTCCGTTGTTCGGGGACTGAAGTGAAGGAGGTGGGGACGGTGGGGACCGTGAAGCCCCTGGGGGAGAGAGGGGGGAGTCAGATGTCGATGTGCCCCGCGCGGAGGGCGGGGAGCCGTTCCGCGACGGCGGTGGTGAGGGCGTCGTCGTCCGCCAGATCCGCGGCGCCGCCGACCTCCCGCAGCAGCGCGGGGACCGGACGCTCGTAGGGCAACGCCCAGGCGGCAAAGGCGAGTTCGAGTACCGGGGTGCTCGTGCCCCGCGCCCCCAGTTCACGGAGGGCGGGCAGCCAGCGCTCCTGGATCTCGAGCGGATCCGGGCGCATTCGCCGGAGCTGTTCGCGACCGGGGCGACGAGTGTGCCGGTGCGGCGGAATGTTGTGGTGTGGGAGTGAATTCTGCTCGATGGCCAGATCTGCTGTGACGGTGCTGGGCGAATGCAACGAGGAGACGGTGCGTGCGGGTGTTTTCGGGGCCCTGGGGCGAGCTTCGCGTGTTCGGGGACGAGGCTCTTCCGTCGGCTGCGCGAGACATCGCAGAGGTCCCCGCGCGGTTCGGAGCCAGGTTCAGGCCGGCACCACTGCGTTTCCCCCTGGGACGGGCGCGGCCGGAGTCTCCGTACATAGCGGTGTGGCCCAGCGAAAGCACCCTGCCTGACCTGACCGAGGGCGCCGTGGAAGCGTCGGACGACCTGGCGGGTGTGGTGCTCGCCGAACTCGCTCGGCACAGGTGCTTTGTGTGTGATGCAGGCTTCGACGTGATCCACCCCGAAGCGGCGATCCCCGTCCTGGGGCGCAACCTTGCCCGGCACCCCATCGTGAGCGGGTGCCCGGCCTGCGGCAGCGAATTCGGACGGTCCCGGATCGACGGCCTTGCCCTTTTGGCATGACCGTGACCCATCCAAGGCTCCACCCTCATGCTGGGCGACGCCGAGGGTCCACACTTCAATGCACCGACGACTGTCGGCGGCACCACCGTGGGCCTGCACGTCTTCGTCGATGACGTCGATGCGCTGGCACAGCGGGCCGCGGAGGCCGGCGCAGAACTCCTGCAGCCACCGGCCGACCAGTTCCACGGCGACCGCACGGCCATATTGAAGGACCCCTACGGTGACCTCTGGGTCTTCCTCACCCACCTGGAAGACCTCACGCCGGCCGAGTTGACCCGCCGAGCCCGGGAGCTCCTCCACTGACCTGGCCGGCTTCAAGCCGACGCCGGCTCGTCGCCCCCTAGACTCTCCCTCTCCTCCGATCAAGCTCCTGGGAAAGGCGGTCAGGTCGTGCGCGGTAGGGGACGAATAGCCGTGCGGGCGTGCTGCGTTGTGACCCTCGCGGCGTCAACTGTGCTGCTGACCGCATGCGACCGGGGCGATCCGCCCTCGCGTCCTGCCGGCGGGCCCGCGATCAAGAGTTGCGTGACATCCACTGGAGGCCTCGTGGCCGACTTGAACGCCGACGGCAGGGCCGACCACGTCTCTCCCCCTTCCCTCACCGGCGCGGGCCTGACCATCACCCTGGGAGAAAAGGGTGGGCGAGAGACAAAGGTGGGCCCACGGGACCTCGTCGGGGATCATGGCAAGGGCGCCAAGACCGTGCTGGCCGTCGTGGCCGATTTCGACCAGGACGGATGGAACGACCTCTTCATTGTCGCCACCCCCGCCTTCCAGGGCGACGATCCCGTGCAGCCGGACGTCTCCGAACTGCGGCTCGGTCCTTTCTCGGCGGGCGGACGCGGGCAGAGCGTCCACCACGTCGACCTGACGGAGCCGCGCGCCGTCGCCGTCGCTGATTACAACCACGACCACTACCCGGATCTCGCGGCCTACGGTCACGCGGGCGACGGCGTCTACTCGACCACGGCGCGCCTTGGAAGCGGCAAGGGTCTCGACCGGGAGAACGACGAGACCAATCGGCAGTACGCGAAGGACGCCGATCACACCGACGAGCAGACCCCCAGGTCCATGCCTCAGGCGGACCTGACGGCGTTCTACCGGGTTTGCGGCGGTGGCACGGCGTAGCCAACTCGTGCGGCCGGGCGGGTGGGTTCAGGCCGGCTTGCGGGTCCACAGAGACAGATCGCTGCTCGTTGCGACGGCAATCGTCTGTCCGGAGGGAGAGAATCCGGCGGCGCGGAACTCGGAGTAGCCGGCGTGGAAGATGTGCCACCACCGCTCTCCATGCGGACCGGAGTGAAGCGATCCCCCGTCGCGAGACAGCAGGACCCGATGATCGGGCCAGGCTGGGGCACCAACCTCCAGGATCCAACCGTCGTTGGTGAAGGCAGAGAGTGCTCCGCCGTAGAGTCCGGCGATGCGCACCCGGCTGCCGGCGATCGGACCCAGCCCGGGGCAGGACAGGTCGGGGGATGCGTCAGGAGCGTCTTCTTCCGGGTCCGGGGCCGGGTCGCGGTCCCGGGCGATCTTTTCCCCTGTGACGGCGTCGAAGAGGCCGTGACCGTCGGTCGAGTCGACCATCACGAGGTCGTGGCCGCTGTCGGGATGCGTGGCGAAGCCGATCCCGAGAAGCCCGCCGACGGGAACGCCGTATTGGTACTCGAAGACGGGCCGCCAGGGTTCCGGCGCGGGCACCACGGGTGCGGCCAGGAGCCGCTCGCGCAAGGCTTGTTGGTACGCGGAGAGCGCGGATTCATGCCCTGCTTGCCCCACCGGAACCACCTCCTTGATCCACTTCACCACTGTGCCATGATCCGCGGTCCCGGCCTCAACATTTCGGTGGCTACCGGCTCGAATATCGGGGACCGGGCTGGGAGTCCGTTGGCCCGCTGTTCGAGGCATGGGCGGCCGTAGAAAGCCCAGACCCTGACGGGAGCCGGCACGCGAAGGCCGTGCGCCCTTGAGGGATCTGGAGCTGACCCTGCAACCTGCGGACGGGAGAACGCCGTTGAACTTGTTCACGGCCTGCATCCTGCGCAGGCGTTCGCAGCTGGGGCCCTCGATTAAGTGCGACTGAACGCGTGGAGTGGATCACCGAGGATTTGATGTGCACCTACGAACCGTTGACCGTCGGGGCTGTCCTGGGTCCGGAAGCGCACTGGGCGCATGTCTTCGCCGTGATGAAGGCTCTGGCAGGCCGCTTTGGTGATGACGGCGTCCGTCTGGTCGCGGCGTTCGACTGGCGTCCGGAGCCTTTCACCTCGCGCAACGCAACAACGCAGTTGGGGAAACCCTCCACGTCGGCCCTCGATCGTTCCGCCGGCTGTCGATGGTTCGGGTGCTCTTGAGAGGTTCCCGGAGCGGAAGCGTCAACTGACGGAAGCTCGGGCGCAACCCTCCGGTGTTCTGGCGTGTCCACGTAGTGTGCTGACGATACGCAGAACTTTGCGGACGGCGGCGGCCGCCGCTGTCGCGACCGCCGCCATGATGGTCGCAACCCCGGCCGCGCACGCCGCTGGAACGACGCTTGTCCTGGACGCCCAGGAGGACTACTACCTCCCCACCGAGGGCGAGGGCCCGAACCTGGCCCTCGGCATCACCGCCTCGGGCGGGGACGCCCATGACGTCTCGGTCGCGGTCGACGCGTCGTCTCTCGCCGGGAAGGCGACGATGGAGGTCACGGGAGACTGCGTGAGCACCGGCACCCTGAAGGTGAGGTGCGACGTGGGCCCGCTGTCGGGCAAGGAGTCGATCGACCCGTTCTTCCTGAAGCCCACCGCGGCTGCCAAGGCGGGCGACACCGGTGTCATCACCTACACCGCGACTGCCTCCGACGCGGCCACCGTGACGGGGAAGACGGACGTCCTGGTCGGGGGGCCGAAGCTCGTCAGCCGGCCCTACCCGGCGCTGAAGAACATCGCGCCCGGCGCCGTCTTCCAGCGCACCCCTGCCTTCGTCAACACCGGCACAGCCCCGGCCGACAAGGGCGTCATGCTGCTGGTGCAGGACTCAGAAGGCGTCTCTCTCGCCCGTGACCACTCCAACTGCCACTACTCGGGCCGGCCCGAGGCCGGCGCCTGGTGCCGGTTCGACACCCCGATCGCGCCCGGCGCGGCCTACGAGACGGACGCGCCGCTGCGTTACACCGCCTCCAACGACACGATGTACGGCTACAACAGCTACGTCGTGTGGCCGGTCGGCGGGACCGCGCCCGACTCCTTCGACCCGTCCGACTTCCCCGAGACCGGTACCGGCGCGCCGCTCGGCCTGAGGTCCGTCGTCCCCGGCTCCGGATTCACCGGCTCTGGGTATGGCACCTTTGCCACCACCCAGCACGCCGATTACCAGGCGCTCGGTGACACGGTCGAGGGCAAGGTCGGCGTGACGGTGAGCATCACCGTGGGCGTGCGGAACAACGGGCCGGGCCGGATGGGCTTCCGGTGGATGGACGCCGACAACTCCGGCACGTTCGTGGTGACCCCGCCTGCCGGCACCACCATCACCGGCGTCCCCGGCCCCGGTGAGCAGGGCGACCCCGGGCCGCTGTGGAACTGCACACCGGGCAAGGCCGGCGCGAAGAGCTACACCTGCGTCATCGGCCGCACGGACTTCCGGCCGGGCGACTTGGTGACCCAGGAGTTCACGGTGCGGATCGACCGGGTCGTCCCCGGCGCGCGGGGCAGCGTGCGGGCGGTGGAGAACCCCGAGTACCCCACTCGTGACGACGACGTAGCGAACGACACCGCGGCGATCGCGGTGAAGGCCACCGGCTCGGCGACGTCCAGCCCGTCGCCCGGCGCCTCCGTGTCTCCGTCGGCCACGACCACCGTGAGCCCGTCCGGCTCCGGGGCGGGAAACGGGAGCGGGACGACGACTGGCGGCGGGCTTGCAGCCACGGGCACGGACGGAGTCCTGCTGCGGGCGGGCGCCGCCGTCCTGCTGGTGGCGGGCGGCGCGCTGGTGTTCGTGGCGGCGCGGAGGTCGCGGCTGCTGCGCGGCCGCTGACGCCGCCGACCCGGAGTGGCAGGGCAGCGGCGGAGGTGACATCCCGTCACCTCCGGTGGAACGCAAACGCGTTGGGCGTTGCCCACTTCGTCTGTGCAGGCGGACGCTGGCACGCGGCGGTGGATTGCGAGTTGCACGTCCCGCCTTCGTGGACGTTGCGCTCCGGGCCGCCGTCGGGGTCCGAGCCGGGGCGAGGACACCGACCAAGGCCACCAAAAGGAAGACGGCGGGCGGTGAACAGCCGAGCATGGAAGTGGGCTCTGATTTGCGCCCCCGCTGGTGCTGTCGGTCTCCGCATGCACGGGCTGGGGCGGCTACCCGCATGCGAAGGACGTCCACGACTCTCAGCTCATCGGCACTTGGCACGCCCGGGACTGCGGCACCACGTTGACCTTGAAGGCGGAGGGATCGGTGTCCGCCACCAGCATCCCCACGGAGATGGACCTCAACGGCAAGATCACGAAGCGGGTGAGCGGCGGCACCTGGGAGATGGACGAGTCCGGCGCCGAGCAGCAACTCGATGTGACCCTGAGGGACGAGAAGCCCCGTTCGACATGTACCGGGACAAGGGGCATTTGGTGGTAGGGCTGACCGGTGGGGGATCCCGACGATGCGAACTCGTGCATTTTGACGCGACTATCGAGTCATGCGGCGGCGCTGCGGATGAACTATGCGCAGGGACAAGGGGGTTGGTGGTTGGTGTAAGAGTCGGCTCCCGGCCGGAGGAGGGGCACTTCTGACAGGATGACGTCATGTTCGATTTCGGCATCGCGGGCTACCAGCCGGCGTGGTTGGACGGCCGCAGTGACGTCGTTCAGGAGCATGGAAATCGTCTGCGTGGTCTTGCCGGCCGACCGCTCACGAGAGTCTGGATGGTCTGGGACCTCAGGGATGACGAGTGGTTCGCCGACTGCCCGGTGCTTTTCGACTTCGATGGCGAGCAGGTTGAGATCAACCACCAGAAGCTCGGCGATCTCTCCCTCACTTGGAACATGATCGACCCCAGCCGTCCAGTCCGGTGGCCCGGCTTCGACCTGCAGTGGCGCCTCGAACCCTTTCCCGAACTCCACTCTCTGCTGGGGCTGCCCCTCAAGGGGACCGAACTGCTCGAATGGACGGGCAGGGATGTCGCTCAGGGAAACGTCGACATCAGCTTCGCCTTCGATTCGGGTCGCGTGACCGTCTTCAACGCACTCGACGAGAACGGGGTGAGCTTCGACCCTCCCGGTCCGAGCCAGCGGTCCCACCCGATTCATTGACGCAGTCGGAGTTCAGGCATCGAGCCGAGGCACCGCGCCGAGGAATCGCGCCAGTTCGGGGTGGATTCCCCGACTACACCTCTGGCTACGGCAGCTGCCGCCTGCGGTGCACCACGCGGTAGTGGGGACCCCAGGCGGCAACCCGGTCCTGCTTGCCAGGTGCCGAGCACTGTCACGCAAAGACGGCGTTACCTCTGTGTCCAGACCTGGTTGGGTTGTGTGCCGCCGCCGTAGCAGTCCCATATCTGCAGCGGTGCGCCATTGCCGGAGCCGCCGGCGTCCAGGCATTTCCCGGAACTGCGGTTGGTGACGGTGCCGTTGGCGTTGAACTGCCACTGCTGGGCGCCCGTGCCGTTGCACGACCAGAGCTGCACTTTGGCGCCGTTGGCCGCGGAACGGCCGGCCACATCGAGGCACTTGCCGGTCTGCGGGTTGACGAGTGTCTCGCCCGTCCGCGTCCACCGCTGGTTCCAGCCGGTCCCGCAGTCCCACAGCTGGACGGGGGTGCCGTCGGTCGTGCCCCAGTCCTTCAGGTCCAGGCAGCGGCCGCTCTGCTCACCGGCGACCGTGCCGGACGTACCACCGCCCCCGCCCCCGCCCCCGCCACCGCCGGAGCCGTTGGAGTCGTAGGAGAAGGAGTTCACGGCCAGGCCGGGGCCGCCGACCCAGGGCTCGAAGCCGAACTGCACGCTGGTCATGTACCACGCCGACGACAGGTAGCCGCGGCTGATCGAGTCGTTCGAGAAGTCCTTGATGTTCACAGTGATCGCGTTGGTGGGCTGCTGGCGGACGTAGGAGACGGTGTTCCAGGCGATGCCGCCGCCCTGACGGCCGTACCAGACGTCCCAGTTGGCGCCCTCGATCGACACCGTCCCGCCCTTGGTGCCGAACGGCGTGGGCGATCCGGAGTGGTTGGCCCAGATCATCATCTCCTCGCCGTCGTTCTGGCCCGACGGGTTGGAGCTGGTGTCGAACCAGATGTCGTACGCGGCGTCCCACTGCCCGTCGGCGGTCGAGAAGTCGACGCTGGACTGTGGGTTACCGAAGGCCGAGACCTGCAGCGGCAGGCCGTTGCCGCTGGAGCAGTTGCCGTAGTGGCAGCCGGCGTAGATCGACGGATACGCCGCAGGCGCGCCGCTGGTGCCCACGTCGTGCCAACCGGTGGTGACCTTGAAGCCGTCGTCCGACACGTCGATGCACTGGGGGATCGAGTCACCCCACTCGTTGTTCTGGACGACGTACTTGCCGCCCGAGACCTTCATGCTGTCGGTCTTGCCGCAGAGGGTCGTATTCGCGGACGCCGGAGAAGCGCCTGCGAGGGACAGGGCAACCAGGAACAGGGCAGCTACGACTGCCGCGACCGCCGCAGCTTTGTTGCGCGGCCTCGGACGCGATCTGGGCATGGGGATCCTTTCGGTGGCCGAGGGCGGCCTGTGCAGCCCCCGGACCGTGGGGGGATGGACCCGGAAGGCGAAGAGCGTCGATATGGGAGCGCTCCCATGAACGGAACGCCGACGCCAGAACCTTCCGGAAATGAAATGAAAGGGGCTTGCGCCAAAACGGTGGATGAGTGCCGTTGTGGGGCGGAACCAGTAGGCGGCGTGCGAGCTCGCCCAGCTCACTCACGCCGCGACACATGAAGCCAGCGAGGTTGATTAACTGTCAAGCTGTCTGCGTCCGTTCACTTTATGAAGGCAACGCCAGATGGTCCTGACGAGCCCGGACGGTCCGGACTCCACCGGGCGGCCACCGGACCGGCACTTGTCAACGGCAAGGCCTCACTGGACAGTTCTGTGCTTTCGGGACGACGCCTCTTTGGTGGTACGCGGGCGTTGGGTCGTCCGGCGCTGTGACCCGTCTGGCCTCGGCACCTCTTGAACCGGTGAGTCGTGCATGGTTTCTGACGCCTCGTCATACTCGCCGCACCGCTTCTCTTGCGGCATGGACGCACCCCTTGCCGATGTGTCCAGACGGGGCTAGTGTCCTGCGCCAGAGATCCGTCGGCAGAGGCGGGCGAGGGAGTCTAGGATCTCTTCGGCTGTCTTGGTCCAGATGAACGGCTTGGGGTCGTCGTTCCAGTCGTTGACCCAGGCCCGGATGTCGGCTTCGAGGGCCTGGATGTTCTTGTGTGCGCCGCGGCGGATCATCTGGTGGGCGAGGTAGCCGAACCACCGCTCGACCTGGTTGATCCAGGAGGAGCCGGTCGG
>NZ_JBICXT010000021.1:0-155089 GCF_043200415.1 Streptomyces sp. NPDC048419 | reverse complement strand
AAGTACCGCGAGACCGTCGTCGAGGGCATCGGCAACAACGTGGAGGCCTTCCTCGGCGTCCTGCGCGGCGACAACACCGGGAAGATGATCGTCAAGCTCTGACCCCTCCTGGAGCCGGCCTCTTCTGCTGATTTCCGGTATGCGGTAACTTCTTTCCGAAACCGTCGTCGATCGTGGGCGCGAGTCGCGGCGGACCCGAGGAGGAAGACAACCGCATGTCCATCCAGCAGACCGACGTCCTCTACACCGCCGTCGCCACCGCCGAGAACGGTCGCGACGGCCGGGTCGCCACCGACGACGGCAAGCTCGACGTCGTCGTGAACCCGCCCAAGGAGATGGGCGGCAGCGGCGCCGGCACCAACCCGGAGCAGCTGTTCGCGGCCGGCTACAGCGCCTGCTTCCAGGGGGCGCTGGGCGTCGTCGCCCGCCAGGAGAACGCCGACATCTCGGGCTCGACGGTGACCGCGAAGGTCGGCATCGGCAAGAACGACGACGGCTTCGGCATCATCGTCGAGATCTCGGCCGAGATCCCGAACGTCGACGCCGCCGCCGCGCGGAGCCTGCTCGAGAAGGCCCACCGGGTCTGCCCGTACTCGAAGGCGACTCGTGGCAACATCACCGTGACGCTGGCCTGACACCGCTCGTTGCGTAGGACGGGGGCCGCACCCCTGGACGTGGGGTGCGGCCCCTTCGTGCGGCCCCGGCCGTGTCGTGCCGTACGGGATCAGAGGCTCAGCGCCGCCGTGTGCGCCGCCCGCACCAGCCGCTCGTTCTCCGGCGCCGCCCCCTCCGGGCAGGCGCAGCGCCGCCGGGTGTAGCCGTAGGCGAGGCCGCTGCGGGGATCCGCGAACGCCTGTGACCCGCCCGACCCGCTGTGCCCGAACGCTCCCGCGCCCAGGAACGGGTACCAGGTCTCGGCCGTCGCCTGGAAGCCGAGACCGAAGGCCAGATGGGTGCGGGTCACCAGGTCGTGGCCGACCGAGTGGATCTGCCCGACCTCGGCGACGGCGTCCGGCTTCAGCAGCGGCGGCCGCCCGGCCACCTCGCTGATCGCCGCCGCGTACATCCCCGCCAGGCCCCGCGCGGCGGCCACCGCGCCCGCCGACGCCGGTCCTCTGGCGCGCACGCGACGGGAGTTGGGGTGGTCCGCCGGCTCGCCCGCCCCGGGCACATGCGTGTTGAAGGCGATCGAGGCGAGCATGTGCGGCCCCTGTGGCGTCGCGTCCAGCACGGCCCGCTGCTTGGGCGTGGGAGTCATCGGCTGCACGGACCGGAAGCGGGGCTCCAGGGGTTCGGGCAGTCCCATATGGAAGTCCAGTGCGTACGGCGCCCGTACGCGATCCTCGTAGACCTCCTGGAGGGTGTGGCCGGTGGCCCGGCGCACCACCTCGCCGGTGAGCGCGCCGATGACGAACGCGTGGTGGCCGAAGGCCGTGCCCGGGCGCCAGAACGGCCGCTGGTCGGCGAGCCGTTCGGCGATGACGCGGTCGTCGGCCAGCTCGGACTCGGTGAACCCGGTGTCGAGGCCGATGAGTCCGGCGCGATGGGTGAGCAGGTCGCGCAGCGTCAGCGCGGCCTTGCCCTCGGCCCCGAACTCCGGCCAGTAGTACGTCACTCTGCGATCCAGTTCGAGCGTGCCGTCCTGCACGAGCAGCGCGACGACCAGGTGGGCGGCGCCCTGCGTGGAGGCGAGCACGCCGTACAGGGAGCCGGCGTCGTTCTCCTCGCCCGCCCACAGGTCGACGACCTTCCTCCCGTGCAGATAGGCGCACAGCTGTCCCTCGTAGTCCGGCAGTTCCCCCGCGACGAACGCGGCGAACTCCTCCCGCACCGCTTCGAAGCCGGTCGCGACGGTGCCGTGAATCTCTCGCGTCATCCGTTCTCCTCAACCTCGGCCGCCGTTCACCTGTGCCGGGCAGCACGTAGATCCGTACGGGGAGGTGGGCCGGTTCGACTCAACCGCAACAACCCGGAGTTCACGTCACGGATGCCCCGGACGGCACATCCCGGACCGGCGGATGGGGGCATCCTGAGGTCGATCGCCGGCCGCCGACCGTGAGCCGAGGAGAGCCCATGGCAACCATCCCTTCGCTCCCCAGCAGGGACGACATGCTGCGCATGGCACGCAGCACCACCGACATCACCGGCCAGCTCCTGGACACGGCCGGGAACATCACGAAGATCGCCATCAACACCTTCGACCCGCGCGACGGTTCGGGCACCGAGGTGCTGCGCGTGCTGCGCGAGACCACCGCGGAACTGGCCGAGGCGAGCGCCTCGCCCCAGGCGCAGGAGGCGTTCTACCGGATCGTCGACACCCTGACCCGGCTGGGCACGAGCGGGGCGCCACTGGCGGTGCATCCGGTGAGCGAACCGGCGCAGGCGCTGCTGACCGCGCTCGGCGACAGCCTGCTGCCGGTGCTGGACGCGGTGGAGCCGGCCGTCGAGGAGTTCGCGGACGCGCTCGGCGACCTGGTCGAGGCGACCTCGCCGCTGCTGCCCGCGGCGGCGGGCGTGGCCGCGGGGGCGCTGCTCGCCGTGACGCCGCTGCTGCGGGCGGCGGCGGACGTGCTGCGCGACTCCTCGCCCGAACTGCGCCGCGTCGCCGACGCGTTGACGGCCGCGCTGGCTCCGCTGATGCCGTTGCAGGTGGCCCTCGCGGAGCGGGCGGCCGCCGCCGGGGCGGGGGTGGTCAGTGCCACGCTTCCGCCGATCGCCGATCTCGTGGAGGCGGCCGCCGCCACCACGAAGGCCGTCCGGCCGGTGCTGGTGGCGGGGGAGGAGATGCTGGTGTCGGGGCTGGAGCGGATCCAGCCGGCGCTGCTCGCCGCGGCGTCCCGGGCCGGGCGGTTCGTGCGGGCTGGGGCGGTGCGGGTGTCCGCGGCGGTGTCGCCCGCGGCGGAGCAAGGGGTGGTCGTGTCCGTCACACCGGTCTAGTGCGGTGCCGGTGCCGGGATGCCGGCGGTGCCTGCGGTGCCGTCCGGGGCTGCCGCGGGCCGGCTTCACCTCACCCGAGCCGGAGAGCGCGGCCTCGGTAGAGTTCCCCCATGCGCGATCTTGGGGCCGGCTTCAGCTACCTGCTGAAGGGCCAGCGGTGGGTGGCCCGGCATGGGAAGCAGTACGGGTTCGGGCTGCTGCCCGGGCTGATAACGCTCGTGCTGTACGCGGCGGCGCTGGTCGCGCTCGGGCTGTGGGGGGAGGACGGGGTCGCCTGGGCGACGCCGTTCGCGGACGGCTGGGCGGGTCCGTGGCAGGGACTGTTCCGCGAGTTCCTCACCGCCGTCCTGTTCGCCCTCGGCCTGCTTCTCGCGGTCGTCACGTTCACCGCGATCACGCTGCTGATCGGCCAGCCCTTCTACGAGAACCTCTCCGAGAAGGTCGACCGTGACGTCTCCCCGGACGGCACCGCCCCCGAATCCGGCCTGCCCCTCTGGCGGGAGCTGTGGATCTCGGGCCGCGACAGCCTGCGGATCGTCGTCCGCGCCCTGCTCTGGGGCGTCCTGCTCTTCGCCCTCGGCTTCCTCCCGTTCGTCGGGCAGACCGTCGTCCCGGTGATCGGCTTCTTCGTCACCGGTTTCTTCCTCACCGAGGAACTCGCCTCGGTGGCCCTGCAGCGCCGAGGCGTCGAACTACGCGACCGCCTCGCCCTGTTGCGCTCCCGCAAGACGCTGGTCTGGGGCTTCGGCACGCCCCTCGGCCTCGCCTTCCTGGTCCCCTTCGTCGCGGTGTTCCTGATGCCGGGCGCGGTCGCGGGCGCGACGCTGCTGGCACGGGAGCTGCTGGGCGAGGAGATCGAGGACGACGAGTCCGAGGACGAGCAGGTCACTTCCTGACGGTCAGTTCCTGACGGTCACTTCCGGAAGGTCGCGTCCGCCGCCACGGTGATGATCGACCGCACCTGGGCGACGATGTCCAGCCGGTTGCGCACGAACTCGGGATCGGTGATCTCCGTCGTGTTCCCGCTCGCGAACTGCAGCACGGGCGTGTGCACATGGCCGCCCGGCAGCGTGTCGTGCAGCCCCAGCCGGTCCCGCAGCAGCGTCGCCCGGTAGGCGATCTCGTTGGAGAGGTAGTCGCCGCCGCCCCCGGCCCGCGCGGTCGAACCGGGCGTCGGCCCGTCCGGCCGTACGACGGGATCGGTACCGCCCGCCGGGATCTCGGTCACCTCCGTGTGGTCGTACACCGGGAAGCGTCCCGTGTCGGCCGCCACGATCTCCTTGTACGGCAGGGTCGTCGTCGTCCACTGCGGCTGTGTGGCCGGGTCGGTCACCGGGACGGTCTCCGTCCGGCTGACGTTGTCGTTGTCCGGGAACCCGCCCCGCCAGGCCCCGTTGGTCCGCTCGACGTCGAACCGGCCGACCCGTCCCTGGCTGATGGTCGTGAAGAGGTCCACCTTCTTGAGGTAAGGCCGCAGCGTCCGTTCCACGGTCCCGTTCGCGAAGTCCTGCCAGCGCACCGGGAACACCACCGTCTCGACCCGCGCCGGACCGTGCGCGGTGTGGGTCACCGTGCCGTCCAGGGCGAGTGCGGCGGCTCCGGAGGGGTTGGAGATCCGGATGTCCCGGTCCAGCGTGAAGGGGTCGAAACCGGTGACGAGGATCCGCTTGATCGCCTTGCCGTGCGGTTCGCGGACGTCCGTCTGTCCACGCGAGGTCCGCTCCAACTCATCCAGCAGCGCTGTCCGTCGGGCGTCGGTCAAGGCGAACCGCGGCTCCCAGGTGCGCACGTCCCGGGTCAGGCCGAGTCGCGCCCAGTACAGCGGGCGGTCGTCGTCGCGGCTGAGGTCGCCGCCCGCCGGGCCCCGGCCCTGCACCCGGTCCACGGCCCGCCGCCACAGCGCCGTTCCCTCGCCCACGACGGCACGGCGGGCCTCGCCGTACGAGTGTGCCGCGCCCAACCTGGCTGCCAGGCGCTGCGCCGCGTCGTCGAAGCCGGAGCGGCGGAGGATCTCCTGGGGTGCCGCCTCGTCGAGCCGTTGCTCCTCGACGGTCGGGGAGGGGGCGGCCTGGGCCCTCGCCGTGGTCGCCGGGGCCGCGAAGCCCGCCATGAGTGTGAGTCCGAGGATGCCGATCCGAACGCGTAGGGAGTTCAAGGCCTTCGGGTCCTTCCGTCGCCGTCGTGGGGGGAGCGTGGTGCGGACGGTCGGAGTATCACCCGGGGAATGTGGTCTACGCCATGGGGCCGTTGAGGCATGTGGGAATCCTGGCCACCGCCTCCCGCAGTGCTCGGACGAACGCCATCGCGGCCGGGGACGCCGACCGGCCCCGTGCCGTCGCCGCGTACACCGCCCGCGCCGGGGCGCCCTCGTCGAGCACCGGCAGCAGGGCGACGTCCGGGCGTACGGACTCGGCGGCCAGGGCCGGGACCAGGGTGACGCCCAGGCCGGCGGCGACGTACCCCTGCTTGGCGGTCCACTCGCCGACGACGTGCGCCACGCGCGGGCGAAAGCCCTGGCGCAGCGCCGCGTCCAGGAGGGTGCCCTCGGGGCGGGGGCTGCCGGATATCCAGTCGGCGTCGGCGAGTCGGCCGAGGCGTACCGGGTTCTCGCGAGCGGCCAGGGGGTGGTCGGCGGGGACGGCGACGTACAACGACTCGTCGAGGAGGTGGTGCAGTTCGTACGCGTCCAGGGGTGCCCCGCCGGTGGTCGAGACGACCGCCAGGTCGAGGTGGCCCGTACTCAGGCGGTCCAGGAGCCCGGGTGTGAAGCCCTCCTCGCGGGAGATCCGGACGTGGGGGTGGCGGGTGCGGAACGCGGCCAGCGCGTGCGGCACCAGGGCCGCGTCGGCGGTGGCGAACGCCCCGAACCGCAGCCGTCCGCCCGCCACCTCACGCAGCGCCCTGAGTTCGCGGGCGGCGCCGTGCAGCGTGTCGACGACCGTCCGCGCGTGCGGGACGAGCACACGGCCGGCCTCGGTGAGGCGTACGCCGCGCGGCAGCCGGTCGAAGAGCTGGGTGCCGCCCAACGCGGCCTCCAGCGTGGCAACTTGACGTGACACGGCGGACTGGGTCCAGCCGAGCCGCCGCGCCGCCACCGTGAACGAACCGGTCCGGGCGACCTCCAGGAACACCCGCAGCCACAAGGTGGACAGATCCGGTTCGTGATGCGTGTTCGGCATGGCAGCCATGCTAGACATTCGCTTGTGACATCTCGCGGTGCCCGCCTAGCGTCGGCGTATGAAGGTCACCCTGGACAATCCGCCCGCCGCGCCGCAGCCCGCCAGCCCCTACTACTCCCAGGTCGCCCGCGTCGAACACGCCGACGGCAGCGCCCTGTTGTTCGTCTCCGGCCAGATCGCCGAGGGCGACACGCTCGCGGAGCAGACGCGCGGCATCTTCGAGGGCCTCACCGCGCTGCTCGCGGCGCACGGCGCGACCCTGGAGCACGTCATCAGCATCCGCTCGTACCTGACCGACATCGAAAAGCTCCAGGAATACGGCGCCGTACGGCGGGAGTTCCTCACCGGGACGCCGCCGACGAGCATGACCTTCGAGGCCGCCCGGCTCTTCCGTCCCGAGGCGCAGATCGAGATCGAGGTCGTCGCCGCCGTGCCCGCAACGGAGTGATTGCTTCCGGGCGATACTGCCGCCCATGAAGGCTGCGAACCTCGGCGTCCTCTTCCTCATCGAGCTCGGCGCCCTCGCGGCCGTCGGCCACTGGGGCTTCACACGTGACGTGGCGACCCCGCTCACCTGGCTGCTGGGCCTCGGAGGGCCGGCCGTACTCGTCGTGCTGTGGGCGCTGTTCGGCTCGCAGAAGGCCACGTACAAGACGCGCGGTGCGGTCCGCGTCGGCTTCGAACTGCTCTGGTTCGGGACCGGCGTGGCCGCGCTGTGGGCCGCCGGGGCGACGGCATGGGCGATCGCCTTCGCCGCCGTGTGCGCCGCCAGCAAGACCCTCGCGGTCATCTGACGCCAGTAGCGGGGTGGTTCAGGGGTGGTTCAGCTCTCCTCGCCCAGCAGCGCGAGGAAGTCCCGGAACGCGCCCGGCATGTCCACCGACTCCGGGTCCAGGAGCCACTGGTACTGCAGGCCGTCCATGACCGCGACGAGGAGCGGGGCCGTGCGCTCCGGGGTGAGGCCGTTCGGCAGCCGCTCGCCGTACTCGGCGCGCAGCACCCCCGCCATGCTCTCGCGCACCTGCCGGTAGCGGTCGGTGAAGTACTCCCGCGCCGGATGGCCCTCGGTGACGCTCTCGCCGAGCAGCGCGGAGAAGGTCTGGATGATGCCGGGCCGCATCGCGTTGTACTCCACCAGCGAGGCCAGCAGGTCGACCCGCCACTGCGTGGCCGGCACCGCGTCCCACTGGTCGCGCTCCTCGAGCACGGCGACCAGCAGCGCCTCCTTGGTCGGGAAGTGGTGCAGCAGCCCCTGCTGGGTGAGCCCGACCCGCTCCGCGACCGCGGCCAGGCTCGTGCCGCGGTAGCCGCGTTCGGCGATCACCTCCAGCGCCGCCCGGACGATCTCCGCCCGCCGTTCCTCGCTCCTGACCCTGGCGTTCATGGCGTCACCGTACGGCATCCGTCATCACTCGATATTACGGCACGATAACGAAACCTACCGCGTTACAGGTAACGGGTGCACGATGTGTCCCAGCACGACAGGACTCGACGAGGAGGCATCCCGATGGCGGGAAACCCTGGAACCTCTCCGGCCGACCAGGCGCGCGAGACCGCCGTCGAGGCGGCGCTCGGCAAGCTGGACCTGGACGCGAAGACACGGCTGCTGGCCGGCCAGGACACCTGGTCGCTGCCCGCCCTTCCGGAGATCGGCCTGCGGTCCCTCGTCATGTCCGACGGCCCGATCGGCGTCCGAGGAGTGCGCTGGACCGCCGACGACCCGTCCGTCGCACTGCCGTCCCCGACCGCGCTCGCCGCCACCTGGGACCCCGAACTCGCCCGCCGCGCGGGCACGTTGCTCGCGCAGGAGGCCCGCCGCAAGGGCGTGCACGTGCTGCTCGCCCCGACCGTCAACCTGCACCGGTCCCCGCTCGGCGGCCGCCACTTCGAGGCGTACAGCGAGGACCCGTATCTCACCGGTGTGATCGGCGCGGGCTATGTGAACGGCGTGCAGGCCGGCGGCGTCGGCACCACCGTGAAGCACTTCGTCGCCAACGACGCCGAGACCGACCGCTTCACCGTGAACAACCTGGTCTCCGCGCGCGCCCTGCGCGAGCTGTACCTCGCCCCCTTCGAGTTCATCGTCGAGAACGCCCACCCCTGGGGCATCATGACCGCCTACAACACGGTCAACGGCACGACGATGAGCGAACACCGCTACCTCGTGAACGAGGTCCTGCGCGGCGAATGGGGCTTCGACGGCTACAACGTCTCGGACTGGACCGCCGCCCGCTCCACGACCGGCGCGATCCAGGGCGGCCTCGACGTCGCCATGCCCGGCCCGCACACCGTCTACGGCGCGCCCCTCGCCCAGGCCGTGCGGGACGGCAGGGTCGAGGAGGCCACCGTCGACGAGGCCGTACGCAACGTGCTGCGGCTCGCCGCCCGCGTCGGTGCCCTGGAGAGCGCCGAGCCGGCCGTCACCGACCTGCCCGCTGCCGTCGACGGCACCGCACTGGCCCGCGAGATCGCCCGCCGCGCCTTCGTCCTCGTGAAGAACGACGACCGGGTGCTGCCGCTGAAGCCCGGCACGGTCGCCCTCATCGGCGCCGCCGCCCGTGACGCCCGTGTCCTCGGCGGCGGTTCCGCCACCGTCTTCCCCGCCCGTGTCGTCGCCCCGCTCGACGGCCTCACCGCCGCCCTGCCCGAGGGCACGCTCAGCTACGCCGTCGGCGCCGACCCCACCACCGAACTCGCCGTCGCCGACAAGGGGTTCGCGCTGCGGGCCGTGTGCCGGGACGTGGAGGGCAGCGTCATCGGCACCGGATCGGCCCCCAACGGCGCGATCCAGTGGATGGGTTCGGACCTCCCCGAGGGCGTCACCCACGAACGGCTGCACACCGTCGAGCTGACCGGCACCTTCACCCCGCGCGAGAGCGGCCCGCACACCTTCGGCACCAAGGGCAGCGGCCACTTCACCCTCACCGTCGCCGGCACCACGTACTACGACGAGGTGCAGCACCCGGCCGAGGGCGGCGACCGCTTCGAGGCGTTCTTCGGCGCCCCGGTGCCCCGTGCCCAGGTCGAACTGGCCGCGGGCGAACCGGTCGAGGTCTCCCTCACGTTCGTCGTCGCGCTCCCGGACGACATCCCCTTCAAGGTCGTCGCCTTCGCCCTGTGCCACCAGGCGCCGCAGCGGGACGCCGACGAGCTGATCGCCGAGGCCGTCGAGGCCGCCCGCGCCGCCGACACGGCCGTCGTCGTGGTCGCCACCACCGAGCGGGTGGAGTCCGAGGGCTTCGACCGCAAGGACCTCGAACTGCCCGGCCGCCAGGACGACCTGGTCCGCGCCGTCGCCGCCGCCAACCCCCGCACGGTCGTGGTGGTCAACTCCGGCTCCCCGGTGGAACTGCCCTGGCGCGAGGACGTGGCCGCGGTCCTGCTCAGCTGGTTCCCCGGCCAGGAGGGCGGCGCGGCCCTCGCCGAGGTCCTCACCGGGGCGCACGAGCCGGGCGGCCGCCTGCCCACCACCTGGGGCTCCCTCGCGGATGCCCCGGTCACGCAGGTGGTGCCGGAGAACGGCGAACTCCCGTACACGGAAGACCTCTTCATCGGCTACCGCGCCTGGGAGAAGGCGGGCCGGACACCCTCGTACCCCTTCGGCCACGGACTCGGCTACACCGACTGGACGTACGACTCCGTCGAGGTCGACGGCACGACCGCCAAGGTGCGCCTGCGCAACACCGGTGAGCGCCCGGGCCGCGAGGTCGTCCAGATCTATCTGGCCCCGGCCGCGACGGACCCCGCACGTCCGGCGCGCCGGCTCGCCGGCTTCGCGGGCGTCCAGGCCGGGCCCGGCGAGTCGGTCGAGGCGGTCGTGGACCTGCCGCGCCGCGCCTTCGAGGTCTGGGACGAGGCGAGCGGCGCCTGGTCGTTTGTGAAGGGTTCGTACGAGATCCAGGTCGGGCGCTCGATCACGGACCGCAGGATCACGGTGACGATTAACGTCTGACCCGGGACGAGCACCCCGCGAACAGCCCCGGCCCGGGACCTGACCCCTGGGCCGGGGCTCGTCACGTGCGGCGCCCGGTCAGCGGGCGGCGAAGCGGTACGTCGTCCGGGACCTGAACACCTCGCCCGGCCGCAGCACCGTGCTCGGGAAGTCCGGCCGGTTCGGGGAGTCCGGGTAGTGCTGGGTCTCCAGCGCGATGCCGTCGCCGGGGGCGAAGGGCTCGCCCAGGTGGTCCGCGGTGTAGAGCTGCAGTCCGGGTTCGGTGGTCTCCACGGTCACGACCCGCCCGGACGCGGGGTCGTGCAGCTCGGCGACCTCACGGGGGGTCTCGGTGACCCCGCCGTCGAGCGCGAAGTTGTGGTCGTAGCCCCCGCCGGTCTTGCGCGCCTGCCGGAAGTCGAAGCGGGTGCCCGTCACGTCGGCGAGGCCGCCGCTCGGGATCAGGTTCTCGTCGACCGGGGTGAAGCGGGAGGCCGCGAGCCGCAGTTCGTGGCCGCCCGCGTTCCCCGAGCCGCCGAGGTTGAAGTAGCTGTGGTTGGTCAGGTTCACCACGGTCGGCGCGTCCGTGACCGCCTCGTACGCGATCGCCAGCGCGCCGTCCGCCTCCAGCGTGTACGTCGCGGAGACCTCCAGGCGGCCCGGGAAGCCCTCCTCGCCGTGCGGGCTGACCCGGCTCACCCGCAGCCCGTGCGCCCCGTCCGCAAGCGGCGTCACGTCCCACACCCGCTTGTCGAAGCCGCCGTCGCCGCCGTGCAGGGAGTTGGGGCCGTTGTTCCGCGCGAGCGCGTAGAGCGCGCCGTCCAGCGGGAAGCGGCCGCCCGCGATCCGGTTGGCGTACCGGCCGATCAGGGCGCCCAAGTACGGCTCCGGGTGCGTGAGGTAGCCGTCCAGGTCGGCGAACCCCAGCACCACGTTCCCGGCGCGCCCGTCCCGGTCCGGGACCTCGAGCGACTGCACGATCCCGCCGTACGACAGGATCCGGACCCGAACGCCCGCCCGCTCCAGGGTCCAGCGGTGGACCGGAGTGCCGTCGGAAAGTGTGCCGAAGAGTTCGTTCATGTTCGGAACTTTAAGTCACGCCCCTGTGCGGTGCCGTCCCCAGGTGGCTGGTCTCAGGCCCTCTTCGCGGTGACCTTGCGGTAGGCGATCTCCGCCAGCCGCGCCTGGCCGTTCACACTCGGGTGGAACCAGTCCCACTTGCTCAACTGCTCCGTGCCGAAGCGGTAGTCGTAGACCGCGCCGTCGTCGAAGCGGCACCGGCGGTCCTTCGCGCAGACCTCCTTCAGCACCGTGTTGTACGCCTCCACCCGCTTCTGCACCGTGTCCCGCCGCAGCGTCGCCGCCGAGTCCAGCGCGTCCGCGTCACTCAGCATCGAGGGGCAGATGCCGAGCTTCCACACCTGCTTGCCCAGCGGGTTGGTGCGCCCCTGCGACCACAGCCGCTTCAGGTTCGGCACGCTCGCCACGTACACCTGCGTCCTGGGCAGGGACTCGCGCAGCGTGCTCAGCGCGTCCTCGAAGTCGGCGCGGAAGCTCTCCACCGACGTCATGGCCGAGGTGCTGGCCCGGCAGGCGTCGTTCGCCCCCGCCATGACCGTCACCAACTGGGGCCGGCGTGTCGCCGCCTGGGCCATCTGGCCGGGCAGATCCGCCATACGGGCCCCCGTCACCGCGTAGTTCCAGCTGCTTCCGGCCGCCCGCGTCCTGCCCAGCAGCCGGACCGCGAGGCTGTCCACGTCGGAGCTGGTGCCGGTCGCCCAGGAGACCTCGGGGCAGTCCGACAGGACCGTGCAGGCGTCGAAGCCACGGGTGATGGAGTCGCCGACCGCGGCGATCGAGCGGGGGCTGACGTCCCACGCCGGTGTCGGCTTCGCCTTGTGCGCCGAGGTGCTCGCCGGTCCGGAGGAGTTGCCACCGACGGCGTCGCACCCGGCGAGGCCCAGCACGGTCGCCGCCACGGCGGCGAGAACGGTCCGTGAGCGGCGGCTTGTCTTCCGCATGCGCCGAAGATCCCCTCGGTAGTCGTACGAACGTGTCCCCCCATGACAACGTGCGAGGGTTCCCGATCCACGCCCTCCTGGAACGGTTCACACCCGTACAAGCGTCCTGCCGGGTGAATGGCGGACGTTTCAGCGCATCGGGACCGACGGTACGTCACACTCCTTGCGCCGCCGCACGGTAGCCTCGCCATCATCGACGTGGCTGCCCGGCCACGCGACCGCAAGTTCGCCAGATCGACCTGCTCTGCCCGGAGGTGCCGGTGACGACACGTGGGGTTCTGTACGTGCACTCCGCGCCGCGCGCGCTGTGCCCGCACGTCGAATGGGCCGTCGCCGGAGTGCTCGGCACGCGCGTCAACCTCGACTGGATCCGGCAGCCCGCCGCGCCCGGCACCTGGCGCTCGGAGTTCTCCTGGCAGGGCGAGGCCGGCACGGCCTCCAAACTGGCCTCCGCGCTGCGCGGCTGGCAGCTGCTGCGCTTCGAGGTGACCGCCGAGCCCTGCCCCACCGCGGAGGGCGAGCGCTACAGCTGCACGCCCGACCTCGGCATCTTCCACGCCGTCACCGGCATCCACGGCGACATCCTGATCCCCGAGGACCGGCTGCGCGCCGCTCTGACCCGCGCCCAGCAGGACGAGACGGACCTCGAGGCCGAGATCGCCAAGCTCCTGGGCAAGCCGTGGGACGACGAGCTGGAACCTTTCAGATACGCGGGCGAGGGAGCACCGGTGCGCTGGCTGCACCAGGTCGTCTGACCGCAGGGACACATGAAGGGCCCCCACCGTCCGGTGGGGGCCCTTCAGTTGCGTACGGGCGCCGCTCAGATCGTGCGGAAGGCCAGCACCACGTTGTGGCCGCCGAAGCCGAACGAGTCGTTCAGCGCGGCGATCCGGCCCTCGACCGGGAGCTTTCGGGCCTCGCCGCGGACGATGTCCGCGTTGGCCTCGGCCTCCGGGTCGAGGTTCTCGACGTTGATGGTCGGCGGAGCGACCCGGTGGTACAGCGCGAGGATCGTCGCCACGGACTCCACGCCGCCCGCGCCGCCCAGCAGGTGACCGGTCATCGACTTCGTCGCGGAGACCGCCATGTGGTCGGCGTCGTCGCCGAACACCTTGCGCAGCGCCTTCAGCTCGGCCACGTCACCGGCCGGCGTCGAGGTGGCGTGCGCGTTGACGTGCACGATCTCGGCGGGGTTCAGGTCCGTGCGCTCCAGCAGATTCTGCAGGGCGTGCGAGATGCCCTTGCCCTCGGGCTCCGGCTGCACGATGTCGTGGCTGTCGGCGGAGATGCCCTGGCCGACCGCCTCGGCGTACACCCGGGCACCGCGCGCCGCGGCGTGCTCGGCGGACTCCAGGACCAGGACGCCGGCGCCCTCGCCGAGGACGAAGCCGTCACGGGCCACGTCGTAGGGGCGGGAGGCGCCCTCGGGGTTCTCGTTGTTCTTGGACATCGCCATCATGTTGCCGAACGCGGCGATGGGCAGCGGGTGGATCGCCGCCTCCGTGCCACCCGCGACGACGACGTCGGCGCGGCCGGTGCGGATCATCTCGATGGCGTAGCCGATGGCCTCGGCACCCGACGCGCACGCGGAGACCGGCGTGTGCACGCCCGCACGGGCGCCCACCAGCAGGCCCACGTTGGCCGACGGGCCGTTCGGCATCAGCATGGGGACGGTGTGCGGGGAGACGCGGCGGACGCCCTTCTCCTTGAGCACGTCGTACTGGTCGAGCAGGGTGGTCACGCCGCCGATTCCGGAGGCGATGACGGCACCGAGGCGGTCCGGGTCGATCTTGTCGTCCTCGCCGGCCTTGTCGGTGAAACCGGCGTCCCCCCAGGCCTCCTTGGCCGCGATCAGTGCGAACTGCGCGGAGCGGTCCAGCCGGCGGGCCTGCGGCCGGGGAATGACCTCGGTCGGCTCCACGGCGACAGGCGCGGCGATGCGGACCGCCTGCTCGGCGGCCCACTCCTGCTCGAGGGGCTTCACGCCGGACTTGCCGGCGATCAGACCTTCCCAGGTAGAGGCTGCGTCGCCACCCAGCGGTGTGGTTGCGCCGATACCGGTGACGACCACAGTGCGATTGGTCGGGCTCACGGGAATTCTCTCTCCAACGGATCGGGATTCAGCGGCGCCACCGCCGGGTGGCGGGGCAAGGCAACCGGACCTGGAAGATCAGGCCTGGTGCTTGAGGATGTAGTCGGTCGCGTCGCCGACCGTCTTGAGGTTCTTGACGTCCTCGTCGGGGATCTTGACGTCGAAGCGCTCTTCGGCGGCGACGACGACCTCGACCATGGACAGCGAGTCGACGTCCAGGTCGTCGGTGAAGGACTTGTCCAGCTGGACGTCCTCAACCGGGATGCCGGCGATCTCGTTCACGATGTCGGCGAGACCGGCGACGATCTCTTCCTGAGTGGCGGCCATGTCAGGCGCTCCTTCTTTGTGATCCAGAGGGTTTGGCAGTGTGTCCCCGTCCCGGATCAGGTGTCGATCCGGCACGGAGTGCCTAGGGGAGGGTAACGACCGTCGCGGCGTACACGAGACCCGCCCCGAAGCCGATGACGAGCGCGGTGTCGCCGCTCTTCGCCTCGCCGGTCGCCAGGAGCCGCTCCATCGCGAGCGGAATCGAGGCGGCCGAGGTGTTGCCGGTGGTGCGCACGTCACGCGCGACCGTGACGTGCTGCGGCAGTTTCAGCGTCTTCACCATCGAGTCGATGATGCGCTCGTTGGCCTGGTGGGGAATGAAGACGTCCAGGTCGTCCGGGGTGATCCCGGCCGCGTCCAGCGCCTGCTGGGCGACCTTCGCCATCTCGAACACGGCCCAGCGGAACACCGCCTGGCCCTCCTGCGTGATCGCAGGGAACTTGTCCGTGGAGCTGTCGTAGTCGTTCCACGCCACGGTCTGCTTGATGGTCTCCGACTTGTCGCCCTCGGAGCCCCACACGGTCGGGCCGATGTGCGGCTCCTCGGCCGGGCCCACCACGACCGCGCCCGCGCCGTCGCCGAACAGGAAGGCCGTGGCACGGTCCTCGAGGTCGGTGAGGTCGGACAGCCGCTCCACGCCGATGACGAGGACGTACTTCGCCGAACCCTCGACGATCATGCCCTTGGCGAGCGTGAGGCCGTAGCCGAAGCCGGCGCAGCCCGCCGAGATGTCGAAGGCGGCGGCCTTGGCCGTGCCGAGCTTGTCGGCGATCTCGGTGGCGACGGCCGGGGTCTGCTTGAAGTGCGAGACGGTCGAGACGATCACGCCGCCGATCTGCTCGGCGGAGATCCCGGCGTCGGCGATCGCCTTGCCGGAGGCCTCGATCGACATCGCGGCCACGGTCTCCTCGTCCGAGGCCCAGTGCCGGGTCTCGATGCCGGAGCGCGAACGGATCCACTCGTCGGAGGAGTCGATCTTCTCGAGGATCACCTCGTTCGGCACGACCCGGGTCGGGCGGTAGCCGCCGACGCCGAGGATGCGCGCGTACGGGGCGCCCTTGCTGGGCTTGATCTTCGACATGTTCGTACGGCTCCTTAAGGCTCAGGCTTCGGCGTGCTCGGCGATGAGCGCGCGGGCCGCGTCGAGGTCGTCGGGGGTCTTCAGCGCCAGGGTCTGCACACCCGGCAGCGCGCGCTTGGCGAGGCCGACCAGCGTGCCGCCGGGGGAGACCTCGATGATCGCGGTCGCGCCGAGCTCCTTGAAGGTCTCCATGCACAGGTCCCAGCGGACCGGGTTGGCGACCTGGCCGACCAGGCGCTGGAGGACCTCCGCGCCGGTGGCGACGGTCTGCCCGTCCTTGTTGGAGACGTAGGTGAGCTTCGGGTCGGCCGGGGTGAGGTCGGCGGCGGCCTTCGCCAGCGCGTCGACCGCGGGCGCCATGTGGTGCGTGTGGAAGGCGCCGGCGACCTTCAGCGGGACGACCTTGCGGACTCCCTCGGGCTTGTCCTCGTTCAGCACGGCGAGCTGCTCCAGCGTGCCCGCCGCGACGATCTGGCCCGCGCCGTTGACGTTCGCCGGGGTCAGGCCCAGCTTCTCCAGGTGCGCGACGGAGACCTCGGGGTCGCCGCCCAGCAGCGCCGACATCCCGGTCTCGGTGATCGCGGCCGCCTCGGCCATCGCCAGACCCCGCTTGCGTACGAGGGTCAGCGCGGCCGTGTCGTCGAGGATGCCGGCGAAGGACGCGGCGGTGATCTCGCCGACGCTGTGACCGGCGACGGCGCCCGGCGTCACGGCACCGAGTGCCGCGGCCGACAGGATTCCGGCCGCGACCAGCAGCGGCTGGGCCACCGCGGTGTCGCGGATTGCGTCCGCGTCGGCCTGGGTGCCGTAGTGGGCGAGGTCCAGTCCGATGGCGTCCGACCAGGCACCGACGCGGTCGGTGGCGCCGGGCAGTTCGAGCCAGGGGGTCAGGAAGCCGGGCGTCTGGGCGCCCTGGCCGGGAGCGACGAGTACGAGCACTCTCACACTCTCTCTTGAGGGCGGCCCAAGCCGCCCGTGGGGACAGGGACGAAGAACACGAGGGGGTTTTGTAGGCCCCCGACAAAAGGCTAGGCCGGGAGATCTCCGTCGGCCAGACGCCCCAGGATCAGCGCGATCCGCAGCGTGAACGCGGAGCGTACATCGGACGGCGACCACCCGGTGACGTCAGTCACACGTCGGAGCCGGTAGCGCACGGTGTTGGGGTGAACGAAGAGCATCCGTGCGGCGCCCTCCAGACTGCTCGCCTGCTCCAGATAGACCGAGAGTGTCTCCAGAAGTGCGGACCCGGCCTCCTCCAGTGGTCTGTAGATCTCCTCCACCAGCTGCTCGCGTGCGTTCGGGTCGCCGGCGATGGCGCGCTCCGGCAGCAGATCGTCGGCGAGCACGGGCCGCGGGGCGTCCTGCCAGGCGAGACAGGCCTTGAGGCCGGCGGCGGCGGCCTGCGCGGAGCGGGTCGCGGTGAGCAGATCGGCCACCACGGGACCGGCCACGACGGGCCCGGCGGCGTAGGGCCCGATCAGGGACTTGGCGACGCCGATGGGGTTGTCGCTGCCGCCGGCGATGACCACGAGGCGGTCGCCGAGCACGCCGGTGAGCACCTGGAGCTTGGCGTGCCGGGCGGCCCGCCGGATCGCCTCCACGGTCAGCTCGGAGTCGCCGTCGGGGGCGGTGCCGAGGACGACGCACACGTGCTCGGGCGCGTTCCAGCCCAGGGCGGCGGCCCTGCTGACCGCGCCCTCGTCGGCCTCACCGCTCAGGACGGCGTTGACGACGAGGGACTCGAGCCGGGCGTCCCAGGCACCGCGTGCCTCGGCGGCCTGGGCGTAGACCTGGGCGGTGGCGAAGGCGATCTCGCGTGCGTAGACGAGCAGCGCCTCGCGCAGCACGCGCTCGTCGCCCGGAGCGGCCACCTCGTCGATGGCGCTCTCCATGACCTCGATGGTGGTGCGCACCATCTCCACGGTCTGCCGCAGGGTGATCGCCCGGGTCAGCTCGCGAGGAGCCGTACCGAACACGTCCGTCGAGATGGCCTGGGGCGCGTCGGGATGCCGGAACCACTCGGTGAAGGCCGCGATACCGGCCTGGGCGACCAGCCCGATCCAGGAACGGTTCTCCGGCGGCATCGCCCGGTACCACGACAGCGTCTCGTCCATGCGCGCGATGGCCTGCGCGGCGAGCGAACCGGAGGACTTCTCCAGTCGCTTCAGGGTTCCGGCATGCGGGTGCACATCGGGAGCAACGGTTTCGGGCTTGCTCGTTTCGGGTTCGGGCACGGGACAAGACTGCCTTATCCGGACGGGAGTGCGCGTCGCCGGGTCGGTGGTGCGCCGCACGGCGGGGTTCGCGCGCCGCTACGGTGGGGTGCGTGATGGACGTACGGCGCGCTGCGGAGCGCTATCCGGGGGGTGACCCGGCAACCGGCATCGAGTCGCGGCACGCCTTCTCCTTCGGCCCGCACTACGACCCCGACAACCTGCGCTTCGGCGCGGTGATCGCCTGCAACGAGGAGCGCCTCGCGCCCGGCGCCGGCTTCGACGAACACCCGCACAGCCACACGGAGATCGTGACCTGGGTGGTCGAGGGCGAGCTGACGCACCGTGACTCCGCGGGGCACCGCACGGTGGTGCGCCCCGGCGACGTGCAGCGCCTCAGCTCGGGGGCGGGCGTACGGCACGTGGAGCGCAACGACGACGACCGGCCGCTGGTCTTCGTGCAGATGTGGCTGGCGCCCCGCGAGCCGGGCGGCGACCCCGCCTACGAGATCGTCCGCGGCATCGCCGACTCGACGCCGTACGCGGTCCCGGAGGCGGGCGCGATGCTCCACGTCCGGCGCCTGCGGGCCGGTGAGCGGACGGCGGTCCCGGACGGCGCGTACGTCTACGTCCACGTCGTGCGCGGCGGCGTCCTGCTGGACGGCGAGCAGCTCACGCCGGGCGACGCGGCCCGGATCACGGACGCCAAGGAGCTGGAGACGCAGGCTTCGACCGAAGCGGAGCTGCTGATGTGGGAGATGACGGGCGACCAGGCGGACAGGGGTTAGCGGACTTCTGCGAGCACCGCGTCCGTGAACGCCGGCCACGCCTCCACCGCCCACGGCCCGAAGTCCCGGTCCGTCAACGCAGCGCACGCGACCCCCGCCTCGGGGTCGATCCACAGGAACGTGCCCGACTGGCCGAAGTGGCCGAAGGTGCGCGGCGAGGAGGAACCGCCCGTCCAGTGGGGCGACTTGGAGTCGCGGATCTCGAAGCCGAGGCCCCAGTCGTTCGGGTTCTGGTGGCCGTAGCCCGGCAGGACGCCCTTCGTGCCCGGGTACTGGACCGTCATCGCCTCGGCGACCGTGCGGGGGTCGAGCAGGCGCGGTGCCTGGAGCTCGGCCGCGAAGCGCAGCAGGTCCGTCACCGTCGAGACGCCGTCCTTGGCCGGGGAGCCCTCCAGCGACGTCCCCGTCATGCCGAGCGGCGCCAGCACCGCCTGGCGCAGATACTCCCCGAACGGGATGTCCGCCGCCTTGGCGATGTGGTCGCCGAGCTGCTCGAAGCCGGCGTTGGAGTACAGGCGGCGCTCCCCGGGCGGTGCCGTCACCCGGTGCTCGTCGAAGGCCAGGCCGGAGGTGTGGGCGAGCAGATGGCGCACGGTGGAGCCGGGCGGGCCGGCCGGCTCGTCGAACTCGATCGCCCCCTCCTCGTACGCGACGAGGGCGGCGTACGCTGCGAGCGGCTTGGTGACCGAGGCCAGCGGAAAGCGCCGGTCGACGGGTCCGTGGGTGCCGAGGACCGTTCCGTCGGCCCGCACCACACCCGCCGCGGCAGCGGGAACCGGCCAGTTTTCGATCAACGCGAGGCTCTGCAAGGACATGCCGACGAGCCTAGGTGCTCACAGCCTCAGCTCCAGCAACGGGTCGGGCTTGGGCGCGAAGCCGAGCGAGGCGTACAGCGGCTCGGCCTCCTTGGACGCGGTGAGGCGGACGCGGCCGACGCCGTGCTCACGGAACCAGTGCAGCAGCGCCTCCATGCACGCGCGCGCGTGCCCGCGGCGCCGTGCGTCCGGGTCGGTCGCCACGCTGAAGACGTAGCCGTCCGTCCCGTGCGGGTTGCCGGCCCGCCCGATCCGGTAGTCGACCGTCCCCACCACCAGCGCGGCCAGCGCACCCGGCCGTTCGGGATGGTCGACGACGAACGCGGCGAAGTCGCCGTGCGCGTCGGCCAGCCTCTCCCGGAGGACCGGCAGGGATTGCGTGTGCCACTCTGTGGACGGGTCGGCTCCCGGCAGCGAGTCGAGCATCACCTGGCGCAGCCGCAGGACTTCCGGCGCGTCCTCGGGCACGGCACGACGTACAAAGCTCATGCGACCGCACGTTAGCGAGTGCCGCGCCGACGCGTCCCGCCGATTTCTTACCTGTTCCGCTTGCTTGGAGTGCACTCCAAGGCCATAGCGTTGAGGGCATGACGGTGATGGAGACCACGCCCACCAGGACCGACGCCTGTGGCGCCCCACCCCACCCGCACAGGCGCCCCGAAGGACAGGACAGCTACACCATCAGCGAGGTCGTCGCCTTCACCGGGCTGACCGCGCACACCCTGCGCTGGTACGAGCGGATCGGCCTGATGCCGCACGTCGACCGTTCGCACACCGGTCAGCGGCGCTACAGCAACCGCGACCTCGACTGGCTGGACCTCGTCGGCAAGCTCCGCCTCACCGGCATGCCGGTCGCCGACATGGTGCGGTACGCGGAGCTGGTGCGCGAGGGCGACCACACGTTCGGCGAGCGGTTCGAGCTGCTGGAGGCCACCCGCCGGGACGTGCTGACGCGGATCGCCGAGCTCCAGGACACCCTCGCGGTGCTCGACCGGAAGATCAGTTTCTATGCGGACGCCGACCGCGCCCGCGCGTACGAGGCAGAGAAGGTTCGATGACGCACAGCAGGATCCCGACCGCACGACTCGGCGAGACCGGCCCCGAGGTCGGCGTACAGGGCCTCGGTTGCATGGGCATGAGCTTCGCCTACGGCCCCGTCGACGCGAAGGCGTCGCGCGCCACCCTGGAGCGGGCCCTGGAGCTGGGCGTCACGCTGTACGACACCGCGGACGCCTACGGCAAGGGCGAGAACGAGAAGTTCCTGTCGCCGTTCTTCAAGGCCAACCGCGACCACCTGGTCATCGCGACCAAGTTCGCCCTGTCGATCCCGCCGGACGACCCCACCCGCCGTGTCATCCGCAACGACGCGCCCTACATCCGGCAGGCCGTCGAGGCCAGCCTGAAGCGCCTGGACGTCGACGTGATCGACCTCTACTACATGCACCGGCGCGATGTGAACGTGCCGATCGAGGAGACCGTCGCCGTCATGGCCGAGCTGGTGCGCGAGGGCAAGGTCAAGCACCTGGGCCTGAGCGAGGTCACGGCGGAGGAGCTGCGCGCGGCGCAGGCCGTGCACCCCATCGCCGCCGTGCAGTCGGAGTGGTCGCTGTTCAGCCGGGACATCGAGGCGAACGTGGTGCCGGCCGCGCGTGAGCTGGGCGTGGCCCTGGTGCCGTACTCGCCGCTCGGCCGCGGCTTCCTCACCGGCTCCTTCACCAACGCCGACAAGGAGCTCTCCTCCGACGACTTCCGCCGTCAGCAGCCCCGCTTCACCGGCGACAACGCCGCCGCGAACGCGGCCCTGCTGGAGCCGGTCCGCACGATGGCCGAGGCCCACGACGCCTCGCCGGCCCAGATCGCCCTGGCCTGGGTCCAGCAGCAGGCGGCCGTCCACGGCCTTGCGGTGGTCCCGATCCCCGGCACCCGCAAGCCCACCCGCGTCGAGGAGAACGCGGCGGCCACCCACATCGTCCTCACGGAGGCGGAACTGGCCCTCCTGGAGCCGATCGCGGCCAAGGTGGCGGGCGAACGGTACGCGGACATGACGTTCACGTCCGCCGGCAGGGAGTGACCTAGAGCTCGGCCAGCAGCTCCGCCTTCTTCATCGAGAACTCCTCATCCGTCACCAGCCCCGCCTGATGCAGCTCTCCCAGGTGACGGATGCGCTCGGCGATGTCCGCAGGGTCCCGCCGCACCGACCCGGCGGGCACCGCCGCGCTCCCGTTCTGGCGTACGGCGGCCAGCACGGCGGCTGCGAACGGCAGTGACTCGTGCACGGGTCCGTATCCGAGCCCGAACACCACGGCCGCCGGATCCTGGTCGGGCTGTACGGGCGCCGCCGTGCCGTCGCGCCGTATCAGCCGCAGATGGCCCTCGAAGACCTCGGGGGAGCGCCACTCGACCCCGCTCAGCTCGGCGACCGGGAAGCTCTGGTCGCCCGCCTTCCACTTCGCCGACGACGCGCCCGTCCAGAACCAGCGGAAGTTCACCGTCTTGCCGTCGAAGGACGCCTTCGCGTCGTAGGCCTTGAACTGCCGGGGCGCCTCGGGAGCGTCCACCAGGAAGCGGTCGGCGGGTTCGCCGTCGTCCTTCAGCCGGGTCCGCAGCTCGTCGGCGTAGTACTCGGCGAGGATCTCGCGCTCGGCGGGCAGCACCAGCCGGTACGGATCGCAGCCTTCCTTCAACTGCCCCCCGGCCGCTTCCAGGACCGGATCGGCGCCGGGGCGCAGCTCGGCGCGCAGGACGACCGTGCCGCGCCTGCCGGGGTCCAGCGTCACCCCGGAGATCGCCTCGATCGGAACACGACGCTCACCCAGTGCCTGGAAGAGCTTGGGTGTTCGAATCCCCCGTTCGTAACGGATGAGCACGGAGTCGGACTCGAACTCCCAGGCAGTATGAAATCCGGCCAGTACGTCACCCATGCGGCTCATCGTATGCGGACCCTGCTCTTTCGTCGCCACCCTGCGCAGACCGCAGTTTCTGCGCTTCTACGCGCGTCCCACGGCGTCGGCGCCGGACAAACCCGTCCGGCACGCGCCGTCGTCCCGTGCACAGTGCACCGAGCGGTATGCGCCAACACCGATCTCGGCGAAGTTCTCCAGGCTCTGCGTGCCCGGCTCGAAGTAGCCGGCGTGCCCCTTCGCGCCCTGCGCCGACAGCACCCGCGCCCCGAACCCGGCCGACACCGGATCGGCGCCGTGGCCCAGCCCGCCGACCTCCATGTACGGCACGTCCTGGATCCAGTCCGTGGCGTCCCGCATCGCCCACACCTGGGCGGAGGTGTGCAGGTGGGTGGCGTTCTCCACGCGCATGCCGGGGCTTGCGGCCACCGCGATGTCGGCCACCCGGCGTGGCAGCCGGTGCGCGGCGACGCCGCAGACCACGGAGCCGTAGCTGTGGCAGAACAGCGACACCGGCGCCTTGCCGGGCAGGCTGCGCACAAGGGCGTTCAGCCGCACGGCGCCGTCCTCGGCGCGCATCGCCGTCGCCGACTCGATGCCGAGCCCGGCGGGCGCGGTGTAGTCGGCCCAGGCGATCACCGCGGTGGGCGTGGCCGGGCTCGCCTCCTGCTCGGCGCCGTAGAGCGACTTGGCCATGCCGACCGGCGCCGTGTACTGGCGGTTGGTCTTCTGGAAGCTGAGCAGGTCGGTGTCGACACCGGGGACGACGACCGACACACGTTCTGCCTTGTCGAGGTCTCCGAACACCTCCGCGACCCGCCCCGACCCGGCGGGATCGAAGGCGAGGATGTGCCGGTCGCCGCTCAGCAGCGCCTGGTAGCGGTGCATACGGCGGCCGGCCTCCTGCTGCCCGGTGGGCGACAGGCGGTTGTCGTGCATGCGCTTGAGCTCGACCTTGCGCTGCTGGGCGAGCGCGTGGTGGTTGGCGCGGTAGCGCAGCTCGACCGGGGCGCCGTTCATGTTGCCGACCGCCAGGGAGTAGCGGTGCGCGAGGTGCGCGCGCTCCTGGGCGGTGAGCGAGGCGAAGAAGCGGGCCAGGCGGGTGGCGGACGCGTCGGGGTCCGGCAGGTGGTGCCCGTGGATGCGGCCGTGCTGCCAAGAGGAGATCGAGGCCTGGAGCGGCGTGTCCGGGCGATGGCTGCGCAGGGCCGTCCAGCCGGTGGTGGCCAGCATGACGAACACGACCGCCAGGGCGAGCAATGCTCGCCCGACGCTCAGTTGCGGGGGAGTTTCGAAGGAAGTCACTGGGAGGACACACTAGGAGAACGGACGGGTCTCGCGTGAGCCGAGTGACAGGGATCACGTTTCGATAACGCGGCGATGACCTCGGCGTGTCCGTATGTGTATCAGGTTGTCCGCCAGTTCTGTGTAAGGGCGGGTCCCACCTGTTCGAGGTACGCGATCGTCAACGCGCGCATGGCGTCCAGGCCGAGCTCCCCGCCCGCGCTCCAGCGCCGCTCCGTCACCCGCATCACCCCGCCGAACACCGCCACGGCCAGCCGGGGCCGCGGATCGGCGTCCACGTCGACGCCCTCGCGCCCGGCGAGGACACGCGCGAGTGTGTCCTCGATCTCCTCGTTGCGCCGCAGGTGGGCGGCGAGCAGGACCGGTGTCGACTCGATCACCCGGTACATCCGCAGATACAGCTCGACCGGCACGACGGATTCGATGACCTCGCCGAGCGTGTCCCACCCCTCCAGGACCGCCTGGCGCAGTGCCTCCATCGGCGCCTCGCCGGCCGGCCGCTCGCGCACGGCCTCGACGAACCGCGCCGCGGCCAGCTCCTGGAGGGCGAGGGCGGCCTCCTCCTTGCCGGCGAAGTAGCGGAAGAAGGTGCGCTGCGAGACGTCGACGGCCTCGGCGATCTCGTCGACGGTCGTCCGCTCGTAGCCGCGCGTGGTGAACAGTTCGACGGCGGCCCGCAGCAGCGCGTCCCGGGTGCGCTGCTTCTTGCGTTCGCGGAGTGTTTCCATGCACGTCAGTTACTGACTTGTGATTTGGTTTGTCAATTGTCAGCGGCTGTCATTAGCCTCGAACGCATGACTAGTCAGACCGCCATCGAATCGACGGGGTCGGGGGACAAGGCACCAGCAGCCCCGTCGGACGCGCCGCAGGCCTCCGGGCTGCGCGGCCACCCCTGGTTCACGCTCATAACCGTCGCCGTCGGAGTCATGATGGTGGCCCTCGACGGCACCATCGTGGCCATCGCCAACCCGGCCATCCAGAAAGACCTCAAGGCGAGCTTCGCCGACGTCCAGTGGATCACCAACGGGTACTTCCTCGCCCTCGCGGTCTCCCTGATCACCGCGGGCAAGCTCGGCGACCGCTTCGGGCACCGCCAGACCTTCCTGATCGGCGTCACCGGCTTCGCCGCCGCCTCGGGCGCCATCGGGCTGTCCAGCAGCATCGCGGCGGTCGTCACCTTCCGCGTCCTGCAGGGCCTGTTCGGCGCGCTGCTGATGCCGGCCGCGCTCGGCCTGCTGCGCGCGACCTTCCCGGCCGAGAAGCTGAACATGGCCATCGGCATCTGGGGCATGGTCATCGGCGCCTCCACCGCGGGCGGCCCGATCCTCGGCGGCGTCCTGGTCGAGCACGTCAACTGGCAGTCGGTGTTCTTCATCAACGTCCCCGTCGGCGCCCTCGCGCTGGTCCTGGGCCTGCTGATCCTGCGCGACCACCGCGCCGAGAACGCCCCGCGCTCGTTCGACGTGCTGGGCATCGCTCTGCTTTCCGGCGCGATGTTCTGCCTGGTCTGGGCCCTGATCAAGGCCCCGGCGTGGGGCTGGGGCGACGGCAAGACATGGACCTTCATCGGTGTCTCGGCGGTCGGCTTCGTCCTCTTCTCCTTCTGGGAGACGAAGGTCAAGGAGCCGCTGATCCCGCTGGGCCTGTTCCGCTCGGTCCCGCTGTCGGCGGGTGTGGTGCTGATGGTCCTGATGGCCATCGCGTTCATGGGCGGCCTGTTCTTCGTGACGTTCTACCTGCAGAACGTGCACGGGATGAGCCCGATCGACGCCGGTCTGCACCTGCTGCCGCTCACCGGCATGATGATCGTCGCCTCGCCGCTCGCGGGCGTCGCGATCACCAAGCTCGGCCCGCGCGTCCCGCTGGCCGGCGGCATGATCGCGACCGCGGTCGCCATGTACGGCATGTCGACGCTCAAGGGCGACACCGGCAGTGGGGTGATGTCGATCTGGTTCGGCCTGCTCGGCCTCGGCCTCGCGCCGGTCATGGTCGGCGCCACCGAGGTCATCGTCGGCAACGCGCCGATGGAGCTGTCCGGCGTCGCCGGCGGTCTCCAGCAGGCGGCGATGCAGATCGGCGGCAGCCTCGGTACGGCGGTGCTGGGCGCAGTGATGGCCTCCAAGGTCGACAGCGACCTGGCGGGCAACTGGAAGGACGCGGGGCTTCCGCAGCTCACCCCGGCCCAGCTGGGTCAGGCCTCGGAGGCGGTCCAGGTCGGCGTCGCGCCGGTCGCCAAGGGCACCCCGGGGGCGATCGCCGCGAAGATCGCGGACGTCGCGCACGACACGTTCATCTCCGGCATGAGCCTCGCGTCGCTGGTCGCCTGCGGTGTCGCGGCCGTGGCGGTCTTCGTCGCCCTGCTCACCAAGCGGGGCGAGAACGCGGAGGCGGGTGCGGGCGCCGCCCACATCTGACCCGGCGAGGGACTCGACGCGTTCGCACATAACTCGGCGGATTACAAACCGACTTCGCCTATCAGGGTGAAGAGGCTAAAGATCCGTCGCTCCCGGTGCGCGCCGCAGGTCACAGTGGTCAAGCCCCTCCGTACGGCATGTTCCACCGGCAAGTTCGGACGGATCTCGGGGCGACCGGTGCTGCGGCGCGCTGCCGGAGGGGGACAGCGCGCCGGCGGCCCGGGGATTAGGGAGCGGATCGGGGGTACCCGCTACTTGAACCCCGAACAGACCCCGGGGTTCAGGGAGTTGATGATGGCGGGCTTCGGACAAGGAACGCGCAGGCACCCCCGCTCGCGTGGCCGGACGTGGTCACGGTCCGGGCCGGATCGCGCAACGCTCGGAATCATCGGAGTCATCTGCGCAGTCGCGGGATTCTTCGTGCTGGGGATCATCCTCGGCCCTGTGGCGATGGTCTGCGGCTGGCTCGCAATGGGCCGCCAATGGGCACGCTCCGGTCCCATTCCGGCTCTGGTCGCCCTGGTACTGGGCGCCATCGACACGCTCCTCGCGATCATCTGGCTCGCGGGAGCGGCCACCCCGGGCAACGGGTTGCTGTGACCCGGGGAGTGTGAGGGAAGGGCCCCCGGTGGGACGACCGGGGGCCCGCCTTCATCCCTGGGCCCTTCGTTCTCCGGCCCTTCGCCCCCGACCGTTCATCCCTCGACTCTTTCGACGGGCGTCTCCCTCAGCTCCGCCACCTCGGCCCGCAGCGCCCGCACCTCCTCGGTCAGCGCCTCGATGGCCTCCGTCTGCCGCCGCTCCTCCACGTCGTCCTTCTCGAACCGGGCGAGGAACCACGCGGCGATGTTCGCGGTCACCACACCGAGCAGCGCGATCCCGGAGAGCATCAGCCCGACGGCGATCATCCGGCCCAGACCGGTCGTCGGCGCGTGGTCCCCGTACCCCACGGTCGTCATCGTGGTGAACGACCACCACAGGGCGTCACCCAGCGTCCGGATGTTCCCGTCGGGCGCGTCCCGCTCCACCGAGAGCACGGCCAGCGAGCCGAACATCAGCAGTCCGACGACCGCCCCGGCGACGTAGGTCGTCAGCCTGATCTGCTCGGCCATCCGGGCCCGCCGCCCCACCAGCAGCAGCGTCGCGATCATGCGCAGCAGCCGTAGCGGCTGGAGCATCGGCACCACGACGGCGCACAGGTCCAGCCAGTGCCTGCGTACGAACTCCTTGCGCTCGCCGGCCAGCGCGAGACGCGCCACATAGTCCGCGGCGAACGCGCCCCACACCACCCACTCCACCACCGTGCAGGCCGCGGTCAGAGAATGGCCCGCCGAACTGTCCACGATCGGCACGGCATAGGCGACGGCGAACAGCACGGCGAGCGCCAGCAGAGGCCGCTGGGTGTGGTGTTCCCAGCGTGCTTGCGCCGTTTGTTGCTCCATGCCCGCATCGTAAGGAAAACGTGAAGGGCGATGGACCCGCGGGCCCATCGCCCTTCACGACAGCGTGCCTCGAAGGGGCGGGAGAATTGCGCGCTCAGCCCCCGGCGGCCCGCAGCGGCGTACGGCCTGTCGCAAGCCGAAGCCGAGCGCAGCCGTTACGCGTCGCCGCCGGCCGCCCCCGGGTCCGCCGCCGTCACGTCGAGCAACTGGTACCGGTCGATCGCCTGCTTGAGTACCGAGCGGTCGAGCTTGCCGTCCCGGGCCAGCTCGGTCAGCACCGCCACCACGATCGACTCCGCGTCGATGTGGAAGAAGCGCCGCGCCGCACCGCGGGTGTCCGCGAAGCCGAACCCGTCGGCGCCCAGCGACTGGTACGTCCCCGGTACCCACCGCGCGATCTGGTCCGGAACCGACCGCATCCAGTCCGAGACCGCGACGAACGGTCCCTCGGCCCCGCTCAGCTTCCGCGTCACCCACGGCACCCGCTGCTCCTCCTCCGGGTGCAGCAGGTTGTGCCGCTCGACCTCGACGGCCTCGCGCCGCAGCTCGTTCCAGGAGGTCGCCGACCAGACGTCGGCCTTGACGTTCCAGTCCTCGGCGAGGATGCGCTGCGCCTCGATCGCCCACGGCACGGCCACGCCGGACGCCATGACCTGCGCCGGGATCGACCCCGACGTGCCCTCGCTGATGCGGTGGACGCCCTTGACGATGCCCTCGACGTCGACGTCCGCGGGCTCGGCCGGGTGCTGGATCGGCTCGTTGTAGACGGTGAGGTAGTAGAAGACGTCCTCGCCGTGCGGGTGCTCGTCGGAGGCGCCGTACATCCTGCGCAGACCGTCCTGCACGATGTACGCGATCTCGTACGAGTACGCCGGGTCGTAGGCGACGCAGGCCGGGTTGGTCGAGGCGAGCAGCTGCGAGTGACCGTCCGCGTGCTGCAGCCCCTCACCGGTCAGCGTCGTACGGCCGGCGGTCGCGCCCAGTACGAAACCGCGCGCCAGCTGGTCGGCCATCTGCCAGAACTGGTCGCCGGTGCGCTGGAATCCGAACATCGAGTAGAAGACGTAGACCGGGATCAGCGGCTCGCCGTGCGTGGCGTAGGCCGAGCCCGCCGCGATCAGTGACGCCGTGCAGCCCGCCTCCGAGATGCCGTCGTGCAGCATCTGACCGGTCGGCGACTCCTTGTAGGCGAGCAGCAGATCACGGTCCACCGACTCGTACTGCTGGCCGAGCGGGTTGTAGATCTTCGCACTCGGGAAGAACGAGTCCATGCCGAAGGTGCGGTACTCGTCCGGCGCGATCAGCACGAACCGTTTGCCGAACTCCTTGTCCCGCATGAGGTCCTTGAGCAGTCGTACGAAAGCCATGGTCGTGGCGATCGACTGCTGACCGGAGCCCTTCTTCACGGTCGCGTACGCCTTGTCGTCCGGCAGTGCGAGTGGCTTGGAGCGCACCAGACGGGTGGGGACGTAGCCGCCGCAGCCCTTGCGGCGGTCGTGCATGTACTGGATCTCCTCGGAGCTGCGCCCCGGGTGGTAGTACGGCGGCGCCCCGCCCTCCAGCTCCTTGTCGGAGATCGGCAGGTGCAGCCGGTCGCGGAAGCCCTTGAGGTCGTCGACCGTCAGCTTCTTCATCTGGTGCGTGGCGTTGCGGCCCTCGAAGTTCGGGCCCAGCGTCCAGCCCTTGATCGTCTTGGCCAGGATCACCGTCGGCTGGCCCTTGTGCGCCTTGGCCGCCGAGAACGCCGCGAAGATCTTCTTGTGGTCGTGACCGCCGCGGCCCAGGTGCAGGATCTGGTCGTCGGTCATGTTCTCGACCATCGCGCGCAGCCGCTGGTCGTCGCCGAAGAAGTGGTCGCGGATGTACGCGCCGGACTCGGTGGCGTACGTCTGGAACTGGCCGTCCGGCGTCGTGTTCATCCGGTTCACCAGCAGGCCGTCGCGGTCCTGGGCGAGCAGCGGGTCCCAGGAGCGGTCCCAGATCAGCTTGATGACGTTCCAGCCGGCGCCGCGGAAGACCGACTCCAGCTCCTGGATGATCTTGCCGTTGCCGCGCACCGGTCCGTCCAGGCGCTGCAGGTTGCAGTTGACGACGAAGGTCAGGTTGTCCAGGCCCTCACGGGCGGCGATGGACAGCTGGCCGAGCGACTCCGGCTCGTCCATCTCGCCGTCGCCGAGGAAGGCCCACACGTGCGACTTCGAGGTGTCGGCGATCCCGCGCGCGTGCATGTAGCGGTTCATCCGCGCCTGGTAGATCGCGCCGATCGGGCCGAGGCCCATGGAGACCGTCGGGAACTCCCAGAAGTCCGGCATCGAGCGCGGGTGCGGGTAGCTGGACAGGCCCTCGGGGTACTTCGACTTCTCCTGGCGGAAGCCGTCCAGCTGCGCCTCGCTGAGCCGGTCGAGCAGGTAGGCGCGGGCGTAGATGCCGGGGGAGGCGTGCCCCTGGAAGAAGACCTGGTCGCCGCCGTCGCCCTCGTCCTTGCCGCGGAAGAAGTGGTTGAAGCCGACGTCGTACAGCGACGCGGAGGAGGCGAAGGTCGCGATGTGGCCGCCGACGCCGATGCCGGGCCGCTGGGCGCGCGAGACCATGACCGCCGCGTTCCACCGGGTCGCGTTCAGGACCTTGCGCTCGATCTCCTCGTTGCCCGGGAAGAACGGCTCGTCCTTGGTCGCGATGGTGTTGACGTAGTCCGTGCTGCGCATCTCGGGCACGGCCACGCGCTTCTCGCGGGCGCGCTCGATGAGCCGCAGCATCAGATACCGGGCACGCTCACGGCCTCGCTGGTCGACGGCGGCATCGAGGGAGTCGAGCCACTCCTGGGTTTCCTCGGGGTCGAAGTCAGGAACCTGACTCGGAAGGCCGCCAATGATGATCGGGTTGCGATCGGATCCGGAAGCCACGCTGATCCTTACCTGTCAGAGGGCCGATTGAGCTGTATTTCGGTGTGCCTGCACCGTTCCCCATCGTGTACCTCGGGCGGGCAAACGTCATCTCTACTGCGAGGTAACCGAGGCCCGCGTCAGTGACGTCGGGTTCCCAAAGCCACAAAGGGGGCACAAGGGTGTGGTGTAGGTCACGCGCGGCTGTTGTCTCGTGCCTGGAGTTTGGGTGAGACGGCCAGGATCGTCACCGTTTCGGCGGTCTGAACGGCCGGGTACTTGCGCGATCCGCCCCGCCCGTGTGGACTACGGCCAATGCTTCGCGCACGCGCGTGGCTGAGATACTCACCAAGACATGATCAGGAGGCAACCCGTGAGCGCGACCGCGGACCACGCGGAGACGAGCCCTGCCGTAAGGCTGGGGTTCCAGCCCGAGCAGGTGGTCCAGGAGATCGGCTACGACGACGACGTAGACCAGGAACTCCGCGAGTCCATCGAGGAAGTCATCGGCAGCGAACTCGTGGACGAGGACTACGACGACGTCGCCGATGCCGTGGTGCTCTGGTTCCGCGACGACGACGGCGACCTGACGGATGCGCTGGTGGACGCCACCACGTACATCGAAGAAGGTGGCTCGATCCTGCTCCTCACGCCGAAGACAGGGCGTGATGGCTACGTCGAGCCGAGCGACATCTCCGAAGCCGCGACGACGGCGGGACTCTCCGCCTCCAAGAGCGTCAGCGTGGGCAAGGACTGGAGCGGCAGCCGGCTGGTGACGCCCAAGGCGGCCAAGTCCAAGAAGTGATCTCGCCGGACGGGCCGGGCGCATCGCCCGGCCCCTCCGCCGTACCCCGGTGATCGCTGCGTAGGGTGGACGCCACCCGAACAGCTCCACCGAAAGGGACGTACTGCGATGGCGATCCAGGTCGGCGACAAGGCCCCCGACTTCGAGCTCAAGGACAACCACGGTGCCACCGTGAAGCTCTCCGACTTCCGTGGCGAGAAGAACGTGGTCCTGCTCTTCTACCCCTTCGCCTTCACCGGCGTGTGCACCGGCGAACTGTGCGAGGTGCGCGACAACCTGCCGAGGTTCGCCGACCGCGACACCCAGGTGCTCGCCGTCTCCAACGACTCCATCCACACCCTGCGCGTCTTCGCCGAGCAGGAGGGCCTGGAGTACCCGCTGCTGAGCGACTTCTGGCCGCACGGCGAGGCCAGCCGCGCCTACGGCGTCTTCGCCGAGGACAAGGGCTGCGCGGTGCGTGGCACCTTCGTCATCGACAAGGAGGGCGTGGTCCGCTGGACCGTCGTCAACGCGCTGCCCGACGCCCGCGACCTGAACGCGTACGTCAAGGCGCTCGACACCCTGTGATCCGTCGACACCCTGTGATTCTTCGGCGTCAAGCCCTGCGTGGTTCGGGAACCCCTCACTAGGATCGACTCGTTGATCCGATGTCAGACGCACGGCGGGGCACTCCGCCCCTGGACACCAATGGAGGGACTCGTGGGAGTCAGCCTCAGCAAGGGCGGCAACGTTTCGCTGACCAAGGAGGCCCCGGGCCTGACCGCGGTCATCGTCGGTCTGGGGTGGGACGTCCGCACCACGACCGGCACCGACTTCGACCTGGACGCCAGCGCCCTGCTGCTGAACGCCTCGGGCAAGGTCGGCAGCGACGCCAACTTCGTCTTCTTCAACAACCTCAAGAGCCCCGACGGCTCGGTCGAGCACACCGGCGACAACATCACCGGTGAGGGCGAGGGCGACGACGAGCAGATCAAGATCAACCTCGCGGCCGTCCCGGCCGACATCGACAAGATCGTGTTCCCGGTCTCGATCTACGACGCCGAGAACCGCCAGCAGTCGTTCGGCCAGGTGCGCAACGCGTTCATCCGCGTGGTGAACCAGGCGGGCGAGGCGGAGATCGCGCGGTACGACCTCTCCGAGGACGCCTCGACGGAGACCGCCATGGTCTTCGGTGAGCTGTACCGGCACGGCCCGGAGTGGAAGTTCCGCGCCATCGGCCAGGGCTACGCCTCGGGCCTGCGCGGCATCGCGCAGGACTTCGGCGTGAACGTCTGAGTCCGGACGGCCACGTCGCAGGCTCGCACCACCAGGCGCCGCACCGTTCGTGTGCGGCGCCTGGGGGCGCCCCCTGAGGGGGAGCGCAGGACAACCAAAAAGCACCATCTCGGGGAGGACCAGCATCATGGGCGTCACGCTCGCCAAGGGGGGCAACGTCTCCCTGTCCAAGGCCGCACCCAACCTCACGCAGGTGATGATCGGGCTCGGCTGGGACGCACGCTCCACCACAGGCGCACCCTTCGACCTCGACGCCAGTGCCCTGCTGTGCAACGGCGGGCGGGTGCTGGGCGACGAGTACTTCGTCTTCTACAACCAGCTCAAGAGCCCCGAGGGCTCGGTGGAGCACACGGGCGACAACCTCACCGGTGAGGGCGAGGGCGACGACGAGTCGATCCTGGTCGAGCTCGGCCAGGTGCCCGCCCAGTGCGACAAGATCGTCTTCCCGGTCTCGATCCACATGGCCGACGAGCGCGGACAGACCTTCGGACAGGTCAGCAACGCCTTCATCCGCGTCGTCAACCAGGCCGACGGCCAGGAGCTCGCGCGCTACGACCTCAGCGAGGACGCCTCCACCGAGACCGCGATGATCTTCGGTGAGCTCTATCGCTACCAGGGCGAATGGAAATTCCGTGCAGTAGGTCAGGGGTACGCGTCCGGGCTGCGGGGCATCGCTCTAGACTTCGGAGTCAATGTTTCGTAAAGCCGAGTGCGGCGCGGGGGAGAACCTCCCCTGGCTTCGCTTGGGGGGACCCCCAGACAGGATTGGGTAGCCAGTGCTTCTGAAAACCTTCGGCTGGTCGTTCGCGATTACCGCGCTCGGCCTGGTCGCGGCGGTCTTCTACGGGGGGTGGGAGGCCTTCGGGATTGTGGCGATCCTCGCCGTCCTGGAGATCTCCCTGTCGTTCGACAACGCGGTGGTCAACGCCGGGATCCTGAAGAAGATGAATGCCTTCTGGCAGAAGATCTTCCTCACCGTCGGTGTCCTCATCGCCGTCTTCGGCATGCGGCTGGTGTTCCCGGTCGTCATCGTCGCGATCACCGCCAAGATGGGCCCCATCGAGGCCGTCGACCTCGCCCTGAACAACAAGGACCGCTACCAGGAGCTGGTCACCGACGCCCACCCGGCGATCGCGGCCTTCGGTGGCATGTTCCTGCTGATGATCTTCCTCGACTTCATCTTCGAGGACCGGGACATCCAGTGGCTGCGCTGGATCGAGCGGCCGCTGGCCAAGCTCGGCAAGGTCGACATGCTGTCGGTCTGCATCGCCCTGATCGTCCTGCTGATCACCTCCTTCACCTTCGCCACCCACGCCCACCAGCACGGCGGCGGCCACGCGGACAAGGCGCAGACGGTCCTGATCGCCGGCATCGCCGGCCTGATCACGTACATGATCGTCGGCGGTCTCTCCGGCTTCTTCGAGGACCGGCTGGAGGCCGACGAGGAACGCGAGCACGAGGAGGAGGAAGAGGCCGAACGCACCGGCAAGAAGAAACCGCCGATCGTGCTGGCCGGCCAGGCCGCGTTCTTCATGTTCCTCTACCTGGAGGTCCTGGACGCGTCGTTCTCCTTCGACGGCGTGATCGGCGCCTTCGCCATCACCAACGACATCGTCCTGATGGCGCTGGGCCTGGGCATCGGCGCGATGTACGTCCGCTCGCTCACGGTCTACCTGGTCCGCCAGGGCACCCTGGACGACTACGTCTACCTGGAGCACGGCGCGCACTACGCGATCGGCGCACTGGCCGTGATCCTCATGGTCACCATCCGGTACGAGATCAACGAGGTCATCACCGGCCTCGTCGGCGTCATCCTGATCGCCTGGTCCTTCTGGTCCTCCGTCCGCCGCAACCGCGCCATCGCGGAAGCCGAGGGAAACGCGGGCTCGGACGAGAAGGCTGAGGTCTCGACCCCTCTGTAGTCTCGATCTCTCCGCGGGGCTCGATCTCTCCGCGGGGTTCGATCCGGCTCGCTTCGCCCGTCAGGTGTGTCGCACCCGCGGGTGAGGGAACGCTCTGAGCGGGGCGGCCGTCCTTCGGCCGCCCCGCCGGTTTTTCGTGGGAAGGCCGGGTCCGCCGGGACCCGGGTGAGGGTGGGGGCGGGAATGGGTTTCTTCGACGGACTCTGGGGTGGGCGCGACGCCGACTTCGACTCGGGCAGCGCGGCCACGAACTCCATCGAGCTGACGAAACGGCACCACCAGGTCTCGCTCACCAAGCAGGGCGCGGCCACGGGCCATCTGCGGGTCAACCTCAGCTGGCGGATGCGGACGTCCGACATAGGCGGCTTCCCGCGGGAGTCCCTGTTCCGCCACCCCTTCAAGGCGCTCAAGCCCGCCGAGATCATGGGGCACGGCCAGAGCATGGTCAACGTCGACCTCGACCTGGGCTGCCTCTACGAGCTCATGGACGGCACGAAGGGCGTCGTACAGCCCCTCGGGGGCTACTTCGGGGACGTCAACGCGGCGCCGTACGTCAAGCTCAGCGGCGACGACCGGTTCGGTTCGGCGTCCGGCGAGACGATGTACGTCAACCTCGACCACCGGGAGCAGATCAAGCGCCTGCTGGTCTTCGTCTACATCTACGACCAGACGCCGGCCTTCGACCGCACGCACGCGATCGTCACGCTCTACCCGAGCAACGGCCCGCGCATCGAGATCCACCTCGACGAACGCCACCCCCAGGCCCGCTCGTGCGCGGTCGTGATGATCGAGAACGTCAAGGGCGAGCTGGTCGTACGCCGCGAGGTGAAGTTCGTCTACGGCTTCCAGGCCGAACTGGACCGCCTGTACGGGTGGGGGCTGCAGTGGGGCCGGGGCTACAAGTCCACGGTCGACCGCTGACCCCTCGCGGGCCTACCGCCCGATGAACTGCGGGCCTTGAGGCGGCAGCCGGAAGTCCGGGTCCACGGGCGAGGTGACCGCGGGCGGGTAGCCGTAGCCGGACTGGGCGCCCGCCATGGCCGCCGCGGGCTGCGGGTAGCCGTAGGCGGGCTGGGTGGTGAGCGGCGGCTGGGGGTAGCCGTAGGCTGGCTGGGACGGGACCGCGGTCGGCTGCTCCGGGGGCAGCGGCTGGGAGAACTCGGGCACGGCCGTGGTGGCCGGTGGGGCCTGCGTGGCCTCCGACTCGTCCACCGAGATGCCGAACTCCGTGGCCAGGCCCTTCAGGCCGTTGGAGTAGCCCTCGCCCAGCGCACGGAACTTCCACGCCCGGTCCCGGCGGTAGAGCTCGCCGCAGATCAGGGCGGTCTCCTGGCCGGTCTGGGGCTTGATGTCGAAATGCAGCAGCGCTTCGTCCTCGGAGCCCGCCGCGTCGTACAGCAGGATGCGCAGACCCTGCACCCGGTCGAAGGTGACGTCGTCGGCCGATGCGACCAGGAGAATCCGGCTGACGTCGGACTCGACTCCGGACAGATCTGTCTGGATCGTGTCGGTGAGGCCGTCGGCGACGCGTTTCTTGCCGAGCCACCTGGCCTTCCCGGAGGGGTGCCGGGGCTGGTTGTAGAAGACGAAGTCCTCGTCGGAGCGCACACGACCGTCGGGGCCGAGGAGCAGCGCGGAGGCGTCGACGTCGGGGACCCCCTGCCCGGGCGTCCAGCGCAGCACCGCGCGGACCGTGGCAGCATCGAGAGGGACGTTCGACCCCTTCAGCATCGCGTGCGTCATGCGGTCATCCTGCCTTCTCGGTCCTGGTCACGACAACGCGGGGTGCATGCATCGCGGCCGTTCCGACGGTGCCCCGCAGCACCGTCGACATGGCCGAGTTACCAGAAATTCATGCCCGTCGGGAACCCCTGACATGGATCTCTACGTACTATTACCGGCCACCTCTTTACGAATCCACAGTTTTACCTTGCGCCACGGGGGAGTCCTATGCGTCATTTCGGGCACATCGCCCCTGAGGTGCGGCAGCGCCTCTTCCACCAGCAGCCGTGCGAGTTCGACGCGAACTCACCGGCCCGGCTGCTCGCCGTGGCCCTGGGGGCCACGCTCTACAGTCCGGCCACCCGCCCGCGCCTCGCCGACGACATCGTCAAGCAGGCGGCGCGGGGCGTGGTCTCCATGGTGCTGTGCCTGGAGGACTCGATCGACGACGCGGACGTGGTGGCGGGGGAGGAGAACCTCGTCCGCCAGTTCGCCGAGCTCGACAGACCGGACATCGCCGACCTCCCCCTGCTGTTCGTCCGGGTCCGTACGCCCGAGCAGATCCCGGACCTCGTCGAACGGCTCGGGGCGTCGGTCCGTCTGCTCTCCGGATTCGTGCTCCCCAAGTTCACCGAGGAGCGCGGCATCCCCTTCCTGGAAGCCCTCGCGAGCGCCGAGGCCGCCAGCGGGCGGCGGCTGTTCGCGATGCCGGTGCTCGAGTCCCCCGAGCTGCTCTACCGCGAGTCGCGGGTGGAGAGCCTGGAGGGCATCGCCCGCGTCGTCGACAAGTACCGCGACCGCGTGCTCGCGCTGCGCCTCGGCGTGACCGACTTCTGCTCCTCGTACGGCCTGCGCCGGGCCCCCGACATGACGGCGTACGACGTCCATGTCGTCGCCTCCGTGATCTCCGACGTGGTGAACCTGCTCGGGCGGGTCGACGGCACCGGGTTCACGGTGACCGGGCCGGTGTGGGAGTACTTCCGGGTCCCGGAGCGCATGTTCAAGCCGATGCTGCGGACCAGCCCCTTCCTCGAGGGGCAGGCCGTCGAGCTGCGCGAGAAACTGATCGAGCACGCCATGGACGGGCTGCTGCGGGAGATCTCCCTGGACCACGCCAACGGCCTGCTCGGCAAGACCTGCATCCACCCCTCCCACGTCCTGCCCGTGCACGCGCTGTCCGTGGTCAGCCACGAGGAGTTCGGGGACGCCGCGGACATCCTGCGGCCCGAGCGCGGCGGCGGGGGTGTGCTGCGGTCGGCGTACACGAACAAGATGAACGAGGTGAAGCCGCACCGCGCATGGGCCGAGCGGACCATGCTGCGGGCCGAGGCGTTCGGCGTCGCACGCGAGGACGTCAGCTTCGTGGACCTGCTCGCCGCCGGCGTGACCGGCTGAGCCTCACTACCTAGGGACGCATGATCAACGCAGTGAACAACGGGGTCTGGTCCGGCAGCTGGGTCGCAGAGCGGCTCGGCGTCGAACTCGTGGGCGACGACAAGCTGACCGACCTGCTCGGGCTGGCGCTACGGCGCAACCCCAAGCGGGCCCATCTGCTGGTCTCCCACGTGCTCGGCAAGCACGTACCGCAGTCGCCGTCCGTCGTGTACGGGTACGGCTTCAACCTCGGCCGCCGGGTGCGGGACCTGCTCGGTGAGGAGGCCGGGGCGGCGGTCGTGCTCGGGTACGCGGAGACGGCGACGGGTCTTGGCCACTCGGTGGCCGACGGCCTGGAGCTCGCGCCCTACCTGCACTCCACGCGTCGCCCCGTCGCGGGCGTGGCGACCGCCGGTGGCTTCGAGGAGTCGCACTCCCACGCCACGTCCCACCTGCTGCTGCCCGAGGATGCGGCGCTGCTGGCGGGGGACGGGCCGCTGGTGCTGGTCGACGACGAGTTCTCCACGGGGAACACGGTGCTGAACACGATCCGGGATCTGCACGCGCGTTATCCCCGTCAGCGGTATGTCGTGGTCGCCCTGGTCGACATGCGGTCGTCCGCCGACGCGGGGCGCCTCGCGGATTTCGCGGCGGAGATCGGTGCGCGGGTCGATCTTGTGGCTGCTGCTTCGGGCACGGTGCGGTTGCCCGAGGGGGTGCTGGAGAAGGGGCGGGAGCTGGTGGCGCGGTACGAGTCTGCTGGTGCCGGGTCGGGTGCCTCGTCGGGCACGGGTGCGTCGTGGCCGGTCGCGCAGTTCCCCGCGCCCCTGAAAGACGCTGCCGTGGCGGCCGACTTCGACGGCAACCCCCAAGGGGCGCGGGGAACTGCGCGACCGGCCCGCACTCACCCGCACTCGGTCACGCGCGTGGAACTGAACTGGCCCCGGAACCTGCCGGACGGCGGCCGGCACGGGTTCAGCCCCGCCCACCGAGCCCGCCTCGAATCCGCGCTGCCTGCCATGGCCGCGCGTCTCGCGGAGTCGCTCCCCGCGGATGCGCGCCGCGTACTGACCCTCGGATTCGAGGAGTTGATGTACGCGCCGCTCAGGCTCGCGCGGGAGCTGGAGCAGGTCGTCGACGCCGAGGTGCGGTACTCGACGACCACCCGCTCACCCGTGCTCGCGGTGGACGACCCCGGTTACGCGATACGCAGCCGCATCGTGTTCCCCGCGCACGACGACCCCGCCGACGGCCCCGGCGAGCGGTACGCCTACAACGTCGCGGGCGCCGGTTTCGACGCCGTGATCGCCGTGGTCGACTCCGCCGCCGACACCCCCGAACTGCACGCGCCGGACGGCCTGTTGGCCCGGCTGGCGGAGCACACCCCGCACGTCGTCCTCGCCGTCGTGCCCGCGTACGTCCCCGAAAGGCCCGCCATGCTGCCCGAGCCCCTCCGCGGCCCCGCCTTCTCCTCGTACGCGCCCGAGGAGGTCGGCTGGCTGCTCCAGGACCTCTCGGACGTGACGCTGGAGGCGCCGACCGAGGAGCGGGAGGAGGCCATTCAGAGCGGGGGCGCGCACTACGCCGAGTCGCTGCCCGTCGAGTACCAGCCGAGCGAGCAGTACCAGGAGCTGTACCACGCGGCGCTGGAGACGACGGCCACCCGGCTGGCGCAGGCGGTGGGCGCCGTAACCGAGATCGTGCTCACCGAGCGCTCGCCCCGGCCCGTCCTCGTCTCGCTCGCCCGCGCCGGCACCCCCGTGGGCGTCCTGATGCGGCGCTGGGCGCAGTTCCGGCACGGCCTGGACCTGCCGCACTACGCCGTCTCCATCGTGCGTGGCCGCGGCATCGACCTCAACGCCCTGCGCTGGCTGGCCGCCCACCACGACCCCTCCGACGTCGTGTTCGTCGACGGCTGGACCGGCAAGGGCGCGATCAGCCGTGAACTGGCCGCCGCGATCGAGGAGTTCGAGGCGTCCGAGGGCATCACCGGCTTCGACCCGGAGATCGCGGTGCTGGCCGACCCGGGCTCCTGTGTGCGGACGTACGGCACCCGGGAGGACTTCCTGATCCCCTCCGCCTGCCTCAACTCGACCGTCTCCGGCCTGATATCGCGCACCGTGCTGCGCGCGGACCTGGTCGGACCGCACGACTTCCACGGCGCCAAGTTCTACCGCGAACTCGCGGGCACCGACGTCTCGGTGGACTTCCTGGACGCGGTCGCCGCCCGCTTCCCGGAGGTCGCGGACGCCGTCGGCGCCCAGGCCAAGGAACTGCTCTCCGGCGACCGCACACCGACCTGGGAGGGCTGGGCGGCCGTGGAGCGCATCAGCGAGGAGTACGGCATCCACGACGTGAACCTCGTCAAGCCCGGCGTCGGCGAGACCACGCGGGTGCTGCTGCGCCGGGTGCCCTGGAAGATCCTGGCGCGGGCCGGCGCGGGCGCCGACCTGGACCACGTACGGCTGCTGGCCGGGCAGCGGGGTGTCCCCGTCGAGGAGGTCGGCGAACTGCCGTACACCTGCGTGGGATTGATCCACCCGCGCTACACCCGCGGTGCGACCGGCGCCGACGGCAAGGCGGTGAACGTCTGATGCCGGTGCTGGTGGCGAGCGACCTCGACCGTACGCTGATCTACTCCGCGGCGGCCCTCGCGCTGACCATGCCGGACGCGCGGGCGCCCCGGCTGCTCTGCGTGGAGGTGCACGAGAGCAGACCGCTGTCGTTCATGACGGAGACCGCGGCCGGGCTGCTGACCGACCTCGGTGACGCGGCCGCGTTCGTGCCGACGACGACCCGGACCCGTAAGCAGTACCAGCGCATCAACCTGCCGGGCCCGCAGCCGAAGTACGCGATCTGCGCCAACGGCGGCCATCTGATGGTCGACGGCGTCTCCGACCTCGACTGGCACGCCCAGGTGACGGCACGCCTCGCCGAGCAGTGCGCGCCGCTGGCGGAGGTGCGCGAGCATCTGCTGGCCACGGCGGACCCGGAGTGGGTGCGCAAGCACCGGGTGGCCGAGGACCTCTTCGCCTACCTCGTCGTCGAACGCGAACTGCTGCCCGAGGAGTGGCTGAAGGAGCTCGCGGTCTGGGCGGAGAACCGCGGCTGGACGGTCTCGCTCCAGGGCCGCAAGATCTACGCCGTCCCCAAGCCGCTCACCAAGAGCGCCGCGATGAGGGAGCTCGCCCGCCGCACCGGCGCCGACCTCACCCTGGCCGCAGGCGATTCCCTGCTGGACGCCGACCTGCTCCTGGCGGCCGACAAGGGCTGGCGCCCCGGCCACGGCGAACTGGCGGACGCGGACTGGACGGCCCCGGCCATCACGGTACTGCCGGAACGGGGAGTCCTGGCGGGCGAGCGCATCCTCCGGGAATTCTTGAAGATGACAGGGGCGGCAACCCCGTAGGGGGCGCGGGGCGTTGTCCGACGTGCGGCTACCGCCGCGTGGGCGCGATCAACCACGACGCACCCGCACGGAACAACGCACCCGCCCAGACCTAGCCGCAGCACCCTCCACCACAACAACCGCCCCCGCCGCCGGCGGGCGCCGCGGGGGCGGACGACGTACCCCCCACGGCCACCGTCGACAGCAACTTCACCGTGTCGTCATGCCCCGCAGGGCACGCCGCAGGGTCGGAGGACTGAGCCATGGGCCGGCTCACTTCGAACGTGTCGCCGCAGGTCCGGCAGCGGTACTCATAACGAGGCATGCGCACAGGCTAACCGGCGCACGGCCGGAGCCCCGAGTGGCCGGACGGACGAAACCCGGAGACCCTGACGCGACCGCACGGACGCGCCCCGCGCGGTCGCCGCCTTGATCGACCGGCGTGAGCCGAAGCGCCCCACCGCAAGGAGCAACCCGAGTGAGACCCTTCAACTCCCTTGCGGGCAGAGCCCGTTGCGCCGCCCTGACCGCCCTGCTCCTGCCCGCCGCCCACGCGGCCGACGGCGCGCCCACCGGGGGCGCTCCCGTCCCCCTGACGGCGGCGGCCACCGGCACGTTCGGCCGTACCGCGCACGCCCTGCTCACCGACCGCACGACCGCCCTGGTCGAGGGGGCCCCCTCCGGACGCGCGGCCCTGACGGCCTCCCCCGGAGTGCGGCTGACGGCCGCCGCGGCCAGGACCGAGGCCCGCACCCTGACCTCCCTGCACGCCACCCGCTCCCGGCTCGCCACCCTCGGCGAGGCCTACACCGACTCCGACACCGAGGTCACCGTCGACAGCGTCCGCCTGCAGGGCCGCACCGCCACCGTCCAGGTCACCGAGAACACCACACTGACGTACGCGAAGATCCGCGGCGACGAACCCGACACCACGGCCTTCGTCGCCCACCACGAACTCACCTTCGCCGCCCGCCCGGACGGCACCTGGCAGCTCACCGGGGAACACCTCACCGACAAGGGCCCCCGGCCGGTCAACGCACCCCTCCCGGTGGGCATGGGCGCCACGGCCCGCCCGGACGACGTCATCGACGCGCCCCGCTCGCTCCTCACCTACCCGGCCCCCGCGAAGGCCAAGAACCTCGGCAGCGGCGCGAAGTACACATACGCGGCGATGGCGGCGTACGCCGAGAAGTACTGGAAGAACTACAACACCGCCTACCGCCACTACGAGGCCGACGGCGGCGACTGCACCAACTTCCTCAGCCAGTCCCTCAACGCGGGCGGCTGGAAGCAGGTGACGAACTCGGCCAGGGACTACGGCACCTGGTACCACACGACGTCCGCCGACTCCTACACCTGGATCGGCGTCAACGAGTGGTCCTGGTTCACCCAGACCACGAAACGCACCACGGCGCTGCGATACGCCTACCAGATGGCCGTCGGCGACGTGCTGCAGATCGACTTCGACAAGGACGGCTCCAAGGACCACTCGATGCTGACCACCTACCGCAGCGCCAGCGGCGTCCCCTACCTGACCTACCACAGCTACGACAGCTACCGCCGGTCGCTGACGAGCGTGATCGCGGCCTACCCGAACGCCGCCTTCTACGCCTACCGCAGCTAGCCCGGCCCGCCCGGGGAGCGCCGGCTCAGTACCCGCTCCCGCGCTCCTCCCGGATCTGCGAGACCACCCGAGCCACCGTCTGCCGTACGGCATCCGTTTCCGTCAGGAAGTGCCAGTAGTCCGGGTGACGCCCCTCCAGACCGGCGATCGCCCGGTCCAGCCGGGCCACCGACTCGTCCAGCGGGCGCGCGTGCTTCGGATCGGGCGTGCTCCGCCCCGTCATGGCCAGACGCTGCGCGTCGCGGATCGCGAACCGGGTGCGGTCGATCTCCTGCTGCGGGTCCTTCTGCACGGCGTTGAGCCGCTGCAGCCGGTCACGCGCCGCCGACACCGACTCGTCCGTGGTGTTCAGCAACGCCCGCACCGTCGACAGCAGGGAGGTCGCGTCCGGCCAGCGCTGCTCGTCCCGCGCGGCCTGCGCCTGCCTCAGCTTCAGCTCGGCCTGCCTGACGTTCTCCCCGGCCTGCTCCGGCACATGCTGCAGGTCCTGCCAGCACGCCGCCACGAACCGCCGCCGCAGCTCGCTCAGCACCGGATCCACCTGCCCGGCACGCGTCGTCAGCGCCTGCGCGCGGGTGCGCAGCGAGACGAGCCGGTGGTCGATCTCCGCGGCCTTCTCCGGCAGCCGCTCGGCCTCCGCCCGGACCGCCGCCGCCTCCCGCGCCACGCGCTCCGCGCGCTCCAGCGTCTCGGGCACCCCGTGCTGTCCCGCACCCTGGTTGAGCTTGGTCAGCTCGGGCGCGAGGGTGGCGAGACGGGCGGCGAGATCGTCCGCCTTCAGCGCCGTCTTCCGTACCGCGTCGAGGGCGTTGGACGCGGCGAGCAGCCCCTGCCTGGCCCGCTCGACCGCCGGAGCCACCCGGGCGAGCTGCGTCTCGGCCTTGCCGAGCAGGGGCCCCAGGCTGTCACCGAAACGATCCAGCTCCCGCTTGACGTTCGTGAGCTCGTCCTTGGCCCGGGTGAGTTCGGTGCGCGCCTGCGCCGCCGCCGCGGCCTCCAGGTCGTCGTGGTCGAGGTCGTGCGCGTCGACCGCGTCGATGTACTGGTGGCTGACCTCGTCGATACGGCGCCCCAGCGCCTCGAAGTCGGTGACCGCTCGCCGGGCGGCGGGGGAGTCGTCCACCGCCATGATCGTCTCGATCGAGATCCGCAGATCGCGCTGGGCGGTGTCCAGCTCGTAGAACGCGGCCGCCGCGGCGTCCTTCGCGGCCTGCGCCTCGGCCCGCTGGTTCTCGGCCCGGCCGCCGAACCAGCGCCGGGTGCCGCCGCCCGCGAACGCGGCGGCCAGCACCGGCGCGGCGAGGAGCGGCAGCGCGAGAAGGGTGAGGGTGTCCCTGATTGCCTGGCGGTGTGCACGCGGCACCGACGGCGAGTCCGACTGCGAAGGTGTCGCCGTCACATCCCTCTCCTGTGCTGTCATCCGTCCTGGCCGGTGCCTCGCTTCATTCTCCCACCGGTTAAGGACGAACACACAGGCCGGTCAGTTCGCGGTCTTGAGCGTGACTTTCCCGTCGCCGGTACGCGCGGACACCACGTGCGCGCTGGTGTCGGAGCGCGGCACGGACACGTCCACCCCGCCGTCGCCGGTCTTCGTGGTCACGCGGTAGGTGGCCTTGGGCAGCGCGACGGTCACGGAGCCGTCGTGGCTGGTGGAGTCCACCAGGTCCGGTACGGCGCCCAGTTCGAGGTGCACGGAGCCGTCACCGGTCTCGGTGCGCACCTTCCGGGAGGAGACCTCCGCGTGCACGGAGCCGTCGCCGGTGTGCAGGTCGAGCGGGCCGCTGGAGTCCGTGACGTGCACGGACCCGTCGCCCGTACGCACGCTCAGCGCGTCCTCGAAGCCCCGCGCCCGTACGCTCCCGTCACCGTCCTCCACCTTCACGGTGACCCCGCGCGGCACCTCGATCCGGTGCTTGGCCGAGCAGTCGGCGACGACGCCGGAGCACTTCATCCGCAGTGTCAGCCGGTCGTCCTTCATGGACCACGACACCTTGGGGTCCTTGCCGAACGCGACCTGCCCCTGGAACCAGCGCGTGACCTCGATCTTCCCCTCCGGGTTCTTGTCCGCGGCGACGATCTCCAGCGCCGAGTCGTCCGAGTCCACGGTGAGGGTGTGCCCCGTCAACGCGAACGACCGGTGATCGGGATCCTTGTCGTCCTGCGCGGACGCCCCACAGGCGGTGGCCGCCCCGACAAGAACCACGACGGCCCCGGCGGCGAGGGCTGCGCGGGCGGTGACGGTACGGACCATGACGATCTCCCCCTGAGACGATGATGTGTGGTGCCTGAGACGCCGATGTGGGGCGCTTCGGAACGTGCTGACGGTGAAGGCACTTAGAACGTACGGACCGGGAGACCGCAGCGGGATCCGGGCCGCTCCCGGATCCGGGGTGGGGTAAACCCCCGCATTGACCGGCCCCGATACGGGTTTGCGGGGCACCGTGCCTGGCAAGGTAGGCTGTCGGCTTGTCTTGGGTGCGTAGCTCAGTGGTAGAGCGCCTGCCTTACAAGCAGGATGTCGGCGGTTCGAAACCGTCCGCGCCCACACGTGGGGAAGACCCCGGCCGATCGCGGCCGGGGTCTTCTTCGTGTCACGCCTTGTGTGCGTGCTTCAGTCTCGTCCGGGCGTCGACGCGGTCGGCGCCGGTCATCTCCGCCCAGAAGCGGTGGGTGCTGACGAAGACGGCGAGTTCGTGCTCGCGCTGTCGGAGCTTTTCCACCTCGGCCTGTTCGTCGGCCGTCCAGCCGGGGGAGGCGGGGCGCTCCACCTTGCGCCAGCCGCTCTCGTCGCTGAATCCGTCCAGGGGCTCCACCGACCAGGGGAGCCGCTTGAGCAGGGCCGACAGCTCGGCCCGGACCTGATGCAGCTCCTCCTGACCGGCCAGGAGGTCATTCGGGAAGTCATAGGTCGCTGCCACGGCTCAATGCTACGCCTGTTCGATTTTGGGATGCGAGTTCCTTCCCGGGGTTCACGCGAACGAGTCGTCAGCCGAGCTGCTCCGCCAGTCCTACGACGATGCCCTCGGGGCCGCGGACGTAGCAGAGCCGGTAGACGTTCTCGAACTGCTCGATCGTGCCGACGAGTTCGGCGCCTTGGGTGCGCAGACGGGCGACGGTGTCGTCGATGTCGTCGACGGCGAACATGACACGGCGGATGCCCAGGGTGTTCGACGGCGCGTCCTCGGGGACGCCGGCGACCGCCTTCGGCGTGTGGAACTGCGCCAACTCGATGCGGCCGGGGCTGTCCGGGATGCGCAGCATGGCGACGTCCTGGCGGACGTCTTCGAGTCCGACGACGCGTTCCGCCCAGCGTTCCTCGAGCGGGAATCTGCCCTCCAGTTCCATGCCGAGTTCGACGAAGAACGCGATGACGGTGTCGAGGTCCTCGACGACGATGAGAACGTTGTCCATCCGCTGAATCGCCATGCTGGGTCTCCTTGGTGTGGTGGGCCGCGGCGGCCGCGTCCGTCCCTGGGACGGAGCCGCCGGGCCGTTCTCGACATCAGCCGCGGGTGCCGTCCTTCAGCTCCCGCACCACCCGGCTCGCCACCGGTACGTCGATGCCGTGGCGCTCTGCCGCGCGGAGCAACGCGCCGCCGATCGCGTCCAGTTCGAGGGGGCGGCCGGACTCGGCGTCGCGCTGCATAGAGGACTTGGTCTGCGGCGGGAAGGCGTCGTAGCGGGCCATGGCCTGGTCGGGGTCGCCCGGGCCGCCGGACGCGCGGCTGACGGCGGCCGTCTCGGCGACGAGGGCCGTGAGCTCGTCGCGATGCTGTGTGCGTACGTCGCCCAGGGGGAGGGCGTGGCGGGTGGTGAGGAGGGCGAAAGGGGCGAGGAACGACATCTTCGCCCACAGTGCGGCGGTCTCGTCGTCGAGGACGCGGGTGGTCGGGCCGGCGGCGTCCAGGGTGTGTGCGAGTGCGTGGAGCCGTTCCCGCTCGACCCCTTCTCCCGTGAGGTCGATCTCGGCGAAGGGGCTGCCGTGTTCGATCACGCCCGGGGCGACGCGGGTCGACTCGACGCGGATGACGGCCGGGGCGACGCGGTCGGGGCGGTAGCGGGCGCGCAGGGCCGCCGGGTGTTCGACGCCGTTCAGGAACGGGACGACGAGTCCGTCGCCGATCGCCGTGGGCGGGACGCGGTCCAGGGCGGCGTCGAGGCTGGTGTGCTTGACCGCGATCAGGCATGCGTCGACCGGTTCGCGCAGCACGGTGTCGGCCTCGACGCGCGCCGTGAAGTCGCCGAACGGTCCGCTGCGGACCTGGATCCCGTCCGTGGTGAGCGTCTTGGCGGTTTCTTCGCCGGCCAGGCAGATCACCCGGTGTCCGGCACGGGCCAGGAGTGCCGCGAGCAGACCGCCGATGCCGCCGGGGCCGAGGACGGCCACTGTGAGTTCTTCGTTCGCCATGATTCGTATGTCCCTCCGTCGGTCGGCCCCGATCGGTGGCCGCCTGGCAAAGGATCATCGCAGCCGCGCGGGAGTTGGGCGAGACTTGTCTCATGTGCCGAAGCATCAAGACACTTCGCCCGCCCGCGTTGCCCGAAGAGGCGACGGAGGAAGACATCAGGGCTGCCGCGCTCCAGTACGTCCGCAAGGTCTCCGGCTTCCGGGCTCCCGCCGCCCACAACCAGGAGGTCTTCGACCAGGCGGTCACCGCGATAGCGGAGGCGACCGCCGAGTTGCTGGCGGGTCTGGAGGTACGGGGCCAGAAGGTACGGGCCTGAGGGCGGGGCCCGGCGGGCGGCTGGCGCAGGGCCCGGCGGGCGGCTGCTGCGGGCCTGTGCGTGTGGCCGCCGGGCTGCCCGCTCCCTGCTGCCGTGTGCCCGGGTCGTCCGGGGGCGTGATCTCGCGGGTGCGTCGCGGGTGGCGCCGGAGCTGAGTGTCGGCGGCCGGTGGGCGGGGCCTCGCGGCTGATGGGTCGTGCGGGCCCCGGGGCCTGCCCCGTCGGACTGACCGCCGCCGCGCGCGGAGAGGCTGGCCGGGGCGCGCCTTCGCGGGCGCAGGGTCGGGCAGGTGGTGCTGGGCTGGAGGATGTCTGTGTTCGGGGCCCGCCAGGCCGGCTGCTGCTGCGCGCCAGTTCGAACCGGGCCCGACCTCGCGGTCGCCGCGCCGCGCAAGGTGGTGCCGGTCGCGACGGCCGGTGAGCCCGTGCACGGGCCCGCGCGTGCCCCGGACCCCCGCCGTCAGGCCTTCGCCGGGCGGCGCATGACGAAGGGCGCGCCCGCGCCCGCGTGCCCCCGGACCTCCGCCGTCAGGCCCTCGCCGGGCGGCGTATGACGGAGGCCGTGCCCGCGCCCGCGCGTGTCCCGGACCCCCCGCCGTGAGGCCTTTGCCGGGCGGCGTATGACGGAGGCCGTGCCCGCGCCCGCGCGTGTCCCGTACCCGCGCCGTCAGGCCTTTGTCGGGCGGCGCATTACGAAGGCCGCGCCCGCGCCCGCGCCGAACAGGGCCAGGACCGATACGGCCGTGGCCAGCCAGGTCGTGCCGAGCCACTGGCCGCCGTAGTAGCCGAGGGCGACGCTGTAGATGGCCCAGGTCAGGCCGGCCAGGGCGGACCAGGGGAGGAAGTCGCGGACTCGGCGGTGGGCGGCTCCGGCGCCGAGGGAGACGACCGAGCGGCCGGCCGGGGCGAAGCGGGCGAGGATGACCAGGGCGCCGCCGCCGCGGGCGAGTGCCGCGCCGAGACGTTCCTGCGCGCCGGTCAGCCGGCGTGAGCGGGCGATCGCGCGGTCCAGGCGTTCGCCGCCGCGCCAGGCCAGCCGGTAGGCCACCAGGTCACCGAGGACGGAGGCGACGGCCGCGCAGGACGTCAGCGCCAGGATGTCGGGGACCGCGTGCGGCACCTTGCCGGTCGCCGAGCCGGCGGCTGCCGCCGTGGCCGCCGTGATCACCAGTACCCCGCTCGGCAGGACCGGCAGGAACACGTCGAGCAGGACCGACAACGCGACCATCGCGTAGATCCAGGGGCCGCCGGTCAGCGACTCCACACTCTCCAGCACCGCATACTCCCCGTGATTCCCCCGTGGCCGGACCCGTGCCGCGACGTCGCGAGGGAGCGGCGGGGGCGGCCATGACAGCCATACAGCGTACGCCCGGAGTGTGGCAGGAGATTCATGGGGGGCGCGTGTGATCGGCACAGGTCGTTCACGATTGTGACCGCGGGCGCGCCCGGGTGCCTCATCCCGACGTCAGCGTCGTGTCCTCCACCGTCTCCAGCACCCCGTTCCCCCGTGCCTGCTCCAGCCGTAGCCGTGCCGAACGGCCCCTCAGCGTCAGCGTCATGAGCTGGTTGCCGAACCAAGGGCCGCCCTTCTTGCGCCACTTGACCGGCGGCTTCTCGCACCGGCCGTGCCGGGCGAAGCGTCGGCCGAGGGCGCGGGCGGGCGCGCTCCAGCCGAAGCGGAAGCCCCAACGTATGTATCCGGGCACGGAGTTGTGGACGGGGGAGCAGGTCAGCTGGAGGACGCGGGCGTCCGGGCCGCCGTCCGGCCACGTCGGCTCGGCCATGTACGCGTGATGGACGTCTCCGGACAGGACCAGCACGCTCGCCGGCGCCTCGGGCCCGGAACCCGCCTCGGCGAACAGGTCGGCCAGTGCGGTGAAGGAGGACGGGAAGGCGGCCCAGTGCTCCAGGTCGGCCTTGCGCCGCAGTTTCTCCCCGAACCGCGCCCAGCGCGCCCCGCGCTCCCCGCGGGACAGGGCCGCGTCCCACGCCTCGGCGTCGTGCACCAGGTGCGGCAGCAGCCAGGGCAGGGAGGTGCCGACGAGGAGGTGGTCGTAGGAACCGCGCTCGTCCAGCGTCTGCTCGCGCAGCCAGGCCTCCTCGCCCGGGTCGAGCATCGAGCGCGCGTCCTCCTTCAGGACGCGGGCCGCCCGGCTGTCCACCATCAGCAGCCGTACGCGGCCGAAGTCGCGCCGGTAGCTCCAGCGCACGGAGGCGGAGTCGGCGTCCGCCTTGCAGGCGAAGGTGCGCAGCTGGTCGGTGGCGTCGGGGCTTTCCCGCACCGTCGCGTAGAGGGGGTCGGTGGCGAGTTCGGCCGGTGAGAGGTTTCCGAGATGCTGGTAGACCCAGTACGACATCAGGCCGCTCAGGATCCGCTCCCGCCACCACGGCGTGGCCCGCATGTCCTTGAGCCAGGCGGCGGAGGTGTTCCAGTCGTCGATGACGTCGTGGTCGTCGAAGATCATGCAGCTCGGCACGGTGGACAGTAGCCAGCGGATCTCGGGGTCGAGCCAGGATTCGTAGTAGAGCCGGGTGTACTCCTCGTAGTCCGCGACCTCGCTGCCCGGCGGGTCGCTCAGGTCGCGCCGTGCGGCGAGCCAGCGCCGGGTCTCCTCGGACGTCTCGTCGGCGTACACCTGGTCGCCCAGCAGCAGGAGTACGTCCGGGCGTTCGCCGTCCGGGTCGGCCGCGACGCGCCCGGCGAGCGTGTCCAGGGCGTCCGGGCCGACGGGGTCGTGCACGTCGGCGTCCGGTGCGGCCCAGCGGCAGGAGCCGAAGGATACGTGGAGGTCGCCGCCTTCGAGGGAGGTCCGGATGACGGAGGGTGGGAAGGCGGAGTCCGGCAGCGGCCACACGCGGGTGCCGTCCAGGAACACCTCGTACGGCGTGGTCGTGCCCGGGGTCAGCCCGGTGACCGGCACCAGCGCGTAGTGATGGCCCGCCACCTGGAAGGTGCGGGCCTCGCCGCGGGCGCCGTCCGCGCAGCGCACCTCGGCGGTGCACGGACGGCTCGCCTCGACCCAGACGGTCGCGGACGAGCCGTCGGCGTACCTCAGCAGTGGACCCAGGCGCAGTTCGACCACGTGATCACTCTCCTCCGTCGACCCGTACGGTACGGAACGACGGAGGCGGGCGGGGAGGTCCGGTGCGTAACGATCAGCAGGACGACAGGTAGTTCGTGAGTGCCGTCTTCTCGGCGGAGTCGACCGAGAGCTTGTAGTAGTACTTCACCTGGACCCAGGCGCGGACGTAGGTGCAGACGTACGCGGACCGGGACGGGACCCAGGTGGAGGGGTCCTGGTCGCCCTTGGACTGGTTGACGTTGTCCGTGACGGCGAGGAGCTGCGGGCGGGTGACGTCGTTGGCGAGGGCCTCGCGCTGGGCCGTGGTCCACTTGCCGGCCCCGGAGTCCCAGGCCTCGGCGAGCGGGACGAGGTGGTCGATGTCTACGTCCGAGGCGGCGGTCCAGGTCGCTCCGTCGTAGGGGGAGTACCAGCTGCCGCTGGTGGCGGTGCAGGCGGAGTTGGTGACGACGTTCGTGCCGTCCCGCTTGAGGATCCACTCGCGGGTGTTGCAGGTGCCGCTGATCGTGTCCCAGGTCGGGAAGAGGTCGCGGTTGTAGCCGGTGCGGTTCTCGGCGGCCACGGTGAGGGAGGCGAGGTAGGTGCGGGCGGTGGCGGCGCTCACCGGGGTGGGCAGGGCGGCGGAGGCGGTCGGGCCGTTGAAAAGGCCGACGGAGGCCACCATTCCGGTGAGCGCGGCGAGTATGCTGAGCCGTCGACGCGCGTAGAATTTCGACATCCGAACTCCCTTGCTGTGTGGGGGTGTTTGGCGGGCGGGCGAGGGAATGCTCGCCGCGCCGCGTTGCGGGAGAGTGTGTGTTCGGTTAGAAGCTAGTGACGTGTGCATGACACGACAAGGTTCAGGTTCGAACTTCTGTCGCGTACCATGGACGGCGCAGAAGGGGAGTAGCTCTTCGCCGGACCGTCGACACACTGCTCAGCTCGTCTGAGCCGGCGCCCGGAGGCAGGTCCTGATCAGGGGCCGGCCAGCGAGACCTTCGGCAGAGCAGTACACATCCGTGTGTGCTGCCGTGCCGAGGTGTCTATCGCGATCACGCACTCTCGGTGGGGCAGCCCCGACCGATTGAGGAATCTTGATCAGCATCACCGTCACCGCGCTCGTGTTCGGCGTGATCTTCCTGGCCGAGCTGCCGGACAAGACCGCCCTCGCCGGGCTCGTGCTCGGCACCCGTTATCGCGCCTCGTACGTCTTCGCCGGCGTCGCCGCGGCCTTCCTGGTGCATGTGGTGCTGGCCGTCGCGGCCGGCAGCGTGCTGACGCTGCTGCCGCAGCAGATCGTGCACGCGGTGACGGGCATCCTTTTCCTGGGCGGCGCCGCGGTGCTGCTGCTGAAGAAGGACGAGGACGACGAAGAGGTCCGCAAGCCCGAGAACCAGACCTTCTGGAAGGTCGCGAGCGCCGGGTTCATGCTCATCCTGGTCGCCGAGTTCGGTGATCTGACGCAGATCATGACGGCGAACCTGGCCGCCCGTTACGACGACCCGCTCTCCGTCGGCCTCGGCGCGGTGCTGGGTCTGTGGGCCGTGGCCGGTCTCGGGATCGTCGGCGGAAAGGCCCTGATGAAGCGGGTTCCGCTGGCCCTCATCACCAAGATCGCGGCGCTGCTGATGATCGCGCTCGGCGTGTGGAGCCTGTGGGAGGCCGTGGCCGGCTGAGCTGAACGGCGGGTGAACTGTTGCCGGGAGCGGTGGCGGATTCGGGCCAGGTTTTGTACCGTGGAGAAACAAAGTGGTCCCCGCCCGTTTTCCCTGACCGGCGGGCGGGGCGCTTTGTCTTTCCGGGGGTCCACCCGCGCACCCCTCACCTTTGTGCCTTGGAGCTGCCGATGACGGTCACCACCGTGCCCACCGTCCTCACCGCCCGCGCCCTCCTGCTGGACATGGACGGCACCCTCGTGAACTCCGACGCCGTCGTCGAGCGCATCTGGCGGCGCTGGGCCGAGCGGCACGGTCTGCACGCGGGCGAGGTCATGAAAGTGGTGCACGGACGTCAGGGCTACGCCTCCATGGCGCTGCTGCTGCCCGACCGCCCCATGGAGCACAACCTCGCGGACAACGCGCGCATGCTCGCCGAGGAGACCGCCGACACGGACGGCGTCGTCGAGATCCCCGGCGCGTCCGGATTCCTGGCCTCCCTGCACGGCCTCCCGCACGCCCTGGTCACCTCGGCCGACGCGGCGCTCGCCACGGCACGGATGGCTGCCGCCGGGCTTTCGCTGCCCGAGGTGCGCGTGACCGCGGAGTCGGTCGGCGCGAGCAAGCCGGATCCCGAGGGGTTTCTCAAGGGCGCCGCGGAACTGGGTGTCGATCCGGCCGACTGCATCGTCTTCGAGGACTCCGCGGCGGGGATCCAGGCGGGGCGCTCCGCGGGGATGCGGGTGGTCGGCGTCGGGCCGCGCGCCGATCTGCACGAGCCTGATGTCGTGGTGTCGGATCTCACCCGGGTGCGGGTGGAGACGGCCGCCGACGGGACGATCGAGTTGTACGTGCGGTAGTCGTGGGTCGCGGTGGTGCTGGGGGCTGCGCCCCCGGACAGGCTGAAAACCAGCCCACCGGCGCTCTTACGGCTCCCGTGTCTCCGACTCCAGGTGTGACCGCGTCTCGGCGCCGTAGACGCCCTGCTCGTCGTCCTGGATTCCCCGGGCCCACTGGTAGCGGCTGACCGCGCTCTCGACCCACTTGTCGTAGTAGCCCTGGGCCTTTCTCGTGTAGAGGCCGAGCTGGGTCAGGCGCAGTTCGAGCTCTGTCACCTCCGCGCCCTGTGAGCCGGGGCGCAGGACGGGGGCCGCGGTCGACTGCCGGTCGGACGGGCCCAGGCTGGCTGTCGCGGTGGCCTTCGGGGAGGGCGATCCGGACGGGCTCGGCGAGGAGCTCGCCGGGGACGGGGGCGCGGAGAGCGAGGGGCTCGTGCTGCCGGTCGGCGTCGGCGTGCCGGACGACGGCGCGGACTGCCGGGCCGAGGTCGCGTTCTCGGGTGAGGGCTCGGACGCAGGGCTCGTGGACGCGTCCGGCACGCTCGCCCGTACGTCGGGGAGGGCGTGGTCGCGCGACGGCTTCTCGTAGGAGAACAGCCCGCTCGCCAGTCCGGCCGCCGCCACCACCGCGACGACGGCACCGCCCGCGCCGAGCAGTACGGTGCGGCGTCTGCCGCGCGGCCGCTTCGCCGCCTCGTCCGCGCCGGCGTACGTGGCCTCGGGGCCCGCCCCCTCGAACAGGCGCAGATCGGCGGGGCTCGGTGTCTCGGGGGACACGGCCCGCAGCGGCATCGTCGCCTCGGCCGGCGCCACCGCGGGGGTGGCCGCGGGAGTCGCCGAGTGGCCGGCCTCGTCGTGCTCCAGCTCCACGTACGGCCGTATGCGCAGCGGATCGAAGTCCTCGGCTGCGGCCTGCTCCGCGGTGCGGGCGTCGCGCAGGGCGTCGGACGCCCGCCGCGTGCAGCCGCAGGACGGAGTGCTGTCCGCCCCTCTGGGCGCACCGCACTCCGGGCACTGGTGACCTGTCGGGTCTGTCACGTGTTCGTCCCTCCCTTCACACGCTCCCCTCGCGAACTCCAGAGGTTATCCAGATCATTTAGCGGCCGTTGCCACCGGCCCCCGGAATATTGCGTTCCAAGGGCACTCGACAGGCCATAACCGGTCACACCGATCACCATGGACGTGTAACGAGAGCCTCGGGAGGTCTTCATGGCCGGGGATGCGCACGGTATGACGGGTGGTGTGCGAGATGCACAGCCCCCGGTCGAGCCCCCGCAACGGGGCAGCGCCGCCCAGGAACACGTGTCCAGGAACGTGCTCGTCTCCATCGGCGCGCTGCTCCTCGGGCTGCTGCTCGCCGCCCTCGACCAGACGATCGTGTCGACCGCGCTGCCCACCATCGTCAGCGACCTCGGCGGCCTGGAGCACCTGTCCTGGGTGGTCACCGCGTATCTGCTGGCCTCGACCGCCGCGACACCGCTGTGGGGCAAGCTCGGCGACCAGTACGGGCGCAAGAAGCTGTTCCAGACCGCGATCGTGATCTTCCTGATCGGCTCGGCACTGTGCGGAATGGCGCAGAACATGCCCGAGCTGATCGCGTTCCGGGCGGTGCAGGGCCTGGGCGGCGGCGGGCTGATCGTGCTGTCGATGGCGATCGTCGGGGACGTCGTCTCACCCCGTGAACGCGGCCGCTACCAGGGCCTGTTCGGAGCCGTCTTCGGCGCGACGAGCGTGCTCGGCCCGCTGCTCGGCGGCCTGTTCACCGAACACCTCAGCTGGCGCTGGGTCTTCTACGTCAACCTGCCCGTCGGTGTCGTCGCGCTCGCCGTGATCGCGACCGCCCTGCACATCCCGCGCAAGTCCACGCAGCACGTCATCGACTACCTCGGCACCCTGCTCATCGCCTCGGTCGCCACCTGCCTGATCCTGGTCGCCTCGCTCGGCGGGACGACCTGGGGCTGGGGCTCGCCGCAGATCATCGGTCTGATCGTGCTCGGCGTCGTGCTGGGCGTGGCGTTCGTCGCCGTGGAGCGCCGGGCGGCCGAACCCGTACTGCCGCTGAAGCTGTTCCGTATCCGCACCTTCACGCTCTCCGCGATCATCAGCTTCATCGTCGGGTTCGCCATGTTCGGCGCGATGACCTATCTGCCGACGTTCCTCCAGGTCGTCCAGGGCGTCACGCCGACCATGTCCGGCGTGCACATGCTGCCGATGGTCTTCGGCATGCTGCTGTCGTCCACCGCGTCCGGGCAGATCGTCAGCCGCACCGGCCGCTGGAAGGTGTTCCCGATCGCCGGCACGGGGGTCACCGCGATCGGGCTGCTGCTTCTGCACCGGCTCGACGAGAACAGCTCCACCGCCGTGATGAGCGTCGACTTCTTCGTCTTCGGCCTCGGCCTGGGCCTGGTCATGCAGGTGCTGGTGCTCATCGTGCAGAACGCGGTCTCCTACGAGGACCTCGGCGTCGCCACCTCGGGCGCGACCTTCTTCCGCTCCATCGGCGCCTCGTTCGGCGTGGCCATCTTCGGCACCGTCTTCGCGAGCCGGCTCGGCGACAAGCTGGCGGAGGCCTTCCAGGGCGTCCGGCTGCCCGGCGGCGTCTCGCCGGACGCGCTCGAGTCCGATCCGCGCGGCATCGGTTCGCTGCCGCCCGCGCTGCGCCCGGCCGCCCTGCACGCGTACGCGTCGTCCATCACCGACGTCTTCCTGTACGCCGCCCCCGTCGCGCTGCTCGGCTTCGTGCTGGCCTGGTTCCTCAAGGAGGACAAGCTGCGCGGCTCGGTCACCGCGCCGGACATCACCGAGACGCTCGCCAGCAACCCGGTCGAACGCTCCTCCGCCGACGAGGTGTGCCGGGCGCTGTCCGTGCTCGGCACCCGCGAGGGCCGCCGGCAGATCTACGTGAAGATCACCGAACGGGCGGGCTACGACCTGCAGCCCGCGTCGAGCTGGCTACTGCTGCGGATCAAGAAGTACGGCTGGGCCGAGCCGGCCGTGCTCGCCGAGCGGACCTCGCTGCCGATGCAGGTCATCATCGCCGCCGCCCGCCAGGTCGAGGAGCGGCGCCTGGGCCGGCGTGAGGGCCTGGATCTCGTCCTCACCGCCAAGGGCCACGCCACGGCCGAGCGGCTCTCCGAGGCGCGCGAGGAGTCGCTGGCCGAACTCCTCGGCGACTGGTGGGGCCCGGACCGGCCCACCGACCTGACCCGGCTGGTCGCGGAGCTCAACGACGAGATGTGCGGCTCGGATCGTGAGCAGCCGCACAGCGGTGCTCCAGAACAGGTCCTGTGAGGTCCTTGCGGAACCAGTGCTCGGCGTAGACGTCGTCGTTGTGCGGCTCGGTCTCGGTGTAGCCCAGCCGCGCGTACAGGGCGCGGGCCTCGACGAGATCGCCGCGGGTGTCGAGGACGATCTCCCCGGCGCCGAGGCCCCGTGCGGCGTCCTCGGCGGCCCGCACCAGGAGCGGGGCGCCGCCCCTGCCGCGCCTCACCTCGTCCACGAACACCCTGGTCAGCTCGGCGGTGGCCGCGTCCAGCAGCCGCACTCCCGCACAGCCGGCCGGGTCGCCCGCGTATCGCGCGACGAGCAACTGCCCGGTGGGCGGCGCCAGTTCGGACCCCGAGCGGGCGGCGATCTCCCGCTCCAGCTCGTCCGGGTCGGTCCGCCGCCCCTCGTGCAGCAGGTACCAGCGGTCGCTGACCTCGGTGTAGTAGGCCCGCCAGAGCGCGAGGGCGGCGGGGGAGTCGTAGGGCTCGGGGGCGACGGTCCAGGTCATGCCCGCCATTGTCGGGAGGCGTGGCCCAGTGGCCGCAACCGAATATGGCCCACCGCTCGGCCCCGCACCGATCGGCCGTTCGCCCTGGTGGAGGGATCGGCTCCGGACCCTCGCTGTTTGAGGGGGGCCATTGGGGCAACTCGAACGTGGACCGGCCCGTCGGGCCGGCTCAGCCGATGTAGCCGACCCGAATCGGAAGGCATCCATGTCCACAGGCTTGATCATTGCTTTGATCGTGATCGTGGCGGCCGTGATCGTAGTCGCGGCCGTGCTCGGCATGCGTAACCGCGGCCCGCGCGGTGGCCGGGACCTCAAGCGGCGCTTCGGTCCCGAGTACGACCGGACGCTGGCCCGGCACGACGGGGACACCAAGGCTGCCGAGCGTGAGCTCGGCGGGCGGGTGGAGCGGCACGGCTCGCTGCGTGAGCAGCCGCTGGAGCCGGCGCAGCGCGAGCAGTTCGAGGCCCGCTGGGCGGCCGCGCAGGAGCGGTTCGTCGACGCACCGCGCGAGGCGGTGGCCGAGGCGGACCAGCTGCTGTCGGAGCTGGCCGCCGTGCGCGGCTTCCCGGACGGCGGTGAGTACGAGGAGCAGCTTGCCGCGCTCTCCGTCCACCACGCCCACCATGTCCACGGATACCGGCACGTCCACCGCGTCGCACGCGTCAGCGCGAGCGGGCAGGACGGCGACCGGGCCGACACCGAGGAGATGCGTGAGGCCATGGTCGAGGGCCGCGCGCTGTTCGAGGAACTGACCGCCGAGGGCCGCCACACGGGCAGGAACGACGGCACCGACCGGACCGAGAAGTCGCCGGCGCGGGCCGCGGACCGTACGGACGGCCGCGACGAGAGCCGCAGCCCTCTGCCCTGGTCCTTCAACCGACGTCACGCGAAGGGGAGTTGATCGACATGACGGACGCGACGACCGGGCGCGGTGCGGGCGATCCCGCGGGTCGTGAGACCCCGGCGGGCCACGACAGGATCGTGACACCGACACCGCACGAGGTGAGCGACCCCGAGGCGCCGGCTCCCGGCACCAGGGCGACGACGGACTTCGACGAGCCCGGGCGCACCGGAACCACGGAGCGCAAGGGTTCCGCGGAGCCCATGAGCCCTGCGGAGCGCATGAGCACCACCGAGCGCAGGAGCCCCACCGGCTCCGGGACCGGCCTGCTGCCCCACGACGAGTGCGACAAGCTCGAACTGCGGCTGCACAACGCCGTCTCCGGGTTCGTCGACAGCCCCAAGCAGGCCGTCGAGGAGGCCGACCAGGTGGTCGAGGAGATCGCCGGCCGCTTCACGGAGGCGCTGACCCGGCGCCGCCGCACCCTGCGCACGTCCTGGCAGGACGGCGGGGCGGACACGGCCACGGACTCCGACACCGAACAGCTCCGGCTGGCCCTGCGGGACTACCGGGAGCTGGCCGATCGGCTCCTGCACAGCTGACCCACGGCTGGTAACGCGCCTACGCGGACGACTCGTCCGCAGCCGACGCCCGGCCCTCCCGCCACCGCGCTACGACCTCTTCGACGTCGTAGGGCTTCATCCCGAGCGGGGGGCCGGGCGGCGGCTTGAACATCATGTCGCGGATCTTGACGTTGACTTCGGTGATGATCTTCCGTGCGATCCGCTCCGAGGAGGCCGCGTACGCCGCCTCGAGCGCGTCCTCGGCCTCCTTGCGCAGGGCGAGACTCGGCGGCAGCACCGAGAGGCCCTCGCGGGCCATCTTGCCCTTGATCCACCACAGTTCGTCGTACGCGGTGTCGGCCGGCAACGGCTTGCCCGCGCCGGGCAGTCGGGCGAACTCTCCGCGCCTCTCGGCGTCACGGATCTGCTTGTCGACCCACGACTCGAACGGGACGCCCGGTGGCTTTCGCTCGGTCATGACTTCATTGTGCCGGACGGGATGTGCTCGGGCGATCTAGTATGCGGCCGCTGTGTCACGACACTTCATGAGGAGCAGCGCGTGCTCGAACTGACCATGGCCACCGTCTCCGGGGAAGAGGGGGCCACGGCCGGCATGCTGATGGCCGACGCGCCGAGCGAGCCCGGTGCCGTGCTGCGGGTGGGCCGGGACAAGGGCGTGTGCCGGCTGGTGACGCCCGACGACTGGCTGTTCGTCTCGCGGGTCCACCTGGAGTTCCAGTGCGGCCCGGAGGGCACCTGGCAGGTCACCTGGCTGCGCGGTTCGCAGCCCGACCCCTCCTCCGAAGTCCGCCTGGTCGTCGGGGAGTACGCCCAGCCTCTCGTCTACGGCGGGACCGTGGCACTGCCCCGCGGCGGCAACGGCGAGATCGTCGTGCAGGACCGCACCGCGCCGCGCAGCGTCAACATCGGCTTCTACCACGAGTTCTGAGCGGCGCGGGTCTGCGTCCGGGCGGCCGGGGTCACGCCAGCACGCGTACGAGCGCGAAGCCGTCGTGGCCCTTGCTGCCCACCGTCTGCAGGGCGGTGCCGCTCAACCTCGGGTGGCGGGCGATCAGTTCGACGGCGGCGCGGCTGCCGACGACGTCGGGGTCGGTGCTGTCCGCGTCGGCGACCCGGCCGTGCCGTACGACGTTGTCGACGACGATCAGGCTGCCCGCGCGCGTGAGGCGCAGCGCCCACTCGACGTAGTGCGGGTTGTTGGCCTTGTCGGCGTCGATGAAGACCAGGTCGAAGGGGGCGGGGTTCTCGTCGGCCAGCTTGGGCAGCGACTCCAGGGCGGGGCCGACGCGCACCTCGGCGATCCGGTCGAGGCCCGCGCGGGCGATGTTGCGGGTGGCGATCTCGGCGTGCCGGGCGCTGTACTCCAGCGAGATCAGGCGGCCGTCCTCGGGCAGCGCGCGGGCCATCCAGATCGTGCTGTAGCCGCCGAGGGTGCCGATCTCCAGGATGGTGCGGGCGCCCTGGATCCGGGCGAGGAGCTGCAGGAACTTGCCCTGCGGGGCGGTGACGGCGACCTGCGGGAGGCCGGCCGCCGCACTGTCGCGCACGGCCGCGTCGAGGGCCTCGTCGTTCGGCGAGAGCTGGGTGGTGAAGTAGTCGTCCACGTCGTGCCACAGCTGCGACTCGCTCATTCACCTGTGCCTTTCGTAGGGCTCGCTACGGCTCCTGATCAGCCGGCCTAACGAGCCCCAGTATGCGCCGGTTGCGGGCGGCGGGAGCGGCGCACGGCGAACACCGCCACGGCTGTCACCAGGACCGCGAGGGTGCCCACGAGGGTCAGCAGCCAGGCCGGGATGCCGGCCACCGTGCGCAGGTGGTCCTCGTAGACGACCTGCTCGAAGGGGGTGTCCGAGGAGGCCCGGCGCAGCTCGTGGTCGCCGGAGATCGAGGACGGGCGGGGGAACTCCTGGCCGATCGCGGTGAGGTACGGCGCGCCCTTGGCGAGCTCGGACAGGGGGCCCCAGTTCGTGCCGACGCGCCCGGCGTAGGTGATGCGGGGGCGCTCGCCGCCGATCGCCGAGCTGGTCCTCATGCGGTGCGCGGCGAGGACGTACAGGCCCAGGGACTGCGGTGTGCGGGCGAGGCGGGACAGGCGCATCGGGTAGACGGGGCTGCCGGCGGCGAAGGTGAGGTGGAGCGGGTCGAGCGTGCCGGTGAGCGGGGCGCCCGCGCGGTCGGGGGCGAGGCGGACGGCGACGTACTCCCAGTGCTGGTCCACGTACGGCTGGAGGGCGTCCTTGAGGCGGGGCGGCATGACGAAGCCGTGGGCGCCGAGCCAGGTGTCCAGGGCGGCCGGGTCGGTGGCGGTCAGGCGGGCCACGTCGAAGGGGCCGAGCTTCTGCCGGCCGACCACGCCCACGCCCTGCGGGGCGGCGGCGCCGGGGAGCGGGGCGCCGGAGTCGTCGCCGGTGACGAGCGGCCAGTCGCCGTCCTGCGGCCAGAAGTGGTAGCGGTCCCGGTGGACGGGGGCGGTGGCGGTGCGGAGCTGGGTGAACAGCTCGGGGTCGCCGAGCTTGACGGTCGCCCGGTGCGGGACGGGCATGATCCACGCGGCCGTGTCGGCGTCCCCGTCGACCGTCAGGCTCATCACGATCTGCTCCTGCCGCCCGTCCCACCGGACGACGGACTCCTCCCGGTCGACCCCCACCCGCTGCCGGGCCCCCGGAATCATGGCCCCGCAGCCACACGCGTACGCGGGTGCGATCAGCGAGCCCAGCTGAATGCCGAGCAGCGCCAGCACGACCGTCAGCACACGCGCGTGCACCCATTTCCGCAGGAAACGGCCCATTCCTCAAAGCCTCCGTAATGCCGTGGACGGGGCTTCAGACGCTTGGGGGGCCGGGGTGGTTCCGGGGTGTTGTTCGGCGGGTTGCGGCGGGTGGGGCGGGAGTTGGACCACGCGGGGCGCTACGTCGCCACCAAAGGGCCGCGTCCGGCGGCCGTGGCACCGTCGCGGGCTCCGTCGCCCGCCGCCGCCGGAGCCTGCGGGGCTACTTCTCCAGCGAAGGTGCCGAGCCCGGCAGCGGGGCCGTCGGCCGGTTCGATCACGAACCGTGTGGCGGCCGGCTGGTCGTGATGCGCGCCGTCATGGGTCGGAGTCCGGTCCAGGCGCGTGCAGCGGTCGCGCGGCCGTGGTGGGCGCCATCGCTCGCCGCCGCCGGAGCCTGCGGGGCTACTTCTCCACCGAAGGTGCCGAGCCCGGCAGCGGACGGCCGGCGGATTCGGTCATGAACCAGACCGCGATGCCGCCGACGACGGCCGCGGCCATCATGTAGTACGCGGGCATCATCATGTTGCCGGTGGCGCCGATGAGAGCCGTGACGACCAGGGGGGTCGTGCCGCCGAAGAGGGAGACGGAGACGTTGAAGCCGATGGAGAGGGAGCCGTAGCGGACCCGGGTGGGGAACAGGGCCGGGAGGGCGGACGGCATCGCGGCGGTGAAGCAGACCAGGAGCAGGCCGAGCGCGGCCATGCCGAGGGCGACCGCGGCCAGGCTGCCCTGGCGGATCAGCAGGATCGCCGGGACGGAGAGGAACAGGAAGCCCGCGCAGCCCGCGGCGATCACGGGGCGCCGGCCGACCCGGTCGGTCAGCGCGCCGGCGAAGGGCTGGACGATCATCATCAGCGCCATCACGCCGAGCACGACCAGCAGTCCGTGCGTCTCGTCGTAGTGGAGCTCGCTGGTCAGGTAGCTCGGCATGTACGACAGCAGCATGTAGTCGGTGACGTTGAAGACCAGGACCAGGCCGACGCAGAGCAGCAGCGCCCGCCACTGCCCGGTGATCATCTCGCGCAGCGGCACCCTCGGCCGGGCCGACTCCGCCTTCTCGACCTCGGCCGCGAACGCGGGCGTCTCCTCAAGACGCATCCGCAGATACAGGCCGACGATGCCCATCGGGCCCGCGATCAGGAACGGGATGCGCCAGCCCCAGGTCACCAGGTCGTGCGAGGACAGCAGCGCGGTCATCAGGGTGACCAGCCCCGCCCCGCCGATGTAGCCGGCCAGCGTGCCGAACTCCAGCCAGCTGCCGAGGAACCCGCGCTTCTTGTCCGGCGCGTACTCGGCGATGAAGGTCGACGCGCCCGCGTACTCGCCGCCGGTCGAGAAGCCCTGCACCAGCCGCGCCAGGAGCAGCAGCAGCGGCGCGCCCACGCCGATGGTGCCGTACGACGGAATCAGGCCGATCGCGAAGGTGCCCGCGGCCATCATGATCATGGTCACCGCGAGGACCTTCTGGCGGCCGACCCGGTCGCCGAGCGGCCCGAAGACCATGCCGCCGAGCGGGCGGACCAGGAAGGCCGCGGCGAAGGCGCCGAAGGTGGACAGCAGCTGGGCGGTGGGGTTGCCCGACGGGAAGAAGACCTTGCCCAGCGTCACCGCGATGTAGCTGTAGACACCGAAGTCGAACCACTCCATCGCGTTGCCCAGCGCGGCCGCCTTCACTGCGCGGCGGACGAGGGCTGAGTCGGTGGTGGTGGTGACTGCGGGGGTGGTGCGTGCGGGTGGGACGGTGACGGTGGCGCTCGCCAAGACTTCGCTCGCCTGCCTTTCGACGGGGACAAGGACGCGGCCCGCTCGGCGGCGATGGCGGGCGGGCCGGACAGCGACCATAGAGGCACTTGTCGCCCTTACGGGTCGCACACAACTCGTTGCGCAGTGCACGGAAATACCGCGCTACAGGCTCGTATGCCCAGGTGTCGATCAGCTTCCGCGAGTGTCCGCTGTGATCCTTCTCGCGTCCGGCGCGGGCAACCTACCCCCCGGCGCACTATCGTCTTTACGACAAAAGCAGGACGGACGCCAGGTGAAGCAGGGGTAGCCTGCGTCTCTCCCAGGGGGACGAAAAAGCGGGGCGGGAGGCCTACGGGGCGTGGCGAACGTGGAGCACAGCGGGCGACCGGCGAAAGCCTTCGGAGCGACCGCCGTCGGCGGCGTCAGAGGCCGGCTGCGCGTGGCGCGCCTGGGTCTGTGGCTGGTCGCGGCGGTCCTCGCCGTGCGTCAGGTGGCCGTCGTCCTCAGCACCCCGAGAGGCGAGCGGCTGACGGACCTGGAGACCTGGGTCGGCCCGAACGGCGTTTTGCATGTGAAGGGGTCGCTCTACGACTCCACGCAGTTCACCGGCACACCCTTCGCCGGACTCGTCCTCAAGCCCCTCACCCGCGCCGCCGAGCAGGCCCTCGGCTGGGGCTGGACCTTCGGCACGCTGCTGCTGGTGGTCGCTCTCGGGCTGGTCGCGGGCCGTGCGCTGCCGCAGCCGGTGAGCAGACGGACCTCGCTGCTGGCCGCGCCGGTGGCGGTCAGCCTGCTGATGCTCTCCCTGCCCGTGCGCAACGCCCTCTGGCTCGGCCAGATCAGCATCCTGCCGGTGCTGCTCGTACTGGTCGGCTGCTTCATCGTTCGCGGGGAGCGCAGCAGCGGCCTGCTCATCGGCGTCGCCGCCGCCCTCCAGCCGACGATCCTGCTCTTCGCGCCGCTGCTGTGGTTCACCGGCCGCCGCCGGGCCGCCGTCTCCACCGCCGTCGCCGCCGCCGCGTGCACCGCGCTCGCGTGGGCCGCGATGCCGCACGACTCGTACGCCTACTGGGTGCACCACATGGCGGGCACCGGCCTGGGCGGACCGGCCGACGACCTCGCCAACCAGTCCCTGCACGGCGGGCTGCTACGGCTGGGCCTGACCGGCCCGCTGGAGATCGCCCTCTTCTTCACCCTCGGCACCGCGGTCGCCGTCCTAGGCGTGCGCCGCGCCGTGCACTACGCGCGCGACGGGCAGCTGCTCCTGGCCGTCGCCATCACCGGCTGCGCGGCGATCGCCGTGTCCCCGACCACCTGGCAGCACCAACTGCTGTGGGTGCTGCTCGCGGTCGTCGGGCGGGTCGGCAGGCGGGTCTCGGACCGGTACGTGTGGCCGGTGGCCGTCGTGCTGGTGATGACGCTGCCCGCGAAGATGATCCTGCCGAACATGTCGGCGCTGTACACGCTGCGCGACGACATCGTCCTGCTCGCCGCCCTCCTCGCGGCGACCGCCGTGCCGTTCCTGTCGCGGACCTCGCCGTACTACCAGTCGCCGATCCCGACCGAGTACGCCGCCCCGGTGCCCGCGCGCTGGAAGCGCGTCCCGCTGCTGCCGTTCCTGCGCCGGGTCCTGACCCGCCCGAACCTGCTGCTGGAACTGCTGCTGATCCGCGTCACCTACGCCGCCTACCAGAAGGTCAGGCTCGCGGCGACCGGCGGCTCCAACTCGGCCGGGCGGGTGCGCGCCGAGCACCACGGCCACCAGATCCTCGACATCGAGCGCTTCCTGCACATCGACATCGAGCACTGGGTCAACCACGCCGTGTTCAAGGTCGACTGGCTGCGCGGCTTCTACGACTTCTACTACGAGTCCTTCCACTTCGTCGTCCCGCTGACCGTGCTCGCCGTCTTGTACTGGCGCCGCCCGGTCGACTACCGCTGGGCGCGCTCGTCGCTGGGCTTCGCCACGCTGCTGGCCCTGGTCGGCTTCTGGCTCTACCCGCTGGCCCCGCCGCGCCTGCTGCCCGGCCTCGGCGTCATCGACACCGTCCACGGCGTCCAGGACTTCTCCAAGCCGGACTACGGCACGCTGACCGCGCTGACCAACCAGTACGCGGCGATGCCCTCGCTGCACTTCGGCTGGGCGTTGTGGTGCGGGGTGGTGATCGCCGTCATCGCGCCCAAGTGGTGGATGAAGGCCCTCGGCCTGCTGCACCCGTTCTTCACGGTCTCGGCGATCGTGGCCACCGGCAACCACTGGGTGCTGGACGCGGCGGGCGGAGCGGCGGTGGTGGGCGCGGGCTTCGGGCTGTCCTACCTGTTCCAGGGACCGCGGGCCGAATTGGCCGTGGCGACGGCCGCGAGCAAGGAGCCGGCAGCACAGAAGGAACCGACGCCGAGCTGACAGGGGTGCCCCGCTTGCGGTGAAATGTGAGCGGAGGCGCCATGGACAGGGACGCTCAAGTCGTACGGGGGCGGGAGGCCGCCCGCGCGCTGGCCTGGACCGAGGCCTACGAAGCGCTGGGCGCGGCCGACGCAGAGCGGCCGCTGGAGAGTGCCGACCTGGAGTTGCTCGCCGAGGCCGCGGACATGCTGGGCAACTGCGACGACGCGGTGGCGCTGCTGCGGCGCGCCTACACCGCGCACGCCGAGTCCGGGGCCGTCGGGCGGGCGCTGCGCTGCGGGTACTGGCTGTGCAAGGCGCTGGCGTGGGGTGGTGAGTTCGCGCAGTCGGGGGCCTGGCTGGCCCGCGCGCGGCGGCTGGCGGCGACCGAGCCGGGTTGCCCGGAGTGCGCGTACCTGGTGCTGCTGGAGATCGAACTGCACTTCCGGGCGGGCGAGTTCACGCAGATGCTGGAGGTGGTGAACCGCCTGCCCGAGACGGCGCGCCCCGGCACGGACCCCGACCTCGCGGCCGGTACGACGATGACGCGCGGCACCTGCCCGTCTTCTGCCCGGACGGCGAACCGGCCCAGCGGCGCGGGGTGGTGGAGTCGCAGCCGGGCCTGTACTTCGTCGGCCGGCTCTTCCAGTACGCGATGGCCTCGTCGATGATCCAGGGCGTCGGCCGCGACGCCGAGCACGTCGTACGGCACCTGGCGGCGCGGGCGCCCGGGGGGCCAACTGGCTCCGTAATTCCCGCCGTTGACGCGCACGGCCGTTCGCCGTCCGGATGAGATCCTGCCCAAGTGGGCAACGGGCCGGCGGCGCCGGGATGCCGCCGGCCCGAGTTCGTCAACCGGCCTGTACCTGGAGGTGTTTGACGCCGTTGATCCAGGCGGAGCGCAGGCGGTCGGGGTCGCCGGTCAGGGTGAGGCCGGGCAGGGCGTCGGCGATGGCGTTGAAGATCAGGTCGATCTCCAGGACGGCCAGGGACTTGCCGAGGCAGTAGTGCGGTCCTCCGCCGCCGAAGCCGAGGTGGGGGTTGGGGTCGCGGAGGATGTCGAAGGTGTCGGGGTCGGTGAAGACCTCGGCGTCGTGGTTGGCGGCGGCGTAGAAGATGCCGACCCGCTCGCCCTTCTTGATCTGCTTGCCGCCGAGTTCGAGGTCCTGGGTGGCGGTGCGCTGGAAGGCGTTCACGGGTGTCGCCCAGCGCACGATCTCCTCGGCGGCGGTCTGCGGCCGCTCCCTCTTGTAGAGCTCCCACTGGTCGGGGTGGGTCAGGAAGGCGTGCATGCCGTGGGTGATGGCGTTGCGGGTGGTCTCGTTGCCCGCGACCGAGAGCATCAGCACGAAGAAGCCGAACTCGTCGGAGTTCAGGTTGCCTTCGTCCTCCGCCGCCACCAGCGTGGTCACGATGTCCTTGGCGGGACACTGCTTGCGGTCGGCGGCCATGTTCATGGCGTAGGCGATGAGTTCGGTGGCCGACTCGGCGCCGACCTCCTCGGTGATGGCGTACTCCGGGTCGTCGTACGAGATCATCTTGTTGGACCAGTCGAAGATCTTGGCCCGGTCGTCCTGCGGGATGCCGATGAGCTCGGCGATGGCCTGCAGGGGCAGTTCGCAGGCGACCTCGGTGACGAAGTCGAAGATGCCGTCCTGGGCGCGGGCGTTGTGCGCGATGGCGTGGGCGCGGTCGCGCAGCCGTTCCTCCAGCGCCCTGATGGCGCGCGGGGTGAAGACACGCTGCACGATCTGGCGGACGCGGGTGTGCTCGGGCGGGTCCATGTTGAGCAGGATCAGCCGCTGCATGTCGATCGCGTCGCGCTCGATGTGCTCGTTGAAGCGGATGATCGCGGTGTTCTGCCACGACGAGAACAGCTCGGGGTGGGTGGAGACGTACTTGACGTCCGCGTGCCGGGTGACGGCCCAGTACCCCTCGTCCCGGAAGCCGGCGACGTTGTCCGACTGCGGGATCCAGCGGACCGGTTCGGCCTGCCGCAGTTCGGCGAACTCCGGCAGGGGCACGCGGTGGTGCAGCAGGTCGGGGTCGGTGAAGTCGAACCCTTCGGGGAGTGCTGGACAGGGCATGGGCGACTCCAGCCTGTGTTCTGACGCTCCATCAGGTTTGCCGTGAAGGTAATAACGGGTTCTACAAGAGGCAAGGGGTGCGGCATACCGAATTGCGTGCACGACCCTTGCGGTTGTGACCGTGGGGTCAGCAGACTGCATACAGAACTAGAACACGTACTAGTTCAGCGTGGCGGGGCCGGCCGGGACGCCCCCGCGCCGCGCGGGTACCGGAGGAGAGGATCCCCCACCATGGCCGCGGAACCCGTGATCGTCGAAGCCGTACGCACCCCGATCGGCAAGCGCGGTGGAGCGCTCGCCAACCTGCATCCCGCCTATCTCCTGGGCGAGACCTACCGTGAACTCCTCGGCCGCACCGGCATTCCCGCCGACGCGGTCGAACAGATCGTCGGCGGCACGGTGACCCACGCCGGCGAGCAGTCCATGAACCCCGCGCGCACGGCCTGGCTCACCATGGGGCTGCCGTACGAGACCGCCGCGACGACGGTCGACTGCCAGTGCGGGTCCTCGCAGCAGGCCTCGCACATGACGGCCAACATGATCGCGGCGGGGGTCATCGACGTCGGGATCAGCTGCGGGGTCGAGGCGATGTCGCGGGTGCCGCTGGGGTCGGGGTCCAAGCACGGCCCGGGCAAGCCGTTCCCCGACGAGTGGAACGTCGACCTGCCCAACCAGTTCGAGGCGGCCGAGCGTATCGCCCGCCATCGCGACCTGAGCAGGGAGAACGTCGACTCGCTCGGCCTGATCTCGCAGGAGCGGGCCGCCGTGGCCTGGGCCGAGGAGCGGTTCAAGAAGGAGACGTTCGCCGTCCAGGTGCCGACCACCGAGGACGAGCAGCGGGCCGGCCAGGGCATGTGGCGGCTCGTCGACCGCGACGAGGGGCTGCGCGACACCACGATGGAGGGGCTGGCGCGGCTGAAGCCGGTCATGCCCACCGCCGTCCACACGGCGGGCAACTCCTCGCAGATCAGCGACGGTGCGGCCGCGATCATGTGGGCGTCGAAACGGATGGCGCGTGCGCTGAAGCTGAAGCCGAGGGCGCGGATCGTGGCCCAGGCGCTGGTGGGCGCCGACCCGCACTTCCATCTGGACGGCCCGATCGACGCGACGCGCGCGGTGCTCGGCAAGGCGGGCATGTCGCTCAAGGACATCGACGTCGTCGAGATCAACGAGGCGTTCGCCTCAGTGGTGTTGAGCTGGGCACAGGTCTTCGAGCAGGACCTGGAGAAGGTCAACGTCAACGGCGGCGCGATCGCCCTCGGGCACCCGGTGGGAGCGACCGGGGCGCGGCTGATCACGACCGCCCTGCACGAACTGGAACGCAGCGACAAGGAGTTCGCGCTCGTCACGATGTGCGCGGGCGGCGGCCTGGCCACCGGGACGATCCTTCAGCGGCTGTAGTTACCGACGGTGGTGAGCAACCACTTGTCGGGGTTGACGCGAACTGATCAACTTACCCCATGCTGATCAACGTAATCCTCCGCGTCCTGCCCTTCTACATCCGTGAACCGCTGATCCTCGCGATCTGCGCCTTCTTCTCCGGCCTCGCCTTCTACTGGTTCTTCACGGCAGGAGGCCTGGGCCGGGCCGGTATCGGCCTGCTGTTCCTCGCGGTCGGCGCCCTGCGCGCCTACTTCTTCCGCAAGGAGTGGAGATCCCACAGAGCGGCGAAGGAAGGCGGTGCCGTGCAGGAGGCGTAACACCGTTCAGTCGTGGTGGAGCGCGGCCAGACGCGGCAGGCGGCGGGTGATCTCGCCGGTGTCGTCGAAGTCGAAGGACCAGGCCGGGTCCAGCGGCGGGTAGGTGATGGTGAACGCGCCGGCCGGCAGCTGCTCGCCGGTCGCCGTCAGGTGCGCGCTCCACGCGATGCCCAGCACGTCCTCGCACTCCAGCTCGCACCACTCCTCCGCCGAAGTCCGCACGACGGGCATCTCCGCGAGGGCGTCGGGGTCGGCCGTCACACGCTCGAAGACCTCGCGCCCCTGCGCGATCAGCCAGCCCCGGAAGTAGTCGAACCCGTCGTCTGAGCAGCCGCCGTTGACGACGTAGGCGGCGGCCCACAGCGGGTTCGTGTACGACTCGGCCAACACGTCCCACAGCGCCTGCTGAGCCGCGACGATCTCCGGCACCGGCCGTTCGGCGAGCAGGGCGGAGGCCCGGCGGGCGACCGCCTCGGCGTCGTCCGGGTCGGGCACCTGGTCGCGGGCGGCCTCGATGAGCTGCCAGAACTGCTCTCTGTCCATGGCCGTGGAGCATGCCACCCGGCACTGACATCCCGGCACTGCCGTCCGGCCGGGACGGCGCACCGCACTACCCTTGCCGCCCGTAGCGGCAACGCGACGGACGGGGTAGGTGGACCATGGACGAGATCGAGGTCGCGATGGGCGGCCCGGTGACGGTGCGGGAGATGCGGCCCGAGGACGAGGCGGGCGTGGGGCGGCTGTTCGTCGCCTGCGAGGACTACTTCGTCGCGGCGACCGGGGCGCCGGCCCTCCCGGCGGACGTGCAGAGCCTGTACTACGCGCTGCCCGAGAGCGCCGACTTCGAGCAGAAGCGGCTGCTGGCGGTGTGCCGGGCCGCGGACGACGTCGTAGGTCTGGTCGATGTGGTGGACCGGCATCCCGATGGGGGCAGTTGCTCGGTCGGGGTGTTCCTCGTCGCGCCCGAGGCCCGGCGTCAAGGAGTCGGTGCCGGGGTCGCGCGGCGGCTGATCGAGGAGGCGGCCGGGCGGGGCATGCGGACCGTGCTCGCCACGTGTCCGGCGGACTGGGAGCCGGGGACGGGATTCCTGCGGAGCCTGGGTTTCGAGATCGGCCCGGCGCAGGAGGCGGCCGGTGCGGCCGTGGGCAACCGGACCCGGCACTCCGGTGAGAACGGCCTGCTGACGGCGCGGCTGAAGGTGGCGGCGGACCGATGAGTTTCGTGCGCCGCTGACGTCTGCCCCTGTGAGAGGGAGGTGGTCGCGGTGGATGCTGCGGCACGGCAGGCAGCGCTGGCCCGGCTGGACGTCCTGGTCGGGGAGTGGGTGGTCGAGGTCGAGTTCCCCGGGCTCGAGGCGCCGCCCGGACGGAGTGTCTTCGAGTGGGCCCTGGACCGGCAGTACGTCGTCCAGCGGGTGGAGGCGCCCAATCCCGCACCGGACGCCATGGCGATCATCGCCGTGGACCCGGAGAGCGGCGGCTACACCCAGCACTACTACGACTCTCGCGGCGTCGTACGGCTGTACGCCATGACCTTCGAGGACGGGGTATGGCAACTCCTGCGCGAGAAGCCGGACTTCTCGCCGCTGAACTTCCGCCAGCGCTACGTCGGTCACCTGAGCGCGGACGGCGACACGATCCGCGGCGCCTGGGAGATGGCCAAGGACGAGACGGGCCCGTACGTGCGGGACTTCGTCCTCAACTACCGCAGGAGCGGCCGCTCATGAGGCCGGACGAGACCGTGCGCGGCATCGTCGACGCCGGCCTCTACATGGTCCTCGCCACCGCCGACGAGGACGGGCGGCCGTGGAGCTCGCCCGTCTACTTCGCGCACGTGGACTGCCGGGAGTTCGTGTGGGTCTCCTCGCCGGACGTGCGGCACTCGCGCAACATCGCGGTACGGCCCGAGGTGGCCATCGCCGTCTTCGACTCGACGGCGGCGATCGGCACCGGGCAGGGTGCCTACATGTCCGCCGTCGCCGGGCTCGTCGAGGCGGAGGACGTCGCCGAGCGCGCGCTCGACGTCTTCTCGCGCCGCTCGCTCTCGCACGGCGGCCGGGTGTGGACACTCGACGACGTGCGGGGCGACACCGGGATACGGCTCTACCGTGCGGTCGCCGAGGACCACTCGATCCTGGCCAAGGACGGCAGGCCGGACCACCGGATCGCGGTCGAGCTGGACTGAGGCCGAGCCGCTGAACACGCGGCTGCGCCGGTCACTCCCGGCCCGAGGACACCACCGCCAGCAGCCCCGCCGCCCCCGCCGCGACCAGCAGCGGGATGCCGAGTCCGTGGTGGAGCACCAGCCATGCGCCCAGGCCGGCGCCCACCGCCATCGCGACCACGGAGGCCGAGCGGCGGGGCGAGCGGTGGCCCGAGCCGCCGCCGGCGCGGGAGTCGGCGGCGAGGCCGGTCAGCGTCATCGTCAGGACCGTGGTCGTCAGGTCGGCGACGCCCAGCTTGCGGACCGTGGCGTTGCGCAGGCCCATCGCGAAGGCGGTGAGGGCGATCAGCGCGTAGACGGAGACCGTGGCGTGCGGGGCGGCGAAGGCGACGGCGGCGGACGCGCCGACCAGGGTCGCCTCGGCGGCGAGGACGAGCCGCGCCCAGGTGCGGCGCGAGCCCTCGCCCCGCCACCGCCCGACCCGGCCGCCGGCCACCGCGCCCAGCAGGAAGCACACCAGGGAGGTCGCGGTGTGCGGCACCGAGAAGCCCGGTGCGCCGGCCGCGGCGAACCCGAGCACGACCACGTTGCCGGTCATGTTCGCGGTGAAGACGTGCCCGAGCCCCAGATAACTGACGGCGTCGATCAGCCCGCTGACCACGGTCAGCCCCAACAGGACGGCCACCAGCCGCAGTCCGCGCGCCTCCCGGCCCGGATCGGCTGCCTGCGTGTCGGTGTTCTGCTCGGCCATGGCCTCTCCGGTGAGCGGTAGGGACGCGGTGTACCCAAGTCCACCACGGAGGCGGGGGACGCTCGGATGTCGGCACGCGGGTCGCGTACGTAGCGTCTAGAACATGAGTGATGAGACGCGCAAATCCCATGAAAGCAGGAGCAGTTGGCGAACGCGGCGGGGACTCGCCGGAGCGGCCGCCCTGCTGCTCGCGGGGCTGGCGGCCGCGCCGGTCGCCGCGGCGGCCGTGCAGCCGGACAGCGGCGGCCACACCGGCGGCCCGACCGGTCACCGCGGCGCCCTGGTCTCCGTCACCCCGGTCGTCGACCACGACGCCGCGCAGGTCAGGGCGTTCCTGGCCGGGCGGCACGTCGCGGCCGACAGGGCGCGGTACGGCGTACGGGCGTACCGGCTGACGTACCGGACGGTCGACCCGCAGGGCAGGCCCACGACCGCGACCGGCCTGCTCACGCTCCCCAGGGGCGGCGCGCACCGGCTCGACCTGGTCTCCGACACGCACGGCACGATGGTCACGCGCGGCTACGCGCCGTCCGCGAGCGAGGACACCGGGCGGGTGCCGTCGTATCTGAACGCCTCGGCCGGGCGGGCGGTCGCCGCGCCCGACTACCTGGGCCTGGGCGAGGGGCCGGGCCCGCACCCGTACATGGACACCCGCTCCTCCGTCACCGCCTCCCTCGACATGCTGCGCGCCGCCCGCACGGCCGCGGCCAGGCTCGGCCGCCCGGTCACCGGCGACGTCTACGCCACCGGGTTCTCCCAGGGCGGCCAGGTCGCGATGGCGCTGGGGAAGGCGCTGCAGTCAGGCGCCGACCGGCACTTCCGCCTCAAGGCCCTGGCACCGATCAGCGGACCGTACGACCTTCAGGGCCAGGAGGTGCCGGCCCTCTTCGACGGCCGCGTCAACGACACCAGCGGCGTCCTCTACATCTCGTACTGGCTGGTCGCGCAGAACAGGCTCCACCACTTCTACGGCGACCCGGCCGAGGCCTTCCGCGCCCCGTACGCGAGCCGCGTCGAGCGCCTCCTGGACGGCGGCCACGAGCAGGGGGAGGTGGTCGAGGGCCTCGCCCCGACGGTGCGGAAACTGCTCACGCCCACCTTCTACGTGCGTCTGCGGCACCCGGCGGGGTGGCTGCTGGCCGCGATGGGCGCGGCCGACCACACCTGCGACTGGAAGCCGGACGTGCCGGTGCGGTTGTACGCGGGCGACGGCGACACCGACGTGCCCATCGGCAACGCCCGGACATGCGAGCGCACCCTCGCCCGGTTCGGGGCGAGGGTGCGCTTGGTGGACCAGGGGGACGTGGACCACTTCGGTTCGCTGGCGGTGTCGGCACCGCAGGTGGTGCGGTTCTTCGACCGTGTGGGCTGATCAGTACCAGCCGTGGGTCTGCCAGAAGGACCAGGCGCCGGTGGGGCTGCCGTAGCGGGAGTTCATGTAGTCAAGGCCCCACTTGATCTGGGTCTTGGCGTTGGTCTTCCAGTCCGGACCGGCGGAGGCCATCTTCGAGCCGGGCAGGGCCTGGACCAGGCCGTAGGCGCCGGAGGAGGAGTTGGTCGCGGTGACGTTCCAGCCGCTCTCCCGCTCGACGATCTTGCTGAAGGCGTTGTACTGGGCGGCGCTCGGGATCATCTTGTGCGCGATCGACCTGGCCTCGGTGACGGAGTTGGCGGTCGCGGCGTGGGCGGGAGCCGCGGTCAGCACCATGCCGGCGGTGGCGGCGGCCACGGCGGCGGAGGCGAGGGCCTTCTTCGGGTTCGTGAGGTGGCGGGCGATGCGGGAGACAGTCACGAGGAACCTTTTCTTCGGGGACAGGGAGCCGCTCGCAAGCCGGGGCATACGTTGACGCCGAGACCCCGGGGGGTACGTCGGCGCCGTGCGACGTCGTCCAGAGAAACAGGCTCGGAAGGCGTCCGCAATGCCCCCTTTTACTAGTTGTGGTCGCATCTGGGATCGGTGGGGTTCGTGTGATCTGGCTCTCAAAGCGCAGGTCGGACGCTGTTTTGGCGTGAACATGGCGTCCGAAATGCACTACTAGGGGGATTAGTGAGTGACGTGAGTCATGTGGGGTGCTTCACCGCTCAACGGGGGTCGAATGTGACCGCGGTCTCGAAGGCGGCACGGCGGGTGGCTCTGCGTAGTGCCTTGAGTACGGCCGGGCCGAGCGCGAGCGTCAGCACCACCGTGACGAGGGCCCGGCCCATGTCCCAGCCCAGCGAGGTGGCCGTGCAGTACGCGACGAAACGGGCCAGGTTGGCGGAGACGGCGGCATGCGGGTCGAAGGCGATGCCGGAGGCCAGCGCGCCCATGAAGGGCCAGCCGGCCAGGTTCATGATCGTGCCGTAGGCGAACGCGGCCAGGAAGCCGTAGCCGGCGAGCAGGCCGATCTCACCGCGGCCGCGCAACCGGTCCGGGCCCGGCAGCAGGCCCGCGCCCATGGTGAACCAGCCCATCGCCAGCATCTGGAACGGCATCCACGGGCCGACCCCGCCCGTCAGCAGCGCCGACGCGAACATCGTGAGCGAGCCCAGGGTGAAGCCGAAGCCCGGGCCCAGGACCCGGCCGCTCAGCACCATCAGGAAGAACATCGGCTCGATACCGGCGGTGCCCGCGCCGATCGGGCGCAGGGCGGCACCGGTCGCCGCGAGCACGCCGAGCATGGCCACGGCCTTCGGGCCGAGCCCGGACTCGGAGATCGTCGCGGCCACGACGGCGACCAGCAGGACCAGCAGACCGGCGAAGAGCCAGGGGGCGTCCTGGGCGTGGGCGTTGAGCGCGGAGCTGGGCGGGGCGAGGAAGGGCCAGCCGAAGGCGGCGACGCCGATGACGCTGACCAGGGCGAGGGCGGCGACGGAACGGGGGCCCAGGCGGATGGCCTTGGCCCGGGTGGGTGCCGCTGTGGTGCGGGTGGCTTCTTCGGCCGGCGCGGTCATCCCAGTGCCTCCCGTACCTGCGCGACCGTGAGCCACTCCTGCGGGGCCAGGATCTTGGTGACCTGCGGGGCGAAGGAGGGGGAGGAGACGACGACCTCGGCGGTGGGGCCGTCGGCGATCACCTCGCCCTCGGCGAGCAGCACCACCCGGTGGGCCAGCTCGGCGGCCAGTTCCACGTCGTGCGTGGCCAGGATGATCGCGTGGCCCTCCGCGGCGAGGGCGCGGAGCAGGGTGACGAGGCGGGCCTTGGCCGCGTAGTCCAGGCCGCGGGTCGGCTCGTCCAGGAGGAGCAGGGGCGGGCTCGCGGTGAGGACGACCGCGAGCGCGAGGGTCAGGCGCTGGCCCTCGGAGAGGTCGCGGGGGTGGGTGTCGTCGGGGATGCCGGGGAGCAGCTTCGTCACCAGGGCGCGGCAGGTGCCGGGATCTGTCTGGGCGTCGCGGTCGGCGGCGGCGCACTCGGCTGCGACCGTGTCCGCGTAGAGGAGGTCGCGGGGTTCCTGGGGGACGAGGCCCACTCGGCGCACGAGGTCCTTGGGGGCCGTGCGGTGGGGGATGACGCCGGTGGTCAGGACCTCGCCGGTGGTGGGGGCGACCAGGCCCACGAGGGTGTTGAGCAGGGTGGATTTGCCGGCACCGTTGCGGCCCATGAGGGCGATGGTCTCGCCGGGGGTGACGGTCAGATTCACGTCGCGCAGGGCCTGTACGGGGGAACGGCGGACGGAGAGGGAGCGGACCTCCGCCACGAACGTCGGAGCCGGACTCACCGGGTTCTTCCGGCGGAAGCGGCGAGAGGAGGGAGCGGGGGTGGGGCGGTGCGCCACGGCGGGAGGTTCATGAGGCGCCGCGGTGAGCCCGGAGAGGCCATCGCGGAAGGCGCCGGCCCGGCGCCGTGCGTCGCGCACCGTCAGCGGCAGCGGGGACCACTCGGCCAGGCGGCCCAGGGCCACCACCGGGGGATACACCGGTGACACGGCCATCATCTCGGCCGGGGCGCCGAGTTGGGGCGGCGCGCCGGGGGAGGGCATCAGGGCGACCTGGTCCGCGTACTGGATGACCCGTTCCAGGCGGTGTTCGGCCATCAGGACCGTCGTGCCCAGGTCGTGGACCAGGCGCTGGAGGACGGCCAGGACTTCTTCCGCGGCCGCCGGGTCCAGGGCGGACGTCGGTTCGTCCAGGACCAGGACCTTGGGGTGCGGGGTGAGGACCGAGCCGATCGCGACGCGCTGCTGCTGGCCGCCGGAGAGGGTGGAGATGGAGCGGTTGCGGAGGTCGGTCAGGCCCAGGAGGTCGAGGGTTTCCTCCACGCGGCGGCGCATCACGTCGGCGGCGAGGCCCAACGACTCCATGCCGTAAGCGAGTTCGTCCTCGACCGTGTCCGTCACGAAGTGGGAGAGCGGGTCCTGGCCCACCGTGCCCACCACGTCGGCGAGTTCGCGCGGCTTGTGGGTGCGGGTGTCGCGGCCCGCGACCGTGACGCGGCCGCGCAGGGTGCCGCCCGTGAAGTGCGGGACCAGGCCGCTGACCGTGCCGAGAACCGTGGACTTGCCGACCCCCGACGGGCCGACCAGGAGCACCAGTTCGCCTTCCGGAACCTCGAAGTCGACGCCGCGCACGGTGGGTTCGGCCATGCCGTCGTACGTCACGCAGACATCCTCGAAGCGGATCACGACGGCTCCTTGGGGGCGATGAAGGCGGGGAGCAGGCCGAGGAGGACGGCCGCGGCCGGCCACAGCGGGAGGGCGGGGGCGACGAGCGGGACGACGCCCGGGTGCAGCGCCGGGTCGTCAGCGGCGGCGAGCGTGAGCAGCGCGGCGACCGCGGCGCCGGAGCCGGCGACCAGCCAGGCGCGGGCGTCCCAGCGGTCCGGGCGGTAGCGCGTGCGCAGGCTGCGGCGGCCGCCCAGGCGCAGGCCGGCCAGGGCCGCGGCGACCCCGGCGAGCAGCAGGGGCAGGCCGTAGGTGCCGCCTTCGGCGGTGAGCAGGCCGTACGTTCCCGCGCAGACGCCGAGCAGGCCGCCGAGGGTGAGGGCGGCGGTGGTGCGGCGTACGGCGGGCGGGACGTCGGCGGTGCGGCCGTAGCCGCGCGCGTCCATCGCGGCGGCCAGGGCGACGGAGCGCTCCAACGCGCCCTCCAGGACCGGCAGTCCGACGTGCAGCAGGCCGCGGACGCCGCTGTCGGGACGGCCGCGCAGCCGGCGGGCGGCGCGCAGCCGCTGGACGTCGGCGATGAGGTTCGGCGCGAAGGTGAGGGCGACGACGACCGCGACGCCCATCTCGTACAGCGCGCCCGGCAGGGACTTCAGCAGACGGGAGGGGTTGGCGAGGGAGTTCGCGGCGCCGACGCAGATGAGGAGCGTGGCCAGCTTCAGGCCGTCGTAGAGGGCGAAGACGAGTGATTCGGCGGTGACCTGTCCGCCCAGGCGGATGCCCTGCGCCCAGTGCGGGAGGGGGACTTCGGGGAGGGTGAGAAGCACGTGCGTGCCGGGGATGGGGGAGCCGAGGGCCACCGCGAAGAACAGGCGGATGACGAGGACGGCGAGGGCGAGCTTGAGGAACACCGAGTAGGAACGGGCCCAGGGGGCGCGGGGGCGGCAGGTGACCACGACGTAGGCGGACGTGGCTATGAGCAGCGCGAGGACGAGCGGGTTGGTGGTGCGGGTGGCCGCGGTGCCGAGGCCGAGCGACCACAGCCACCAGGCACCGGGGTGCAGCGTGGGCCGGCTAGCCATGCCTGCGTCGCCGTGCCTGCCACACTGCCGCCGCACCCAGCAGGGCGACCGCGCCCGCGCCCGCGAACAGGCCCACGGACGGGCCGCTGTCGCTCTTCGGCGCCTCTCCGGCCTTGTTCGCCTTGTCGGCCTTGCCCGTCTCGCCGGGCGCGGCCGTCGCCTTCTTGCCGCCGCTGACCTGCTCGCCGCAGCCCGTCCGCGGATATCCGGCGATCGCGCACAGCAGGGCGTTGGTGTCGTAGCGCAGCGGCTTGGCCACCGAGGCCAGGGCGTCGGCCGTCGTGGCGTCGGCGGGCACCCGTGCGCAGGCCGTGCGCCCCGCCGGCGGGGTCTCGCCGGACGGGGCGTCCGCCGCTGTGCCGAAGTCGAGGACGAGCGCCACGCGCTTGGTGCCCTCTTTCGCCGGAGTCCGCGCGCAGATCGCCGAGAACGACGTCGTCCCGCGCGGCTTCGACGCGTCGCCCGAGTCCTCGCTCACCGAGAAGCGGAAGCCCTGGACGTCGCCGTCGGAGGGGCGGGCGGTGGCGGGGCCCTGGGTGGCGTAGGTCCACCGACCGGCGGCGTGGTCCCAGAAGGACCAGTAGCGGTAGCCGGTGGCGTGGGCCTGGCCGGTGGCGGTCAGGGCCAGCAGCAGCGTGGCGAGCAGGACGGCACAGCGGCGGATCACGGCTGTCACCTCTTGTTGCGGGCGCTGAGCAGGAAGCCGATGCCGATGCCGGCGACGAGGAAGACGGCGACGATCCACCAGACGCCGAAGCCGGAACCGGAGCCCGAGTCGTCCTTCTTGTCGGAGGTCTTGTCCGCGGCCTTGGCCGAAGTGGTGGCGGTGGCGGCCGGCTTCGGGCCGGTCGCGTTGAGGAGCCGCACCAGGTCCTGGCCGCCGAAGTCGTGCACGTTTGCGCCGTAGGCCTTCGCGGCGAGGATCAGTTCCGCGTACGCCGCCGGTCCGGCCTGCTCGGCCCACGGCCCGGCGTTCGCCTCCAGCCAGCGCACGGCGCCGGCCGCCTGGTCGCCCTGGCCGGCGGTCGTGAGGGCGAGGACCGCGTCGGCGGTGTTGCCGTAGTCGGGCTGGGGCTTGGCGCCGGGCAGGGCCGTGGTCAGGTGGTGGTCCTTGGCCAGGGCCTTGGTGAGGTAGGCGGCGCCGTTCTGCGCGGCCTGCTCCGGGGAGCTCGCGTCCTTGCACGTCGCGGCGGTGCCGGTCGGCTTCGCGGCCGCGCCGGTCAGGCCCTTGCCGAGCGCGCCCACGACGGCCGCCGCGGTCGCGTCCGGGTTGGCGGCGAGCTTGCCCTTCTTGTCCGGCTGGAAGGCGAAGGCGCCCGCGTCGGCGCCCGCGTCCTTGCCGTCGCAGGGCAGGGCGAACGTCAGCAGGGCGTCGTAGGGGGACTTGCCGCCCTTGGCGACCTGCGCGGGCTTCTCCCCGGCGGCGTTGAGCGCGCCGATGACGACGGCGGTCGAGTTGGCGTCGCTCGGCCCGCCCGCCGTGTAGCCCCAGCCACCGTCCTTGTTCTGTACGGACTTGAGCCAGGTGACCGCCTTGCCGCGGGCGGCGTCGTAGCCGCCGAGCGCGGCGAGGGCCTGGACGGCGGCGGCCGTGTTGTTGGTGTCGGCCATGACCTTGGCGTCGCAGGCCTTGGCGGCGTCCGCGCGGAACGGCGCGAACGACCCGTTCGCGCACTGCTGCCCGACCAGCCAGTCCACGGCCTGCGCCGCCGGCTTCACGCCGGCCTCGTCCTGCGCGAGCAGGGCCAGTGACTGGCGCCAGACGCCGTCGTACTTGGGGTCGGAGGTGCCGTACAAGCCGGCGGGCAGTGCGGCGGACGGGGACGGCGAGGGGGTCGCGGCGACGGCGGGCGCGGCCGCGCCGATCACGGCTGCGGCTGCCAGGGCCGCTGCGCTGCGGCGGAAGACGTTCATGATCGGCGGGTGCCTCTCCTGCTGGAGCGGGCAGCACGGGGACACCCCGGGCGGCTCGGCTCCGTATGCCTCGACGGTGCGGTGCGCCGGCGGGCTGCCGGCACTGGTGAGCCGGTCACGACCGTACGGAGCAGTCCGGCTGGCCGCCCTGGGCGGGGCGGTTCACGGTTGCGGGTCAGCGCCGGAATTGCACCGGCTTCCCCCCGTACGGGTGTGATACGACCTGGCCACTCTACCGGCCCGTAGAAATGGGCTGAGAGCCGCCTGTGGACAGGGCGGCGCATCAGGTCGGCCCTGTGTCCGGCCGGCCTGGCGGGCTCAGATCGTCCGGCGGGTCGCGCTCATGATCCGTGCCGGTGTCTCGGCCGGCTGGCACAGGACCAGGGCGAGGTCGTCGGTGCGGCGGACGCCGGCGTGGGCGACGACCCGGTCGTAGAGGGAGTCGAGCGCGTCGTCGGGCAGCGGCTCGCGCAGGGCGCCGGTGGCCTCGGGCAGGAGCGGGAAGGGGGTGCCGTCGGGGGAGCGGGCGTCGGTGAGGCCGTCGGTGTAGAGGAGCAGCCGGTCGCCGGGCTGGAGGTGGAAGCGGTGCTGGCGCGGGTCGGGGTGCAGTCCCAACGGCGTTGCCGCAGCGTGGGGTTCGAGCAGTTCCACGCGCTGTCCGGCGCGCAGCGGGGCGGGGTGGCCGCAGTTGACCAGGCGGACCTCGCCGGGTGCGAACTCGGCGAGCACCGCGGTGACGAAGTCCTCGGCGTCGAGCTCCGGGGCGAGCCGCTTGTCGAGGTGGGTGACGAGGGTGGGCAGATCGGGTGCGGTGTAGGCCAGTTCGCGGAAGGCCGCGATCGTCGCCGCGGTCAGCCGCAGGGCCTCCATGCCGTGGCCGCGGACGTCACCGACCAGGATCCTGAGGCCGTACGGCGTCACCGCGACGTCGTACAGGTCGCCGCCGATGGCCGACTCGGCGCCGGCGCAGTGGTAGCGGGTGCACACGTGGGTGCCGGCCAGGTCTCGGGAGAGGGGGCGCAGGATCAGGTGCTGGGTGCTGCGGGCCACTTCGCGGGCCTGGGCGAGTGCCGCCTCCAGGGCGAGCAGGGTGTGCCTGACGTTCAGCCAGACGCAGGTGAGAAGCGCTCCGATCAGGATGGGTGCGATCGGAAGTGTGTGCATGGCATTCATCGGCGTTGCCCTTGCCACCCTCTCTGCTGCCCCCGCACGACGATGTCCGAATATCTCCCTTACGTCGCGCGCCGACATGGACTTGAGCGCAACTCATCGGAATATGCCGCGAACTGTCCAATTCCCGTGATCTTTCTGTCGTGCTTGGCCATGTGGTGCAGGGGTTCGTCCGAGGCGGCGACACTGGTGCGCGTGTCTCGGAAGAACGTGGTGCACAGGCCCGGGAACCTGCCCGCCGACGCCCGTCTGTTCGTCGGAAGACTGGGCGAACTCGACTGCCTGGAAGACGAGTTGGGACCGGGCGGAAACGGGCGTCTGCTGACCCTCCTCGGGGTCGGCGGCGTCGGTAAGACGCGGCTCGCGCTGCGGGCGGCCGAGCGGGCGTCCAAGGCGTACGCCGACGGGGTGTGGCTGGTGGAGCTGTCCGCGCTGCGCGCCCGGGGGCAGGTGCCGCTCGCCGTGATGGAGGCGCTGCGGCTCGCCGACCAGTCGACCGGCCCGGTGACGGACGCGCTGTGCGCATGGGCCCAGGACAAGCAGCTGCTGCTCGTCCTCGACTCCTGCGAGCACCTGCTGGCGGACTGCGCGGACCTCGTCGCCGATCTGCTGATCGCCGCGCCGGGGCTGCGCGTCCTCGCCACCAGCCGCGAACGGCTCGGGCTGCCGGGCGAACGGGTGCTCGCGGTCGACCCGCTGCCCGTCGGCGACCCGGAGGATGATCAACAGGCGGACGCCGAGACGCTGTTCACGCAGCGGGCGGCGCGCGTCGACGCCTGCTTCGAGCTCGACGAGCGGACCCGCCGTGAGGTGGGCGACATCTGCCGTGCCGTCGACGGCATCCCGCTCGCGCTCGAACTCGCCGCCGCCCGGCTGGCCACCCACAGCCTGGGTGCGCTCCACGCACTCCTCACCGACCGCCTGCGCTCCCGCTTCGAGGTCCTCGAGACGGAGGAGTGCGAGGGCGAAGGGCCGCCGCGGCACTGGACCCTGCGCACCACCATCGGCTGGAGCCACGAGCTGTGCGCGCCGCTGGAGCGGCTGCTGTGGGCGAGGCTGTCGGTCTTCGCCGGTACGTTCACCGGCGCCGCCGCCACCTGGGTGTGCGGGGGCGGTCCGCTGGTCGGCGACCAGGTCCGGGGCCTGCTGCTGCGGCTGGTGCAGCAGTCGATCGTGCTGCGCGACCCGGTCGACCCGGACCGCTTCCGGCTCCTGGACACCATCCGCGAGTACGGCGCCGGCTGGCTGCGTGAGCTGGGCGAGGAGGAGGCGCTACGGCTGCGCCACCGCGACCACTACCGGCGCTTCGCCCGCGAGGCGTGCGCCGACTGGAACACGAGCCGGCAGGTGGCCTGGTGCGACCGGGTCGTCGCCGAACACGCCAACCTGCGGGCCGCGGTGGACTGCGCCCTGGCCGCGCCGGGCAGCCCGGTCGCGCTGGAGACGGCGGGCAGCGTCGGCTTCCTGTGGCGCAACTGCGGGATGCCGCGGGACGCCCAGTTGTGTCTGGACCGGGTGCTCGCCGAGGAGCACGCGCCGGGGCCGGACCTCGTGCTGGCGCTGTGGTCGCGCGGGGCCGTGGCGATGAACCAGGGCGACCTCGAAAGGGTGCACGGCTGGGGTGTGCGGTGCGCCGACGTGGCGCGCGAACTCGGCGACCCCGCCCTGATCCGGGCCTCCGCCTACCTCACCGGCGGGTATCTCGCCCTCGTCGGCCGGCTGTCCGAGGCGGTCGACGCCCTGGCGCCGAACCCGCAGGTGCTCATCGGGACGGACTGGCGGGGATCCGCCCTCGTGATGAACAGCCTGGGAGTGACCTACAGCCACCTGTACAGCGGCGACCACGACAAGGCACGCGAGGCGGCCCGGGCGACGAGGGCGAGCAGTGTGCGGTGCGGTGAACGCTGGTCGCGGTCCTTCATCGACGCGATCCTCGCCCAACTGGACGTCGCCCGCGGCGACACGGACGCGGCACGGCGCAACTGCCGCGACGCGCTGGCCGGGCACCGGTCGCTGCACAACACGCTCGGCCTGGCCTTCACCCTCGACATCCTGGCCCAGGCGGAGGCGACGGGCGGCGACGGCCGGTTCGCCGCCCGCGTCCAGGGCGTCAGCGAGCGCATCTGGGAACTCCTCGGGCGCGCCCAGATGGACTCCCCCCAGCAGATCGACGCCCGCCGCGCCCGCGAACGCACCCTGCGCGCCCGCCTCGGCGACGAGGCCTACGAGCAGGCGTACGGGGAGGGCACGGCGATGTCGTACGACGAGGGCCTCGACCACGCCCTGACCGGCGACGCCTGACCCATCGCCCCGGCCGGGTCACGTAGGTAGTTTTCAGCCCATGGGGATCACGGGGAGACTGCTCGGCTCGGGGCGCGTCAACGACGTGTACGAGATCGACGGAACATGGGTGCTGCGGCGGAACCGGGAGGGGTGGGGCGACGCGCTCGCCGAGGGGGCAGTGATGGAGCATGTGCGCGCGTACGGCTATCCCGTGCCCCGCGTCCGGCTCGCCGAGTCGACGCCGACGGAGCTGGTGATGGAGCGGTTGCACGGGCCGACGATGCTGGAGGCCTACGGCGCAGGGCTCATCGGTGCGGCCGAGGCCGGGGAGGTACTCGGCGGGCTGCTGCGGCAGTTGCACGGCATTCCCGGTCGCCGGTCGGCCGATCGCCGCATCCTGCATCTGGACCTGCACCCGGAGAACGTGATGCTCACGCCCGACGGGCCGCGCGTGATCGACTGGAGCAACACCGAGGAGGGCGACCCCGGTCTGGACTGGGGCATGTCCGCCGTCATCCTCGCGCAGGTCGCCGTCGGCGACGAGCCGATCGCCGCTCCCGCGCGCGAACTGCTGGACGTGCTCCTGGCCGATCCCTCCCACCTCACCGAAGACGGGCTGACAAAGGCCCGGCGCCGCCGTGCGGCCGACGTGATGATGAGTCGCCGGGAGGTCGAACTCCTCGGGGAGGCCGAGGAGTTGATCAGGTCGTACTGGCCGTGACCCGTGCCATCGGCACCTGGGCGGACCGTGCCGCTCACCCCACCACGGCCACCGCGTCCACCTCCACCAGCACCCCTTCGCGCACCGGCCGCACCACCACCGTCGTACGGGCGGGCAGCGGTGTGGAGTCGGCGAAGAAGTCGCGGTAGACGCGGTTGAAGTCGCCGAAGTGGGCGCGGTCGGCCAGGTAGCAGGTGCAGCGGACGATCGAGTGCCGGTCTCCGCCGGCCGCCGCGACGACGGCCTCGACGTTGGTGAGGACCTGCTGCGTCTGCGCGGCGAAGTCGGCCGGCATGTCACCGGTGGCCGGATCCAGCGGGCCCTGCCCGGAGGTGAAGAGGTAAGGGCCGCTGCGCACCCCCTGGGAGAGCGGAGGTTCGGTGCCGTCGGGGAAGGGGATGAAGGGGGCCGCATCCGTCTGCACACGCACGGGGCCGCCGCCGAAGGGCAGGACCAAGGTGCGGCCGGCGAGCAGCCAACTGCCGTCGTGGCCACGGCGGAAGGTGTCCTCGTAGTGGCCGACCTGGAACGGCGGCCCGGCCGGCAGCATGCCGCCGCTGTGACCGTCGACGCGGTACGTGGTGAAGTACGAGGTCGCCGAGGCCGTGTCCGCGGAGGTCACCGTCACCAGGACGTTGGACATCATGCGGCGGGAGAGACGGTCGGCGGGACGGGATCCGAAGTACCTGCGCAGCGCGTCCCGGCCCTCGACGCGCCGCCCGTCCCCCGGAGCCGGCCACTCCCACGCCCCGTCCTCGGTGAACAGCTCGGCCACGGACGCCGGTTCGTCCAGATCGAGGCGGTGGACGAAGTCGAGGATCAGGCGTTCACAGGCACGTTCGGCGAGCAGTCGCTCCAAGGGCTCCATGAGTACGCATTCATACGTTGCCGACGGCCAGGTACGCCACCGGATCACTGCCCGCCACCGCCTCCGCCCGCCCCAGCTTCACCAGCCGCCGCAGGTGCGCCTCGGCCTCCGAGACGGCGATGTTCCGTGATCCGTAGGGGATTTGGGCCCAGGGGCGGTTCCACTCCATGCGCTCGGCGAGCTGCCAGGGCGTGAGCGGTTCGACCAGCAGGGCCTGGAGCCCGGTGAGCCGTTCCTCGTGGTGGTCGAGCAACTCCCGTACGCGGGCGGCCGCGTCGGAGAAGACGTACTGGTGGGCGGGGAGTACCTCGGCGGGGGCGAGCCGGCCGACGCGTTCGAGGGAGTCGAGGTAGTCGCCGAGGGGGTCGGTGACGGTGGCGTCGTCGGGGTCCTCGTACAGGCCGATGTGGGGGGTGATCTCGGGGAGCAGGTGGTCGCCGGAGAACAGGCGCCCGCGGCGGCCGGGTTGGCCCGGCGTCCGGGCGGGATGCTCCTCCTCCAGGTGCAGGCAGACGTGGCCGGGTGTGTGGCCCGGGGTCCAGATCGCGCGCAGCCGCCTGCCGGGGAGGTCGAGGAGTTCGCCGGGGACGATCTCGCGGTCGGGCAGGGCGGGGGAGAGGCCCGGAAGGGTGGGGCGGGGAGCGGCGTCGCGCAGGGGTGCCACGTGCTTCTCGGGGGCGCCGGCGGCGGTGAGTTTGGCGGCCATGTAGGAGAGCCAGCGGCCGGGCCTGGTGTCGCGGGTGCGCCGCACGATCGCGGTGTCCGCGGCGTGCATGGCGATCCAGGCGCCGGACGCCTCGCGCACCTTGCCGGACAGGCCGTGGTGGTCGGGGTGGTGGTGGGTGATCACCACGCCGTGGATCTCGCCGGTGGAGGTGCCGCAGGCGGCCAGTCCGTCCGCGAGGGTCTGCCAGGAGTCGGGGTCGTCCCATCCGGTGTCGATGAGGACCGGGCCGCGGTCGGTGTCGACGACGTACACGAGCGTGTGCCCGAGGGGGTTGTCCGGGATGGGTACCTGGACGGACCGTACGCCTCCGCCGTGGTCGGTGACCTGTGCCATGGGTTCCCCTGTCGCCGCGTTCCCGTCACTATAACTAGAACCAGTTCCAATGGGAGCCCAAGTCACCTTTCGCTGCGCTGCGGACTCCTCCTCTGCGACTCCTCCTCTGTGGACTCCTCCGGGGGGAACTGGTATCAGTTCCCGTATCTGATGAACCGTCAGAGCCAGCTCCGGGGAGGCAGTCGGTCATGACCGAGCTCGTGGAACACGGACAGCTGTTCATCGGCGGGGAGTTGACCGATCCCCTCGGCAAGGACGTCATCGAGGTGATCTCCCCGCACACCGAGGAGGTCATCGGACGGGTGCCGCACGCCTCGCCGGCGGACGTGGACCGGGCGGTCGAGGCAGCGCGCCGCGCCTTCGACGAGGGGCCCTGGCCGCGGATGTCGCTGGAGGAGCGCATCGAGGTCGTCACCCGGATCAAGGACGCGATCGCCGTACGGCACGAGGAGATCGCCCGCGTCATCTCCTCCGAGAACGGCTCGCCCTACTCCTGGAGCGTCCTCGCCCAGGCCCTCGGCGCGATGATGGTGTGGGACGCGGCGATCACCGTCGCCCGCAATTACACCTACGAGGAGACCCGCGACGGCGTGCTGGGCAAGATCCTGGTGCGCCGCGAACCGATCGGGGTCGTGGCGGCCGTCGTGCCGTGGAACGTCCCGCAGTTCGTGGCCGCCGCCAAGCTCGCGCCCGCGCTGCTGACCGGCTGCACGGCGATCCTCAAGCCGTCGCCCGAGTCGCCGCTGGACGCCTACATCCTCGCGGAGATCGCGCGCGAGGCCGGGCTGCCGGAGGGCGTGCTGTCCGTCCTGCCCGCCGACCGCGAGGTGAGCGAGTACCTCGTCGGGCACCCGGGCGTCGACAAGGTCTCCTTCACCGGTTCGGTGGCGGCGGGCAAGCGCGTGATGGAGGTCGCTTCCCGCCATCTCACGCGCGTGACACTGGAGTTGGGCGGCAAGTCGGCGGCGGTCGTGCTGCCGGACGCGGACGTGGAGTCCACCGTCGCGGGAGTCGTCCCGGCCGCGTGGATGAACAACGGGCAGGCGTGCGTGGCCCAGACCCGCATCCTCGTACCGCGCTCGCGCTACGACGAGTTCGCCGAGGCCTTCGCCGCCGCCGCGGGTGCGCTCGTGGTCGGCGACCCGCTGGACACCGCGACCCAGGTCGGCCCGCTGGTCGCCAAGCGGCAGCAGCAGCGCAACCTCGACTACATCCGCATCGGCCAGGAGGAGGGCGCCAAGATCCTCACCGGCGGCGGTCGTCCGCCGGGCCTGGAACGCGGCTGGTACGTCGAGCCGACGCTCTTCGGGAGCGTCGACAACTCGATGCGGATCGCCCGCGAGGAGATCTTCGGCCCCGTCATCTGCCTTCTCCCCTACGGCGACGAGTCCGAGGCCGTGAAGATCGCGAACGACTCCGACTACGGGCTGAGCGGCAGCGTGTGGACGGCGGACGTCGCCCACGGCATCGACGTGGCGCGGCAGGTCCGAACCGGCACGTACTCGGTGAACACCTTCAGCCTGGACATGCTCGGCCCCTTCGGCGGCTACAAGAACTCAGGTCTGGGGCGGGAGTTCGGGCCCGAGGGATACGGCGAGTACCTCGAACACAAGATGATCCATCTCCCGGCCGGCTGGGAGGGATGACCGGCATGGGCGACCGCTGGCACGTCGAGGTCGACCGCTCCCTCTGCATCGGCTCGGCCCAGTGCACCCACCGCGCCGAGGGCGCCTTCCGCCTCGACTCCGCCATGCAGTCCCACCCCGTGGAGCCGGAGACCGACGCCAACGAACGCATCCTGGACGCCGCGGAGAACTGCCCCGTCGAGGCGATCGCGATCACCTTGCTGGGCAGCGGGGAGCCGGTCTTCCCGCCGGAGGACTAGGACCGGTTCAGCCTCGGATCATGTGGTTGCGGCGAGGACCTTCAACCACATGATCCGAACCCCGATCAGCTCTAGGCGAGGGGCAGGGTCAGTACGTAGTCCGTGCCGCCCGCCGCTACCAGGTGACCTGCGTGGTAGGTGAGCTCCGCGGGGATCGTGCACGACATCGACATGGCGTCCACCGGGTGGTCGGGCATCGTGCAGCGGTTCGAGGACGGGGTGGCCTTGGCGACGGCTCGTACGCTGCCGGGGCGCACATGGAGGACGTACTCGCTGCTACGGCTGTAGACGTGGGCGTAGACGCCGTCGGCGCCGTCGTCGGTGAGCCAACCCACCTGCAGTGAGGTCAGCTTCTCGGACACGCCCTCGGCTCTCGCGGGCAGTGCCGGACGGCTGACGGTGCCGTCGGGGGCGATGGTGCGCAGGCCGGCGAGTGTCTGGGCGTGGAGGGGGCCGGACGCCGTCCATACCGTGCCCGACCGGTTCACGGCGCCGGCCTCCATCAGCGTGTTGGCGACCTCCTTGGCGCCCGTGGCGGGCAGTTGGAGGAGGCGGGTCAGCCGGCCGTCCTTGAGGGACCACAGCACGTCGGTGTCGACGAGGACGAGGGAGCCGTCGGGACGGACGCCCGCGAGCCACGGGGCGTTGTAGGTGGCGTGGACGGAACCGACCGGCGCGGAGGCCGGCTCCGGGGTGCCCACCTTGCGGTCTTCCGCCGCGAAGGCGGCCACCACCTGGGACGTGCCGTCGGGCCGCCACCGCAGGACGTCGGTGCCGCGGGCGGTGAGGAAGGTCCCACCAGGCTCGGCGACCAGGCCGTGGTTCTCCCAGTCCACCGACTTGCCTCCGCTGACGTCGGTGGCGTGTATCGCGTGGTCGGCGTCGAACCGCAGCAGGTAGGCGGCCATGACGCGCAGCCGCCCGTCGGAGCCGTAGGCGATGCCGGTGGCGTTCGTGTTGAGGGCGTAGAGGGCGCTGACGACGTCGGAGGGCAGCTTGCGCATCGCCGCGGTGTCGTTCACGTCCCACTTGAACTGCTTCGCCGCCTGGCCCTTGTGCGGCTTCTTGCTGCCGCCGCCGCAGCCTGCCACGCCGGCCAGCGCGACCAGGGCCAGTGCCACGGCGAGGACGCCGTTACGAGTGCGCCGCCGGCCGATCCGAATCCGCATGTGTGCGTGCCCCCCAGGCTCCGCCGGCCCGCGTGAGCCGACGTCAGGTGGGACGCGGGAGGAGCACGGGGCGTTCCGAGCGACACCCGGTTGTGATCAATGAGCTGGCGGGAGGCCGGCGCAGGACCTCGAAGACACCCCCTAGCCGGCTTGGAGAGTGGCGACCACGCCCCTGACGCGGGTGCCGTCGGGCTGCGTCCAGGCGCCGCTGACATGGCCGACGGCGTCTCGCGCAGGCGCGTCGCTCCCCACCGGTGTCAGCACGCGGTGCAGCCGCAGCGTGGTGAGCAGCTTGCCGAAGCAGCGCGGCCGGTCTTCGCGTCGGCGGACTCGACCTTGTCACCGGTCTCGATCTTCCCGATCGCCATACGACGCTCTGCCCATCGCGCGCACTCCGCATCCCTTCATGGACAATTCCGGTGGAGCCGGCGCGTATTACCTCTCGCACGCGGAGAAGCAGGCTTCCGTCCTGAATCCGGGGTATGCGATATCGGTCAGCCGAGAAATGTGCGATGACTGCATATCCTGGTTCCAGAGCCGATCCCGGCAGCTTGGAGTTCCGATTTTCGTTTCCGATCCGACAGCGATCCATGTATTCCTGCCGGATGGTGGTTGGCATTCCTTCGACTATCCGTCCTGGTGAAATCGGCTCATCTGAGGTGATGCAGTAGAATCACGCACGGATCTTTTGGTTCTGGAGGCGCATATGGGCGAGAGTGTATTGGATTGGCATCTTTTTCCGGCCGGTGTCTCTGTGGCGGAGTTGATCAGGCGGGCAGAGGATGCCGATGCTCGGGGTGACCTGGTCGGCGCCGGAAACTGGTACTTCCATGCCAAGCGCCGTGGAGCGGCAGGCGTGCGGGACAGGATCGCTGCGCTCGTTCCGGGTCTTGAATCGGCTGTGGCTCAAGGGGACGTCGATGCGAAGGCGCTGCTCGCCGCCATTCTGCTCGATCGGAAAGGCGATCTGAGTCGCGCCGCGCGCCTTTTCGGCGAGGCTGCGGACGCGGGCGTTGTGGAGGGAATGCGCGAGTTGGCGTTCATGCTGACCAACGGTCTGGGTGTGGGGCGTGACCCGGCCCGAGCCAATGCCCTGTTCCGGGCGGCGGCCGACGCTGGGGACGGTTATGCCGCCTTCAATCTTTCAGTCAATTATCATCAGGGTGTCGGTGGCCCACGCAATTTCCGGGATTTCTCGCGCTGGCTGCAGGTTGCGGCCGATCTGCGGATTCCGGAGGCCTGTGCCGTCCTCGGTGACCAATTGGCCAGGAAAGGAGAAGACCAGGAGTCCCTCGGCTGGTATGTCAAGGCCGCTGAGTCGGGGCATGCTCCTGCGATGTTCGCGGCGGCCCGCAGATACCGTGACGGCGTCGGCTGCGAGGCCGATCCCGTGCAGGCGGTGAGATGGTTTCTCGCCATGCTCGACCGGGGCAACGGCGACGGAATTCATGAGGCGATCAGGCTGGCGCCGTCCATGACGTCCGATCAGATCCGGCAGGCCGGGCGACTGTCCGGCCGTGAATCCGAGGCGGAGTCGTTGATACGGCCCTCGTGATCGAGGCCCTGTCCGCGACGGCCTGGCGCCGTCAGCCTTTTGCCGGCGCCTCGGACAACTTTCCTCTCGACGGCCTGGAGGGCTGACCTCATGTCGTATCTGATCACGGGGCTCGTCGGCGTGCTTGCCGGCATCCGGGCGCTCAGGCTGCGGCGGCGGCAGCTGAGTGCAGCTGCCACGCCGTCCTCCGCGCTGGTTCTCCGCCCGGCGCTTCTCGCCGTGGTCGCCGGAATCGCCATCGTTGGCGGGCTCTTTCTGCTGGCGGGCGGAATCCTCGTCCTGGTCCAGGGCTGAGCGCCCAGCCCTGACAGTCCGGCCACAGCGCGGCCAGACGGGCCGGTGCTTGCTGCGCGGGGCGCAGGCATCTGGGTCATGCCGGGCATGAACCGCTGAGTCTGACGGAGGCTCCGGACTGTGCCGAGTTGGGTGGAGCCGAGTCACTTGGTTTCGTGCTACCGCGGAGTTCGAAGTTCGTACTCCACCCGGCTGAGCATGCTCAGCACCGGACATGGGCAGGACCAGGCAGGAGCTCAAGTCCAGTGTTCGTGGTGCTGGCCTGCGCGGCGCGGGACTCGTACTGATCTGTAGGCGTCGCCATCCCGCGGCCACAACTGCGTCATGAGCTTAGGTGGCTTGGAGAGTGGCGACCACGCCCCTGACCCGGGTGCCGTCGGGCTGCGTCCAGACGCCGCTGACGTGACCGACGGCGTCTCGCGCAGGCGCGTCGCTCTCCACCGGTGTCAGCACGCGGTGCAGCCGCAGCGTCAGGTCGCCGCCCGCCACGGTGAACTCGGTTGCGTCCTTGGTGTCTTGGGGTGCGCCGAGGTCGCCGATCGGTCCCTTGCCGGTGTAGGAACGGGCGACCTCCCGGTCGAGGGTGTCGCTGAGACTCTGCGCGTGCGCGGGGGCGCGTCCCTCGACCAGGGCGAGCAACTCCGCGGTCAGTACCGGGTCGTGGCAGCCGTCGTAGGCCCAGCGCGGACCGAGCACGCCGTGCTCCATGGTGCCGACGAGTGCTTGCTCGGCGCCCTCGAGCGGGGCGGCGCGGTAGGTCAGGGGCACGAGGTACGCCCCCGACGCCGCCTCCCTGACGACCATGAACTCGATCCCGACCTCGCCCTCGGGGTCGTCCAGCCGGAACCCGCCGGCCTTTACCAGCTCGGGATCGGCGGTGCCGCGGTACCAGGGGCGGGTGGGCAGCCAGGTGTGGAGGAGTTCGAGCTTGGTGGGTGTCACGGTGGTGCGGTGGATGATCGACATGGAGCGATTGTCCGGCCGGGCCGGGACGTCCCGCCAGACAATTTCGGCCGCGTGTCACACGGGCACCTCGCGCCCCGCGGGACGTCACGCGTGCGCGTCCGGGCGGCCTGTTCCCTTGACCTCCGTGAGGTCTATCAGCCGGCACACCGTCTCGATGTCGATCTTTACCTGGGCGATGGAGGCGCGGCCCGAGAGCCAGGTGATCAGGGCCGAGTGCCAGGTGTGCTCGATGACGCGGACCGCGGAGAGCTGCTCGGGGGTGGGGTTCTCCAGGCCCATCGCGTCCAGGATGATCACCGTGGTCTGGCGGGAGACCTGGTCGACCTCCGGCGAGACGCTGCGGTCGGCGAAGGTGAGCGCGCGGACCATCGCGTCGGCCAGATGCGGCTCGCGCTGCAGCGCGCGGAAGGCCCGCATCAGGGTCTCCGCGACGCGCTGGGCGGCCGTGTCACCCGTCGGCGGCTTCTTGCGCAGCGTGCCGTGCATGTGCTCCAGCTGGTCCTGCATGGTGGCCACCAGCAGATGGATCTTCGAGGGGAAGTACCGGTACAGCGTGCCCAGGGCGACCTGCGAGGACTCGGCGACCTCACGCATCTGCACGGCGTCGAAACCGCCCCGGCTGGCCAGCTGCGCGCTCGCGTGCAGGATGCGTCGGCGACGCGCCTCCTGCCGCTCCGTGAGGGGCGGGGAGGCTGGCTGCGAGGTACTGGCTTCCACCTTGGCCACCTTGGCTTCCGCAGGCATGGGTCCCGATCCGTGACAGTCGGTGAGGGCTGGTGATCGCACCGAGCATGCCAGGGCGTCCGCCGTGGCGCGAATCACCTGATCCACTGCTCACAGCACCCCTACCTGCCGGTAGATTCAGAGCCTCCTGGACGATCAAGTCTGAAACTTGTTCTAGATTAGCGTCCCGGCGTAATCTCGCGGGACAGTGCATGCAGAAGGGGGCCCAGAGTGACCGCTGAGGCCAGTCCGGCAGGGCCCCAGGAGGACCCGGCCGTCGACGGCGAGCGACCGCTCCACATCGCGCTCCTCACCTATAAAGGGAACCCGTTCTGCGGCGGCCAGGGTGTCTACGTCCGCCACCTCTCGCGCGAGCTGGCCCGTCTCGGGCACCGCGTCGAGGTCATCGGCTCCCAGCCCTATCCGGTCCTCGACGAGGGCGCGGACTACGCGCACCGCCTCACCCTCACCGAGCTGCCGAGCCTGGACCTCTACCGCTCGCCCGACCCGTTCCGCACCCCGGGGCGCGACGAGTACCGCGACTGGATCGACGCCCTCGAAGTGGCGACGATGTGGACCGGCGGCTTCCCCGAACCGCTGACCTTCTCCCTGCGCGCCCGCCGCCATCTGCGCGCCCGGCGCGGCGAGTTCGACGTCGTGCACGACAACCAGACCCTCGGCTACGGCCTGTTGGGCGACGTCGGCGCACCGCTGGTGACCACGATCCACCACCCCATCACCGTGGACCGCCAGTTGGAGCTGGACGCGGCGGTGGGCCGGCTGGCCAAGCTGTCCAAGCGGCGCTGGTACGCCTTCACCCGCATGCAGAAGCGGGTCGCGCGCCGCCTGCCCTCGGTCCTCACCGTGTCGGGTACCTCCCGCGCCGAGATCGTCGACCACCTGGGTGTCCGCGAGGACCGTATCCACGTGGTGCACATCGGCGCGGACACCGACCTGTTCTCGCCCGACCCGTCCGTGCCCGTCGTGCCGGGCCGGATCGTGACGACGTCCAGCGCGGACGTACCGCTCAAGGGACTGGTCTTCCTCGTCGAGGCGCTGGCCAAGGTCCGCACCGAGCACGCCTACGCCCACCTCGTCGTCGTCGGCAAGCGCCCCACCGAGGGCCCGGTCGCCCAGGCCATCGAGCGCTACGGCCTGGAAGGCGCTGTCGAGTTCGTCAAGGGCATCTCGGACGCCGAACTGGTCGACCTGGTCCGCTCCGCCGAGGTCGCCTGCGTCCCCTCGCTCTACGAGGGCTTCTCCCTCCCGGCGGCCGAGGCGATGGCCACCGGCACGCCCCTCGTCGCGACCACCGGCGGAGCGATCCCGGAGGTCGCCGGGCCCGACGGCGAGACGTGCCTGGCGGTGCCGCCGGGTGACCCGGGAGCGCTGGCCGCCGCCCTGAGCCGGCTGCTGGGCAACCCCGAACTGAGGGTGCGGCTCGGCCGAGCGGGCCGTGAGCGGGTACTGGCCCGCTTCACCTGGGCCCGCGCCGCTCAGGGCACGGTGTCCCACTACCGCGACGCCATGGCCGGCTCCGCCGGCACACCCCCCGGCCGCTCCGCGGCCCCCCGAACCCCCGAGGCCGGCAGGGCGACGCCCGCACCAGAACTAGCCGTATCCAATCCCGAAAGCAGGGCCACGTGCTGACCGTCGACTTCTCCCGGTTCCCGCTCGCGCCGGGCGACCGCGTCCTGGACCTCGGCTGCGGGGCTGGCCGGCACGCGTTCGAGTGCTATCGGCGGGGCGCGCAGGTCGTGGCCCTGGACCAGAACGCCGAGGAGATCCGCGAGGTCGCCAAGTGGTTCGCGGCGATGAAGGAGGCCGGCGAGGCGCCCGAGGGCGCGAGCGCCACGGCGATGGAGGGCGACGCCCTCGCGCTGCCCTTCCCCGACGAGTCCTTCGACGTCGTCATCATCTCCGAGGTCATGGAGCACATCCCGGACGACAAGGGCGTACTCGCCGAGATGGTACGGGTGTTGAAGCCCGGCGGCCGAATCGCGATCACCGTCCCGCGCTACGGCCCCGAGAAGGTCTGCTGGGCGCTGTCCGACGCCTACCACGAGGTCGAGGGCGGCCACATCCGCATATACAAGGCGGACGAGCTGATCGGCAAGATCCGGGAGGCGGGCCTCAAGCCGTACGGCACGCACCACGCGCACGCGCTGCACTCGCCGTACTGGTGGCTGAAGTGCGCCTTCGGCGTCGACAACGACCAGGCGCTGCCGGTGAAGGCGTACCACAAGCTGCTGGTCTGGGACATCATGAAGAAGCCACTGGCGACCCGGGTCGCCGAGCAGGCGCTGAACCCGCTGATCGGCAAGAGCTTCGTGGCCTACGCGACCAAGCCGCACCTGCCGTCGGTGGACGCCCGGTGACCACTCCCCGGACAGAACACCTCGTCCTGCCCGGGGTCCTCACCGCCGGGCAGGCCGCCGCCACCGTGCAGGGCATCCTCGCCGTACAGCGGGAGGACGGCGCCATCCCGTGGTTCCGCGGCCACCACCTCGATCCCTGGGACCACACCGAGGCCGCGATGGCGCTCGACGCGGCCGGTGAGCACGACGCCGCCGAGCGGGCCTACGAGTGGCTCGCCCGGCACCAGAACGAGGACGGTTCCTGGTACGCGGCCTACGCCGACGGGGACTTCGCGGACGTCACCGACCGCGGCCGGGAGACCAACTTCGTCGCCTACATCGCGGTCGGCGTGTGGCACCACTACCTCTCGACCGGCGACGACACCTTCCTGGACCGCATGTGGCCTTCCGTCTACTCGGCGATCGAGTACGTCCTGGGGCTCCAGCAGCCCGGCGGGCAGATCGGCTGGAAGGGCGAGGACGACGGCACCTTCACCACCGACGCGCTGCTCACCGGCTCCTCCTCCATCCACCACGCGCTGCGCTGCGCGCTCGCCATCGCCGAACAGCGTGAAGAGCCGCAGCCCGACTGGGAGTTGGCTCTTGGAGCCCTGCGGCACGCGATCCGCCGCCACCCCGAGCGGTTCCTGAACAAGGACCGCTACTCGATGGACTGGTACTACCCGGTCCTGGGCGGTGCGCTGACCGAGGCGGAGGCCAAGTCCCGTATGGAGGAGGGCTGGGAGCGTTTCGTCGTCCCCGGCCTCGGCGTGCGCTGCGTCGTCCCCAACCCGTGGGTCACGGGCGGGGAATCGGCCGAACTCGCCCTCGCTCTATGGGCGATGGGCGAGTCCGACCACGCGCTGGACATTCTGAAGTCGATCCAGCACCTGCGCGATGCGGACACCGGCCTGTACTGGACGGGCTATGTCTTCGAGGACGAGGCCATCTGGCCCCGGGAACTGACCACGTGGACCGCCGGCTCCCTCCTCCTCGCCGTCGCGGCCCTCGGGGGCGACGAGGCGACGTGCACGGTGTTCGGAGGGGGAAGCCTGCCGCGAGGGCTCGACCCGGACTGCTGCTGAGCCCCCGGCGGCGATGGATGGGGTGTGCCTTCGCGTCCTTGGTGACGTCTCAGTGACGGTGGACGCGGTTGGCGATGGCATGGCCGATGAAGAGGTAGACGACGGCTGCGAGACCGTAGCCGGCGACCACTCGGGCCCATGCCGCGTCGAAGGTGAACAGGTCGTGCGACCAACCCGCCAGCCACAGAGCCGCGTTGTGGATGAACTGCACGAACTCGTTCGCGCGGTTCGCGTCCAGCAGGTACATCAGGATCCACAGGCCCAGGATGAGGGCCATGATGTCGGCGACGACAGCGATGACCGTTCCGGCCTGATTCGCACCGCGATATCTGGGGGACATGCCTAACGGGTTGCCGCCGAAACGTGGGGCAAACCCGGGTGGTTGAAACGTGCGTGCGATCTGCGGGTCGGCACTCTAGGAGTTGAGCTCGGCCAGCACGCGCAGCGACTCCCGGTCGGGGGAGAGCGCGAGCAGGTCGGTCACCGGGCCCTTGCGCCACAACTCCAGCCGCTCCGCGATCCGTTCACGTGGCCCCACCAGCGAGATCTCGTCGGCGAAGGCGTCCGGGACGGCGAGCACGGCCTCCTCGCGCCGCCCCTCCAGGAACAGCTGCTGAATACGCCGCGCCTGCTCCTCGTAGCCCATGCGTGCCATGAGGTCGGCGTGGAAGTTGCGGGAGGCGTGGCCCATGCCGCCGATGTAGAAGCCGAGCATGGTCTTGACGGGCAGCAGGCCCTCCTTGACGTCGTCGCAGACCTGGACGCGGACCAGGGGAGCGACGAGAAACCCGGGCCGCAGCTGCGCGATGGCCGGCCCGTACACGTCCGGCCGCGTCGGCGACCAGTACAGCGGCAGCCAGCCGTCGGCGATACGGGTCGTCTGCTCGACGTTCCTGGGCCCCTCCGCGCCGAGGAGGATGGGGAGTTCGGGGCGCAAGGGGTGCGTGATGGGTTTGAGCGCCTTGCCCAGCCCGGTCCCGTCCTCGCCCCGGTACGGATGCGAGTGGAAGCGCCCGTCCAGCGCCACCGGCGCCTCACGACGCAACACCTGCCGTACGACGTCGACGTACTCCCGCGTAGCCGTCAGCGGTGACTTGGGGAACGGCCGCCCGTACCAACCCTCCACCACCTGCGGCCCCGACAGCCCCAGCCCCAGCATCATCCGGCCGCCGGAGAGATGGTCGAGGGTGAGGGCGTGCATCGCGGTGGTCGTCGGCGAGCGGGCGGCCATCTGCGCGACTGCCGTACCCAGCTTGATCGTTGAGGTCTGCGCCGCGATCCAGGTGAGCGGCGTGAAGACGTCCGACCCCCAGGACTCGGCGGTCCACACCGAGTCGTACCCGAGCCGCTCGGCCTCCTGCGCGAGCGGCACGTGCTCCGCGGAGGGGCCGCGGCCCCAGTAGCCGAGGGCGAGACCGAGTCGCATGACGCCTCCATCTTCTGACGGCCAGTCAGCTATGTGGCTGTGAGCTGCGACTGTACGACAACGGCCCCCCGCCCGGAAGGGCGAGGGGCCGTGAGCGGTTCGGCGTCGATCAGCCGCGCTGAATACCGGAGGTGTCCTGCAGCACGCCGCGACGGCCGTCCTGCGTCTGCGCGACCAGACCCGGACCGCGCTGCTCGACGGCCAGGTACCAGGTACCGGGCGCCAGTTCGGCGATCGGCGCCGGCGACCCGTCCTCGGCGAACAGCGGCCGCGCGACGGGCACCGCGAACCAGAACGGCGAGAAGTCCCCGGCGGTGGGCTGGGGCTGACCCGGCTGGCCCGGCTGTGGCTGCCCCGGCTGAGGCGCCCCCGCCTGCGGCTGGGCCCCGTAGGGCTGCCCGGGCTGCGGCTGACCGCCGTACTGCGGCGGCTGCTGGGCGGCACCCGGGTAGCCGTAACCACCGGGGGGCTGGGCGCCGTAGGGCGGCTGCGGGGCCTGGGGCTTGGGCGCGGGGACCAAGGCGGCCTTGAGCGCGGGCACGAGAGGCGTGGCGATGGCAGCCGCGGCCATGACCAGGGTCGCGATGAGCGCGAGGATCAGGCCGGTGCCGGCACCGACGCCGTTGCCCGAACCGGAGCCGACGTTGTCCATGCCGCCGAGCGGGTCGAAGACGTTCCCGAGCGCGCACCAGGCGGCGAAGACGGTGAACGCCGTGCCGAACGCGCCGAGCTCGATGCCCGCGACCTTCGGGACCTGCGGCAGCCCGTGGGAGACCACGACGAGCGCGGCGCCGATGATGCCCGCGAGGACGACGCCCATCAAAACGGGACCGCTCTCCCAGGAGTTGGGGAGATTGGCACTGTCAGGTGCCCCATCGACAGAGTAGATGTCGAGAAACGACGCGATGAACAGCAATACCGCTGCTCCGATCACCACGCCGTCGCCTCGAGTGAGGGAGCGGATATTCACTTCAGGTCCTTCGTAGGTCGTCTCGTCGTCGGTAGACACTATCGTCCCCCGACCAGGGTGTCCGCCGGGATCAGCCCGCCTATCACGAAGCGTGCAGGAAACTCACGATTCCATCAGAGATCCCTTGCGCCGCCTTCTGGCGCCACGTGCCACTGGTGAGTAGCGCTGCGTCCTTGCTATCGCGCATGTTGCCGCACTCGATGAAGACCTTGGGAACCGTTGACAGATTGAGACCGCCCAGGTCCTTACGCGTGACGAGACCGGTGCCGTCGCCGATGTAGTTGGAGGGCGCACTGCCCGTGACCCGCACGAAGTTGCCGGCGATGCGCTGGCCGAGTTCGGCGGAGGGGCCGACGATCCTGCGGGTGTCCGCCGAGCCCGCGTCCACGAACCCGGGCATGATCACGTGGAAGCCGCGGTTGCCGGCGGCGGAGCCGTCCGCGTGGATGGAGATCGCGGCGTCGGCATGGTCCTTGTTGCCGATCGCGGCCCGCTGGTCGACACAAGGCCCCCACGCCGGGGAGCCGTTGTCGTGGGTCAGCTTCACCGTGGCGCCCTGCTTCTCGAGCAGCGCCTTCAGCCGGTGGGAGACGTCGAGCGTGAACTGGGCCTCCGCGTAACCCGCGTTGGTGGAGGTGCCGGTGGTGTCGCACTCCTTGCGGTTCGTGCCGATGTCGACCTGGCGGTTGATCTCCGCGGTGTGCTGGAAGTTGCCGGGGTTGTGGCCGGGGTCGATGACGACGACCTTGCCCTTGAGGGAGCCGGTCGCGGCGGGCGCAGAGGAGCGGGGCGAGGAGTGGGTGGCCGACGGGCTCGGCTGCTTGTCGTCGTCGGTGGTGGCGGAGCCGGGCGCACTGGACCGCGCCGACGTGGACGCGGGCGTGGACGCGGACGTCTGCACGGTCGCCTTGTCGTCGCCTCCACCTCCCGTGCCGCCCACGGCTTCGTACACGAGCCACCCCAGCAGGGCGCCGGGTACGAGCGCGGCGATCGCGACGGTCAGGGGACCGCGGCGGGGGCGGCGGGGCTGGGGAGGATCGAAGTCCGGGCCTACGTACGACACGTCTGCCACCCTAGCGGGCGTCCATGTTGTCCATAGGGTGCATGGGCGGTCGACGCAGTGTGCCTGAAGGTGCTCGGGCAGCCGCTCAACTGGGATCAGCCATCCAACTGGGATCAGTCATCGGCTTGCTGCTCGCGACGATGCGAGACCGTGGCCAGCTCCTGCAGCAACTCGTGCTCGCTCTTGCCGGTCTCGCGCGCCATCTTGTGCAGCAGCAGGGCACAGAGGGCGGCCGCACCGTCCATGAGCGTCTCCACCGCCTCGGGATCCTCCCGCCGCCGCTCGACGACGTACTGCGTGAGCAGCTCGTTCCCGGAGACGTAGGCGGTCATGAACTCGATGCCGTTGCGGATGCGGTCGTAATCGTTGCTCATGGCCACACGATCGCATGTCAGGCGGCGAGCATGCGTCCGGGCGGTCGTAGGGGTCCGGCTCAGTCCTCGACCTGCCTCACGCCGACGTCATACTCCAGATCTGGAAATGCTGTGAGCTGCTCCCTCACCGCTTCACGCATGTCACCGGCCAGCGACAGCGATGCCCCGGCCGGGGCGTCGGGAGCGCCTGAGCGGGTGACGGAGGACACGATCGCGTCAGGATCCACGTTCTCCAGAGCGTGCAGAACCTCGTCCAGACGGTCGTTCCGCACGGTCGTCGAGACGTAGGTGCGAACAGTCATGGTTCCTCCCTTGTGCTGGCCCGACTCCTCCGGCCGCCGCTCGATCAGCTCGGCCCTGGCCGCCGTCGGACAGGTAGACGACTACGGGCGTTACGGAGGCCATGCCGCCACTCTGGCCCGCGACTGGTCCGTACGCATCCTCAAGGCCCTCTCGGACTACATAGCCCCGGGGTAGCAGACCAGACGTCGGGAGCGGCCCACCCCGACCCACACGTCCCCCTTCGCACCATTGGGCGCAACAAGAAGCAATATGCGCAACACTGGCAGGCAGGTCAAAACCAAATGCGCGGCGCAGAAGGACGTGGCGACCGCCATCCTCGAATCGACCATCGCACAGGTGGACGCGGTGACCGAGGCCGGCGGTGGACCGGACACGATCGGGTCGCGCCTGCACCGGCCGGCCGAGGCGTACGTCCTCGTCGTTCGCGGCAAGAGCGAATAACGACGCACGTCAACGCCCTGTCGCCCCACTCGGACGACGGTGCGTTGCGCTGTCCGAGTGCGCGCAACCGCGATATAGGACATCGGGCGCGCAATCTGCCGCAATCCTCGGGCGGCCCCATGAGATCCCGCGCATCCTGGTCCTCCAACCTGCACGTACGGAGGAGCGACATGACGCTCAGGTTCCTCGGCACGACCAGCGACGGCGGCGACTGCCCCACCCTCTACGAGGTGGAAGGCACAGGCGAGATCCTCGTGCAGGGCGACATCGAGACCGAGCCCGAGCACCTCGCCCAACTGCGGGACGTGAAGGACACCGAGACCTTCGTCCGTGTCCCACGTGAGCTGCTCGCCCGCTTCGCCCCGCGCAGCGAGCCGTCCGAGGTCATCCCGTTCCGCGAGGTGGCCCACGTCTTCACCGACTTCCGTCACACCGCGTGGCGTCTGGAGACCCGCCGCGGCTACGCCACCGACCGCGGCATCGAACCCTGGGCACGCTGGCAGGCCGGCGAGGACGTCGCCCACGACGAGCCGGACGCGTGGCGCCGCAACGTCGCCGAGCAGGTCGCCCAGGGCAAGACGTTCGGGCGCGTCCGCCTGGTCGACCAGCCGCTGACCGAGGGGCAGCGGTTCCTGCTGACGCGGGCGCCCAGCAACGTGGCCGTGGGCGACGAGATCCGCTACCTCTGGCGCGCGGAAGCAGAACAACTGGGCCTGCCGGGCTTCGACTTCTGGCTCATCGACTCCCGGACCCTGCTGCGGTTCGTGTTCGACAAGCAGGACTCCACGGTGGGCGTCATCGTCTCCGAGGACCCGACCGAGGTCCTGGCCGCCTGCCAGGCCCGCGACGCTGCCTGGCATCACGCCGTGCCTGCCGCTGAGTTCGCCGAGCGGGTACGTTCCACCATGTGACCAGCGACTACCAATCCGGGCGCGTCGCCCTCGGCGCCCGCATGCGTGAGCTGCGCACCGAGACCGGCCTCAACGGCAAGGACTTCGCCGAGCGCCTCGGCTGGCAACGGTCAAAGGTCAGCCGGCTCGAGCACGGGAAGCAGACCCCGAGTCGCGAGGACCTGCGGGAGTGGGCCACGGCCGTCGGCCGCCCAGATGTCCTGACCGAACTGGCGGGGCGTCTCACGGGACTTGAGACCCGCTATCGGTCGCTGCGCAAGCAGTACTCCAACGGCCACCGCGCCCGCCAGGAACAGGGCGTGGTGGAGAGTGAGCAGACGAAGTTGCTGCGCGCCGTCGAGGTGATCCGGATACCCGGCATCTTCCAGACACCCGAGTACGCGCGGGCCGTATTCGCCGCCAACGCCGCATTCCGCGACGTGCCGATCGACGACATCGAGGACGCCGTCCGTGCCCGCATGCGCCGCCAGCAGGCCCTGTACGAGCCTGAGCGCAGCTTTCGCGTCCTGCTGTGGGAGGGCGCCCTTTACGCCTTGAACGCCCCCCGTCCGGTCATGGCTGCGCAGCTGGACCGGCTGCGGTCCATGGTCGGCATGGACACGGTGCAGCTCGGCATCATCCCCTTCGCCGCCGAACTGCGCCGCAGCCCGTCCCACGGGTTCTGGATCTACGACCGGCGCCTCGTCATCGTGGAAACGCTGAGCACGGAAATGTGGCTGGACGACGAGGAGTCCATCGTCCTGTACGAGCGGGCATGGGACTGGCTCGCCGACTCCGCGGTCTACGACGCGGCAGCACACCGTCTCATCGGCCGGGCCACAGCCGCCGTCCAGAAGCTCTCCTGAACAACCCTCGGCAACGCCGCCCACCGCGCGCGCAATCCCGCGCAATCGCCACCCGGCCGCGCAATTGCCCTGCCTACGGTGCTGCTCATGGCCCTCTCGTGGATGCGATTCACTGCCGTGTACGAGGCCGGGGACGCGTGGCTCGCCACTTTCTCCGCGCACCCGACCCTCGTCCGTACGGCGTGGAACTCCGACATGCTCGCCCCGATCACTTCGGGCGCGCGCTGGCTCGTCGCCGAGGCGGCGCTGATGACCACCTTGAAGGCGATCAACCGCATTCGTGAGGAGTACCGCGGGCCCGTCCTCGCCGATTCGGAGGTCGACAAGGCCTGGTGGCTCGTGCCGATCGACGCCGCGAAGGATCTGGCCGACGTACCACAGCTGACGGTTCAGGTACCGGGCCGGCCGCTGCACGTCCCACCGGCGGGCGGGCACCTCGAGACCCGCATGTGGCTGCAACGCCCCGACGGCTCCGGCCTGCTGACTGATCCCGCCGTACTGGCCGCCGCATTCGGCCCCGACGGATACCGACACGCTGCCGAGGCATCGTGACCGCCACAACAAGCAGAGCGCAGGGCGCCACCAGTCCGGACACCCCAGAAGGGACAGTTCATGACCGTCACGCTCGAACAGCCCGCCAGCACGCGCACGAGGGATCCGAAGGAACTCCTCAACGCCGTGGCTCCGCACATCACGGAGCTGACCGTCAACGTGTTCGACTCCGGCATGAGCCTGTGGGACCGCGAGGTCGCCCTCCTGCTCCGCGACCACACCATGGTGCGGGACATGGCCGAACGCATCCTCGGCAGCGCCGTCATGTACGTCATGGGATCCATCGAGAACCCCGGCCGGCACCTCGGCGTGGGCAAACTCGTCGACATCGGCGTGCACCAGCTCATCCTCGACACACCCGTCTGGTGGGGCATCTGCCGCCTCTACAACGGCGGCCGGTTCAAGCACCACGCACCGTTCATCGAGCGACGACGTGACGGCCTGTGCCTGCGCACCGGCGACCTCCTGCGCTTGCAGGGCTGGCCCATCGACGAGGAGCTGTGGGCCATCGACGGCGCGGACTGCTCACCGTGCGACGACAAGGTCCCAGACAGCCATTGACACAGCTACAGTCACCCCCGCCCTCGCTTCCCTCGGAGGGCGGGGGCCCGCCCCGGCCACGACCCAGAGGAACCGCTGTGCCCGTACCTCACGACATCGCTGCCGAGACCGAACTGTGGGACGCCTACGCCGAATCCGCGTTCAAGGCTGACGCTGAGCCCGCGTTCTGCTGGACCCAGTACACGGGCCACGGCCCCGGCCCTGAGCTCCTCGGCTCTCCGGAATCCGCTCTGGAGATCGGCTGCGGTACCGGCCGTGCCCTCGCCCACCTTGCACGACTGGGCGTCAAGGCGACCGGGGTCGACCTGTCCCCGTGCATGGTGCAGCGCGCGGGCGAGAAGTGGGCGCCGCTCGGCGCAAGGATCGAGCAGGGCGAAATCCTCACCTGGCTCGCCGCTGATGGGGACCGCTACGACGCGGTGTACTCGATCTTCGGCGCGGCCTGGTTCGCCGACCCCTCGCGCCTGTTCCCCCTCGTGCGAGAGCGCGTGGCCCCGGGCGGGGTGTTCGTGTTCTCGCAGCCGCCGGCGATCCCCGGTGCGTACGGCCCGCAAGGCATGTACAAGGGCGGCTTCGCGGGGAAGGCCATGTTCACCTATCGGTACAGCTACAAGCCCGCGGTATGGGAGCGGCACCTGCTCCGGGCCGGCTTCTCCACCGCAGCAGCCTGCGTGTTGGACGCGCCGAAGCCCGGACATATCGGCACCCTCATCGTCGTCGCTCATGTGTGAGCGACGGCTGGAGCGGGCGAGCGTGCCCGGTCAGCAAGCCCCGCGGCTCAGGGAACTCGTGGACCACCTGGATCTCGCCGACGATGTGGGCGTTGAAGTCGTCTAGCTCCTCGGCCGGAACCCAGAGCTCTCGGATCGTCTGTCAGCGGTTACGGGACAGCACAGCCCCGAGGAGCTGAACGATCGACCGCCGGGGGGCATCAACCCGGTCCTCAGATCCCTGCGCCCGTTCGCCGCAGGACGCGCAGCGAGTCCGTCGCCGAGATTTCCGTGAAGGCGCCGGACTGAAGGGCGCGGAGGTAGACGCGGTACGGGGCCTGGCCGGTGAACTCGTCCTTGGGGTCCGGGAAGACGTCGTGGATGAGGAGGAGGCCGCCCTCGGCGACGTGCGGGGCCCAGCCCTCGTAGTCGGCGTTGGCGTGCTCGTCGGTGTGGCCGCCGTCGATGAAGACCAGCCCCAGCGGGGAGCCCCAGACCGCAGCCACCTGCGGCGAACGCCCGACCAGCGCCACCACGTGCTCCTCCAGCCCGGCCTGGTGCAGCGTCCGCCGGAAGGTCGGCAGCGTGTCCATCAGGCCGATCTCGGGGTCCACCGTCTCCGGGTCGTGGTAGTCCCACCCGGGCTGCTGCTCCTCGCTGCCGCGGTGGTGGTCGACGGTCAGCGCCATGACCCCGGCCTCGCGCGCGGCGTCGGCCAGGAGGATCGTCGAGCGGCCGCAGTACGTCCCGACCTCCAGCAGCGGCAGCCCGAGCGCCCCCGCCTCGACGGCCGCCGCGTACAGCGCCAGCCCCTCGTCCGCGGGCATGAACCCCTTCGCCGCCTCGAACGCGGCCAGAATCTCGGGCTTGGGTGCGGCGGCCGCGGTCATGGGGGTCCTTCCGGTCATACGTCGCGCGTCGTACATCAGCGGCCCCATGCTGCCGCACCCCCGGCCGAAAATTCGACCGGGGGTGCGTGCAGCAGGTTTTTCGCTTTTGTCTTTAGGGGCGCGGGGAACTGCGCGACCAGCCACAACATCGCCGCACCCGCCGAACAACGAGCCGCGGCACCGCATGTGGCGTTACGCCGTCACAGCCTCACCAGGCAGCGACAGATCCAGATCCTCCGCCCGCTCCGCACCGGAGTGCGTCGCAGAGGAAGCCAACGGCCCATGCCCCGCCGCCCGTGCGGCCAGCACATACGCCCCCTCGGTAGGCACGGCCAGCACATAGCTGCCGTCCTCCTCGGACAGCGTCGACCCCGCCTGCCGCCCACGCCGGTCGATCAGCGTGACCTTGGCGCGGGCGACGGGAGCCCCGTCAGCGCCGAGCACCCGCCCACGGAACCCCCGCAGAACGGCTTCCGCGCGAGCGATCCCCGCCTCCTCGTCGCTGCTGACCCGCAGCTGCGGCGCACGGTTCGGCTTGGGCAGGAACACGGCCATCAGCAGACCGACGGCCACCGCAGCGGTAGCGATCATGAAGGAGACGTGGAAGCCGTGCATGGTCGGGATCGCGACGCCGCCCACGTTGTGCGCGGTGTTCGCCAGCACCATGCCGATGACGGCGCTCGACACGGACGTACCGATCGAGCGCATCAGGGTGTTGAGACCGTTCGCCGCACCCGTCTCGGAGGCCGGCACCGCGCCCACGATCAGCGCGGGAAGCGAGGAGTAGGCGAGGCCGATGCCCGCGCCCAGGATCACCGCGATGACGGCGCTCTCCCACGGCGCGCTCATCAGGCCGAGGCCGGCGCCGTAGCCGATGCCGATGATCAGCATGCCGAGGATGAGGGTGACCTTCGGGCCGTACCGCGCGGACAGGCGGGCGTAGACCGGCGCCGTGACCATCATCGTCAGGCCCAGCGGAGCGACCAGCAGGCCGGCGACGACCATCGACTGGCCGAGGCCGTAGCCGGTGGCCTTCGGCAGCTGGAGGAGCTGGGGCAGGACGAGGGAGACGACGTAGAAGGAGACACCGACCATGATCGAGGCCAGGTTGGTGAAGAGGACGGCCGGGCGGGCCGTGGTGCGCAGGTCGACCAGCGGGGCGGCCTTGCGCAGCTCCATCACGCCCCACAGGAGCAGGACGAGGGCGGAGGCGCCGAACAGGCCGAGCGTGGTGCCCGAGGTCCAGCCCCAGTCGCTGCCCTTGGTGATGGGCAGCAGGAAGAGGACCAGGCCGGCGGAGAGGCCGAGTGCGCCCAGTACGTCGAAGGTGCCCTTGGCGCGCATCGGGGATTCCGGTACGACGGCGAGGGTGAGGACGATGGAGAGGACGCCGAGGCCGGCGGCGCCGTAGAAGAGCGCGTGCCAGTCGGCGTGCTGGGCGATCAGGGCCGCGAGCGGCAGGGCGAGGCCGCCGCCGACGCCGATGGAGGAGCTCATCAGGGCCATGGCCGAGCCGAGCTTCTCGCGGGGCAGCATGTCGCGCATCAGGCCGATGCCGAGGGGGATCGCGCCCATGGCGAAGCCCTGGAGGGTGCGGCCGGCGATCATCGTGAGCAGGTCGCTGGTGAGGGCGCTGACGAGGGCGCCGACCACCATCACGGCGAGGCTGAGGATCAGCATGCGCCGCTTGCCGTACAGGTCGCCGAGCCGGCCCATGATCGGGGTGGCCACGGCGCCGGAGAGCAGTGTCGAGGTCAGGACCCAGGTGGCGTTGCTGGGCGCGGTGTCCAGCAGCTGCGGCAGGTCCTTGATGACCGGGACGAGCAGGGTCTGCATCACCGCGACAACGATGCCCGCGAAGGCGAGGACCGGGACGACGGTCCCGCTCGCCCTCCTGGTGGGCTGTTCGGTCGTCGTGTGTGTCATTGCGTGAGGCCTCCCGCGTTGGATAAGTGCTGGGTAAACCTCGTATGCACAGGCAACTATTCCGTTGCTTCGGGTCTCTAATCAATTCTTGACCCGGCCATGGGAATCTGACTCGTGGTCAGGTCTGGTGGGTGAGTGGAACGTGTTCTAGTCTGCGCGCCATGAAGGCCTACGTCGCCGGTGTCGGCATGACCCGATTCGAGAAGCCCGAGACGCGTGAATGGCAGTACTGGGACATGGTGCGGGAGGCCGGCGGCGCTGCTCTGGCCGATGCGGGGGTCTCCTACGCCGAGGTGGAACAGGTTGCTGCCGGCTACTGCTTCCAGCCCTCGACCGCCGGGCAGCGCGCCGCCTACGAGCTCGGCCTGACCGGCGTCCCCGTCTACAACGTCAACAACAACTGCGCGACCGGCTCGACCGCCCTGATGCTCGCCCGGCAGCTGGTCGAGGGCGGGGCGGCCGACTGCGTGCTGGCGCTGGGCTTCGAAAAGATGAAGAGGGGCGCGCTCGGGGGCGGGGCCGACGGCGGGGACTTCTCCACCTCTCCCGTCGCCCGGCACTACGGTGTGATGGCCGCCCGGCACGGCTTCGAGATGACGCCGCCCACCGCGCAGATCTTCGGCGACGCGGCCCGCGAGCACATGGAGAAGTACGGCACGACCGAGGCGCAGCTCGCCGCCGTCGCCGCCAAGAACCACCGGCACTCGGCGCACAACCCGAACGCGCAGTTCCGGGACGTGTACGAGGTGGCCGACGTCCTCGCCGCCCGTACCGTCCACCGGCCGCTCACCAAGCTCCAGTGCTCGCCGACCTCGGACGGGGCGGCGGCCGCGGTCGTGGTCTCCGAGCGGTTCGCCGAGCGGCACGGGCTGACCGGGCCGGTCGAGATCGTGGCGCAGGCGATGACCACCGACACCGAGGAGTCCTTCGCCTCCGGCTCGTGCATCGACGTCGTGGGACAGCCCATGTCGCGGGAGGCGGCCCGGCAGGTCTACGAGCGGGCCGGACTCGGGATCGAGGACGTGGACGTCGTCGAGCTGCACGACTGCTTCTCGATCAACGAGCTGCTGACGTACGAGGCGCTCGGCATGTGCGCGGCGGGGGAGAGCGGCAAGCTCGTGGAGTCGGGCGCGACGACGTACGGCGGGCGCTGGGTGGTCAACCCGTCCGGCGGGCTGATCTCCAAGGGGCATCCGCTGGGCGCGACCGGGATCGCCCAAGTCGCCGAGCTGGTGTGGCAGTTGAGGGGCGAGGCGGGGGAGCGGCAGGTACCCGGTGCCAGGGTCGGGCTCGCGCACAACATCGGGCTGGGCGGGGCGGCGGTGGTGACGGTGGTGCGGGCGGCCTAGGCCGCCGCCCATGCCGTCGGTCCGCACCCGGTCGGGCAGGCGGTGTGCTGGGTGACGCACGCCGGGGACACCACACATGGCGGTGGCGCGCGCCCCACCGGATCTATTCGGCCCAGGCCTGCTCCAGCAGGGTGCGGAAGGGGGCGGGCTCTCGGCCGATCAGTTCGGCCAGCGTCGGGTCGACGGCGGCGAACTCGCCATTGCGCGCTGCCGCGAAGATGCTCAGCATCAGGTCGGCGATCGGGGCCGGAGCGCCCTGCGCCAGGGCCTGCTCGCGGAAGGCGTCGTCGGGGACGACGGTGCGGGTGAAGGGCCGTCCGCCGGCCTGGGCCGCGATCTCGGCGACGGCGTCGAAGTCGAGTGCCGCCGGGCCGGTGAGCGGCGGGGTGGGCCCCTCGAAGCGGCCCTCGTCGGCGAGGATCGCCGCGGTGGCCTCGGCGAGGTCGTCGTGGCCGGTCCAGGCGACCGGGCCGTCGGCGGGGAGGGCGATGTCGCCGGTGTGGCGCGCGGACTCCAGGAACTGCAGGGCGCTGGCTGTGTAGAAGCCGTTGCGCAGCGCGGTCCAGGGCAGGCCGGTGGCGCGCAGCAGGTCCTCGGTCCGGGCGTGGTCGCGGCATGCTTGGAAGCGGGACTCGTGGGCGGCGCCCATCTGGCTGGTGTAGAGGATGCGGCCGACGCCGGCCTTCACGGCGGCGTCGATGGCGGCGCGGTGGCCGGTGACGCACTCCTCGCCCGTGCGGTCGAGGGAGACGAGGAGCAGTTGCTCGGCGCCCTCGAAGGAGTGCACGAGCGAGGCGGGGTCGTCGAAGCTGCCCTGCCGGACGCGGACGCCGCGGTCGGCGAGGTCCTGAGCCTTGCGGGAGTCGCGGACGCTGACACCGACGCGGTCGGCGGCGACGCGGTCCAGGAGGCGCTCGACGGTGCGGCGGCCGAGCTTTCCGGTGGCTCCGGTCACGATGATCACGGGGGTTCTCCCAACGCTGTTTCCAGTGGAATCACTTCAACGTTAACATCGATACTAACGGTGGAAGCAAGGGTTCGATATCGTTGAATCCATGCCTCTTCGCGACACCACCGACAGCTCTCGCCGTCGCATCGTCGTGGCGGCCGTCGAGCTGCTGGAGAACGGCGGGCCGGACGCGGTGAGCACCCGCGCGGTCGCCGCCGCGGCCGGGATGCAGCCGCCCGCGATCTACCGCCTCTTCGGCGACAAGGAGGGGCTGCTGGAGGCAGTCGCCGAGCACGGCTATGCGCAGTTCCTGGAGAGCAAGCGTGCGCAGCTCGACCCCGCTCCGGAGGACCCGGTGGAGGAGCTGCGCCGCGGCTGGGATTTGGTGGTGGAGTTCGGGGTCTCGCGCCCAGAGCTGTTCGCGGTGATGAACCGGGCCACCGGCCGGGGGCCGGACGCCGCGCACCGCGCGGGCCTGGAGATCCTCCGCGGTCGCGTGCGCCGGCTGGCGGCCGGGGGGTGGTTGCGGGTCGACGAGGAGCTGGCCGCCCAGATCATCCAGGCCACCGGCCAAGGCGCGGTCACCACCTGGCACTCCACCCCGGCGGAACGCCGCAATCCGATGCTGCTGACCGTCCTGCGCGAGTCCATGATCGCCGCAGTCACCCACGCCGAACCGATGGTGTCCGCCGCGGAGTCCGGCCCCGCCCCGGCGGCCCGCGCGCTGCGTGCCGCCCTCCCCGACGACGCGGATGTCCTGAGCGACGCCGAGCAGCGACTGTTGCGCGAGTGGCTGACCCGACTGGCGGCGGACGGTGGCGCGCCGCGGGCCTGATCCCGTGCCAGGCGCCCTCGTGCAGGTCGAACGTCGCGAGGAGAGATCGCTCGATGAAGCGGCGGCCACTGAGATGAGGCCGTGGGCGACCACACCGCTCGTGGTCGATACACCTAGGTGAGGGACTGGGCGCTGGGGCCTAGGACTCGCGGACGAAGCGCTCGTCGGGCGAAATCCCGATGCAAGGGGTGCAACCGGGTTGAGAGCATGACAGGCATGCTGGAAGCCGAAGCCACTGACGTCACCCCGATAGCCCGCCGTAGCGCGCCGCCCACGTGGCTGGTCGTGGCACTCGCCTGTGCCGGACAGTTCCTGGTGGTGCTCGATGTGTCGGTCGTCAATGTGGCGCTGCCGTCGATGCGGACGGACCTGGGGCTGAGCGCGCAGGGCCTGCAGTGGGTGGTGAACGCGTACGCGATCGCCTTCGCCGGGTTCATGCTGCTGGGCGGGCGGGCCGGCGACCTCTACGGGCGCAAGCGGATGTTCCTGGTGGGGCTCGCCCTGTTCACGCTGGCCTCGCTGGGCGGCGGCCTCGCGCAGGAGGGCGGCCAGCTGCTGGTGGCGCGGGCCGTGCAGGGGCTGGGGGCCGCGGTGCTCGCGCCGTCGACGCTCACCATCCTGACCTCCGCCGTGACCGAGGGCGCGGCGCGGGCGCGGGCGATAGCGACGTGGACGGCGGTCGGCGCGGGCGGCGGTGCCGCGGGCGGCCTGGTCGGCGGGGCGCTGGTGGACGGGCTGTCGTGGCGCTGGGTGCTGCTGATCAACGTGCCGATCGGGGCGGTGGTCCTGGTCGGTTCGATGCGCTGGCTGGCGGAGAGCCGCAACGGCGGCGGACGGCGGCTGGACCTGCCGGGCGCGGTGCTGGTGACGGCGGGACTCGCGACACTGGCGTACGGGATCTCGCAGACGGAGGCGCAGGGTTGGACGGCCGCGGCCACGCTCGTGCCGCTGATCGCCGGGCTCGCGCTGATCGGGCTGTTCCTGTTCGTCGAATCGCGTACGGCGGCGCCGCTGATGCCGCTCGGACTGTTCCGGGTGCGGTCGGTGTCGTCGGCGAACGCGGCGATGTTCCTCAGCGGGTCCGCGATGTTCTGCATGTGGTACTTCATGACGCTGTACGCGCAGAACGTGCTCGGCTACTCCCCGCTGGAGGCCGGCCTCGCGCTGGTGCCGAGCTCGCTCGCGGTGCTCCTCGGCTCCAAGTCGGCGCCCCGCTTCATGCCGCTGGTCGGCGCCCGCAACGTGGCCGCGCTCGGCGCCGTCATCGCGGCGGTCGGCTTCGGCTGGCAGTCGGCGATGACGTCGGAGGGCAACTACCTCACCGAGATCATGTTCCCCGGCGTCCTGATGATGCTCGGCGCCGGCCTGATGGCGACCCCGCTCGCCTCGCTCGCCACCTCGGGAGCCGCCCCGGGCGAGGCCGGCCTGGTCTCCGGCCTGATCAACACCTCCCGCACGATGGGCGGTTCACTCGGCCTCGCCATCATGTCGACGATCGCGGCGGCGCGGACGGGCAGCAGCGGTACGCCGGCGGCGCTGACGGAGGGGTACGCCCTGGTGTTCCGGGTCGGTGCGGTGGTGCTGGTGGCGGGTGTCGTGCTGATGCTGGCCTGGCTGCCGCGCAGGCCCTCCGGGCGGTAGCTGGTCGAGCGGCGCTTCCGGTATCCGGGGCGTCGGCGGATCGATGAACGCCGGGTGCTCCACCGAGCCTTCGGTGCTTTGGGCTGCGCGGTCATCTGCCGCGGCGGCTGAAGACCTTGCCCTGATCCTGTTCCTAGAGCTGGGCGGCGTCGTCGCCGAAGTCGGCCACGTCGTCGGCGGACAGCAGGTGTTCGACGCCGTGTTCGAGGGCCGTGGCCGTCTCGATGGAGCGGGGGAGCATCGTCTTCTCGTAGGTGTGGATGGCGTCGTCGACGGTTGCGGCGTTCGCGAGGGCGAGGGCGAGTTCGCAGGCGTCGAGCATGGCGAGGTTGACGCCCACGCCGAGCGGGGGCATGAGGTGGGCGGCGTCGCCGAGCAGGGTCACCGTCGCGTCGTGTTCCCAGGCGTGCGGGACCGGGAGGGCGAGGATCGGGCGGTGGACGTAGGAACCGTCGTTCTCGGTGATCATCCGGCGCATGCGGGGCGACCAGTGGGCGTACGCGTCGAGAAGCGCGGCGCGGATGCCGTCGGTGTCCTCGGCGGTCAGCCCGTTGCTGCTGGTCCAGTCGGCCGGGACGCGTTGGATGATGTAGACGCGGATGTGGTTTCCACTGTTGCGCTGGGCGAACAGGCAGCGTTCGCCGTCGGCCGCGTGGGCGCTGCCCGGACCGACCAGCTCGGCGATCTCGGGGTGTCGGTTCTCGACGTCGGAGAACCGTGCTTCCAGGAAGCTGAACCCGGTGTACTCGGGGACGGCGGGGGACACGGCCGGGCGTACCCGGGAGAAGGCGCCGTCGGCGCCGATGACCAGATCGGTCTCGATGCTCGTGCCGTCGGAGAAGTGCAGTCGCCGCGGCCCGTCGGCGGGTCCGCCGATCGTGTCGAGGGCACGGCCCCAGCGCACGGTTCCCGGCTGTACGGAGTCGAGCAGCAGGTTGCGCAGCTGGCCGCGGTCGATTTCCGGCTTGAAGAGCTCGTCGGGCGCCGGGACTTGATGGGCCGTGATCCTGCCGGTCGGGTCCAGCTGGCGCATTTCCTGCCCTTCGGGACGGGCGAGGGCGAAGAACTCGTCGAGCAGGCCGGCCTCGCGCAGGGCGATCTGACCGTTGTCGGCGTGCAGGTCGAGGGTGCCGCCCTGGTTGCGGGCGTCGGGGCCCGGGTCGCGGTCGTAGACGGTGACCGCGATGCCGCGCTGCTGGAGGATGCGGGCGCAGGTCAGTCCGCCGGGCCCGGCGCCGATGATGCTGATGCCGGCATGGGCGGGCTGTGGGGAGTTCACGGTTGTTCCTCTCGGTCGGGGACGGCGTCGCTCACGTGCTCACGACCTCATAAAATCAGAACAAGCATAAAAGTGCAACGACTCTACTAATCGAAGGGTTCGACTGTCGGATACGCTGTGGCCATGACCGTGCCCCCCGTCAGCCGCCGCGATCGCAAGAAGGCGGCCACCAGGCAGGCGATCGCCGATGCCGCACTGCAGCTCTTCCTGGAGCATGGCTACGACCAGGTAGGCATCCGGGACATCGCCGACGCCGCCGACGTGTCCACCGCTACGGTGTTCAAGCACTTCAGCGGTAAGGAAGCGCTGGTGTTCGACCAGGACCAGGACCGGGAGTCGGAACTGATCGCCGCGGTGCGGGAGCGCCCCTCCGGTCAGAGCGTCCTCGACGCCCTCCGGCAGCACGTCCTCGACAGCTGGCTCTCGATCGATGCACATCCTCAGGGGGCCGAGTTCATCCAGCTGGTGGACTCCACGCCGGCGCTGCGCACGTACGCCGAACGCATGTGGACCCGATACACCGACAGCCTCGGCGCAGCCCTCGCCGAGGAGATCGGAGTGGACCGCGACGACCCCGCATGTGTGGCTCTTGCTCGATTCGTGCTCGACATCCCGGCACTCGCCCGCGGTCGGCAGGACCGCCGGGCCGCCGTCGAGGCGATCTTCGACATCCTCACGCACGGCTGGGAACAGCCCGGCAAGCCGCCGGCGCCGTAGCCCACCCACCCTGCGTTTCGGCCTCAGTTACCAGGCGGTGGACGGTCGGGTCGGGCACCTCGGGCGCGAACGCCGGGCCGAGGACCCGTCGCACCGGGCCGAGATCCTGTGGCACGGGCCCAGAATCCGCCGCACCGGTACGGCGGGCTCCTCGTCCCGTCAGTCGCCGTTCGTCACTGCGACCCGGCGGTTACCAGCTTCGCGGTGATGGGTTCGAGCGCGGCGACCAGTTCGTCGAGCTCGGCGGGGGACAGGGCGTCGTACGGCGCGGTGGCGAGTTCGTCGGTGAGGGCTTCGATGCGTTGCTGGGTCTCGCGGCCGGCGTCGGTGAAGTGGCCCTCGGTGTCGACGAGTCCGCGCTTGCGCAAGCCGTCCATGACCGCGGCCAGCCGTTCCTTCGGCAGGTGGTGGATGCGTCCGAACGTCTCCGGCGGGTGGATGCCCTGCGCCAGGGCGGAGATCACGTGGGCCTCCGTGCCGCCGATGCGCGCGCCGACGAGTGCGGCGATGTGCCCGTCGCCGCGGTGCTCGCGCAGCATGTTCGCGGAATGCCACAGCCGGGCGACCGGGTCACTCGGCACCGGAACGGTGCGCAGCCCGGCGTACATCACCCGGCCCTCCATGGGCGCGCTCGTCGCGGCTTTGGTGGTCAGGTCGGCGGCGCGCTCCAGGCCCGGGGAGCCGGTCAGTTCGGCGCCGAGGATCCGCCGTAGGGAGGCGGCGCTGCCCCGCTCCCGTGCGGCGAGGGACGCCTCGGGCGGGATCGTCTCCCACGCGCTCGGGATGTGCAGCGCGGCCTCCCCGTCGGCGAAGCTGTAGAAGGCCGCGTGCACGACCTCCGCCGGCACCCGCCCCAGCGGCGCGGCACGGCTGGCGAAGTAGCCGTCCCAGTAGGTGCGGTGGCCAAGCGCGGCCAGTTCCTCGTTGCACTCGTCGGCGAAGAAGGTGACCAGGCAGATCGGCTCCAAGAGCTCGAACATACGGCGAGCGGTATGGGTCATGGCCCACATCATGCCTGCGGTCACGCCCCGGTGGGCCAGTACGGGCCGGCCGCCGGGCAGCTCCCGTGCCACGCCGGCTCGGGCTCAGGGTGAGGGGAGCAACTCCAGTTGCTGGAGCATGCTGAGTTGATCGACGACGTGCCAGTGCTCGACGAGCCGGCCGCCGTCCAGCCGGAAGATGTCGACTCCGGCGAAGCGGCATGATCGTCCCGTCGGAGGGATGCCCAGGAAGGTTCCGGAGTGGGTGGCACTGTTGGTCCAACGCACGACGACGCGGTCCCCCTCGGCAATGATGTCGTCGATGCTGAAGGTGGGTGCCAGCCCCTCCACGAGCATGGTCACTCGATCCTTCAGTCCCTCACGGCCCTCACGCTGCCCGGGCAGCGGGTCGTTCTCCTGGTAGTCCGTCGCGGCCAGCTCATCGATGATCTCCATGCGCCGACCGTTGAGCACTTCCTCGAACAACCGGCGTACCAGCGCCTTATTGGTCTCGGTGGACACGTCGCGATCTCCCTGCCAGTGCCATGGGATGCCCTCCATTTACGTCGGCACCCACTCTCCGGCGGACAGCGTCCTCGAAAAGAGCTCAGTGCGGCGCCGTCGCCGCGCCGATGCGGCCTCGGCTTCACCCCACCGGCACTGCGGATGCTGCCTGGCCGACGTGCCGGGAAGCTCAAGCTGAGCCGCTGCCGCTACAGCCACCCCTGCTGCCGAGCCTCCCGCACCGCCTCCATCCGGTTCCGCGTGCCCGTCTTGCCGATCGCCGACGACAGGTAGTTGCGCACCGTGGACTCCGACAGGTGCAGCTTCGTGGCGATGTCGGAGACCGTGGCGCCGTCGACCGACGCCTTGAGGACGTCGCACTCGCGGGCCGTGAGCGGATTGGGACCGGCGCTCAACGCGGCCGCGGCGAGGGCGGGGTCGATGACTGTCTCGCCGGTCAGGACGCGGCGGATGGCGGCGGCCAGGTCCTCGACGGGGCCGTCCTTGACGAGGAAGCCGGCGGCTCCCGCCTCCATGGCGCGGCGAAGGTAGCCGGGGCGGCCGAAGGTGGTGAGGATCAACACCCGGCAGTCCGGGGCCTGTTCGCGTAGTTCGGCGGCCGCGTCGAGGCCGCTCATGCCGGGCAGTTCGATGTCGAGCAGGGCCACGTCGGGCCGGTGGTTCAGCGCGGCGTCCACGATCGCGTCGCCCCTGCCGACCTGGGCGACGACCTCCAGGTCGTCCTCCATGCCCAGCAGGAGGGCGAGTGCGCCCCGCATCATTCCCTGGTCCTCGGCGAGCAGGACCCGCACACTCTTCGACGGCCGGCGCTCCCGGGGCATCTCGTTCACGGCAACAGCGTAGGGCCAGGTCGGGGCCGGGACGCGGGCACGGATGCGGACTGGGACGTGGGCGGAGACCCCTCCCGTCGCCCGCCTAAAGAATTGTCACTGTTCCGTTCCATGAGTCTTGACGGCCCCCTCGATCACCCCAACAATCGCCTCTGCATTGGAAGTTTCCCATTCTTCTCCCGTGCGATTTCTGCGTCTCTGCCCCCACCCGTAATTGTTCGGCATTTCGATCGAAGAAATAGGTTCGGCATTTCGGCCGAACGACGTTCGAGATACCGGACAGTCAAGGAGGTCCTCCGTGTTCTCCAGACTCAGAACCGCGACCCTGGCCGCCCTCTCCGCGCTCGTCACGGTGCTCGCTCTCGCCATCGGCGTCCCGCAGCCCGCCGAGGCCGCGGGCTCGCTGCCCTGCGACATCTACGCCGCCGCGGGCACCCCCTGCGTCGCCGCGCACAGCCTCGCCCGGGCGCTCTACTCCTCCTACAACGGCTCGCTCTACCAGGTGCAGCGGGCCTCCGACAGCGCCACCAAGGACATCGGGCTGCTGGCCACCGGTGGCTATGCCAACGCGGCCACCCAGGACTCCTTCTGCAACGGTACGACCTGCATCATCACCAAGATCTACGACCAGTCCTCGCGCCACAACGACCTCACCATCGAGGGGGCCGGCGGCGCCGGCGCGGCCGATGTCGGCGCGCCCGCGGACGCCCTGCCGGTGACCGTCGGCGGGCACCAGGTCTACGGTCTGGAGATCTCGGCCGGCATGGGCTACCGGGACAACTCCACCTCCGGCGTCGCCGTCAACGGCCAGGCCGAGGGGATGTACATGGTCACCTCCGGCACCCACGTCAACGGCCGCTGCTGCTTCGACTACGGCAACGCCGAGACGAACAACAAGGACACCGGCAACGGCCACATGGACGCGATCAACTTCGGTACGGAGTGCTGGTTCTCGCCCTGCTACGGCGGCGGCCCCTGGGTGCAGGCCGACCTGGAGAACGGCCTGTTCCAGTCGGACGCCGGCTACAGCAAGAACAGCTCGAACACCGGCACCGGAGCCATGCCGTTCGTGACCGCTTTGCTGAAAAACAACGGTCAGGACCATTTCGCGCTGAAATACGGCAACGCCCGATCGGGCGGGCTCACCACGACCTATTCCGGCGGTGAACCCACCGCCGGCGGCTACTCGCCCATGCACCAGGAAGGCGCGATCGTCCTCGGCACCGGCGGCGACAACAGCAACGGTTCCATCGGGTCCTTCTTCGAGGGCGTCATGACCTCGGGCATCCCGACCGACGCCGCCGACAACTCCGTGCAGTCCAACATCGTCTCCGTCGGCTACGGCGGCTCGACCGGCTCGACCGGTTCCCTCACCGCCGGTTCGGAGATCTCGCTGCGCGCCACCACCGCCTGCTGCAGCGGTGACTACATCCGCCACCAGAACAACAACGCGGTCGTCTCGGCGATCACGTCGAGCAGTTCGGCCCTCGACAAGGGCGACGCCACCTGGATCGTGCGCCGGGGTCTGGCGAGCAGCTCCTGCGTCTCCTTCGAGTCGCGCAACTATCCCGGTGACTTCCTGCGCCACTCCAACTTCCAGCTCTACCGCCAGCCCATGGACGGCAGCGCGCTGTTCAGATCCGACGCGACGTTCTGCCCGACGACCGGCAAGAGCGGCACGGGCAGCTCGTTCGCGTCGTACAACTACCCCACGAGGTTCCTGCGCCACTACAACCTCAACGTCTACGTCGCGAGTGACGGCGGCTCCAACGCCTTCGACAGCGCGACCTCGTGGACGGACGACGTGAGCTGGGTGGTCAGCCAGCCCTGGGCGCCGTAGCCAGTACCACGTCCATCAAGTCGCCGACCTCCAAGGGCAGTTCGGCGGTGACGGTGAATCCGCCGCGCGGCGACGGGCCGGCCTCCAGGGAGCCGCCCGCAGCCGCGAGGCGTTCGGTCAGGCCCTTCAGGCCGGTGCCGCCGATGCCCGGCACTGGCGGCGGCACGGACGGCCCGCCGTCCCCGGTGCCGTTGTCGGTGACGGTGAGCCGGACCTGCTCGGCGGTGCTGTTCACGGTGATCTCGCAGCGCGTCGCCCCGGCATGCCGGACGACGTTGGTGACCGCCTCGCGCACCACCCAGCCCAGCAGCACCTCGGTCTGCGGGGCCAGGGGGGTGCCCGAGCGGACGACGGCCGGCTCGACCGAGGCGGCGGTCAACGCCGAGCGTGCGCGGTCCAGTTCGGTGGCGAGGCTGCCCTCGCGGTAGCCGGTGACCGCCTCGCGGATCTCGGTGAGGGCCTGGCGGCCGACGGACTCGATGTCGGTGATCTGCGCGATCGCCGCGTCCATGTTGCGGGGCGCGAGGCGCCGGGCGGCCTCCGACTTGACGACGATGACGGACATGGTGTGTCCGAGCAGGTCGTGCAGGTCGCGGGAGAAGCGCAGGCGTTCTTTCTCGACGGCCTGGCGGGCCAGTTCCTCGCGGGCCTCGCGCAACTCCCGTACGGCTTCGGACAGGGAGAGGATCGCGGCGGTCACCATGGTCGACAGGAAGGTGCCGTAGGCGACGTTCACGGCGTCCCAGCCCGCCCGGTACACGGAGACCGCCGCGGCGAGCGCGGTCAGGCCGAGGCCGATCTGGCCGAGCCGGGGGCCGCGCAGGACGGCGCCGGTGGCGAGGCCCAGCAGCGGGAAGAAGTACAGCCAGCTGCCGCCGTAGCCCAGGGCCAGGCCGACCGTGATCACGGTCATCAGGACCAGGGCCACCTTGGTCCCGGTCGCCTCCCGGGTCACCTTGGCGAAGGCGCGGAAGGTGACGTAGATGTAGAGGGAGTTGAAGGCGAGCAGGCCGATCGCGCCGATCCAGGGGTTGGCGGTCTTGCCCTGCCAGAGGTTGGAGAACGCGCCCATCCCCATCAGCAGCCACGGCAGCAGCGCGAAGCCGCTGGGCGGGGGGCCGGGGTTCTCGGGCATCTTCCCGCCGGTCCTGCGGGCCTCCTTCTGCGCGGCCTTGTAGCGCTGCATGTCCGCGCGCCACTGCGCCCGGGCCTTGCGCCACTGGTGCATCTGGCAGGTGGCCCCTCGCATCAAGGACATGTCCTCACTCCCCCCGTTCAGACGGTCCGGCCGGACCGTCGGTACGACAGCACAGCGTACGAACCGAAGGCCAGCAACCAGAGGGTCAGGACCGCGATCGCCCGGAGTGCGGGTGCGTGGCCCTCGGCGACCGAGGTGCCGAGCTGGGCGAAGCGGTTCGTGGGTGTGTACGCGGACAGCGAGCGCAGCCAGCCGGGGAACAGGGTGATCGGGAACCACAGGCCGCCGAGCACCGACAGGCCCAGGTTGCAGGCCATGTTCGTGACGCCGGTGGTCTGCCCGGTCAGCCGGTAGCCGTTGCCCAGGCCCAGCAGGGTGAAGGGCACCGAGCCCAGCCACAGCAGCGCGGCGATGGCGGCCCACTGCCAGACTTCCAGCCGTACGCCGTTGATCAGGCCGCCCGCGGCGAGGACCGCGACGATGGCCGGCAGCACGGTCACCGAGCCGGTCAGCGTCCGGCCGATCACGACCTGGCGCGAGGTCATGGGGGTCACCCGCAGCTGCCGCAGCCAGCCGATGGCCCGGTCCTCGGCCACTCCGCCGCCGGTGTTCAGGGCGCAGCCGACGGCGCCGTAGCCGGCCATGCCGACCATCGCGCCGGTCTTCCAACTGCCGTCATCCGCACCGAGGTTGGTGAACAGCAGGTACATCAGCACGGGCATCGCGATGCCGCCGACGACGAAGCCCACGTCGCGCAGCGTCCGGCGTACCTCCAGGCGCAGGTAGTCGAACATCACGCAGCCTCCTTCACCGGTGCAGCCGTCAGGGCCAGGAACGCGTCGTCGAGCGACGCCGGGACGACCTCCAAGCCGCGTATCGCGTTCAGCTCGGCCAGCGCGATCACGGTCGCGTCCGGGTCGTCGCTGCGCAGCCGGGCCCGGTCCCCGCGCACCTCCACCGACCGTACGCCGGGCAGCAGCTCCAGGCCCGCCGTGGAGCCGCCCGCCAGGTCGAAGGCGACCAGGCTGCCGCCGACAGCGCGTTTGAGCTGGTCACCGGTACCGTCGGCGACGATCTTGCCCTGGTCGATGACGAGGATGCGGTCGGCGTGCGCGTCGGCCTCCTCCAGGTGGTGGGTGGAGAACAGCACGGTGTGGCCGAGGCGGGCGTAGGAGCGCATCGAGGTCCAGAAGGCGTGCCGGGCCTCGACGTCCAGGGCGGCGGTGGGCTCGTCCAGGACGATCACCGAGGGGTTTCCGGCGAGCGCGACGGCGAAGCGCACGCGCTGCGTCTGGCCGCCGGAGAGCCGGTCCACGCGCCGCCCGGCCAGCTCGGTGATCCCGGCCAGCTGAAGGGCCCGAGCGACGGGCATCGGGGCGGGGTAGCGGCGGGCCACGAAGGAGACCAGTTCCTGCACGGTGACCCGGGGCACCGCGCGTCCCTCCTGGAGCATGGCGCCGACCTTGCCGGCGCGCACCGCCTGCTCCGGGGGTGCGCCGAACAGCCGGACCGTGCCCTCGTCGGGGTCGTTCAGGCCGAGCAGCAGAGAGATCGTCGTCGACTTGCCGGCGCCGTTGCGGCCGAGCAGCGCGACCGTCTCGCCCGCCTCGATCCGCAGGTCCACGCCCCGCACGGCGCGCACGGCGCCGAAGTTCTTGACCGCCCCCGTGAAGGACACGGCGGGTGGTGCCCCGGTCGTTGTCCCAGTCGTTTTCATCATGACCACGACGCTACGGAGACGGGGTGGTTGCCCGGCAGATGCGGTTGTACGGACTCGGGCAGGACAAATGTCACTGCCGGAGAGTCTGTCGCCCCGGAGCTGTATCTGACATACCGTCAGGAGGCTTCACAAGTGCCGAGTGCTGGGTTATACCTGGGGCGCCGGACTGGAACGCGTTCTAGATCGGCCCGTAGCGACCTCGGCGCGGCCGACGGTGCGGACGGCCGCGCCGGGGTCTTGCCGCACCATGTGGACAGCCGCACGACGTCCGCCGCCGGAGCAGAACGCAAGCCGCCGGAGGAGAACGCAAGCCGCCCGAGCAACAGGAGCCGTATGCCCATCGACGCAGCGAAAGCCCTCGCCGCCCCGCCCCACACCGGCGAGATCAGCTGGGACCGCAAGGACGTCCAGCTCTACCACCTCGGCATCGGCGCGGGCATCCCCGCCACCGACCCCGACGAGCTGCGCTACACCCTGGAGTCACGGCTGCACGTCCTGCCGAGCTTCGCCACCGTCGCGGGCGCCGGGTCGCCCGGAGTGATCAGCGGGCTGTCCATGCCGGGCGTCGAGGTCGACCTCGCCAAGGTGCTGCACGGCGGCCAGTCGCTGACCCTGCACCGCGCGATCCCGGTTGCGGGCACGGCCGCCGCCACCGGCAAGATCGCCGCCGTCTACGACAAGGGCAAGGCGGCCGTCCTGGTCATGCGCACCGAGGTCGCCGACGCCGACGGCCCGCTGTGGACCAACGACGCCCAGATCTTCGTACGCGGAGAGGGCGGCTGGGGCGGCGACCGCGGCCCCTCCACCCGCCTGGACCCGCCCGCGGGCGAGCCGGACCGCACGGTCGAGCGGGCGATCCGCGAGGACCAGGCCCTGCTCTACCGCCTCTCCGGCGACTGGAACCCGCTGCACGCCGACCCGGATTTCGCCAAGCTCGCCGGGTTCGAACGGCCCATCCTGCACGGCCTGTGCACGTACGGCATGACGCTCAAGACGGTCGTCGACACCCTCCTCGGCGGCGACGTGACCCGGGTGCGGTCCTACGCCACCCGGTTCGCGGGCGTCGTCTTCCCGGGCGAGACCCTGCGCATCCGCATGTGGCCGGAGGAGGGGCGCGTGCGGGTGGCCGTCAGCGCGGTCGAGCGGGACGACGCGCCCGTCCTCGCCGACACGATCGTCGAACACCAGTGATGTAGAAGGCAGTTGAGGGGAGCCGCACCATGCGCGCAGCCGTACTGCACGAGATCGGCCAGGACAAGCTGGAGGTCCTCGACGACGTCGAGGCGACGGGCTTCGGGCCCGGCAAGGTGAGGATCCGGGTACGGGCCACCGGGCTGTGCCACTCGGACCTGTCCGCGATGAACGGGGTGCTGCCGCAGCCCGCACCGTTCGTCCCCGGACACGAGGGAGCCGGCGAGATCCTCGAAGTCGGCGACGGCGTACGGAACTTGAAGGCCGGCGACCGCGTGGTCGTGTGCTGGCTGCCGGCCTGCGGCGCCTGTCCCGCCTGCAAGCGCGGGCAGACCGAGCTGTGCCTGGCCGGGTTCATGAACGCCGGCACGCCCAACTTCAAGCACCCCGGCGGCGACCTGTTCGGCTTCGCGGGCACCGGCACCTTCACCGAGGAGGTCGTCGTCGACGCGGGCTGCGCGGTGCCGATCCCCGACGACGTGCCCTTCGACATCGCCGCGCTCATCGGCTGCGGAGTGACCACGGGCCTCGGCGCGGCCCTCAACACCGCCGACGTGGAGGCCGGTTCGTCGGTGGCCGTCATCGGCTGCGGCGGCGTCGGCATCTCGGCGATCCAGGGCGCGCGGCTCAAGGGCGCCGCCGAGATCGTCGCCGTCGACCCGGTCGCCTCGCGCCGCGAGTCCGCCCTCAAGTTCGGCGCCACGAAGGCGGTGTCGCCCGACGAGCTCGCCGACGCCAAGCAACAGGTCACCGCTGGCGAGGGCTTCGACTACGTCTTCGAGGTCGTCGGCAGGTCCGCCACCGCCCGCACGGCGTACGAGAACACCCGGCGCGGCGGCACCCTCGTCGTCGTCGGCGCGGGCGCCATGGACGACTTCCTCCAGCTCAACATGTTCGAGCTGTTCTTCGACGAGAAGCGCATCCTGCCCTCGATGTACGGCGGCGGCGACGTCCTGCGCTCCTACGAGCGCACCATCGCCCTGTGGCGGGCGGGCCGCATCGACCTGGAGGGCCTGATCACCCACCGGGTGCCGCTGGCCGACATCAACGAGGCGCTGGACCAGATGCGTTCGGGAACGGCGCTGCGCACCTGCATCGAGATCTGACCGCGCACTGTGTCCACGTGTATCGAGATCTGACGGGAGTGTCCGTGTCACTGCCACTCGAGGGACTGTCCGCGATGGTCACCGGTGCCGGCCGAGGTCTCGGCCGCGCCGAGGCGCTCGAACTCGCCCGGCTCGGCGCAGCCGTGGTCGTCAACGACTACGGCCAACCGGGCCGCGACGGCTCGGGGGCGGCCTCCTCGACTCCCGCCGAGGAGGTCGCCGCCGAGATCCGGGCCGCGGGCGGCAAGGCGCGGGCGCACACCGGCGACGTGGCCGACTTCCAACAGGCGGCAGAACTCGTCGACTTGGCGGTCTCCGAGTTCGGCAAGCTGGACATCCTCGTCAACAACGCCGGCATCCTGCGCGACCGCATGGTCTTCTCCATGACCGAGGACGAGTGGGACTCGGTGATCCGGGTCCACCTCAAGGGACACTTCAACACGACCCACTTCGCCGCCGCGCACTGGCGCGCGAGGTCCAAGGCGGCGAGCGGCCCGGTGTACGGCCGGATCGTGAACACGTCGTCCGAGGCGTTCCTGGCGGGTTCGGCGGGCCAGCCCAACTACGCCGCCGCCAAAGGCGGAATCGTCGGCCTGACCACCTCCACGGCCCTCGCTCTGGCCAAGTATGGCGTCACGGCCAACGCGATCTGCCCGCGCGCCCGCACCCGGATGACCGAGGACGTCTTCGCCGGGTTCGAGCGTCCCGCCGACGCCCTCGACCCGCTCGCCCCCGAACACGTCGCCCCGCTCGTCGGCTACCTCGCCTCACCCGCCGCGTCCCGGGTCAACGGCCAGCTCCTCGTCGTCCACGGCGGTATGGTCGCGGTCGTCGAACGGCCGCGCGTACAGGCGCAGTTCGACAGCAAGCAGGAGACGTTCACGTACGACGAACTCGACGCGCTGCTCACCGCGCACTACGCGGAGCGGCCGCAGGGGGAGACGTTCGCGGCGGCGGAGGTGCTGGGGCTCAAACGGGGCTGAGCAGGCGGAGCCTCAGGAGATTCAAACGGGGCTGAGAACGTGAAGAGGGGGGTGCCCGATGGGCACCCCCCTCTTCCTCTACTACCTACTACCGCCAGACAGCCGCCTCGGCGGTCTCCCCGGCCGGCTTGCGGTGCCGGCCGTGCGAGGAGGACTCACTCTCCTGGGCCGAAACCGCCCCCCGGTGCCGGCCGTGGCCGGTGTCCTCCTGGGAGTCGGCGGACAGCTGCTCCGTCGTACTGGTGTCGCTCATCGGACGTATTCACCCCGTCAAAAACTGATCTTTCTTACAGCCCGGCGAGCATAACCATCCCCCCGTTGTTCGAATCCACACGGGCACGCCCATCGGCACTACTTCGTTACAAGACGTCCCAAGGGCGCTTCCTGCAACGGCACAGGGCGCGGCGCGACAGCCTCCGGAGGATCCGGTTTCGACGGCTCGCCCGGCGCGGGGCCCCAACTCCCCGCCGACGCCTGGGCGTCCGTACTCGTTCGGACCGGATCCTCCGGGCCCGCAGCCCCCGCTTCCCCCGATCCCCCTGATTCCCCCGCTTCCCCCGTGGCCCCCGAGGGCGCCGTCAGCTGCGCCACGCCGCACGGCACCTCGGCCGTGGCGTAGGGCAGTTGGAGCACCCCGTCCCTGGTCCAGAAACCGACGCCGGTCAACCACCCGGCGGGCGCCGCGAGATGGTGGATCCTCCGCCGGTCCGGCCGCCACAGCCCGACCCAGCTGCCGACGGGCCCGTCGATGCGCAGCGCCACCGAGCAGTTCTCCGGGGTCAGCACCTGCCCCGGCTGGATGGCGAACGGCGTGACGACACACTCCGGCAGCCGCAGGAACTCCGGGAAGCGCACCGGCAGCGTGCTGCCCAGCACACCCCAGCCCAGGCGCTCCTCGCCCGGCGACGGCGCGTCGGAGCTGATCAGCAGCAGACCACTGTCCGGGTCGGCGAGCAGCAGCCGGTCGTCGCTGTCGTCGGCGATCTGCAGCAGCGGCGAGGTCTCCCCGTCCCGCTCCAGATCGACCACGACCGTCTTGGTCCGGCCGCCGATCTCCCGGTCCAGGGCCAGCATCCGCCCCGTGTGGTCCAGCCACACCCCGCCCGAGCAGCGCCCCGGGATCTGCGCCACGTGCTCGGGCCCGAACTCGCCGCCCGCCACCTGCCACACCGCGCTGGAGTGCCGGCCCACGGCCAGGGCGTAGGCCTTCTCGCCGCCCGGCGCGGGTGGCAGCAGCCGTAGCCGGGTGGCCTCGTCCGGGCACTCGACCGCGCCGATCATGACCTCGCCGGTGCCGGGGCCGGTCGGGTAGAGCAGGGAGAACACGTGCCGCCCGGCTGTCGGGCGGCGGATCAGCACCCGCCCGTCGCCCATCGGCTGCACCTCGGCGTCGGCCTCCTCGGGCTGGTTCGCGGGCAGCGGCACGGCGTACGGCTCCGGGCCGTCCAGCGTCCAGCGCTCGGGGAAGAGGGAGTCGCCGTCCAGGGCGAGACGGGCGGCGTAGGCGCCGTCCGCGGTGATGGTGCAACCCGAATACGGGGCGCCGTCCTCGGCGGCAGCCTCGGGCTCGATCGCACAGGCCGTCATGGTCTGGTCACCTCCGGCGACGAAACTAGTTTTCGCACGCACACGCGTGGGACGCCGGAGCTTCTGCTTCACACATAAGGGTGGCCCAGGAACGATTCGCCTGAGGGAATGGGGGCGGGTGTGCTGAGCGTGGCCGGAGGTGGGCCCTGCGGTACCCGCGCCGCCCGACCTCTCATTAGGGGTGGAAACGGACTTAGGTTCAGCGGCGCAGATCAGGCAGGTAGCCTTTTGTCCGTGCCCCGTCTGTCTGAAGTCATCGCCGCGCTGGAGAACCTGTGGCCCGCCGCGCGGGCCGAGTCCTGGGACGCGGTCGGCACGGTCGTGGGCGACCCCGACCAGGAGGTCACCCGGGTCCTGTTCGCCGTCGACCCGGTCCAGGAGATCGTCGACGAGGCCGTGAAGCTCGGCGCCGACCTGCTCGTCACCCACCACCCGCTCTATCTGCGCGGTACGACGACGGTCGCGGCCGATCACTTCAAGGGCCGCGTCGTGCACACCCTGATCAAGAACGACATCGCGCTGCACGTCGCCCACACCAACGCGGACACCGCCGATCCGGGTGTCTCCGACGCCCTCGCGGGCGCGCTGGACCTGCGTGTCGTACGGCCCCTCGTACCGGACCCCACGGACGGCGAAGGCCGCCGCGGCCTGGGCCGGATCTGCGAACTGGACCACCCGATGCCACTGCGCGACTTCGCCGCGCGCGCCGCCGCCCGCCTGCCCGCCACCGCACAGGGCATCCGCGCGGCAGGCGACCCCGAGGCTCTGATCCGCACGGTCGCCGTCAGCGGCGGCTCCGGCGACAGCCTCTTCGACGACGTACGCGCCGCCGGCGTCGACGCCTTCCTCACCGCCGACCTGCGCCACCACCCGGCCTCCGAGGCCGTACTCCACAGCCCCCTCGCGCTGCTCGACGCGGCGCACTGGGCCACCGAGTGGCCCTGGTGCGAGCTGGCCGCAACCCAGCTCGACGAGATTTCCGACCGCCATGGATGGGACCTCCGGGTCCATGTCTCCAAGACGGTCACCGACCCCTGGACGGCCCACGCGGCCTCCTCTGATCCCACCGCAGGAGCCCCCAACTGAACGCCGCGCCCGCCGACCAGATCCGACTCCTCGACGTCCAGTCACTCGACGTCCGTCTCCAGCAGCTCGCGCACAAGCGGAGGTCGCTGCCCGAGCACAACGAGATCGAGTCGCTGCACAAGGACCACACCCAGCTGCGCGACCTGCTGGTGGCCGCACAGACCGAGCAGAGCGACACCGCCCGCGAGCAGACCAAGGCCGAGCAGGACGTGGACCAGGTGCGCCAGCGCGCCGTCCGCGACCAGCAGCGCCTGGATTCCGGTGCCGTGACCTCGCCCAAGGACCTGGAGAACCTCCAGCGCGAGATCGCCTCCCTCGCCAAGCGGCAGAGCGACCTCGAGGACGTCGTCCTGGAGGTCATGGAGCGCATCGAGTCCGTGCAGGAGCGGGTCGCCGAGCTCACCGAGCGGGTCTCCTCCGTCCAGTCCAAGGTCGACGACGCCACCGCGCGCCGCGACGCCGCCTTCGAGGAGATCGACGGCGAGGTCGCCACGGCGACCAAGGAGCGCGAGGTCATCGCCGGCACCATCCCCGCCGACCTGCTCAAGCTCTACGACAAGCTGCGCGAGCAGCAGGGCGGCATCGGCGCGGCCAAGCTGTACCAGCGCACCTGCCAGGGCTGCCGCCAGGAACTGGCCATCACCGACATCAACGAGATCCGCGCGGCCGCCCCCGACACGGTGGTGCGCTGCGAGAACTGCCGCCGCATTCTGGTGCGTACGGCGGAGTCCGGACTGTAGGACCGGCCGATCGGGTCTTTGGAACGTCTGAACGTCTGTAAGGGGCTTGTGCCGTGCGGGAGTTCATCGTCGAGGCGGACGGCGGGTCACGGGGAAACCCGGGGCCCGCGGGCTACGGCTCCGTCGTGCTCGACGCGACGACGGGGGAGACGCTGGTCGAGGCGGCCGAGTACATCGGCGTCGCCACGAACAACGTCGCCGAGTACCGGGGCCTGCTCGCCGGGCTGCGGGCGGCACACGAGCTCGACCCCTCGGCGGCCGTCCACGTCCGCATGGACTCCAAGCTCGTCGTGGAGCAGATGTCCGGCCGCTGGAAGATCAAGCACCCGGACATGAAGCCGCTGGCCATGGAGGCGTCACGGGTCTTCCCGGCCGAGCAGGTGACGTACGAGTGGATCCCGCGCGAGCAGAACAAGCACGCGGACCGGCTCGCGAACGAGGCGATGGACGCGGGCAAGCGGGGCGAGCAGTGGTCGGCGGCGGAGTCGACGGCCGAGTTGGAAGCTGCCGCGGCGAAGGCTGAGGCGGATGTGCGGGCTGCTACGGCGGTCGGCAAGGTGAGCAGCCCTGGTTGGGCTCCGGCGGATCTGGGCGCGCCCGCGACCTTCGTGCTGCTACGGCACGGTGAGACGCCACTGACTCCGCAGAAGCGGTTCTCCGGAAGCGGCGGCACGAACCCGTCCCTGTCCGAGGTCGGGCGGGACCAGGCCGAGCGGGCGGGAGCCGCCCTGGCCCAGCGCGGGACGATCCAGGCGATCGTCGCCTCGCCGCTGGCCCGCACCCGGGAGACCGCCGGGATCGTGGCCCGCCACCTCGGCCTTGAGGTGAGCATCGAGGAAGGGCTGCGTGAGACGGACTTCGGCGCCTGGGAGGGCCTGACGTTCGGCGAGGTGCGCGAGCGCTACCCGGACGACCTGAACGCCTGGCTGGGCAACCCGAACGCCCAACCCACCGGCGGCGGCGAGAGCTTCGCCGCGACCGGAACCCGTATCGGGGCCACCCGAGAGAAGCTGGTGGCGGCGTACGCGGGACGCACGGTCCTGCTCGTCTCGCACGTCACCCCGATCAAGACGTTCGTGCAACTGGCCCTGGGCGCACCGCCCGAGGCCCTGTTCCGCATGGAGCTGTCGGCCGCTGCGCTGTCGGCGGTGGCGTACTACGCGGACGGGAACGCGAGCGTGCGGCTCTTCAACGACACGTCTCACCTGCGCTGAGCGGCACGTCTGCGAAGTATCTCCGCGGTCTCAGCGTCGGCCGGCAGGAATGCTTCGAGGTGCAGTTCGGCGAGCGTGACGTCGACGGCGGTGGCGAAGGACGTGAGCGTGGTCAGCAGCCGCAACTCGCCCTCCGGGCAACGGAGTCGGAGTGGGACGGCGAACCCGAGGTAGTCGTCGCCGGGCTCGGCGAGCGGCGGTATGTAGGCGGCGAGTTCGTCCGCCAGCGCGTCCAGCCCGGAGTCCGGACTGCGGAGCCCCCGCGCTCGCAGGTTCTCGATGATGTGCCGCCCCCAGGCGTCCAGGTTCACGACGCGGGAGGCCATGCCGTGCGGATGCAGTGCCAGCCGTAGGACATTGACCGGCGGCTTCAGAAGGTGGGGCGCCGCCCCTTCGGTGAGCACGTCGAACGCCGCGTTGGCTGCCACGAGTTCACCTCGCGGCCCGGCTACCACGGCCGGATACGGCAGATGTCCTTCGAGAATCCCGTCCAACGCTGCCCGTACGGGCTTGAGTTCGGCCGCGTCGAGTGACGACTCGGCGAACGCGGGTGCGTAACCGGCGGCCAGCAGCAGCGCGTTACGCTCGCGCAGGGTCAGCCCCAGCGACTCGGCGAGCCGGATCACGACGGCCCGCCCCGGCACGGAACGCCCCCGCTCGATGAAGCTGACGTATCTCTGCGTGGTCCCCGCCCGCGAGGCAAGCTCCAGCTGACTGACCCGTCGCGTGGTGCGCCAGCGCAGCAGCTCACGGGCGAAGGGTGGAGGTTCGACGGTGCGGGTGGTCATGAATCCAGTTGTACGTCACGGCTACGACAACGGGCCCTCATGCCCAGGCGCGAATTGAGACACGTATCCCCTCTGACCAGCCTGGACAGATGTTGGTGAAGCTTCTCTGACGGCACTTCCTTCCGCGGAACTGCCCCTGTGGGCGCCCGGTGGTCGAACCTGCCTTGGTCGCGAAGGTTAGAACGGGCTGCTGTCTTCCGCGTCGTCGACCACGTCGTCGATGGGGTCGCGATCCACCCGTTGGCCGTTGAAGTGCCCCCTGACCCACTGGATGCATTCCGGCCTGTCTCCGGTGCCGGTGGCGCAGAATTCTTCCAGTGCCTTGCGAACGCTGGCGAGGGGAATTGCGCTGCTCCAATCATGAAATAGGGGATAGCCGGGGTCCGAGATGAGTTTCGGATCGGAGGCGGGCGGTTCGGGATTGTCCGAGATCCAGGCGGATTCGTAAATTCCTCCAGTTCGGGGGCTTTTCATAGTGACACCCCAGACCAGTGCACCGTATCCCGTTTCTCTGTTGACCGATACTCGCAACAGGTTGTCCGTCGTCCATTTCTCGTCGGTGTGCGGCTGCTCGGAGAGGCAAAACCACACGCTAAGTCCCACCGGAGAGTGGTTGAGTGGGCTGTTGACTAGATCATCATTGTCCAGGACCTGGGAAATCAGCTGGCACATTTCGTCCGGCGTTTTGCCGTGATGCCATGTGCGATCGAAATGGGCGCTAAGAATCACTGACTCGCTCCTTAGAGGGCTTCATGATAGTAAATGACCGTGGGACCCAGGGGGTCGTGCGCGACCATGACGCCGTGGCCGTGGGGGACCTCCGGCCGAAGTTCTTGGCGAAGTCCACGATGGCCCGCAAGGCGGCCGATGCCGCGATCGGCGCTACCAAGAAGGCCGCGGGCGAGATGGCTAGGGGAGGAGTCAAGGATTCAGTTGTACGTCGGGATCACGGGTACTACAACGGCCCTCATACCCAGGCGGGAATTGAGCCGCATACCCCCCGCCGACCAGCATGACCGCATGGGCACCTACCGCACCTACCACCTGGAAACCCCCGGCTCCGTCGACGGCATAGTCCCCCGGGATACCCCCGACGGCCCACCCGCACCCGGCCCCCGCGGCATCCTCGTCCGCATCCACGCCGTCTCGCTCAACGAGCGTGATCTGCTGATCCTGGACGGCAGTTACCCCCTGAAGGCAGCCCCCGACGTGATCCCGATCAGCGACGGCGCGGGAGAGGTGGTCGCGGTGGGGGATGAGGTCACGCGCTTCGCGGTCGGTGACCGCGTCACCAGCACTTACTTCCCGCGCTGGCTGGACGGCCGGATCACCCCCGCGCTCATCGACCAGCCCGGCGCGACCCTGCCCGGCATGCTGGCCGAGTACGTCCGCCTCGACGAGAACGCCGCCGTACGGGTGCCCGACCACCTGACCTGGGAGGAAGCGGCCTGTCTGCCCTGCGCGGGAGTCACCGCCTGGAACGCCGTCACCGGCGCCGAGGCGGTCCTCCCCGGCGAAACGGTCCTGACCCTCGGCACCGGCGCACTGTCCCTGTTCGCCGTGCAGTTCGCCAAGACCCTCGGCACGCAGGTCATCGCCACGACGTCCAGCGAGGCAAAGGCCGCACGCCTCAAGGAACTGGGCGCCGACCACGTACTGAACTACCTCGAGAACCCGAAGTGGGCAGCATCAGTAAGGGAGTTGACCGGTGGCCGCGGCGCAGACCTCGTCGTCGAGACCGGCGGCCCGGACACCATCGAACAGTCGGTCCGCGCGACCGCCCTCTACGGCCGCATCGCCCTGATCGCCGCCAACAGCCCGCACAAGGATCGGCTGGAGATCACCACCGACGCGCTCGCGTCGAGCCTTGTGACCCTGCGACGGCTCTTCGTCGGCAGCCGCGCCCACTTCGAGCAGATGAACCGAGCGATCACTTTGCACGGGCTGCGCCCGGTCGTGGACCGCGTGTTCCCGTACGACGACGTGCGGGACGTACACGCGGCCTACCGCTACTACGCGACCGGAGCGGCCTTCGGAAAGGTCGTCATCCGCGTGACGTCGTGACCTCGGGCGAGTGAGATCGGCCGAGTTAGGCCGGCAGAGTGACGTCAGCTGGTCGATGCGAGCCCTGAGGCCTCGCGCGCCAGCGTCTCGATCCGTGCCCAGTCCCCGTTCGCGATGGCATCGGCGGGGATCATCCAAGTCCCGCCGACGCAGGCGACGTTGGGGAGCTGGAGGTAGTCGAGGGCGTTCGCGGCGCCGATGCCGCCCGTGGGGCAGAAGCGTGCCTGCGGCAGCGGTCCGGCGAGGGACTTCAGGTACGGGGCCCCGCCCGCGGCCTGCGCCGGGAAGAACTTCATCTCCTGGATGCCGCGCTCCAGCAGGGCCACCACCTCGGAGGTGGTCGAGACACCCGGCAGGTACGACACCCCGGAGGCCTGCATGGCGTCCAGCAGCAGGTCGGTCCAGCCGGGGCTGACCAGGAAGCGGGCCCCGGCGTTCACTGAGTCCCGCACCTGCTCCGGGGTGATCACGGTCCCGGCCCCGACCAGCGCGTCCGGCACGTCATGGGCGATGGCGCGAATGGCACCCAGCGCGACCGGCGTCCGCAGCGTCACCTCGATCGCGGGCAGCCCGCCGGCCACCAGGGCCTGCGCGAGCGGCACGGCATCGGCGACGTCGTCGAGCACGACGACGGGGATGACGGGCGCGAGATCGAGAACGGAGGCGGGGAGGGACGCGGGCTGCGAGGTCATGGCCTCATCGTGCCCCGTGGCGTGCACCCTGCGCAAAGACCATTGCGCAGAATGCAATCGCGGGCGGCATCAGGGCAGGTCAGTGCACCTCGTCGACCAACACGTCCAGTGTCCAGGCCTTGCCGTTGCCCGTCGGTGGCTCCACCTCGACGACGTATCCGAGGTCGCGCAGCGCCTCCACCAACGCGGCGGGCTTCTTGGGCGCGGCCCCGGCCGTCAGCAGGCTCCGTACGATCCGCCCCTTGGTCGCCTTGTTGAAGTGGCTGACGACCTTGCGGGTCGGCGCGTGCAGCACCCGTACGCTCGCCGTCCGCCCGGCCAGCTCGCCCTTGGGCTTCCAGGCGGCGGCGTATGCGGAGGAGCGCAGGTCCAGCACGAGCCCGTCCCCGGCGGCCTCGGGCAGGACGTCCGCCATCGGGGCCCGCCAGTGTGCGCCCAGCGCGCCGAGACCGGGCAGCTTGACGCCCATCGAGCAGCGGTAGGAGGGGATGCGGTCGTTGACGCGGACCGCGCCCCACAGGCCGGAGAAGACGAGGAGGGAGCGGGTGGCTCGGCGCTTGGCGGCCGCGTCGAGCGAGGCCAGATCGAGGTTGTCGTAGAGGACACCGGTGTAGATCTCCCCGGCGGGCCGCGCCCCCGCGACCGGCAGCTCGACGTTCTTGGCGACCTCGCCGCGCAGTCCCTCGCTCAGTCCGAGCACCTCGCATGCTTTCTCCTCGTCGCCGGCACACAGCTCCACCAGCTCGCGGAGTACGGCCTCACGGGCTTCGCTCAGCCCCGGCAGCGACAGCGACTCCAGCTTGAGCGGGGCGCCACGGCCGGAGGTCGCCTTGCCTTCGGAGGGCGGCAGCAGGACCAGCACGGAAGATCTCCTTCTGTTTGAGCTCCCGAACAGCGTACGGGCCCCGATCCCCATACCCTCGCTGTATGCCCCGCCGCCACATCCGCGTGACCGGCGCCCCCGAAGCTCCCCTCCGGGCCGCCCTCACCGCGCTGCGCACCGAACTAGGCGTCCCCGAGAGCTTCTCGCCCCAGGTGGAGGCCGAAGCCGAACGGACCGCGAAGGCTCCGTCCCTTCCGCCGTACGACGCCACGGACATCCCGTTCTTCACGCTCGACCCGCCGACCTCCCTGGACCTGGACCAGGCGATGCACCTGTCCCGGCAGGGCACCGGCTACCGCGTCCACTACGCCATCGCCGACGTCGCCGCCTTCGTCGCACCAGGCGGAGAGGTCGACGCGGAGGCCCACCGCCGGGCGACGACCCTGTACTTCCCGGACGAGCGGGTGCCGCTGCACCCGGCAGTGCTGAGCGAGGGCGCGGCCAGCCTGCTCCCGGGCGAGACCCGCCCCGCCGCCCTGTGGACCATCGACCTCGACGCGGACGGCCGCACGGTCACGGCCGACGTCCGCCGCGCGGTGGTCCGCAGCCGGGCCCGTCTCGACTACGCCGCCGTACAGAAGCAGATCGACGCCGGGACGGCGGAGGAGCCGCTCGCGCTCCTGAAGGAGATCGGACAGGCAAGGGAACGGCTGGAGGTGGAGCGCGGCGGCATCTCCCTCAACGTCCCCGAGCAGGAGATCGTCCAGCGGAACCACGCCTACGAGCTGAGCTTCCGCGCCCCACTCCCGGCCGACGGCTGGAACGCGCAGATCTCGCTCCTGACCGGAATGGCGGCCGCGGATCTGATGGTGACGGCCGGCACGGGCGTCCTACGAACCCTGCCCGCCGCCCCGGACGGCGCGGTCGGCCGCCTGCGCCGCACCGCGCAGGCGCTGCACATCGAGTGGCCGCACCACGTCTCGTACTCGCAACTGATCCGTTCCCTGGACCCCCATCAGCCGCACCATGCGGCCTTCTTGCAGGAGTGCACGACGCTGCTGAGGGGCGCGGGTTACACGGTCTTCCGCGACCGGCAGTTGCCGGAGATCACCACGCATGCGGCGGTGGCGGCCCCGTACGCCCACTGCACGGCCCCGATCCGACGCCTCGCCGACCGCTACGCCGCCGAGATCTGCCTCGCCGCGGTCGCGGGCGAGACGCCGCCGGACTGGGTGCTCGCCGCCTTGGACACGCTCCCGCACGAGATGGCGGACGGCGCCCGCCGCGCGGGCACTGTCGAGAGGGAGTGCGTCGACATCGTGGAGGCGGCACTGCTCCAGGACCGGGTGGGCGAACTGTTCGACGGCTACGTGGTGGAGGTCGAGGACCACAAACCCGCCGTAGGAAAAGTGCAGTTGGACTCCCCGGCGATCATCGGCCGGATCGAGGGCGGCGGCGATCTGCCCCTGGGAGAACGCCTGCGGGTACGCCTTACGCAGGCAGACCCGGGATCGGCGAAGGTGCGTTTCGCGCCTGCGTGATCGCACGTACGAGGTCTACGAGGCTGTCGGCGTCGTCGGCGTGGAAACGGACGAGCCGGACGTCGCGTCGCCGGCCGAGGAAGGTGAAGTGGGCCACGGGCTCGGCGAGTTCGAGGGTGATGGTGGTCTGCGAGCCGATGGGGAGGTCGAGTTCGCCCTCGGGCCGCTCTTGGCGGTCGGGCGTGATGCGCAACTCGCGCCGTACGGCGCTGATGTGGTGGAGGGGTATGCGCAGGTCGACGTGGACGGCGCGCCGGATGCGCAGGGTGTCGGGGCCGAGCGTGTGCGGTCGTGCGACGGAGGCGGCGTGCAGTCCGACGACGAACAGGACGGTGTAGACGTCCAGGACGAGGACGATCCGGTGCACGGCGGGGTAGTTGCGCAGCAGGACGGACATGGTCAGCGTCTCGACGACGCACACGAACGCGAACCCGAACATCACGAGGCTCTGCCCGCGGGCGTATCCGAAGGCTTGCTTGCCCTGCGTCTCGTGCGTTCGGCGGGTCAGCCAGAGGGTGAGGCTGTGGAGGAGGCGGAGTTCGTGGCGGAGGAGGTGGCGCAGGAGAACGTAGGCCGTTCGCATGGCCGTTCTCATGGCAGTTCTCCCTTCTCTCCCGTGAGGATCTGCAGGGCACGGCGGATGGCCTCCGCCTGGGCCGGGGCGAAGTCGGCGTAGAAGGCGCGCAGGAAACTGCCCTGCTGGTCGACCATGTCCACGGGCAGCATGTCGGCGGGGATCCAGGCGGCGATGGCGCGAGCGGCTTCGTCGACGCGGGGGTCGGAGGGGTCGGCGTCGGCGAGGTCGTCGAGGAGGGCGTAGACCCGGATGGCCTGTGGGATGGAATCCGGGGCTTCGAAGGCGGCGCCCAGCATGGCACTCAGCCGCTCGCGCTCCTCGGGCGCTGTGGTGGTCTCGATGAGGGCGAGCATCTCGCGGTCCTCGGCGGCCATGGGGGAGTGGGTGGCGACGTGCGCCATATCGTGGAAGAGCGCGCTGAGTTGGGGTGAGACGGGCCCTTCGGCGGGGATGCCGTCGGCGGCTTCGAGCAGGGCGCGCAGCCGTACCCGACGCTCCTGGATGGCGGCCTCCTGCCGCGCGAGGTCTTCGTCCAGCTCGGTGAGCACTTCGGCGAGGTCCTTGCCGGCGTCGTCGGCGAGGACGTCCCGAACCTCGGCGAGGCCGAGGCCCAGCTCGGTGAGCCGACGGATCCGGGCGAGCACGACGGCGTGGCGCAGGGTGTAGTCCCGATAGCCGTTGGCCAGCCGGTCGGGCTCGGGCAGCAGGCCCTGGTGGTGGTAGTGCCGCACGGTCCGCGTGGTGACGCCGACGGCAGCGGCGAGTTCTCCGATCCGCATGGGACCAGTAGAGAGGCTGACGTCGCGGCAGGGTCAAGCGGAGGGGTGGGAACGGGCGGGCAAGCTCTTTGCGTCTTGACGGCTAACGCTGTTAGCCGTACGGTCATGGAGGTGAGGCTAACGGTGTTAGCCAATCTGAAGCAGTTCCCTTGTCGTCTGGAGGCAGCCATGAGCACGGTCACCACCACGTCCGCCACCGCCACCGCCCCGCAGCGCTCGACCTGGACGATCGTCCGACGCACGGCGTGGCTCGCGAACGCCCTGTTCTGGTCGGCCTTCGCGGTCCTGGAAACCGTGAACCACGGCTGGCTCGCCGGCACCTTGGCGCTCGTGTTTTTCGTCCTGCCGGACCTGACGTTCCTGGTGGCGCTCGACGACGCGCCCCGGATGGCGAAGGGCCAGCTGCCGCCGCGGGCGGTGCCGTACTACAACGCGATGCACCGCGCCCTGGTCCCGCTGGCGCTGATGGTGGCGTACACGGTGGGACCGTTCGCCTGGGCTCCGGCCTTCGCTGCCCTGTGCGGCTGGATGGCCCACATCTCGTACGATCGCGCCGTCGGCTACGGACTGCGCAGCAAGGAAGGCTTCCAGCGTGCCTGACCGCCTGACTCCCCGAGCCCGCGAGATCGCATCGGCCGCCCGGACCCTCCTGGAGGAGTCCGGGCCGACGGCCTTGACCCTCCGGGCCCTGGCCGACCGCCTGGGCATCAAGGCGCCGTCCCTCTACAAGCACTTCCCCGACAAGCACGCGGTGGAGGTGGAGCTGATCGCGCAGATGCTGGAGGAGTCGGCGGCGGCGCTGGAGGCAGTGGAGACGCGCGAACCGGGCTCGCTCCCGGCCCTGGCGGAGGCGTACCGCACGTACGCACTGGCCCACCCCCACCTGTACTGCCTGGCCACGGAACGCCCCCTCCCTCGCGAGGCCCTCCCATCCGGTCTGGAAGACAGAGCCGCTATGCCGCTGATGCGGGCGTGCGGCGGGGATCTGGATACGGCCCGTTCGGTGTGGGGGTTCGCGCACGGAATGGTGATCCTGGAGATCCACGGACGCTTTCCCGAGGACGCGGACCTGGCGGCGGCATGGAAAAGGGGCTTGAAGGCGTTCCACCCTTAGTTGGGTGAGAGGGGGCAGGAACGGATGGCCGAACAGGCACTGTGGACGAGGACAAGGCTGGGCCGTTGCGGCCCAGCGCTGGACCTCCTGACGGCCCGCTTCGACAAGCACGTCTACGCCCCGCACGCGCACGAGGAGTTCACGATCGGCGTGTGCGTGGACGGCTCCGAGGTGATCGACTACCGAGGCGGCCACATCCGCACCGGCCCGGGTTCGATCGTGGTCCTGGCCCCGGGCGAGATGCACACGGGCGGCCCGGGCAACGCGACGGACGGCTACGCGTACCGGGCGTTGTACGCCGCGCCGACCCTCCTCACCGACGGGGTCTTCACGGACGGCCTCCCTCACTTCCGCGAACCGTTGATCGACGACCCGGAACTGGCAGCGGCGATCCTCCGCACCCACACGGACCTGCGGGAGTGCCCCGACCCCCTGGAGACGGAATCCCGCCTCCCCTGGCTTCTGACGGCCCTGGCCCGCCGCCACTCGGCATCCCGCCCGGTCTCTGATGAGATCCCCGGGGCGGACCGCATAGCCACGGTCGTACGAGACCGCCTGGCAGACGAACTACTGGACCCCCCGTCCCTCGCTTCCCTCGCCACGGACCTGGACCTGTCCCGCTACCAACTCCTGCGAGCCTTCCGTACGACGATGGGGATACCGCCGTACGCATGGCTGGCGCAGTACCGCGTGACGCGGGCGCGGCGCCTGCTGGACACGGGTCTGAGGCCGGCCGAGGTGGCAGCCCTGGTGGGCTTCGCGGACCAGGCGCACCTGACGCGCTGGTTCCGCCGGGTGCTCGGGGTGACGCCGGCGGCGTACCGCAACAGCGTTCAAGACGGCAGGTAGGGGAGGGGCCGAAACTCGCCGTATGACTGCACGCGGCTGGTTCCTGTTCTCCCTGATGGGAGTCGTCTGGGGCATCCCCTACCTGATGATCAAGGTGGCGGTGGACGCCCCGCTGTCCCCCTCCATGGTGGTCTTCACACGCTGCGCCCTGGGCGCGCTCCTCCTGCTCCCCTTCGCAATACGCCAGGGCGGGCTGGTCAAGATGGTCAGGGGGCACTGGCTCCCGATGCTGGGCTTCGCGTGCATAGAGATCATCGGCCCGTGGTTCACGCTGACGGACGCCGAACGGAACCTGTCCAGCTCGACGGCGGGCCTGCTGATTGCGGGTGTCCCGATCGTGGGTGTGGTCCTGTCCCGTTTCTTCGGGAACGTGGAGCACCTGAGCGCGAGGAGGATGACGGGGCTGGGGCTGGGCCTGGCGGGGGTGGGGGTCCTAACCGTCCCCCACCTGACGGGTGGAGACGCCCGGTCGCTGGGCGAGGTCATGCTGACGGTGCTGGGCTACGCGACAGCGCCCCTGATAGCGGCACGCTGGCTGAAGAACGTCCCCACGCTCCAGCTGACGGCGCCTTGCCTGGCACTCGCAGCCTTGGTGTACGCGCCGGCGGCAGGGATGAGCTGGCCGACGGAGATGCCTTCGGCATCGGTCCTGGTGGCGCTGATCGGCTTGGGCACGATCTGCACGGCGCTGGCCTTCGTAGCCTTCCTGGAACTGATCAAGGAAGTAGGCCCGACGCGGGCAACGGTCTTCACGTACGTCAACCCGGCGGTGGCGGTAGCGGCGGGAGCCCTGTTCCTAGGCGAGGACCTGACGCTAGGTATCGGCGCAGCATTCACCCTGATCCTGGCGGGCTCGATCTTGGCGACGGCGGGCCCGGGCACCGGCGCTACTGGCACCGGCCCTGGTAGTGGCTCTGGGAAAGACACCCGCCGGGTAGCATGGTCGACACGGCAGACGAGCCGGGCGGACGGCCGCGTGGAGTCCTCTTAACGGGGGCTTCCCGAGGAACGTCCGGGCTCCACAGGGCAGGGTGATGGCTAACGGCCACCCGGGGTGACCCGCGGGACAGTGCCACAGAAAACAAACCGCCCAGCACTCCGGTGCTAGGTAAGGGTGAAACGGTGGTGTAAGAGACCACCAGTGCCCAGGGCGACCTGGGCAGCTAGGTAAACCCCACCCGGAGCAAGGTCAAAAGGGAGCGCCTCGGCGCTCCTGCGGGGACGTTCGAGGGCTGCCCGCCCAAGTCCCCGGGTAGACCGCACGAGGCCGACGGCAACGTCGACCCTAGATGGATGGCCGTCTCCCCGGCCGCCGCGAGGCAGCCGGGCGACAGAACCCGGCGTACAGCCCGACTCGTCTGCCGCTGTTTGTGGTTTCCGAGAGTTAGCGTTCTAGCTGTCTTGCTCACCGAGAGTCGTTCGGGGGCGAGTCCGTCGAAGTGCGTGCCGAGTACCGCGTCAGCGATCCCACCGCGACCGTTTGCTTGCACTCAACGCGCATACGCACTCCCGAGCCGTGTGCGCAGGTTCGAATCCTGCCGGGGGCACCTTGAATGAGGTGCCTAAAGACCCCGCCATCAGCGCGTTCGCTGAGTGCGGGGTCTTCGCGTATATGCAGGCGGATGCCGTCGCAAGCAGCCGTTTGACAGTGATCACGCTGTAATAGCGTCTTGATCTTGAGGGACTTCATGGCAGGTCAGAAGACGTTCTCCGCACCTCGCAGCGAAGCCGTGTGGACTACCTGTGGACAGGGCGGATCAGCCGTTGTCGACCTTGGGGTGCAGGACGGCCTCTGCGATCTCGCGCACGCGATCCCGGGTGATACCAGTCCGCTGTTCGACGGCGAGCGGATGGTCTGTGGGTTCCAACTCGATCAAGGGGCGCTGGCCCAGCGGACGAGTGTGAGCGTTCGTCTTCAGGTTGAGTGTGCTGGGCGAATACAGACTCAGCTCGGTGGTCAGCCAGCCGAAGTACGGCTTCTCAACTTCGCGACCGGGGGTGTTCCACACGTCAAGGGCTCGGGCGAAGTTGTCTCGGCTCAAGGAGACCCAGACGCCCCAGGAGAAAGAGGCTTCACCGCCGATCACCGGTATCTCGATCAGGCCCTTGATGAAGTAATGCTGGCCTTTGATAATGCACTGATCGGAGGACAGCATGCTGTCGGGATCGTCCGCAAAGCTCTGATCCCAGACATCAGGAGCCATGGTCGAGTAGCCCATCGGAAGTTCTGCGTGGTACTCCCCGCAGCATGAGCACGTGTAGCCGAGATCGTTCGCCATGCCCGGGAGCTTAACCAGCCGGTGATCACAGGCAATCGCGTGCAGGCACGCAGACAGACCAGAGCCCCGGACCAGAAGCGGCCCGGGGCTACCGGCAGTCGGTCATGGAGTTGTTTCAGTCCGCGGAATCGTTCTCCTCCCCCAGGCCCTGCATGATCCGGTCGTTCATCTCCTCCTCCTGGCCGTCGATGCACTTGGCGTAGATCTTCAGAAGGATGTCCACCGAGTGGCCGGCGCGAGCGGCGACCTCTGGCGCTGGGGCCCCGGAGTTGAGCCACTGGGACACGTCGGCGTGGCGAAGGTCGTACGGCCAGAAGGCCAGGACCGAGGAGACCTGATCGGGGACGAGCGCAAGCTCCCGAGCCTGCTTCCAAGCTCGCGAGTACGACGAGGCCGCGATCACGTTGCCCCGCTCGCTGGAGAACAGCCGGCCGTACTTGGCCGTGCGCGCGGCGTACGCATGGCACCCGACGGCCGTTACGTCGAGGCTGACGGCATCCGCTGGACCGATGCTGAGCCGCCCGTAGCCACCCGAACTGATGCCCCGCTTACCCTGGCGGACCTACTCCGCATCCCGCCGGGCGAGCCGATGTTCACGTACGACGCCCTACAGACGGCAGACCATGGCCGACTCCGCCAACTCCACCGGACGTACGTCCCGTTCTCGGTGCTCGTCGACACCAAGTACGAGGAGGAGGCTCCGCCGCCGGCGCCGGAGCTTTACAGCGCGCTCAACGGCCTGGGCCATGAACTCCACGTCACGGAGTACATCCGCACCCGGATGCCCCTGCCGGACCAGGCTCTTGCCCTCCGCCTCTCCGATGGCGTCCCCCTTCTACACGTCATCCGCGTGACGCTGACGGAGGCGGACAAGCCTCTGGCCTTGGAGGAGTTCCACCTGCCGGGCGACGAGTTGGAGCTGTCATTCGGGCTGTAGCCGAACCGAGTTGGCTCAGACTTTCTCCACGTAATCAAGCCCCGGCTGCGCTCCGCTCTGCCGGGCGCGCTCCCGGCTCTGGCCGCGCCCGCGCTCCTGCCTTCGGCCCGCTCGGCGCTGCCGCCGCCGACGCGCGCCCACATGTGGATAGGGCCGGAAGCCATGAGTCGATCACCGTATAGAGCGGGCCACGGTCAAGGCGATGCCTCCGGCGGGGGATCGGCCGGCACCGGGATGGAGGTGGCGCCGTTCGCGACCGCGGGTCCGTAGGGGCGTGCGCGGGGAGCTCCCATCCCGTCCACCATCGACCCAGGCAGAGCCGAGCAGACGCGGCCCATGGCGTCCAGGTCGTTCGTACAGTGGCGCGCTCCACCTGCACGCCATGAACCACGCCCGCTCCACGGTGTGTGGGTCGACGGCGGACGGGATGGAAGCTGGGGTAGTGGTGGGTTACTAATGAGCGGTCCGGAGCGTGCCGCTACCAGATTGGAACCAACACACTCCTCGACACGGCTTACTGCTGGTGGTTCCACCAGTACAGGGCAAGCACTCCGATGCCGCTCAAGCTCGCCTTGACGGCGACGCGCATTAGCTCATCACCAGCGGAATGCAGAAGCCGGTAGAAGTGTCGCCGAGCGGATCGCTCCGCAAGATGAGTGTGTTTACGGTCGCGCTTTCGCGGCCTCTGCGTGATCCTCGAAGTAGGTCGATGTCCGACCTGACGCCTACACTTCCTGTTGTTGGGAATCTCGGCCTCCCTTGGTTGATGCTCCTGACGGTGTTGGCGGCCTCCTGCGTAGGACCAGGGGGCCGCCGCCGTTTCCGGTGGGGCCCTGACGGCCGCGGGTCTAGTCTGACGCACCGCACTGACAGTAGGTGCCCTTCGAGACCAAGAACGATCAAGAGCACTCCTTACGAAAACGGTCGAAGCAGGCATAGGGAACCTGCGCGGGAAAGAGCGCAACGGCAGGTAGCCGACGTCTAGCACTGCACAGGCGGGCGAAGTAGGGAGAAGCGCCCTCTGAGCGACACTCTTGCCGCCGCTGAAGTCGATGCCCGCGCTGGCCAGCTCCTCCAACGCCCTCTAAGAGTAGGACGCCGACGCAGGCACACTCCCTACGATCAACAAAGGTTCAACCCGTGCGGGGAAGAAATCTGGTCGTGTGACGCATGGATGTCATAGAGCTGGGTATAGGAGCCACTTTCCTCTGTGGCGATGCCCGTTCCCTGCCTTCCTCGGTATCCACATCCAGTGAGCGCATCGATCTCGCGCAGCACGTTCTTGATGCGGTTGGTCAGCTCCGTCACCTGGTTGTAGATGGAGCGGCGCTCGGCCATCAGATTGCGGATCTTGCGGTCCGCGTGCATCACCGTGGTGTGGTTGCGGCCGCCGAACAGCGCGCCGATCTTCGGCAGGGAGAGGTCTGTCAGCTCCCGGCACAGATACATGGCGATCTGGCGGGCCGTCACCAGCGCGCGGCCGCGGGAGGTTCCGCACAGGTCCTCGACGGTGAGGCCGAAGTAGTCGGCCGTGGCGCTCATGATGGCGGTCGAGGTGATCTCGGGGGCCGAGTCCTCGCCGCCGGGGATCAGGTCCTTGAGGACGATCTCCGTCAGCCCCAGGTCCACCGGCTGCCGGTTGAGCGAGGCGAACGCCGTCACCCGGATCAGCGCGCCCTCCAGCTCGCGGATGTTGCGCGAGATGCGGGAGGCGATGAACTCCAGTACCTCCGGCGGGGCGTTGAGCTGCTCCTGCACCGCCTTCTTGCGGAGGATCGCGATACGCGTCTCCAGCTCGGGCGGCTGGACGTCGGTGATCAGACCCCACTCGAAACGGTTCCGCAGCCGGTCCTCCAGCGTCACCAGCTGCTTGGGCGGCCGGTCGCTGGAGAGCACGATCTGCTTGTTGGCGTTGTGGAGCGTGTTGAAGGTGTGGAAGAACTCCTCCTGCGTCGACTCCTTGTCCGCCAGGAACTGGATGTCGTCGACGAGCAGGATGTCCATCTCGCGGTAGCGCTTGCGGAAGCTGTCGCCCTTGCCGTCGCGGATGGAGTTGATGAACTCGTTGGTGAACTCCTTCGAGCTCACGTACCGCACGCGCGTGCCCGGGTAGAGGCTGCGCGCCGAAATAAAGGTCCCGACCGGTGAGCAGTCGGGACCTTCATCGTTGCGTGGTCTTAGTTGGCCATCTTGCCGAGGAGGGCGGGGCCTGCCCGGGGTGAGCAGGATCCCGTCTGTCGCCCGGGCGGTCAGGTCACGTACCTGTTGTCAGCGACGCCACCGAGCCCAGAAATACGCAATTGCCATCACGACCACGGCGCCGATCGCTTGCTCCGTCTCGCTGCTGACGCCGACGCTGTACCCCACGCCATAGCCGACGCTGACCGCGGCGACGAGGATCTCATAGCTTGGCGGACGCTCCCGTTCGGGCAGCACACCCTGCATACTGGACATCGTTCTCCTCTATTGAAGGGGTAGGACCATCCGCCGGGACCCGTAGATCTGTGGAAGGTGACGCGGGGACCGGCGGAAGTGTGTGGGTCAGACGGGCTCATCGCCCTCATCTCGGGCGCTTACGGCGTGCGCCAGAAGTTCCTTGAGGCTGTTCTTCTGGTTGATAGGCGCGGCGCGATACAGCTGCCACACCTCCTCGACGGCAGAAACCGGCCGACGGTCCAGTGCCATCCAGGCAAGCAAGCGAGACTGTTCGCCCGGTGACAGCCTCTGCATCCGCAACCAGACCTCTTCCTCGCCTGGCGGCTGAGAGGTACGGTCAGCGTTACATTTCGCGCAAAGGGTGATCAGGTTGTCCGTATCAACGGTCCCGCCCTGCGAAATCGGCACTACGTAGGCGAGGCTCAGGGTGACAGCCCCGGCCTGCGATCCGCAACGCACGCACGCGTGCCCATCCCTTTCTAGGACTATGCGGCGGAGACGGGCAGAAGGCCCCCGGCGAGCGACACGAGCAGCCCTTGTCGCCGGGTCCCAAACAGGTTCGCCGGCCCGCACGAAGAAGAGCTCGTCTTGCTTGAGAGAGACCCGGGTGAGCCTGGTCTCGATCTCCCAACCATGCTCCCGCAGATCGCGGAGACGACGATCCACCTGGGCGTAGTCCGGGAAGGCATCCCTCAACTGCGCTTTGGTGAAGATGTGCCCCTCGCCAACCACGTCGCGAAGCCACAGCGCCACGCGAACCTTGGTGCCGATCTCCTGGTCAGTCCACTTTGGCGACCTAACAACTTCACGTTCGGCCACAGATCCACACCTCCTTCAGCGGCAACGTGCGGCTTGCGATCACCATCCCACGTCCCGGCAGGAGAAGGCAAGGCACGGCAGGAGAAGGCAAGGCACGGCACGGGTTTCTCGGCTGAAATAAACCGGTATCGACTTGAAATCTGGGCGGAGCCCTGCGCAGTAACCACAGTCGCGCACACGATGGCCGCACCGCACTGAAGCATGATCAGAGGCGAGGGCAGCGCGATATGGAGGAGATCGGCCTGTGTCAAGCACGGCGTTGAGGCTGACACCAGCGACTGCTACCAACAACCGCGTACAGGTTCGGACAACAGCGGTGCCCAGCGGTCATCGCGCCGCCGCCGAGCCGGGGTTCTCCTGGCTATCCGGAGGGCTGTGATCGACCTGATAAGGATGAGGTCACAGGTTCGAATCCTGTCAACTCATGTGGCTGAGGTCCACGGCCGTACGGTCGGGGACCTCAGCCTTGGCGCCTAACACCCGCTCCAGACTGTCAGTGGCCACCCGTACCCTTCCGCCATGCGCAAAGGTGCGGTCACACGGGATGCAGTCCTCAAGGCCATCGCCGAGTACGACGAGCTAGGCCGGTCCGAGTTCCTGGCCAAGTACCACTTCAGCGAGGCCCGCTCGTATCTCCTGCTGCACGAGGGGCGGGAGTACGACTCGAAGGCCATTGCCGGAGTGGCGCACAAGTGGGACCACGGCCGCGCGTTGCTGCCGGAGGAGTTCAGCGGCGGGAAAGACCATGCCGCGGCCTGGCTCAAGCGAGCCGGGTTCGAGGTCAAGTCCGTGAAGAACCCCGACTGGGCCCGTGATGAGATCATTCTGGCCTGCCACCTCGTGATGACCAACCGGTGGAAGGGGCTGGACGCCAACAACCCGCGCGTCATCGAGCTGTCCGGCCTCCTGCAGCTCATGCCGATCCACGCCGAGGCCGACCGCAACGAGAAGTTCCGCAACCCCAACGGGGTGGCCCGCAAGACGTTCGACATCGCCACGCGCCACCCGGACTACCGGGGCAAGCCCACCAACGGTGGCGCCCTCGATGTCGACGTGCTGCACGAGTTCCTGGCCCGGGCGGCCGAGATGACCGAGGTGGCCCAACTCATCCGGCAGGGCATCACCGCGGGAGACCTCCAGACGCTGCCGCTGGACGATGACGAGGATCTGGACGACTACAGCGCGCCCGAAGGCCGGTTGCTGATGAGCCGACACAAGCGCCGGGAGCGGAACAAGGGCCTGCGGAAAAAGAAGATCGCCGCAGTGCTCAAGCAGGGCGGAACTCTGGCCTGCGAGGCATGCGGCTTCGACTTCGAAGAGGTCTACGGCGACCGCGGCAGCGGCTACATCGAATGCCACCACGTCGTACCACTGCACGAGGCCGGCGAGGGCCAGACCAAACTCAGCGACCTCGTACTCATCTGCGCGAACTGCCACCGCATGATTCACCGTTGCGCACCCTGGCCGACCCCGAAGGAACTGCGGAGTCTCATCGAGAGCCGCCGGGACGCCGTGGCGCACATCCCCGCCCAGCAGAACGCAGAAGCCACCGAGCCTGCCGCCGACAAGACGTAGCCTTCCGAAGCCCGTGCCCCTGCCGTGCCCGATCGAGCGGGAAACCATGGGGATCCGCGGTCAGCCGCAGGGAACCCGGCACGAGCACGGCCCCTGACCATCAACCCAGGGCAGGGGCCGTTTCTGCTGCTCTCAGAGCGGAGGCGGTGGGATTTGAACCCACGGTGACATCGCTGCCACGACGGTTTTCAAGATCTTCTTGCCGTCACTCGTACATGCCTTCCATGACCTCTCCGTACGCATGCTTTACACGGAGAGCCCAGGCCATGCCGCCTCCCTCGGCCGGCAGCGGCTCGTCCCGCACAAGGGCCCCCAAGCAGTCCAAGGCATGATCACAAAGCGCGCTCAAGATGTTGACCGATCCTCCAAGCTGCGCCTCAGTGACGTCGGACCACGCCAGGAACTCAGCGACCTGGGTGAGCCGGAGCCGGCCGCCCCCGCACATGTTGCTTGATCTGGAAGAACATCTGGATCGCTGCTGCTTTAGAGCCTACCGCCGAGCGCGGTGCCACCCAATCCGAAGACTGCCCCGACCCAAGCCCCCGCATCCACGGCGCCATCATGCCGCTGGGATCGATGAGGGGCCTCGCGTTTTCCGGACAGGCATCTGACTGTCTATTTCACGCGGCGATTCGCAACTTCTCGTACTCGGCGTGGACTTCGCGGGGAGGCCGGTAACCCACCGCCGAGTGAAGGCATTTGCGATTGTACCAGAACTCGATGTAGCGAGTGATGTCTTGTCGCGCCGCCTCTCTGGTCAGGTAAGTCACCCTGGATACACGCTCATTCTTCAGGGCGCCGAAAAATGATTCGGCCATCGCGTTGTCGAAACAGATTCCGGTCCGGCCGGCGGATCTTCGGAGCCCGGCCCGTCCGAGTGTCTTCCCGAACTCGGCTGACATGTAGTTACTTCCGCGGTCGGAATGAAATATCGCGCCCGTGGCGAGCTTTCTGTTCCGTGCCGCGCTACGTATGGCTCTGGAGATCAGAGGAGGGGGCCTCCCCGGTCGCATGTAAGTGATGTCGCCGACGAGCTTTTCGCCAGGCGCGTTTGCGGTGAAGTCGCGGCCCACGAGGTCCGGCACCTGGGCGGCCGCCGCCCTGGTCAGGCTGAACCGCTTCGGCCGCGGCTGGCAGGGCTCAAGTCCCAGCTCGCGCATGAGACGGCGGACCAGTTCCACGCCGACTCCGATGCCCCAGCGGCCCAGCTGGGCCTGGATGCGCCGGTGCCCGTAGGTGCTGTCGGACATCTCGAAGGCCTTCTTGATGAGCAGTTTCAGTTCCTCGCGCCGTTGTGCCGTCGCGGAATCCGGGCGAGACCGCCAGTCGTAGTAGCCGGATCTGGATACGCCGAGCCGGCTGCACATGAACGCGACGCTGTATGCGCACTCCGCAGTGTCGAGCCACATCTCGTCGATGAACTCGTACTTGCTCGCTACCGGGGATCCTTGGCGAAGTACGCTGCGGCTTTTTTCAGGAAGGTAACCTCCATCTCCAGCTCGCGGTTGCGTCGTTCGAGTTCTTTGAGGCGTGCCCGCTCGTTCACCGTCAGTTCCGCGTCGGGAGCTGGTTCCTGCTGCTTCTGGTGCTTCTTCACCCAGCCGCGCAGCGTCTCCGGGTTCAGTCCGAGGTCCCGGGCAACCTCAGAGATCGTCTTGCTCGACCTCAACGCGATCTGGACGGCTTCCTCACGGAACTCCGGTGAGTACTTACTGGGTAGCGCCACTTCTCCCTCGTTTCCTTCTCAGGACAACCCTATTGGGTCCCTGTCCGGAAACCTCGGGGCACCCCACGAGTCTCAGGGGCCTGATCCCGTCATCTGCCGCTCCGACACAGCCAAGCTGGTAAAACCGAGGGATCGCACCAGACAAGGGTGCCAGCGCTCTTGGCCGCAGGTCATCAGGGTGACTCTGGCCAGAAGACCCGAGCTTCCCAGGCGCATGTCTCTGATGGGACCTAGTGACCTGATGCCAAGTAGGCCGTACCCCCCGAGCTTGGGAGCGTCGCCGTACGACAGCTCAGGCTCCGACCCAGCGACTGCGGTCATGCTATACGCGTTGGTCATGCTATACGCGTTAATGATGTAGTCGTCGAGAAATCCCACTACGGCCCTGAGGGCGGTTCAGACTCCGGAAGCGTAGGCAGATCTCCCCGAGGGCGCATATCGAAGTCGTGGGATTGCCGAATCATCTCGCCGAAGTGACTCTCTTCATCTTGCGAAAGGTCACTGAAAAGACGGACGGATGTTTCAATTAGATCTTTTAGCACTACACTCCCTCGCGGAGATTTGACATGTGCAGCGCGAGTAGAGAAGTTGCATTTCAGTGGAACGCCTGATCGTGTCCATGTCTCAATATCTCTGACCACGGCGCCTGGCCCGAGAGCTTCGCTAATATAGTCTAGCTGAGTACTATGTAGGACGCCCAGCACTTTCCCGTGATAGCTCGCCTTCTCCCCACCGTTCATTAGAGTGATGGCTTTTAGTCCCATCCTGAGTAGACTCAAGCGCTCTCGAATTAATTCGAACGGTGGCAAATCGTGCTCAGTGTTCGCATTCAGTTGAGTGAGCTTAGGGGCTACGCGTAGACGGAATCCGGATGCATGGAGAGTCAAAATACCAGAACTTACTGACCAACGCCATTGAGCCTCAAGTCTTGCTGTCGCAAAGGTGGAAGGAATGACGCTGCAAGTGCGAGCCTCCCACAGCGTGAGGGAGTTATGCATGAGGTGTTGCAGATTTGCGGAATCGTACATTTCAGTCTGCAGCAACTCAGGCAGGGTAACGCGTTGAGCAATCCGGATCCAGAATTCGTCGTCAGTAATCTCTTCGCTTTTGAGTAGGTACGTGAGTGACAACTCATCGAGGTGCGGAATATATCTAGGAGCACGCTCCAATGCGGTCAATGTTGAGCCGCTGCCTTGCCACAGCGTAGTCAAAAGGGCTGCCATGCGCTGAGCGGCGACGGGGGTCAGCGCCGTTGCAGCAAGCCCGATTGCCTCGTCCGTCCCCACGGCGTCGCCGTGACGGGCTGCTCGCACCCCAGATGTCACCGTGTTCGCCAGCCTTGCGGCACCATGCTCGTCAAGCACTCCGCGGCCGCCTTCAATAACAGCATTCGAGATCAGCCCGTAGAGTGGGTCCGTAGCTGAATTGGAGGTCAGGGCTGAAAGGGCGGCCAGGTCCAACACCAAAGTGTCCCGCTCAACGGAAGATGAGTGGAGCTCACGCGCATCGTCTGCCGACTCGAAATCTCCGAGCACGAGAATGACTGGGCGATTCTCTCGGGCAAGGCAGGAAATGTCATGCCGCAGATCATCCGGGTTAGTAGTAGTCCGCAGATAAATATATCGCTCGCCCGTGTCGGCATCGTCTGGCCAGTAGGCAACCATGTCCGGGACGTGAGTGTGGTTGAAATAGGTCGTAGTCTTAACATGAATCTGCGGATTCACGTCCACTAGGATTCGAGTAAGGATCCGCTTAATCTGAGCGAATGAGCGATGGGGGTCAAGCTCACCTAGCGCGTTGGCGATTGATTGAACCGCAGTACTCACCATTCTCCCTTACGCGTCAACTCGCTTGCCACGATAGCCCGCCACTCATTCAGCGGAAGGAGTGTTTCCTGCTTCTCGGAAAGGACGATCAGCCAAATGCGTTCAGATACGGCTTTCGCTACAGACACATCCAACTGGCTTTCGGCGTATTCCTCTGAAGTGTTTCCAAACACGCGCTGCCGGTGCAGGATTACCGCTGATTCGACCTTCTCTTGTGAATTCAACTGTGCCCAACTGTTCACGAGGAAGGGAGCCCAAGTGATCCACATGTAATGATCGCCAAGAAGGTATCCCTGGCTGTGGGCAACGTAGCATTTCGCCAGAAACTCGACGAATTGTGTCCCTTGGTCTCCTGGGCTCTGGTAGTTCTTCACCTCTGCACAGAAGTAGTCGGCTTGGTAGGGCTTGCCCCGCATCGAGCCGCCCAGATCGAACGAAAATGTTTGACCGCCGTACGGCCACCCGAGCGTCAGCTTCTTCGCACACGCAGGCGAGTCAGTGTTCGCGAAGGCCCCCGAGATCCTCATGGTCCCCTCAAGGTAGACCTTGGCTCTTCGTGCCCCCGAGATCCCTTTAAAGTGGGCATCTTCTCCAACAGCCACGAAGAGAGTCTAGGACGTACGCACTCCCCGAGCACTCCTTACTGATCCTTGTGATGCGCGTGCGTCAACACCCTGTACGCCGCTCTCGTGGCCGCAGTCGACTCCGACCCCTTTCGAAGGATGACGGCGCTAGGCGAGGACGCGGCCGCCGCACCACAAGCGCACCAGATCGAGCGGGGAACTGCGGGGAATCACGGTGAGAGAGGCCGAGCTTGTCTTGGGCTACGCCTTGCCTGTCCGCCCAGGTCAAGGTCCAAGTAGGTCGCGAATGATCGCAGCTTCCCAAGCTGAGGGTCTGCCGGGTGTAGATGTTCGATCTCCACTGTCGGGCGGCGACCTCGTCGAACCAGGTGACGCACCTCGTCCCCGAGAGCAGACTGGTACACCACGATCAGCAAGTAGGGGGGCGCCATGGGTTTCAGCTACAGGAAGACCTTCAAGGCCGGACCGATCCGCATCACGGCGTCGAAGTCAGGCGTCAGCTACTCGGCAGGGGTGAAAGGGGCCCGAGTCACCAGACGCGCGGACGGCAAGGTTCAGACCACTCTCTCAGTCCCAGGGACGGGTCTGCGCTATACCGAGACCGCCGGCAGGAGTAGGGCGAAGCCAACGGCTAACACCGCGCCACCGGCCAAGCTGCCAGTTCAGTCTGGTCCCACCGCTACAGAACTGAGGGCTGCCTACCAGAAGACCTACACGCTTGCGGTCCAACAACTTCGAGACGGTGTCAGCGGCGCAGAGGTCCGAGGTCATCTACACAATCAGGGTCTTGCCCACCCACAAGTCCTCAAGGCTGTCACAGACGCCGAGAAGTACATCGCCGGTGAGGTGAAGCGCCAAGCCAGGCAACAGGCTAAGCAACAGGCCAAAGCCGCCAAAGAGAAGGGCTTGGAGGCAGAGAACGCTCGGCTCGATGGTCTTGCCGCAGAAGCTGCTGAACAACTTCGCACCGGGGTCGCGTGGCACCTCGTCGACAAGTGGCTCAAGAACGAACGCGGCGTCGGGTTCATCGATCGCAGCAATGTCAGGGGGCGCGCGAAGAAGATCGTCAAAGGCAAAGCGTAGAGGGCAGACGGTAGCGAAGGCGCCGGTTCGAGTGCGGCCCTCAGTACGTCTGCGTCGTGATGAACGCAGGAGCCTGAACCGCACTCGCCCGGAGGAACAAGCGGCCTGACAAGCTCTGCCGTACAGCAGCGAGGTACAGCAACCCCAGCAACCGACAGCGCCCAACACCGCCCGGCATAGCCCTCATGGCGGCCTGTATGACCTCCAATGGCCGATCTCTCTAGCCTCGAAGTTTCGTGACGGTCCACCGATGGAGTCGGTGGACCGTTTTCGTGTCGTGGGCTGAGGTCGTGCATGCCGGGGGCCCGAGTGTCGTCTCGGGGTGGCGCCGGGTTCCACTGCTCCGGGTGTTGAGCTGCTGTCGCAGGGACGGGAATCCGTTGGTCAGCCGGGGTTCGGCAGGAGTGCGAGCCGTTCGAGGGCTGCGGTGATGTCGCTGGTCCAGGGCCAGTGCCGGGCCAGGCGGAGGATCCGCCGACGTGGTCACGAGTTGCCCGGCCGTGGTGAAAAGGCGGAGCCGCAGTCGGCGGGGCTCCCAGCACCTGGCCTTGCCCGTCAGTGCGAACATCGGCATCCACGCCAGCAGGTCCAGTGCGATCTGCACGATCTCCAGCCAGATCCGGTTCTGGGCGGTGCGGTGCAGAGGGAGATTCCGCAGGCCGGTAGCCCGGGCGGCCCGGATGCGGTCCTCGGCCCTCGCTCGCAGCCGGTGACGGAGCTCGAGCTCGGCGATCGGCCGGCCCGAGGTGTTGGTGGCGAAACAGGTCAACCGCATACCGTCCGCGTCCGTGAGCCTCAACTGAGCCCCAGGATGCGGCCGTTCCTTGCGGACGATCAGCCGCATGCCCTTCGGCCAGCCGTTCAGGACATCGCCAGTGAGTTCGGCGACCCAGGCGCCGTCACGGATCTCGCCCTCGGCCTCGACGGCGGGCGTCCAGGCGGATTCCGGAACCTTCAGCACGTGCTGGTGGATGGTGTCGGTGATCACCATGCCAACCGAGTAGGACAGCCACCGTCCTCGCTGAGCGAGCCAGGCGACGAAGTCGTGGGTGCCGCCCGCGGAGTCGGTGCGGATGGGGGTCTGGCGTCCGCGCCGGTACTTCTTCGGCAGCTGGGCGAGGGCCAGTTGGGTGGCGATGATGTGGTCGGCGGCCGTGTTCGAGCCCGCGTTCCCCGGCCTGAGCAGGGCTGCGACGGGTTCACCGGTGCCGCCCGGTCCGTGGTCGACGAACCCCATCAGCGGGTGGTGACCGTAGCTCCTCTTCCACGTCGGTGCGGCGTCCTCCTTGTCCGAATGCGCGATCACCAGCACCCCGTCGAGGTCCACGGTCACCGTCCCGCCCGCATCAGGCGCTTTCCGGTCAGTCAATTGCCAGACACAGCGGCGGACTTCAGCTCGCGCGGCACGGATGGCCCGCAGGGCCTTCTTCCCGGAGGCGGCAAGGGTGTCGATGAGGCGGGAGACCGTCGGGTCGGAGGCCACCGGCCCGAACACGGCCGGTTCGGCCCGCAGCATGCCGACATCCGCGAGGCAGTCCCCGCCCAGCGCGACCGCCAGGGCCACGTCCAGCAAGATCTTGCCCGGATCGTGCACCGCCCGAGCCTTCCGCCACGGCGTCAGCGCCGCTGATATCGCGGTGTCCAGACCGGCCTTGCGGATGGTCTCGACCAGCAGCACACCCCCAGCCTGCGAGACCACCGCCCGCCCGCCGCCCTCGATGCGGACACGCGGGTGCGACCCGATACGCTTCTTCACCTGGAGAGTGCTTCTTCCCCTGCAGCCAACAGGACCCTAGACAAGTCCCATCGTTGCAGGTCAGGAGCACTCTCCGCTTATTTGATCAAGCCTCGGACACTCCACCTCGCGAAAGCGCGAGGCTAGAGCTGTCGGTCTAAAACTGCCGATCATCGTTGACACCTGGGTCTCTGAATCACTACGGAGATCCACATGTCGAAGACACCCCCGCTCGATCGCGAGGCCAAACGACGCCTGGCCGTCATACGCCATGTCGAAGAGGTCACCGGCAACGTCGCCATGAGTTGCCGGTACTTCGGCATCAGTCGGCAGGCGTACTACATCTGGTATCGCCGCTACCAGGCCGAGGGCATCGAGGGGCTGCGCACTCGCTCGAAGGCGCCCAAGCACAGCCCGAACGCCACGCACGTCGAGGTCGTCGGAAAGATCATCTATTTGCGGCAGAACTACCATTTCGGCCCCGAGAAGATCGCGATGTACCTCAAGCGCTACCACGACGTCACCATCAGCAAGTCGGGCGTGTGGCGGATCCTCAACCGCCTGGACATGGGCCGCCTGCCGGCCTCCCAGCGCTACAAGCGCCACGACCGCCGATGGAAACGGTACGAGAAGCAACTGCCCGGCCACCGCGTGCAGATCGACGTGAAGTTCATCGAGCCGCTCGCCTCCATGCCGCAAGGCCGGCGCGGCGGCCGCAACAAGTACTACCAGTTCACGGCTATCGACGACTGCACCCGGCTGCGGGTCCTGAAGATTTATCCGACCCTCAACCAGGCCACTGCCATCCAGTTCGTCGACTACGTCCTGCAACGGCTGCCGTTCCAGGTCGAGGTGATCCAGACGGACAACGGAGCCGAGTTCCAGTCCGCCTTCCACTTCCACGTGCTCGACAAAGGCATCGGCCACGCCTACATAAAGCCCCGCACACCGCGGCTGAACGGGAAGGTCGAACGCTCCCACCGGATCGACGGCGAGGAGTTCTACCGGCTCCTGGAGGGCGTCATCATCGACGACGCCGAGGTCTTCAACGACAAGCTGCGCGAGTGGGAGGACTACTACAACTACCATCGCCCACACGGCGGCCTCGGCGGCCAGAGTCCCTACGAACGCCTCAAGCAGAAGACCGCGCCCCAGGCGTAAACGATCAACGTCGGTTGCACACCGACAAGAGCTACGGATCAGAAGGCTGCAGGTTCGAATCCTGCCCAGTGCACGCAGCTTAGAAGCGCCGGATCACTCCGGGGCTTCTGGCGTTTCAGGGAGCGAGGCCGCAGCACGACCGCCTCACCTACGACCGTGCACGCGGATCATCCGCTTTCCCGAGCCCATCGAGCAGTGCCTGCATGAACGCCCTGTTCCCGCTAGGCGGATTCTCCTTGTCCGCCAACGGCAGACACTCCTTCGGCGTCCGCGGGTCCTTCCGCCACTCACCGGGGTTGAAGTTCCAGTCCTCCCAGCCCGGGGCCGCCTCGGCGACAGCGTCAGTGCACAGGCGCATACTCGCGGCCTGGCTGAGCGACGGGGTCGCGGTGGGTGTGGCTGTGACGGTTTCCTTCTTCGGTTCGCCGCCGGATGAGCATCCTGCGAGCGCGAGCAGGCAGACAGAGAGTAGGGCGATGGTAGTGCGGCGCATGAGTCCCCCGAGGATAGTGCTGACGAGGCATCATGGCGGGCTGCCAGAAGGGTGCGCGGCGAAGTGTCCGTCTTGTGACATGCGATCCAGCTGCCCGTACTTCTGCAACTCGCACACCGTATGGTCCCGCGTGGAACACTCCACCCGTGAAACTCCCTCATGACCCCCGACGCTTGATCACCCTTGTGACGCTCGCGGCCGCAGTTACTGGTGCAGTTCTCGTTGTGGGCTCTACAGTCGGCGGCTGGACGCTGGGGCTTGGAACTCACGACCGAGTGGCCATCGCGAACACGGCCCTGGTGATGTACACCTGCCTTCTGACCGCCGTGGCCGCCTTTGTGGCGCTGCTGGCCTACTTGGCCGCCACAGGCCGTCCTGCTTTGGACATTGAGATCACATTCAACTTCAGCTTCCCGAACGAGCCAGTCTTCCTGTCGGCACCCGATGAGGAGGGGAACTGGGGACGCAAAATACTGGGCTTCAAGCAGGCGATCGCGAGGGTGACGCTACAGAACAAGAGCGTCTACGCCGCCAAGAACGTAGGCGTCCGCGTCGAACTCAAAGGTCTCGGGGGGCTCGGCGATCAGGAGGGGTGGCAACCAGTCGACTTCGTGACCACCGTGGGAGTCACGACAATCCAGTGGGACGGCGGAACCGACAGCATCGTCCACGGACAGTGGTCACGAGCGCTTCCAGCCCTCGACTTCAGCGACGTCCTGGAACTCGGCCGCGACGACACGGCCCTCGTCGTAACCCTTGTGGCGGATGGCGTTGCACCGCTGTCCAGAAGGCTTCCCGTCCGCATCCTGGACCAAGACGAGTACGACGCCTACACGGAGCAGCGGAACGAGAGACTGACACAGGAGTGAGAGCCGCTGACGTAGCGAAGCGCCCTGAGAAAGTGCAAATGACGTCGGTCCTGCCTGAAGCTCATACAGGGTCCAGTCCGCCAGGGATTGTTCGAGGCGCAGGAACCGTGCCATTCACGTGCCAGATCCTGCGGGGAACGATGGGGAACAGCGGGAACTGGCCCTGAGGGCGATAAGGACTCCAATTTCACTGCGCTGTAGGTCAGCGCAGTGACTGCTGCCAAGAGAACCGAGCAAGCTGATGGCGCGGCCGGCAGAGGAGGACAGGCACATGGTGTCGGCGGCGGCTGAATCCTGACCCGGTGTGGGCGGTCGAGTTCTGACCCACCGGGTCTGGTTGCCGGTGCTCAGTCGGTGTCGTGTGTGGCGG
>NZ_JBICXT010000020.1:0-167420 GCF_043200415.1 Streptomyces sp. NPDC048419 | reverse complement strand
ATGGCCGGCGGCGCCGAACTCGCCGCCCTCAAGCACGAGTTGTCACAAGTCAGCGGCGTCGACGTCGAGGAACTCCCGGACAAGGAAGACCTCACTGCACCCCTCGCGGCCACCACGGGCGGCACAGCGTCCTGACAGCCGCGTCACTTTCAGTCGCCGGCCCCCGAGCGGGCGTGTGTCCGCTTCCCCACGGGCCCAGGGCCGGCGAAGGTCACCAGTCCACTCGGGCCGCAAGGGCCCAGTAGCCAACTGGTCGCGCCACCGCGGAGACTCCCCTCTGCCACCACCCGACGACCTGACAACCGCGTCCCTTCAAGGCGCCGGCCCCGGGCCCCGATGCGCCGCCGCCGGCCGGCCCCGGACTCCACTCCGCCCGCTCCACGACTCGGTGACCGCCCTGCGCGATGGACGACATCCGCCGGCAGTGCGGCATCGTCTTCCCGGCGGAGAACGCTCAGCCACTCGGCACGGCCTGACCGAGACACGGGGGCGGGGACCGGCACCCGCTCTGGCACCCGCGCCCGCACCCGCACCCGCACTGGCCTTGCCCCAGCTCGCCGAGCCACCTAGCCTGCGTTTGTGCCGTCAATAAACAAATCCCGAACGCACAGCGTCGTGCCGGGCAGCAAGCGCACCGAGCTCACGCGGCTGCGCCGCGTCATCACGACCTTCTTCGCCCTCGACGGCTTCATCTTCGCCGGGTGGGTCGTCCGCATCCCCGCCATCAAGCAGCAGACCGGCGCCTCCGCCAGCGCCCTCGGACTCGCCCTGCTCGGCGTCTCCGCGGGTGCCGTCCTGACCATGACGATCACCGGCCGCCTCTGCCGCCGCTACGGCAGCCATCAGGTAACCGTCGTCTGCGCCGTACTGCTCTCGCTCAGCGTCGCGCTGCCGCCACTCACGCATTCGGCACCGGCCCTCGGCGCGGTGCTGCTGGTCTTCGGCAGCGCGTACGGCTGCATCAACGTGGCCTTCAACAGCGCGGCGGTCGACCTGGTCAGGGCGATGCGGCGGCCCATCATGCCCAGTTTCCACGCCGCGTTCAGCCTCGGCGGCATGGCAGGCGCCGGTCTGGGCGGACTCGTCGCCGGGTCGCTGACCCCGACGCAGCACCTGCTCGGCCTGACCGTGATCGGCCTGCTCGTCACCGCCGTGGCCGGCCGGGCGCTGCTGCGCCTTCAGCCTCCGGAGCCGCCAGAGAGCGCGCCCGGCGAGACCGTCGCGCCCCGCCGTCTCGACGCCCGCACACGGGGGCTGGTGATCACCTTCGGTCTGATCGCCCTGTGCACGGCGTACGGCGAGGGCGCCCTGGCGGACTGGAGCGCGCTCCACCTCACGCAGGACCTCGGCGCCACGGCGGGCGCGGCGGCGGTCGGCTACTCCTGCTTCGCGCTGGCCATGACCATCGGCCGGCTGACCGGCACCAGGCTGCTGGAGCGGCTGGGGCGGACCCGCACCATGGCCTTCGGCGGCAGCACGGCGGCCGCCGGCATGCTGCTCGGCGCGCTCGCTCCCTCCCTCTGGGCGGCGTTCATCGGCTTCGTGATCACCGGGCTCGGACTCGCCAACCTCTTCCCGGTCGCCGTCGAACGGGCCGGCGCGCTGGCCGGCCCGGACGGAGTAGCCATCGCCTCCACCCTCGGCTACGGCGGCATGCTGCTCGGGCCGCCCGCGATCGGCTTCATGGCGGACTGGTTCTCCCTGCCCGCCGCCCTGACGAGCGTGGCGGTACTGGCGGCGACGGCCGCGGCGATAGCGGTTCTGACACGCAACGCGGCAACCCGTTGAGTCATACGGCGTTGACCGACACTGCGTCGTTTCATACGGCTCCTCGCTCCGCCGTCGGCGCCACCGGCTCCGGGTCGGCTCTCCAGCGCAGGCGGGTGGTGCACAGCGAGACCACGACCGCCGAGGCCGCGACCACGCCCATGCCCCACGCCAGGCTGCTGACGCTCGCCACGAAGCCGATGAGCGCGGGGCCGGCCAGCAGGCCGGTGGTGCCCATCGAGGCGATCAGGGACAGCGCGTCCGGGCCTTCGGCCGCCGCGGCGACGTAGAGGCACGGGGCCACGGCCGAGACGCCGAGTCCCACGCATGCGAAGCCGATGAGCGCGGGCACCACGCCTCCGGCGAGCAGCGCCAGCGCCAGCCCCGTGCCCGCGAGCGCGCTGCCGGCCCGGACGACGCGTGCGTCGCCCCAGCGGCTGCGCCAGCCGTCGCCGACCAGGCGCGCGACGACCATCGTGCCCGAGATGACGGCGATGCCCAGCGGCGCGACCTGGGACGACGCGTCGGCGACGTCCTTGAGGTAGAGCGCCGACCAGTCGTTCATGGAGCCTTCGACCACCTCGGCGAACGCCATGGCGACGCCGAGCCAGAGCATGACCTGCGACGGCATGGTCAGTCCGCGGCGCTTCCTCGCGCCCTTCTGCTCGTCCGCCCGCTCGGCGAGTCGCTCCGCCGGCTGCTCGTCCTTCGCGTCGTCGGGGAGCAGCCGGGGCCGGGCGCAGGCGAGGAGCAGCAGGAGCAGCACCGAGACGGCGGCGAAGTGCGGTGCGAGGCCAGAGGTCAGGCTGGTCATGCCGGACGACACCAGTGCGGCGAGGAACGCCCCGCCGCTGAACGTGGCGTGCAGCTGGGTCATGGCGGTGCGGCCGTAGACCTTCTCGAGGGCGGCACCCTGCGCGTTCATGGCCACGTTCAGGCAGCCGACCGCCACGCCGTCGGCGCAGAGGATCAGCAGCGCCACCGGGTAGTTCGGGGCCGCGGACAGCGCGAGGAGGATCGCGATCAGGCCGAGCCCCGAGAGGAGGGCGAGGCGGCGCGCGCCCAGGCGTCTCATGAGGTACGCGACCAGGGGGAAGGAGGCGACCGCTCCCGCCCCGGTGACCATCAGCAGCAGGCCCACCTCCCCCGCGTTCAGGTCGAGGCGGGATTTGAGGGCGGGGATCCGGGAGGCCCAGGAGGCGTACTGGAACCCGAGAAAGCAGAACAGCGCCGCGATCGCCAGTTGCGTACGTCTGAACTCGTCTAGGACACGGGGCATGGGAACCGGGCCCCCTCCTTCGAAGCGCCGGTGCCGCTGCCGGGCACCGTGAGGGACATGTAGACGGCGTCGTCGCCGTAGCTCCGCGGAAGGCGGATCTCCGGGTGGGCGCGGTAGCCGCGGGCCGCCCAGAAGGGTGCCATTCCGCCGACGGCTATCAGGGAGATGTGCTCGTACGCCGGCCGTGCGGTGGCCGTCAGCCGACCGAGCAGCCTGCCGCCCCAGCCCCTGCCGCGCTGGTCCTCGGCGACGACCATGTCGTGCAGGTGGAGGTTCCGGGCCCGGCGCACCGGCTCGTCCGTCTGGGCCAGGTCCGGGTAGCGGAACCTCGGGTAGGGCAGGGCCAGCAGGTATCCCGCGATGCGCCCGTCGAGGTCCAGCACGAAGCAAGTGCCGGGCGAGGCACGGCCCTTGGACTCCAGGGCCGCCTGTCCTTCGGACAGTGAGCAGCTCGCGTAGGCGTCGGCTTCCAGCGCGGCTATGTGCGCCCAGTCGCCCTCGCGTACAGGCCGTACGCAGGCGTCGGCCACGGAGCGAACGCGGGTGTCGTGGCCCGCTGTCGACGCCGTCACGCTGCAGCCTCCCTGCGGTCGCTGCCGTCCTGGGCAGAGGTGTGCGGCAGCGGTCCGAAGCCGTTGAAGCCCTGGGTCATATAGCTGGTGGCGTAGGCCCCGGCGGACAGGACCCAGACCGGGTCGCCCGAGGCCAGCGCCCTGGGCACCAGGCGGTGCGCGGCCCCGTAGGCGTCGTCGCTGTCGCAGGTCGGGCCCGCGACGACGGCGGCCACGTGCTCGCCCTCGGAGTGGCCTGGAAAGACGAGCCGGTGGCAGAGCTCGTCCATCTCGTAGAGGCCGTTGAACTTGCCGCAGCTCAGATACAGCCAGTGCACGCGCTCGCCGTCGGGCTGCCGCCGCTCGGTCAGCCGGTAGACGTGCGCCCGGATGGCGCCGTGGTCGGCCACCAGATGCCGTCCGGGCTCCATGACGAAGTCGAGGGGCGCGGTGTTGAGGTCCCGCAGGTGTTCCATGCCCTCGCGGAGGACGGCGAACATCTTGTCGAGCGGCGGCTCGAGCCTTGTGCCGTGCCGGTCGAGATAGCCGAGTGCGGGCAGGCCGCCGCCGAGGTTGACGTGGTCGAGGACGATTCCCCGTCCGCGCAGGGCCACCATGGCGTCGGCCAGCAGGTCGACGGCCTGCTGCCACGCCTCGTACGTCATCTGCTGCGAGCCGACGTGCACGGACAGGCCCGCCGGGGTCAGGCCGGCGTCCCGGGCCGCGGTCAGTACGCGGACGGCGTCGTCCTGCGAGCAGCCGAACTTCCGGCTCAGCCCCCAGAGCGCACCGTCCCCGCTGGTGGCGAGGCGGCAGTAGACCCGGGCGCCGGGCGCGTGCGCGGCGATCGCCGCCACGTCCTGGACGCTGTCCGTGGCGAAGGTCCGCACGCCGAGACGGTGGGCCTCGGCGATGCTCGCGTCGGACTTCACGGTGTTGCCGTAGTGGATCAGGTCCGCGGGCACGCCGAGCCGCAGGGCCTGGGCGATCTCGGCGGGGCTGGCCGCGTCGAATCCGGCGCCCCGGTCGGCGAGGCAGGTCAGCACCTCGTCGACCGGGCACGCCTTCATCGCGAACCGGACGGCGACGCCCGGCAGTTCACGCAGCAGGTCGTCGTACTGGCCCGCGATCCCGGTGAGGTCGAAGACGACGCAGTCCGCCGGCGCGGCGGCCAGGGCGGAGGCCAGCCGCGTGTCCAGGTCCGTGCTCACCCGTCCGCACTCCCGAGGCCACCCGCACCCCCGAGACCGTCCGCACTCCCGAGGCGGGTTTCCCGTGCGGCACCGACCAGCGCGGGCCAGGCGTCGATCAGCAGGGCGAAGTCCTCGGTGTCCCGCCGGGCCTCGTCGAGCAGTTGCCCACGGCGCGAGTCCATCAGGTCGGCGAACTCCGCATAACGGCCGCCGAGTTTGCGGTAGGCGGTACTGACGCGGTCCAGCCGCCAGATGTTCTCGCCCAGATCGAGACCCGCGCTCTCCCGCAGCAGTGCGGACACGGTGTCGCCGCGGACCTGCTCCCGCTCGTCGAGCAGGTCGGTGTCGGCCGAACTCATCCTGTCGTAGACGAAGTTGAAGTAGAGCATCGACAGGAGGAACTTCACGAACCGCATCTGGTACGCCCGGAATCCGGCGTCGGTGCGCCGGAACGGGGTGTAGAAGTTCTCGATGTTGCGGTTGTGCAGCACGCCGGGCAGCGCGGCGTCGTGGACGAGGTGGATGAGGAAGTAGTCGCTGCCGATGGTCTCGGTCGCCGGCGGCAGCGGCACCCGCTCGTAGACCTCGTGGTGGAAGCCGATGTTGCACATGTCCACCCGCATGGGGTCGACCAGGGTCAGCGTCGAGTGGTCACCGGTGAACGGGGCCGTGCCGGCGCCCTTGAAGGATTCCTCGACGAGCTGCCGCTTCTGCTCCTCCGGCAGGTCCATCGGTCCCCACAGGCTGACGACGTCGTGGTAGACGGCGGCGTCGAGCTGCTCGATCTCCGCGATATCGACGGACGGTTCGCCGATGAAGGAGGAGCCGACCATGGACACCGGGCGGTGGGCGTGGGCCGGGGCAAGGACGGTCTCGGTCACGATGGCCGACGCCTCGGCGGCGGGCCTGCCCAGCGAGGCGAGCTCGTGCCGGATCGGGAAGACCCGTTCGCCGCCGTGGACCTGGTAGGTGGAGTCCGAGTCCCGGCGGTGCACGGACCGGCAGCCGAGTGCGCTCGCGATCAGGAAGGCACGGTTGGTGCAGGCCCCGTACGAGAGGTCGGACGGCAGCATGAGTTCGAGCATCCGGTCCGGCGCGGCGAGGCCGGACCGCTCGATCGCCTGCCGCAGGAAGACGCGCTGCCGTGCCTCGTCGAGGTGATGGACCGTCACGTCCGGGGTGGCGGGCAAGTCCTGTACGACGCCGGCGTGTTCGGCCTGTGTCGCGTCGTCCGAGGAGTCGAGGATCAGCAGATGTACGTCGGCGGCGAAGGTGCGGGCCGCGTAGGCCGCCTCCTCGGCGATCTCGGTGAGGGCGGCGGAGCAGGCCCGGTTGGTCGGCAGGGCCAGGCAGATCCGGTCGGCGCTGGTTGCCCGGTTCACGTGGCGCTCTCTTGTCCGCTCCAGGACGTGAGCCCCAGGAGCCTCTCACCGAGGTCGTCGAGCGTGGCGGCGCCGTAGCGGAGCGCCTCGGGTTGTTCGGAGTCGCCGAGCAGCGTCCCGTTCCAGTCCGGGGTACTGAGCGTGCGCCACGACTCGACGCGGGAGCCGCGCAGTGCCTGGTACTCCTCCAGCGCCGGCATCATCGACAGGTACTGCACGGCGCGGACACCGTTGTCGGAGACGTTGGGCGCGACGCCGTGGGCCAGCAGCCCGTTGAAAATCAGCAGGTCGCCGGCCTGGAGGTCGGGTCGTACGACCGGGAACTCGGCGCGGTCGACGGCGGGCCGGATGGGGTCGCGGCCGGCCGGCTGCGCGATCCGCCACTCCTCGAACTGCCGGAAGAGTTCGGGAGCGCACTGGAACCCACCGAGCTCCGGCTGGGTGTCGTTGAGGGCGAGGATGCCCTGAACCCGCTGCGGCAGCACGCCGAGCGTGGTGTCGACGTCCCAGTGCAGCTCGATGTCGAAGCCCTCGTCGGTGGGTTCGATGAGGGAACGCGAACGGCTGCCCCGGTTGGGCGGGTTGAGGTTCAACCGGTCGAGGGTGACCCACAGCTCGGCGCAGTCCCACACGTCGGCGAAGGCGTCGTAGACCCGCTGCGTCTGCCGGTTGTCCCAGAGGAGCTGGTGGTGGTACGCCTCGACGAAGCCGTAGACGTGCAGGTCGCGGTCCAGGTCGGAGCGGAACTCGCGCTCCTGGTACCAGGTTTCGGGCCGGTCGGGGTCAAGTCCCTGGAACTCCCAGGCGAACTCGTACAGGCTCTTCGCCGCGCCCGGTGAGACGGCGTTCCTCACCACGACGTAGCCGTACGTCTTCCAGAAGGCGAAGTCCTGCTCCGACAGCACGCGCAGCGGTCGTGACTTCTCGATGTCTCGCAGTTGCGTCTGCGCGAGGTAGGTCTCGCCGTCGGCACTGAAGTACGGGCGTTCGGTCGGCGCCCGGTACAGATAGGGGGGAGGGGTCGGCATGCGTCACTCCAAGGCTCGAGTGGCCGAGTGGAACCCAGGTCGCTCTTGGTCGAACTGAGGTTCCCTCAAACTGGACTGGACCAATTCGCGATGTCAACCGGAACCTGCCGAAGTTGCCGCCAACTGCCTGCCAGTTGCCGGTTGTTGAGCAGGCAACGAGAGTGCCTTCGGGCCGGTTCAGCGCGCCGCTTCCGCGGTCCGCTTCGAATGGTGTAGACCTGTACGGTGATTGGCCTAGACTTTTAGAAGCGTCAGGCGGCCCGGAAGGCAGGTCATGACCACCGACGTCAGCAGCGCCCAGTACGGCACCCGGTTTCCCGGCGGCCTCGCGCGTGTGCCGAAGTACTACCGCGTCAAGCAGCAGGTCCTCGACATCGCTCAGGCACTGAAGCCCGGATCCCGTATGCCCGCCGAGCGACTGCTCGCGGTCCGGCTCGACACCTCGCGCACCACCGTCCGGCAGGCCCTGCAGGAGCTCGTGGGCGAGGGCCGGCTGGACCGGATCCAGGGAAAGGGCACGTTCATTGCGCCGCCGAAGCTCTACCGCACGCTCCAACTCACCTCCCACACGGAGGACATGCAGGCTCAGGGCCTCGAACCCGCCTCGCGCGTCCTGGACATCGACCACGTCGAGGCCGACGGGAAGCTGTCGCGCCTGCTCGACATCGATGTCGGGGAGAGCGTGCTGCGCATCGAGCGACTGCGGCTCGCCAACGGCGAGCCCATGGCGATCGAGACGACGCACCTGTCCGCGCTCCGCTTCCCCGCACTGCGTGAGTCCCTGGCCCGGCACAGATCCCTGTACTCGGTGCTCGCCGAGGTGTACGGCGTGCATCTCGCGGAGGCCGAGGAGGGCATCGAGACCTCGCTCGCGACCCCGTACCAGGCCGCGCTGCTCGCGACGGAGGTGGGCGTACCGGTGATGCTGCTGTCCCGTCACTCGCTCGACGCCGAGGGCAGACCGGTGGAGTGGGTCCGCTCCGTGTACCGGGGCTCCCGCTACAAGTTCGTGGTGACCTTGATGCCCACGGCGGACTGAGTCCCGGGCCGATCACGACCGTTCTCTTCTCGCGCTCCCCCACGTTCACGGCGGCCGCAGCACTCGCGGCCGGACGATCGCGCGACCGAACCTCGGACACGGCCTGCCCGTGCCGCGGTCCGGGGCCGGCGATGTGAGCCCTCCCCCCAGGCTCGCCGGACGCCCCTTCCTCACCTCTCCTCCCGATGACCGCCGCGCCCTCGGGGCCCGGCCTCGCCCCGTCGACCCTGGGAAAAGCCGTGACACAACAGGGTGCTCCAGCACGCCACGCACGCCTCGCACGCCTCGCACGCCTCGCACGCCACATCACCGCAGTCAGGACAGCTCACAGAACAGCCGACCGGACAGCCGACCGGACTGCCGACCGGACTGCCGACCGGACAGCGGCCGCCGGCCCGGAGACAGAGATAGGCCTCCCGTGACCGATACGACGACTACGTCGGCGACGCTCGCGGACGCTCTCACCACCGCACGCGAGGCGGCCTGCCTCACCCAGGAGGACCTCGCGGAGCGGTCCGGCGTCAGTGTGCGGGCCATCCGCAACCTGGAGACGGGCCGCACCTCCCGCCCCCGCAAGCAGTCTCTGGTCCTGATCGCCAAGGCCCTCGGGCTGCCGCCCGGCGAGGTGGGCCGGCTGCTTCGCCGGCCGCACACCGACAGCCACCGGGAACCGCCCGGACCCGTGCCCGCCGAACTCCCCGCGGCCCCCCGCCACCGCCTCGTCGGCCGAGCCGCACACGTCGACTCGCTGCGCGCGCACCTCTCGGCGACGGAGCCTCACGACCTCGGTAGGCCCGCGGTCGTCGTCGGGCCGCCCGGCGCGGGAAAGACCTCGCTGGTCCTCGAGGCGGCCCACGGCGTGCGCGACCGGTTCCCGGACGGGCAGGTCTACGTCGACCTCCACCCGGACGCCTCCGCCGCGCCGTTCACGTCCGACGAACTGGTGCGCCGCGTGCTGCGATCCCTGGGCGCCGCACCCGTCGCGGACCACCCGGAGGAGGCGGGTGCGCAGTTGCGGGACGCGCTGAGCAGACGGCGCGTCCTCGTCGTCCTCGACAACACCGACAGCGAGGGACAGGTACGGCCGCTGCTGGTGGACGGCGCCCGCAGCGCCGTGCTGGTGGCCGCGCGCCGTGAACTGCCCGCGCTCACAGGGCAGTTACGTCAGCGGATCGACGCGCTCGGCGAGTGGGACGGCATCCAGGTGCTGGAGGATCTGCTCGGCGCCGACCGCACTCGCGCGGAACGGGCCTCCGCGCTGAGCGTCGTGCGCTCCTGCGCGGGGCTGCCGCTCGCCCTCCACATCGCCGGACTCTGGCTCTCGGCGCGACCGCACCGCTCGCTGCGCGATCTCGCGGACCGTCTGGAGCACGAGCCGGACCGGCTCCGGTTCCTGCACATCGGGGATCTGTCGCTGCAGGCCAGCGTGGCGGCCTGCTTCGGCACCCTGCCGGCTCCGGTCAGGGCCGCCTTGCAACGCCTGCGGACGGTGCGCGGCGCGTTCGGCGTAGACGACATGGTGAGCCGCGTGACGCCGTCGAGGGGACTCGCGGCGGATCTCCTCGACGAACTCCTGGACCGCCAGATGATCCACGTCGACCGGGCCGCCGGTACCGGCCAGACCCGGTACCGCATCCACGAGGCGGTACGTCAGTACGTGGCGTACCGCCCGACCGGCTCCTGCCGGACGCGCACGGCGGCGGGCCAGGTCTGGCTGCCCCGGCAGGCGGGCGTTGCGCGCGCGGCCGGCGGTCCCCGCGTCCTGAGGCGAGGGCTCGGCTGAAGCGGCGAGGCACAGCGGCCGCACCGGCCCCCGAACGGCGCGGGTTTCGCCGACCATATGCCGTAACTCGTTGGGCCGGTCGGCCGTATGCCGAGGTCGCGCCTGCGAACCGCGGCCTCGGCACGGGGTGAGTATGCCGCGTGCGGAAGTCCGTCCGGCACCTCGCGGACCCGGCAAGCGGCCGACTCCGCGAAGCAGTTCCGACCTTGGAAAGGGGAGGATCGCATGCGGCGACGCCTGACAGCACGGCCGGGCCGACGCGGCGCACCGCCGCTCGCGTTCGCGTCGGCGGCGGCCGTCCTTCTCGTCGCGTGCAGCGGCGGCGGCACGGCGGACGGCGCCCCGGGCGGCGACGACGGTGACAAGGGCGCCCCGGCTGCCCTGGTGGTGCGTCCCGGTTCCGGAGGCGCGAAGGTGCCGGTCGGGCAGAAGGTGACGGTGCGCGTCCGGCGCGGCTCACTGACCTCCGTCGAGGTCACCTCCCCCGGACCGGGCAGGGTCACCGGCACCTGGTCGAAGGACAGGACCGCGTGGACCTCGACGACACCGCTCGCCCCGGGCGCCACCTACACGGTGAAGGCCGGCGGCAGGACGTCCGGCGGATCGGCCCTCGGCAGGACCGCCTCCTTCACCACCGAGGCGCCCGAGAACTCCTTCGTCGGCGAGTACTCCCCCGACAAGGGCGCGACAGTCGGTGTGGCGATGCCGGTCTCGATCACCTTCGACAGGCCGATCCGGGACAAGGCGGCGGTCGAACGCAAGCTCACGGTCACCGCCTCCCCCGCGGTCGAGGGCGCCTGGAACTGGCTCAAGGACCGCGACGGCAAGGACCGTGTCGACTACCGTCCCGAGCAGTACTGGAGGCCCGGCACCCGGGTCACCCTGCGCATGGACCTCGCCGGGGTGAACGCGGGCGGCGGCCTCTACGGCACCCAGCAGCGCATCGTGCACTTCCGCATCGGGGACGCCGTCACCAGCACCATGGACGCCGTCGGCAAGACGATGACCGTGACGAGGAACGGCAGGACGCTGCGCACCCTGAACGTCTCCGGCGGCAAGAAGGGCTACGAGACCTGGAACGGCACCATGGTCGTGCTGAGCAAGGTGCCCACCATCCGCATGAACTCCTCGTCCGTCCGCATCTTCGGCCCCGAGGCGTACGACCTCGGCAGTGTCAGGTGGGACGTCCAGCTCACCCCGTCCGGCACCTATGTGCACTCCGCGCCCTGGAACGCGGGCAAGTTCGGTCTGGTCAACGGCAGTCACGGCTGCATCGGCATGAGTACGGACGACGCCCGGTGGTTCTACGAGCAGGTGGGCCCCGGCGACCCGGTCACGGTCGTGCACTCCGTCGACACGGTGGCGGTCAACAACGGTTACGGCGACTGGAACGTCGACTGGGCCGCCTGGAAGCGGGGCAGCGCCCTCGACCGGCCCCCCGAATAGGCGACTTCGGCGGGCCGGCGCCTGCAGTCGGACGGACGCCGGCCGCTCCCTCGGACGAACACCGACAGCAGCAGCGCCATCACCAGGCCGAGCACACTGACCAGGGTCTGTACGACGGTCTGGGTCTTCGCGGCCTGGGCGAGATCCATCCCGAACGACTCCTTCACCAGCCAGAACCCGGCGTGGTTCACGTAGTTGAGGCCGAGGGACCCCGCACCGATGGCGATCACGAGCAGCGAGGCCTCCAGGCCGCCGCCGCTGCCGATCAGCGGGGCGACGATCCCGGTGGCGGAGACGATGCCGACGGTCGCCGAACCGGTGGTCAGGGACAGCAGCAGCGCGACCAGCCAGCCCAGCAGACGAGGGTCACGCCGAGCGCGAAGAGGAAGCCGGCGAGCATCGCCACGAGCGGTTCGCCGACAAAGGTGAGGGCGGCCCCCGCCGCCACCGGCATCGCCCGCGTCAGCGCCCGCCGCTACCTGGAGCACTTCCACACCACCGGTGACGCCGGCGTCTCCCTGCGCTACGGCACCGCCGGGCGCCCGGAGCGCCACTACTACTGGCGCTCGTAGCCCCGCGTCAGGCCGTGCGGAACCGGAACGCCCCGGTGCTGCCGCCCATGCTGAGCCAGATGTACTCCCCGTCCCTGACCAGCCGGAGGGCGACGTGGGCGCAGCCGGGGCAGCGGGCGGTCAGGCCCGGCTCGGGCCCGTAGACGTGCAGCTGGGCGAGCATCCCCGTGCGCGCGCACTGCGGGCAGCGCCACCAGGCGGTGGTCGCCTCCACGGAGAGGATCTCCGAGAGCGGGCCGGCGAGAGCGTTGCCGTCGAGGTGGGTCGTGTCGTCGAGGCGGGCGATGTCGTCTGCCATCGGGACCTCCGGTCAGCCGAAGCGTTCGGTGCGGATGGTGGCGGGGTCGCGCCCCAGGTCGACGAGCAGGTCGGCGGCCGTCTCCACGAAGCCGGTGGGACCGCAGACGTAGACGGGACCGACCGGTTCCAGGCGGGCCGCCGGTTTCTCCAGGTCGGCCTTGGTGAGCCGGCCGGGGGCGCGGGCGTTGCCGGGCGGCGCCCGGCGCGTGTACAGGAATCGGACGTCGAGGTGCGCGTCGTGGGCGTCGAGCATGTCGCGGTACCAGACGTCCTCGGGCGTGCGCACGGAATACAGCAGGTGAAAGGCGGCGGCCGCCCCTGCCGCGCGGTGGGCGCGGATCATGGCGGCCAGCGGGACGACTCCGGAGCCGCCCGCGACGAGCAGTGCCGGCTCGGTCTGCTCCGGCCGCCACACGAACCAGTTGCCGAGCGGGCCGCGCATCTCCACGTCGGCGCCCACCGGCAGGTCGTCGGCCAGATAGGGCGAGACCTCGCCGTCGGCCACGGCCTGCACGCCGAGCTCGATCCGGTCGCCGTCGGCGGGCGCTGCCAGCGAGTAGCTGCGTACGGCCTGGTATCCGTCGTCGGCCGTCAGCCGTACGTCGACGTGCTGGCCGGGCAGGTGGCCGGGCCAGCCGGGCACGGTGAAGGTCAGGGAGCGCGCGGTGGCGGTCTGCGGGCGGCGTTCGGCGAGGCGGGCCCGGCGCCAGGCGGCGGCCACGGTCAGTCCCCCCAGTTGCGCTGCTCGCGCCAGGGATCGCCGTAGTTGTGGTAGCCGACCGACTCCCAGAAGCCCGGTTCGTCCTCGTGGCCGAGCCGCAGTCCGCGCACCCACTTCGCCGACTTCCACAGGTACAGGTGGGGTACGAGCAGCCGGGCCGGACCGCCGTGTTCGGGCGCGAGCGGATAGCCGTCGTAGGTGTGGACGATCCAGGCCTTGCCGTCGAGGAGGTCCTCCAGCGGGAGGTTGGTGGTGTAGCCGCCGTGGCTATGGGCCACGACGAAGTCGGCCGCCGTCTCCACGTCCTCGAAGAAGGCGTCGAGCGGGACTCCGCGCCACGGGGTGTCGAACTTGGACCAGCGGGTCACACAGTGGATGTCCGTGGTCGTCTCCTGCTGCGGCAGGGCCATCATCTCCGCCCAGGTCCAGCTGTGTGCGGCCCCGGTCTCGGTGGTGATGGTGAAGGTCCAGTTCTCGGTGGACACGCGCGGTGTGGGCCCGGCGGACAGCACCGGGAACTGCTCGGTCGGGTACTGGCCGGGCGGCAGCCGGTCCGCCAGTGAGCGGGTGCGGCCGCGAAAGCCTGGTGAGAAGGAGCTCATGACGTCATCGGTCTCCTGGGCTCGGAGGGCGTGACCGCCTGATGCAACCCATCATGGGCCGCTCACCGCGCGCCCGCATGCCGTTCGCGCGGCCGCGGCACACGGGGTGCACGCACTCTTCTCCGGGACCGCGCCCCATCCGGCAGACTCGCACCATGGAGACTGCCGAGTTCGTGGAGAACCTGGACCGCGAGGGCCGGCTGCTGGCCGCGGTCGCCGAGGCGGCGGGGACCGGCGCCAAGGTGCCGACCTGCCCCGAGTGGCAGGTGCGTGACCTGGTGCGGCACACCGGGATGGTGCACCGGTGGGCGGCCGCCTTCGTGGCCGAGGGGCACACCTCGTACCACCCCGACGGCGGACTGCCCGACCTGGACGGCGAGGAGCTGCTGGCCTGGTTCCGCGAGGGGCACCGCCATCTCGTCGCCACCCTCGCCGGCGCCGAGCCTGGCATCGAATGCTGGCACTTCCTGCCCGCACCGTCGCCGCTGGCCTTCTGGGCGCGGCGGCAGGCGCACGAGACCACCGTGCACCGGATCGACGCGGAGTCGGCGCTCGGCGGAGTCCGGTCGGACATCCCCTCCGGCTTCGCGGCGGACGGCATCGACGAGTTGCTGCGCGGCTTCCACGCCCGCGGCAGGAGCAAGGTCCGCTCGGACGTGCCCCGGGTGCTGCGGGTACGGGCGACGGACATCGGCGACGCGGTGTGGACCGTACGGCTGTCCCCGGAGCCGCCCGCCGCCACACGGGACGCGGCAGGCGACGCGGACTGCGAAGTGGCCGGGCCCGCGCAGGAGTTGTACGTGGCACTGTGGAACCGGCAGCCGTTCCCGCACGTGAGCGGGGACGCCGCGGTCGCCGATCTGTGGCGCGAGAAGTCCGCCGTCACCTGGAGCTGAAGCCGCCAACTTGAGCCAGAGATCGGCTACTTGAGCCCGAGATCGGCTACTTGGAGCTGAACTCGCCCGCCAGCATCCGTGTCAGCACCGCACGCTGCACCGGCAGCACCTCGCCGTGCAGCGTGCGTCCCTTCTTCGTCAGGGCCACACGGACTCCCCGCCGGTCCTCGGGGCACATGGTGCGCTCGACGAGGCCGTCCTTCTCCAGCCGGGCGATCAGCCGCGACAGCGCGCTCTGGCTCAGATGGACCCGCTCGGAGATCTCCTGAACGCGGTAGGCACAGGCGTCGCCGGACAGGACGTCCAGCACCTCGAAGTCGCTGCCGCACAGGCCGTGTTGATGCAGTTCCCGATCCAGTTCGCACTGGGTGCGGGCATGCACCGCCAGGATGTCCCGCCACTGGTCCACGAGTGCCTGCTCGGCCTTCTTCGCCACCATGAACGCACCGTAGCAGAGAAGCGAAATTATTGCATCAGAATTAAATGCGCTTGCATTTGATGCATACGCATGTAGCCTCGTCGGCATGACCTCTCCGCTCACCACCTCCGCGGCGTCACCCTCGGCGGTCCGCTGGACCCCCCGGCTGTGGGGCACCCTGCTGGTGCTCTGCGCCGCGATGTTCCTGGACGCGCTCGACGTCTCGATGGTCGGCGTCGCGCTGCCGTCCATCGGCTCGGACCTCGACCTGTCCACCTCGTCGCTGCAATGGATCGTCAGCGGCTACATCCTGGGCTACGGCGGCCTGTTGCTGCTCGGCGGACGCACCGCGGACCTGCTGGGCAGGCGCCAGGTCTTCCTGATCGCACTGGGCGTCTTCGCGCTCGCCTCGCTGCTCGGCGGTCTCGTCGACTCGGGCCCGCTGCTGATCGCGAGCCGCTTCATCAAGGGGCTGAGCGCGGCCTTCACCGCGCCCGCGGGCCTGTCCATCATCACCACGACCTTCGCCGAGGGCCCGCTGCGCAACCGCGCCCTGTCCATCTACACCACCTGCGCGGCCACCGGCTTCTCGATGGGCCTGGTCCTCTCCGGCCTGCTCACCGAGGCCAGTTGGCGCCTGACCATGCTGCTGCCCGCACCCATCGCGCTGATCGCCCTGCTGGCGGGCCTGAAGCTGCTGCCGCGCAGCGAGCGCGAGAAGGACCACAACGGCTACGACATCCCCGGCGCCGTCCTCGGCACCGCGTCGATGCTGCTGCTGGTCTTCACGGTCGTCGAGGCGCCGCAGGCCGGCTGGGCCTCGGCCCGCACCCTGCTGTCCTTCCTCGCCGTCGCCGTACTGCTGACCGTGTTCGTCCTGGTCGAGCGCCGCTCACCCGGCCCGCTGATCCGGCTCGGCGTGCTGCGCTCCGGCAACCAGATCCGCGCCCAGCTCGGCGCGCTGGCCTTCTTCGGTTCCTACGTCGGCTTCCAGTTCCTGACCACGCTCTACATGCAGTCCCTGCTGGGCTGGTCGGCGCTGCACACCGCGCTCGCCTTCCTGCCGGCGGGTGCGCTGGTGGCCGTCTCCTCGACCAAGGTCGGCTCGATCGTCGACCGGTTCGGCACACAGCGGCTGATCGCGGCGGGCTTCGCACTGATGGTCGTCGGCTACGCGCTCTTCCTGCGCGTGAGCCTCGACCCGGTCTACGCCGCCGCCATCCTGCCGTCGATGCTGCTGATCGGCGCGGCCTGCGCGCTGGTCTTCCCCTCGCTCAACATCCAGGCCACCAACGGCGTCGAGGACCACGAGCAGGGCATGGTCTCCGGCCTGCTCAACACCTCGGTGCAGGTGGGCGGCGCGATCTTCCTGGCCGTCGTGACGGCGGTGGTGACCGCGAACGCCCCCGAGCACACGACCGCGCAGGCCGTGCTGGACAGCTACCGTCCTGGGTTGATCGTGGTCACGGGCGTCGCCGTCGCCGGCCTGCTGATCACGCTCACCGGACTGCGGACCCGGCGTGCGCCACAGTCGGTCGTGGTCGCCAGGTCCACCACCCTGGAGGCGGAACGCGTGACGGTGCGCGACTGAGAGGCACCTTCCAACAGTGCGCCCGGCGGGGCTGGTTGCCCCGCCGGGCGTATGGCTGTGAGATGACGGTAGGGCGGAGAGTGGGGGAAGCCATGACGGACAGCGGGGGACGTCGCAACAAGGCCGAGCGGGACGCGTTGACCGTCGAGGTGGGATACGCCCTGTCGAGCGCCGCGTTCGCCGGTCTGGTCCTCTATGGGGCGATCGCCGGACCGGCGCTGCTCTTCGAACTGCCGCACCTGGCCGAGAGCTTGCTGCGGCTCGTGGCGCTCGTCCTCGCGCCCGTGCTGTTCGCCGTCCGCGTGGTGAGCGTCCTCGTGCGGTACCGGCGGACCGGTCAGCCCAACCAGCCGGGGCGGACCAGGCCCGACTCGTAGGCGAGGACGACCAGTTGGGCCCGGTCGCGGGCGCCCAGCTTGACCATCGTGCGGCTGACGTGGGTCTTCGCGGTGAGGGGGCTGACGACCAGCCGCCGTGCGATCTCCTCGTTGGACAGGCCGATGCCGACCAGGGCCATCACCTCCCTCTCCCGCTCGGTGAGTTCGCCGAGGGCACCGGCGGCCGCGGGCTCCTTGGAACGGGCCGCGAACTCGGCGATCAGGCGCCGGGTCACTCCCGGTGAGAGCAGCGCGTCCCCCTCCACCACTGCCCTTACCGCGCGCAGGAGCTCCTCGGGTTCGGTGTCCTTGACCAGGAAGCCCGAGGCGCCGGAGCGGATCGCCTCGAAGACGTACTCGTCGAGCTCGAAGGTGGTGAGCATGACCACCTTCACGCTGTGCAACGCCTCCTCGTCTGTGATCCGGCGGGTCGCCGCCAGCCCGTCGAGCGCCGGCATGCGGATGTCCATCAGGACGACGTCCGGGCGCAGTTCGCGTACCTTGCGCACCGCCTCCTCACCGTCGGCGGCCTCGCCGGCCACCTCGATGTCCGGCTGTGCGTCGAGCAGCGCCCGGAAGCCGGCCCGCACCAGTGACTGATCGTCGGCGAGCAGTACGCGGATCACCGATCGTCCTCCTTGGCCTTCACCTGCAACGGAAGTACGGCGAGCACCCGGAAACCGCCGTCGGTGCGCGGGCCCGCCTCGATCGTGCCACCCAGTGCGGCGGCCCGCTCCCGCATTCCGGCCAGACCGTTGCCGCTGCCGCCCGCGTCGGCACCCGTCGCGGGCCCGTCGTCGTCGACGCGCAGCCGGAGTGCCCGCTCGTCGTGGTCGAGGCGCACACGTGCCTGACGCGAGCCGGAGTGGCGCACGACGTTGGTCAGCGCCTCCTGGACGATGCGGAAGGCGGCGAGATCCGTGCCGGGCGCGAGCCGCGGCGGATCTCCCTCGACCTCCACCGTCAGGCCCGCGCTCGCCGCCTGCTCCACCAGCTCGGGCAGCCGGTCGAGGCCCGGGGCCGGGGCACGCGGGGCGTCTCCGGGTGTGCGGAGGGTGTCGAGGACCTGGCGGACCTCGCCGAGCGCCTCCTTGCTGGCGGCCTTGATGGTGGTGAGCGCGGTGCGGGCCTGCTCGGGATCGGAGTCGAGCAGGGCGAGGCCGACGCCCGCCTGCACATTGATCACCGAGATGCTGTGCGCGAGGACGTCGTGCAACTCGCGGGCGATGCGCAGGCGTTCCTCGTCGGCACGCCGCCGGGCCGCCTGGGCCCGCTCGGCCCGTTCCCTGCTCCACTGCTCGCGCCGCACGCGGGTCAGTTCCGCCAGCGCGACGATCGCCACCACCCAGGCGGCGATCACGAGTTCCTGCCCCCAGGAGGGGGCCGAGTCCCCGGAAGGCGGCAGCCACCGGTACAGCCAGTGCGCCACCAGCATGTGCCCGGCCCACAGCATCGCGACGGCGCCCCAGGCGGCCCGCCTGTGCCCCGCGACCACGGCGCTGAAGCAGGCCACCGCGACGGTGAGGAAGACCGGCCCGTACGGATATCCGGCACCGAGGTAGACCGTCGCGGCCGCCGCGGTGCCGAACACGACGGCGACCGGGTACCGCTGCCGCCACAGCAGCAGGCCGGAGCCCACCACCAGCAGCACGCGCGCGAAGGTGTCCAGCGCGGCCCGCTCGGCCGCCTGCTGATGGGCAGCCCAGTGGGAGCCGACGAGCACGAAGACCGTGAGCAGCACGGTGGAACGCCACGGCCACCGGGGCGCCCGCTGCTCGTCGCCCCAGCGGTTCATCCACGGCGGCCCGTACCGCCACCACCGGGGCGGCCCGCCCCCGCGCACAACCTGCTCGTCCATGACCGCCACGCTAGACGGCGACGGGCCGGCGGGGCGTCCGCCGGGCGTGGTGATCAGACGTACTCCCCGGGAAGTACGCCACCCGGCCAGGACTCCCGGCCCACCAGGGCTGCCCTTCCTCACCAGAACTGTCATCCCCCACCAGGACTGTCATCCCGACCGCGACTGTCGTCCCGACGGGGTCTACGTCAGCCCGACCCCGTGCGCGAGGCGCCCCGCCGCGTGCCGGAAGAAGGCCTCGCGTTCCTCCACGACCCGGTGGAACTGGCCGAACAGCTCGAAGCCGATCAGCCCGAACAGCTGGGCCCAGGCGGCGACCAGGGCGGGTGCGACCGCGGGCGGGAGGTCGGAGGCGAAGTCCCCGGCCATACGATCCGCCTCGGACTCCAGGTCCGCGGGGAGCGGGGGCAGCGTCAGTCCGGGACCCTGGCGGGCGTCGCGGACGATACCGATCAGGACGAGACCGACGCGGGCCGCGGCGGGGACGGTGGTGTCGGGGGCGACGTAACCGGGGACCGGCGATCCGTAGATCAGTGCGTACTCGTGGGGGTGTGCGAGCGCCCACTTGCGTACGGCCTCGCACACAGTGGTCCAGCGTTCGACGGGGGCGGCCTCGTCCTCGGGGGCGAGCGCCGCCTCCGCCGCCTCGCCCACGGAGTCGTAGGCATCGATGATGAGCGCGGTCAGCAGGTCGTCGCGGCTGGGGAAGTAGCGGTAGAGCGCGGAGGAGACCATGCCGAGTTCGCGCGCCACGGCCCGCAGCGAGAGCTTCACGGCACCCTCGGCCGCGAGCTGTCTGCGTGCCTCGTCCTTGATGGCGGCGGTGACCTCGATCCGGGCTCGGGCGCGTGCGCTGTGTGCGGTGCTCATGGAAGGCAGTGTCGCACGAAACGAGAGCAGTGCACACGAAAGAGAGCGGCGCACAAAAAAGTGAGCGCCGCTCTTGCACTGGATCACCGATCCGGTGCAGACTCCTTATCAAGCGAGAGCAGTGCTCACAAAAACGAGCGACGCTCTCTCAATCGATGGGGGTCCCCATGTCCACGCACGTCCAGAAGCCCGGCTGGTTCACCGTCAACGTCTTCAACCGCGTCGTCGCCTGGATGACGCGCCGCGGCATCAGCGTCTGGGGCTCCCGGGTCCTGGCGGTCCGCGGGCGCAAGAGCGGCGAGTGGCGCACCACCCCCGTCAACCTGCTGACGGTGGACGGGCAGCAGTACCTGATCGCCCCGCGTGGTCATGTGCAGTGGACACATAACATGCGGGCCGCGGGCGGCGGCGAACTCCACCTCGGCAAGAGCGTCGAGGCGTTCACCGCCACCGAGGTCGCCGACGACGACAAGGCGCCCCTGCTGCGTGCCTACCTCAAGCGGTGGAAGGCCGAGGTCGGCGTCTTCTTCAACGGCGTCGGTCCCGACTCCCCCGACGCCGAGCTGCGCCGTATCGCGCCCGACCACCCCGTCTTCCGCATCAGCGTCACGAAGTGACGTCGCCGCCCACCGGGGACTCGCCGTCCACCACCGGCTCCTCGCTCGCCTGGGGCCGGTCGCCCACCGGGGACGGGCCGCCCACCTGCCGCCGGTCGAGCGCGTACAGGGCGCGCTGGGCCATCGGGTGGGACCGGACGAGTTCGGCGAGGTTTGTCGAGCCCCGGGTGATGTCCCTGAACGCGTTCCACGCGGGCCGGAATCCCGTCAGCGCCGCGTGGAACAGGCCCGGACGGCGCTCGAAGACCGTCAGCAGCCGCCGGCCGATGCTCATCTCGACGCCCAGCCCCGCCTTGACCGCGAACGCGTAGTTCAGCGCCTGGCGCCGGGCGTCCACGGCGTCGTGCGCCTCGGAGACGCGCACCGCCCACTCCCCCGCGAGCCGCCCCGAGCGCAGCGCGAAGGAGATGCCCTCGCGGGTCCACGGCTCCAGCAGGCCCGCCGCGTCACCGCACACCAGCACCCGCCCGCGTGAGAGGGGCGAGTCGTCGGCACGGCAGCGGGTCAAATGGCCGGAGGAGATGCTCGGTTCGAAGCCGGCGAGGCCGAGCCGCCCGATGAACTCCTCCAAGTACCGCTTGGTGGCGGCACCTTCCCCACGCGCCGAGATCACGCCGACCGTCAGGGTGTCGCCCTTGGGGAACACCCAGCCGTAGCTGCCGGGCATCGGGCCCCAGTCGATGAGCACCCGCCCCTTCCAGTCCTCGGCGACGGTCTCCGGCACCGGGATCTCCGCCTCCAGGCCGAGGTCCACCTGGTCGAGCTTGACCCCGACGTGCGCTCCTATGCGGCTGGCACTGCCGTCGGCGCCGACGACCGCGCGGGCCAGCAGCGTCTCGCCGCCCTGCAGGACGACCGCGACCGTGCGCCGGTCCGGCACCACCGAACCGTGCTGTTCGACGCGCTGCACGGTGGCGCCCGTACGCAGCTCCGCGCCCGCCTTCTGCGCGTGCTCGACCAGCTGGTGGTCGAACTCGGGCCGGTTGATCAGCCCGAACAGCATCTGCCGGGAGCGCCGGGTGCGGGTGAAGCGGCCGTTGTTGGAGAACGTCACCGCGTGCACCCGATCGCGCAGCGGCAGTTCGAAGCCGGGTGGCAGGGCATCGCGGGAGGGGCCGATGATTCCGCCGCCGCACGTCTTGTAGCGCGGCAGCTCCGCCTTCTCCAGGAGCAGCACGCTGCGTCCCGCGACCGCCGCCGCATAGGCGGCCGAAGCCCCCGCGGGTCCCGCGCCCACCACGACGACGTCCCACACCCGCTGCACGTCGTCCGCCGAAGAGTTCTCGCTGCTCACGATGGTCTACTGCTCCCGATCAAGCCGCTGCCGCACCTGTCCTACGCATCCTACGGCGGACGTCGCCGCAGGCCACTGTGGGAGGATCCCGATATCCACTCGTACAACGTCGCACCCACAAGGAGCGTGCCCATGTCGTCGAATCCGGTCGCCGGGACCGTCGCCTCTCTGATGCCGAGAGCGCAGGCGGAGCTCGCCGAACTGGTGGCCTTCAAGTCGGTGGCGGACTTCGGCCAGTTCCCCAGGAGCGAGAGCGAGGGCGCCGCACGCTGGGTCGCCGACGCGCTCAACGCCGAGGGGTTCCAGGACGTCGCCCTGCTCGACACCCCCGACGGCACCCAGTCCGTCTACGGCTACCTGCCCGGACCGGAGGGCGCCAGGACCGTCCTGCTGTACGCCCACTACGACGTGCAGCCGCCGCTCGACGAGGCCGCCTGGACGACGCCGCCCTTCGAACTGACCGAGCGGGACGGCCGCTGGTACGGGCGCGGCGCCGCCGACTGCAAGGGCGGCGTGATCATGCACCTGCTCGCGCTGCGCGCCCTCAAGGCGAACGGTGGAGTGCCCGTGCACATCAAGGTCATCGCCGAGGGCTCGGAGGAGATGGGCACGGGCGGTCTGGAGCGGTACGCCGAGGAGCACCCGGACCTGCTCACCGCCGACACCATCGTCATCGGCGACGCGGGCAACTTCCGGGTCGGCCTGCCGACGGTGACCACCACGCTGCGCGGCATGACCCTGGTCCGCGTCCAGATCGACACCCTCGAAGGCAACCTGCACTCCGGCCAGTTCGGCGGCGCCGCCCCCGACGCGCTGGGCGCGCTGATCCGCGTCCTCGACTCGCTGCGGGCGGAGGACGGCTCGACGACCGTCGACGGGCTGACCCCCGAATCCGGCTGGGAGGGCCTGCAGTACGACGAGGAGCAGTTCCGCCAGGACGCCAAGGTTCTCGACGGCGTGGGGCTGATCGGGTCGGGCACGGTCGCCGACCGCATCTGGGCGCGTCCCGCCGTCACCGTCCTCGGCATCGACTGCCCGCCCGTCGTCGGCGCCACCCCGTCCGTGCAGGCGAGCGCCCGCGCGCTGGTCAGCCTGCGCGTCCCGCCGGGCGTCGACGCGGTCGAGGCGACCAAGCTGCTCCAGGCCCATCTGGAGGCCCGCACCCCGTGGGGCGCCCGGGTGCACACCGAGCAGATCGGCCAGGGCCAGGCGTTCAGCGCCGACACCACCAGCCCGGCGTACGCGGCGATGTCCGACGCGATGTCGGTCGCCTACCCCGGCCAGGAGATGCAGTACGCCGGCCAGGGCGGCTCCATCCCGTTGTGCAACACCCTCGCCGCCCTCTACCCGCGCGCGGAGATCCTCCTGATCGGCCTGAGCGAGCCGGAGGCCCAGATCCACGCGGTGAACGAGAGCGTCTCACCCGAGGAGCTGGAGCGGCTGTCGGTCGCTGAGGCGCTGTTCCTGCAGAACTACGCCGCGAGCTGACCAGGCGCCGCCGGCCAAGGGCCCTCGTCTTCGGACGGGGGCCCTTTCCCTTGCCCGCAGTCCACCGCCGCTGCCTCACCGCCACCGGTCACACGTGAACGGTTCGTGATCTGTCCGCCCCCCAGGCACGCCGGCACGATGGGGAGCTCAACGAGGGTTGCGGCCGACCGGGGGGCGGCCGCAGACGAAGGGACACCAGCATGCGCAGGATCACCCGGGGCGCCGCCGCGCTCGCCATCGCCGCCGCCGCTGTGACAGCGGTCGGCGCCGGCTCGGCACAGGCGAGCGACAATCCCGCCTACGGCTGTCCGGGCGGCGCGGTCTGCATCTACCCGGAGGCCACGGCCTACTGGAAGAGCCAACCGACGGACATCTTCTACAGCTACGGCGCCCACAACCTGAGCCACGAGTTCGGCAACCACTTCGTGCTGAACAACCAGTACGGCAGCGCCAACGCCACCGCCCAGCTGTGCAAGGGCTACAACGGCACCAACTGCGTGGCCACCATCGCGCTCAACGCGTACGTCTACTACGACCTCACGCCGATCAACTCGATCGTCCTGAACCGGCCGTAGCCGTCCAGAGGGGGAAGATCCATGCTCAGTGACTCCCTGCACCTGCAGCTCACGACCGCGTGGCAGTCCCGCACCCCGCATCGCCGGACTCCCGCATGCGCGTGTCCATCGACGTGCTCCTGTCGTACGGATCGACCTCGGCGCCGTCTCCCTGGCGCGAAGTGGCGCGCTCCGAGCTGAACTTGGGGGTGAGATAGCCGGTGAAGGTGTCGCAGCCGCCGTTGGTGGTGTCCACCTTGTAGGAGACGAGGGAGAACGTGCCGGGCTCGATGACGACCTTCGCCGGGTTGTCCCAGCTCATCACGACCTCGCGGCGCACGATGGTGCGGGCGACCTCGCGGCTTCCCGCCGCGGCGCGGACGACCGGATACACGTACGTGACATCGGTGCTCACCTCGACCGCCCCGCGCTCACCCTCGCGGTAGGTGATCCGCCCTCGCGTCTTGACCACGTCCCCGACGAGCCGGACGTTCGTCTTGTCGAAGCGGCTGAACAGCAGCAGGGGATCGTTCTTCCGGCTGGGCGTACCGAACGTGGTCGCCAGGTATTTCTGGACGTCCGGCTGATGAGGATTGATCAACGCGATCGCCTTCTTCGGCCGTTCACCGCGCAGCACCCCGGGATCCAGGCTGGACGCGGCGAGGAAGTCCCGGCTCTTTGCGAGCGCCTGCGCGACCTGCCCCTTGCTCATCCAGCCGGTCGCCCGGGCCTCAGGCAGACCGATCCCAGCCGTCCCGTCACCCCACCGCGCCGCGGGAGAGCCCCTGAACGGCTCCTCCACGGTGGGCTGTCGGGCTGCCGCTTCCGTCGGCGGCGGTTGAGTCGGACGTGTCGACTCCGCGGCCAGCGGTGCACTCCCTCCGCCTCCGTCTCCTCCTGAGAACCAGTCGGCCACCCGCCCCGGATCCAGCGCGACGACCGCCAAGGCGACCGCGACCAGCACACCGATCGCGTACCAAGCCCTACTTCTCTGCCGCCGGGCCGGTTGCGGGCTCCGCCACGGCTCCGGCGGGCCGCTCTCCCCCTGCAGCCGCTGCGCCACCATCCGGGCCCGCGCCGACGGCTCCTCGGGCGCGCCCTTGGTCCCCGCCTCGGCTTCACGAAGGAAGCGCTCCCACTCTTCGTCCGGTATGGACGCCTCACCCTTCCCCACCAGGGACCCCACCCTTCTCACGCACCCGGTCCCTCCCCAGGACCGGTCATCTTCCGCGCATCATCACACAGTTGGCCCACTCCGTGATCGCCGGCGGTGGGACCCCACCCGTGAGGCCAGGACTGCGGCCTGCTAGGAGGCGGGGGCGGTCAGGACCGTGCGGCACTCGAGCCAGGCGTCGGCGCTCAGCAGATCCTGAATTCGGGTGAACAGGGCGAGCAGTCCGGGGCCCTGCTCGTCGCGGAAGGCGGAATCGACGATGGCGAGATCGAGTTCGTTGGCCGCCGTCAGCTCGGCGAAGTCCCGTCGCAACTGCGGCCCTGGCACGGAGGGGCGTCCGGTGAACCGGTCGTGGACGGGCGCGTCGGCCTGGTGGAGAGCCGGGTAGGTGGCCCTGCGGTCGCAGGAGGCGTACAGGTACACGATGGCCTCGGCCTCAGCGCCGATCAGCGCTGCGAGGTCGTGGCGACGGTCCGGAGGCAGCAGTGCCGTGGGAAAGCCGTCCGTGCCGTAGAACGCGTGGCACAGACCGGCCAGTTGGAGGGCCGGACGGGTCTTCCATCGCGCGAGCCGGGCCTGTACGCGCTGAAGGTGGGCCAGGAGCGTGCCGCCGGGGTGGGCGATGCTTTCGGAACCGAAGTCACGCAGCATGGCGACAGCCCGGTCGGTCGTGGCAGGGAGAGCAGACACGGTGTCCATGTCCCTTCGGCAACGGGTTGGTCGGCACCCGCACGGCGCCTTCGCCGGTCCGGATCCGTACGAAGGCCCCGGGCGGGTTGCCGCCTGGGCCCTGCAGCGATCTTCCGGCACCCCAACACCCCAGTCAATCCTGGGGATTGCTCCACTCACCCCAGGTTTACCTTGGAGCGGTGACTCTGGATGACCTGCGCGTGTTCGTCGCCGTGTGCCGGGCGGGAAGCCTCAGCGCCGTGGCCCGCGACCTGTGCTGCACCCAGTCCGCGGTGAGCCAGCACGTCAGACGCCTGGAGCGGGAGACGGGCATGAGCCTGCTGGAACGCCGGCCTCGCGGGGTGGTTCCCACGGCGGCCGGGCGCATCCTGTGCGACGCCGCCACCGACTCGATCACCGGGCTCGATCTCGCGCTGCGCCGCCTGGGAGACCTCGTGAACGGCGAGAGCGGTTCCGTACGGATCACCACCGGCGGAACAACCGTCCGGCACTTCATGGCCGAAGCGATCGTCTCCTTCCGCAGCCGCTACCCGAAGGTGAGCCTGGAGTTCCAGACCGAGACCTCCAGCCGCGGCTGCTTCGACGCCCTCCTGGCCGACAACCTCGACCTCGCCTGGATCACCCTCGGTGTCCCCGTGCGCGGCATCGAGCAGCGCCCCGTCGTCGATCTGCCGTGGGTACTCGCTCTGCGATCCGACGATCCGCTCGCAACCCGGCCACATATCGACGCCGGCGACCTCGCGGGCATCCGCCTCGTCCGGCTGCCGCCGAACTCCACCTCCGGCGCCCAACTGGACGCCGCCTTCGCCGAACTGGGGATCCGGACCGGCTCCGACACCAGCGTCGCCGACTGGGACACAGCCCTGCTCCTTGCCGAACTCGGCCTGGGCCACGCCGTCGTGCCCGCCGTACCGGGTCTCCCCACGTCTGGTGACGGCAGCCCCCTGCGCCTCGTCCCGATTCCGGCGCTGCCGCCGCTGTCGGTCGGCTGGGCCGTACGCCGCTGGGACGCCCTGTCCCCGCTCGCCCGGAGCTTCGCCGACGCGGTCGCCGCAAGCTGTACGGAGACACGCACCACGACGTGAGCGTCCGCTGCCGTTTCTTACCTTATGCCGACAACCTGCCCTGCCCTCCGGCCATCTCAAGGAGGGGCGCATGACGTGCGGGAACCGTGCGAGGCGACAGGAACCGGAAGTGAGAGAGCGTGTCGGCCATCAGCCAGCGGGTACACCTGGTGCTGCTCACCGCCTGGACGATCCTCTGGTTCGCCGTGGTCCAGCCGCACGGGGGTTTCTCCTGGCACTACCTGCGTACGGGTGGGGAGTTGCTCTACGCGGGCTCGGGCAGGTCGGACGGCGGTCTGAATCTGTACGCCCACCATCCCGAGCTCCAGATGGGTCCCGTCAGCTTCCTGGCGGCGGGGCTGTTCAACCCTTTTCCCGAACGCGTCGGGCAGTTACTGGCCGCCGGCGTGATGTCCCTGCTCGGTCTGCTGATCCTGGTGGTGGCCGGACGCAGCGCCGCCTGGCATCTCCTGGGCACCGGCACCAATCACCAGCGGCTGCGGCAGCGGGTGCTCATCGCGGGTCTGGCCTTCACCCCGATGTGGATCGAGGTCGCCGTCCGATTCGGACACCTCGACGACGTACTGGCGCTCTTCTTCACCGCCCTTGCCGTACGCGCTCTCACCCGCGGCAGCCCTGCCGCGACGGGTGCCTTCCTGGCCCTGGCCATGGACTCCAAACCGACCGCGCTGGCCTTCCTGCCACTGCTGCTCGCACTGCCGAAGGGACAGAGGCTTCGCGCGGGACTGTGGTGCGCGGCTCTGGTCGCGCTCGCCTGGCTGCCGTTCGTCCTCAGTGCCCCGCAGTCGTTGACCGCGGCCCAGTTCACCATCCCCAACCAGCCTGCGTCCGCGCTGCACTGGCTCGGCGTAGACGATCCGCGAACCCCTTCCTGGGACCGGCCCGCACAGGCCGCGATAGGGCTGGCGCTGGGATGCGTCGCCGTCTGGCGAGGCCGCTGGCCCGCCGTCGTCCTGCTCGGCGCCAACGCCCGGATCGCCCTGGATCCCAGCGTCTACACGTACTACACCGCCTCCGTCCTGCTGGGCACACTGCTGTGGGACGTGATCGGACAGCGGCGCCTGGTGCCCTGGTGGAGCTGGATCGGCCTGATCACCCTCTACGGCACGGTCTTCGTCGTCCCCGGTGACGCTGCCCGCGGCCTGATCCGACTCGGCTTCGTCATCACCTCCACCGCCTATGTACTGCTCTGGCCGGTACGAGACCGGCGGCGGCGACACTCCCGCTCCCGCGGCGGGCCGACGGGAACAGGGCAGGCACTGGACGCGGTGAAGTGAAGGTGAAATGAAGTGCTACCTGACCTTCAGGTGTGCGTCCAGGCGTGACAGCAGGGGCAGTGCCTTCGCGAGTGCTTTCCGCTCATCGGGGGCCAGTGCCTCGGTGATCGCGGTGCCGAGCCAGTCCGCACGCCTTCGGCGCTCGGCAGCCAGCAGGTCGCCTCCGGCAGGCGTCAGGCGGAGCAGGAGCTTGCGCCCGTCGCTGGGATGGGCCTCGGCGTGCAGCAGGCCCTGGGCGAGCAGGTCTTTGACCGCTCTGGCGGCCGACTGGTGGCTCACGCCCCACTGCTGTGCGATGTCGGCGGTGGTCAGCGGGCCACCGCGGTCCAGGTAGCCCAGGACGGCGGCCTCGCCGGAGGGCAGCGTGTCGGCCGCACGCACCGTACGCACCAGCCGTCCGATCGTCAGGCGGAGCTCTTCGGCCAGCTGGTTGTCGTCCATGGCGTCAGCCTACCCACTCCCGCACCCAAGCTGTACACCTAAGCTGTGTAACTTAGGTGTACAGTTTTGTTGTAGAGAATCGTTGCAGAGTTTTCGTTGCAGAGATTCGTCCGGCCGGAGAGGAAGCACCGTGCAGCTCACCAAGCACGCCCACGCCTGCGTCACGATCGAGAAGGACGACACCCGCCTGGTCATCGACCCCGGCACCTTCACACCGGACGCGGCGCAGGCCGTCAGCCGGGCTCACGCCGTCCTGATCACCCACGAACACTTCGACCACTTCGACGACAAGCTCGTCGCCGCCGCCCTCAACGCCCGGCCCGAACTGCGCGTCTACGGCACGGCCGCCGTCGCCACCGCCTTGGGCAGCCATGACGGCCGCGTGCACACCGTCACCGCGGGCGACACCTTCACCGTCGGCCCGGTCACCGTCGCCGTGCACGGCCACCGGCACGCGCCGATCCACGCGGACATCCCCTGCCCCGACAACGTCGGCTACCTCCTTGACGACGGGGCCCTCTACCACCCCGGCGACGCCTACTTCGCGCCCGACGCCCGCGTGCACACCCTGCTGCTGCCGACCAGCGGGCCATGGACGAAGCTCGGCGAAGCCGCCGACTACGTCCGCGCGGTCAAGCCCGAGCGCGTCATCCAGATCCACGAACTCATGCTGAGCGACCTCGGCCAGACCTCCACCGCCAACCTCCTGGGCGAGAACGGCCTGACGGGCATCCCGATCAACCGCATCGACCCCGGCACGACCGTCCCGCTGTAGTGCACCGAGCCACGGGCCTGATCAAGCGTCCGCCATTCAGACGCTCTCACGCTCGGCCCGCTGCCGGACCAGTGCCTCGACCGCGCTCGGCAGAGTCGCCTCGAAGTCGATCAGCTTCGCCCACGTCGGGGTCACCACGATCCGGACCATGCCGTCGTAGAGCGAGCGGACCTCGGCCTCCCACTCGACGCGCTGCTCGGGCGTCATCTCGTACGAGCCGTTGATCTGGAGGTACTCGTCGGGGATGCCGTCGACGACGTCCAGTTCGGCACGACCGCGGATCAGCAGGATCTTGGGCGGGTGCACCTCGGTGTCGATCGTCAGGGCGACCATCGGGTTCTCGCGCAGCGCCGGGAGTTTCGGGGCGTTCTTCGTGGTGCACATGACGATCTCGGAGCCGTTCCAGGTGAACGCGATCGGGACGTTCCGCGGCGTGCCGTCCTTGGCCACGTACGCCAGCCGGACCACGTCGCGTGCCAACAGGTCTCGGCTGATCGGCCGGTCCAGGATCTCGGTGATCTCATTCGCTCGCACAGCGGTCCCTCCAGGTCGTTGTCGTCATCCACCCCGGGGACGGAGCCGCCGGAGCATTCTCGACATCCGCCGGCGACCCACGTCTTCCAGCCGCGTACTGGCCGAAAGGCCGCGAAGGCGTTGACAGGCCGCCCAAGGAATCCATAGCTTTTCAAATCATCGGTGTTTCCGACGATTGAAAAACTTGATCATCGAAGCTCGGGGGAAAGATGAAGGAACGAAGGACCCGGTTACCGCAGCAGGCTCCTGACGCCGGGGCACACAGCACCGAGGGGGCGGGCGGCGGGCGGGGATGGACGCTGGCCGTCGTGTGCGTGGCCACGTTCATGCTGCTGCTCGACCTGACCGTGGTGAACGTCGCGCTGCCGGACATCCGGCAGGCCTTCGACGCGAGCTTCACCTCGCTGCAATGGGTGCTCGACGCCTACGCGTTGGGGCTCGCCGCGGTGCTCCTGACGGCCGGGTCACTGGCCGACAGGCTGGGCCGCAAGCGCGTGTTCAACGTCGGCTTCGTCATCTTCCTGCTGGCCTCACTGGCCTGCGGCCTCGCCGGCGACTCCGTCACCCTCTCCGTCGCCCGTGGCGTCCAAGGCCTGGGCGGCGCCGTCCTGTTCGCCGTCGGCCCGGCACTGATCGGCCAGGAGTACCAGGGCAAGGACCGCGGAAAAGCCTTCGGCGTCTTCGGGGGTGTCGTCGGTCTGTCCATCGCCTTCGGACCGCTGATCGGCGGCGCGCTCACCGACGGTCTCGGCTGGCGCTGGATCTTCCTGGTCAACGTCCCCGTCGGTCTGATCGCCCTGGTCATCAGCCTGCTGCGGATGCGCGAATGGCGCCAGGAGGCGAAGACCGCCCTCGACTGGTGGGGGCTCGTTCTCTTCTCCGGCGCGCTGAGCCTGCTCGTACTGGGGCTCCTGCGCGGCGAGACCGAAGGATGGGGCAGCGCGCCGATCGTCGCCATGTTCGCCGGCGCCGTCGTGCTGCTCGTGGTGTTCACCGTGGTCGAGCGGCAGCGTGGTGAACAGGCCATGCTCCAGCTGTCGTTGTTCAGGAACGTCACGTTCAACGGGGTCTCGGTCGTCACGCTCCTGTGCGCGGCCGCCACCATGTCCGCGATCTTCCTCCTGGTCTCGTACGTGCAGAACGTGCTGGCGTTCTCGCCCTGGGAGACCGGCCTGCGCTTCCTTCCGCTGACACTGACCCTGTTCGTGGCCGCCGCTGCCGCCGGCTCGCTGACGACGCGGGTACCGCAACGGCTGCTCATGGGTGTCTCGCTCACGCTCATCGCGGTCGGACTGGCCCTCGTCGCGCTCACCGGCCCCGACACCCCCTGGACCGCGCTGCTGCCGAGCATGTTCGGGATCGGCGTGGGCATGGGCCTGTTCAACCCCTCCCGCGCCTCGCTGTCCATCGCCGTCGTCGAGCCGTCGAAGGCGGGCATGGCCTCGGGCATCAGCGAGACCTTCCAGCAGGTGGGCGTCGCCATCGGCATCGCCGGTTTCGGCGCCGTGTTCCACAGCCGCGTCACGGACCTGTTCGTAGGGTCCGAGGCAGGGCGTCAACTGGGCCCGGCCGCCCACGGGTTCGGGGAGGCGGTCGCGGCGGGCGGCGGAGCCGAAGCGCTCAGCCACGCGCCCCGGCAACTGGGCCCCGCCCTCGACCAGGCGGCACGCACCGCGTTCGTGGACGGCCTCACCGACGTCATGCTGGTCTGTGCCGCCGTCGCGGCCGTCGGCGCCTTCGTGGGATTCGCGTTCGTGCGCACCAGGGACCTGCATGAGAGCGCGCGCATGGAGATGCCGGACAGTGCGCAGACGGCAGCGCCGCCGAGCGCGGACCGCCTCACACCCACCGGCCTGGACCACGAGAACCCCGGCACCACCGCCGAGCCCGTCGCCCGCGCCACGGGTCTCGGCCAGGAACCGGTCACCGAGCCGCATTGAGGGGGCAGCGACCGGGCAGTCGCGCCGGGGGGCGCGGCTGCCCGGCCCTGTAGGACGGCGGATTCAGCAAGTACCCTTCAAAGGACCGACGATCGGCACAGGAGACGCTCGGCGCGGCCGACGGTCGCCCGCCTGGTCACCTCAGCGACAAGGGGAGCGGCCCGAATGACACAGGCGACGCCCAGCCCGGCGGAACCCGCCGGGCTCGATCTGCCCCTGGTCCGCAGAACCGGATACCTGCTGCACAAGGCCGGCGTGCTCCTGATGGAGGACGCGGAGCGGGCCCTGGCGGCACAGGGCATGCGTATGCGCTACTTCTACGTCCTCGCGGCCCTGGAGAGCGGACTCAGTCTGTCCCAGCAGGACCTGAGCCGGCTGCTCAACCTGGATCCGACCACGATGGTCGCGCTGGTCGACGAGATGGAGGGCGCGGGCCATGTCGAGCGTCGCCGCAATCCGTCGGACCGCAGGCGGTACATCCTGAGTCTGACCGACGGCGGCCGCGAGGCTCTCGAGCGCGCTGGGCACGCGGTCGACCAGGTGGAGCAGGACTTCCTGGCCGCAGTGCCCGAGGCCGACCGCGAGCGGCTGCGGACCGTGCTCGGCGAACTGCTCGCCGATCGCTGGCCGCGTGTGATCGCCTGCGAGTGATCCGCCATCACCCGTGAGTGATTCATTTTCCGTTTTTCCCCGTGCGCGCGGATTTCAACTTTCCACTTCGCTGGAATCTTGAAATCCGCCCACGGGGAGATTTTTTTGCAGAGTTGGCGGAGTTAATCGATCCGCTCCCTGATACACCTTTTCGGGGAATTGTGGAGAGCATCACAAGCGCCCTTGAGGTCTTACTTTGCCCCAGCTCGACCGTGTTAGTGTCTTAGTTGTCCAGAGCCGACCGCTCCAGGACGGCTCCGGTCTACGGGCGTCACGCCCGCAACACGGGGAAAGGTAGACGGGGGAATGAGCAGCAAGGATTTAGTCTACGGATCTTTTGACAGCTGCCTCGGTCCAGGCACCACGCGCTTCTTCGGAAGCGGGTACAAGCGAGTCGTCCAGGACCTGCAAGACATCACCACCGACGGCTCGGACCAACCGGGGGCGCTCGTCACCGCACGGGGCACCCTGACCTACCCGCAGGACTGGTCCCGCAAGTCCGGCGCCCGCGAGCTGCGGCCTCATCTCAGCAGCATCGACGCACTCGTCCTGGCCGTGACTCTGGCCGAGGTGCACCTCGGCCGGGCCTTCGGACTGAGCGCCGCACAACAGCGCCGCACCTGGCTGCGACAGGCCGACGTCCGCGCGGGGAGCTCTCCGCACGAGGACCTCGCGGACTTCCCGGTCGAAGGCCGGCTCCTGGCCTCAGGCGGAGAGCCGGGCGGTACGACGCCCACCGGCGCAACACCCACCAGCACGACATTCGCCTGCCGGGTCGGAGGACTGCGGGTGCGCTGCACGCTCGCGCATGGACGCGGCGGCCGTGCCGCGGGCCCGGCGACGTTCGCCGACGCCTCGCAGGCCCTGGGACCGGCCGCCGCCCGGCACTACGGCGAGGGCTACAAGAACCGCAACCAGTACGCGGAGCACGTCCACGTCGATCTCGAACGGCAGCGCATCCAAGGCCGCCAACGCGTCGTCGCCGCGCGGCCGGACACCGAGGCGCACGGAGCGGAAGCGGCCTACGGACCTTCCGTCTCGCCCGTCGACGCGCTCGTGGGCGTGGCCCAGCTGGCCCAGGCCCTGCTCTACGCACAGGACGGACTGGTCCGGGGCGGCACCGACACCCTCTGGATGCGGCGCTTCGTCGTCGACACGCAGACGCCGGTACGGCCGCTGGGCCGCGACTTCGCCACCACGGTCCGCACCACCGGCACCCGGCTCCTCACCATGGGCGGGGAGACCTGGCGCACCGCCGACATGGCCGTCGACGACTTCTCGGGCATCAGCGGCCGCTGTTCACTCGCGCACCGTCTGCCCACCGCCGCCTGACCGCAGGCAATACGCCCGCCGGGCAGTCCTTTTCAGAGAACGGCCGTAGGTCGAAAGTTGAAACAAGGCACGGCCGGTCGGTCTCCGAAGGCTCAACATCACAGAACTCGACGTCACAGAAATTGCAGCAACAGCACGGGGGATGAAATCACGCATGCGTTTTTCACCGACATTACGCTTCGGGGACGTGCTCGTCGTACTCGAAGGACCGGCCCGAATGCTCTGGAAGGAGCCGGCGCCGCAACCCGGAACGAGCCACTGGACCCCCGCCGGAATCTGGCCGGACGAAAATCAACTGGCGATGGTGCGCGAGCACATCGAAAAGGAACGGCCGCTGCTCGTCCTGCTCGACGAGGCCCACAGCCGCGTACCGATGCTGCGGCAGGAACTGCGGGCCGCACCCTGCCATCTGCTCGACTCCCTCACGTCCACCGGCTCCGACCAGCCGGTGGACGACGAGGTCGTCGAGTTGCAGCTGCCCTTCCTGGACTGGCTGCCCGACGCTCACCGGGACCGGGCCGCCCGGTTCCTCAAGGACAGCGACGCGACCCTGTCCCGTACACCGGTGGCCCTCCTGCCTCCCCTGCTGACGGAGGAGACGCACGAAGGGCTGCCGCCGAGCCCCCGCTTCGCCCGGCGCCTGTTGCCGAACGCGCTGACCGCGGGACGACTCGCCGCGGCCGTCGAGCACCTCTTCGTCAACGGTCCGCAGCAGTGCGCGGCCGCGGGTCACGGGAGCGGGGCGGGCCGATGAGGTACGGCGAGGACGACCTGCGCCGGGACGTCGACACGAGCGACGGCGACCCGTACCCCGACCTCCTGGGCGCCTCCTGCCGGGTGCCCAGCCAAGGGGAGATCGGCTCGTTGATCGCCGTGACGGCGGCCGCCAATCTCACGCTCGCCCACCGGCGGAACACCCGTCGCCGTCTCGCGCGTCACGGCGACGGCACCACCGAGCGGAGGAGCCTCTGATGGGACGCTCGGTCCTGATCACCGGGGGCAACCGCGGCATCGGACTCGCGGTCGCCCGCGCACTCGCCGAGGACGGCGACCGCGTCGCCGTCACGCACCGCCAATCCGAGCCCCCCGCCGGACTGTTGGGCGTACGCGCCGAAATGACGGACGCGGAGAGCATCGACGCCGCGTTCGACAAGGTGGAGGCCGAGCACGGGCCGGTCGAGGTGCTCGTCGTGAACGCGGGAATCACCCGCGACACCCTGTTCCTGCGCATGGACGAACAGGACTTCACCGACGTCGTCGACGTGAACCTGCACGGCGCCTTCCGCACCGTGCGGCGCGCCGTTCGCGGCATGGTGCGGGCCCGCTGGGGCCGGATCGTCCTGATGTCGTCGATGACGTACGCGTACGGCGCGCCGGGACAGGTCAACTACGGTGCGGCCAAAGCCGGAATGCTCGGCATGGCCCGCTCCCTCGCCTGGGAGCTGGGCCCCCGCAACATCACCGTGAACGTCGTCGCGCCGGGCCTGATCGATACGGACATGAGCCGCGAGATCACCGACCGCCGACGCGAACACCTGCTGTCCATCACGCCGTTGGGCCACTCCGGGCAGGTGGAGGACGTCGCCGCCGCGGTGCGGTACCTGGCGGGTGACTCGGGCCGCTACGTCACCGGAGCCGTCCTGCCCGTCAGCGGCGGCCTGGGCCTGGGCGGATGACCCAAGACCGCCCGACCGACTCTCACCGACCTACACCTACTTACACGACGAGAAGAGAACGCCTCATGAGTGACACAAACACTCCCGCAGTCCGGACGGCCTCGGCATCCGCGACCTCCGTCCCGGGGCGCGGCCTCCACCTGGCCATCTCGGGCACGTACTCCAGCGGCAAGAGCACCACCACCGAGGCCCTGTCCATCGCCACCGGCATTCCGCGCACCCACGCCATGACCTCGCGCGAGATCCTGATGGACCTCGTCCCGGGCAAACAGGTCCAGGAACTGACCGCGTCGGAGCTGACGATGCTCGGGCTGCGACGGCTCGAGGAACGCATCCACCACGAGGCGGGGACGGGACCGTTCATCTCGGACGGGTCCGTGATCCACGAGTGGATCTACGGCGAGGCTCGGATGCGGGTCGGCATCAACCCCGGTGCCGGCCTCCTCACCAAGGCGGTCAAGAACATCGCCGGGCTGCCGGTGAAGCGGTTCTACCGCCAGTACATGGACGCCTACGGGGCCGTCACCAAGGCCCGCGCCAAGCGGATCTACGACGCCTACGTCCATCTGCCCGTCGAGTTCGCCATGAAGGCCGACGGGCACCGGCCGGTGTCCGAGAAGTTCCGGAAACTGTCGGACGACCTTCTGATCGAAACGCTCGAAGAGCTGCAGATCCCGTACCACGTGGTCGGCGGCAGCGTCCGCGAACGCGTGGCGAAGATCATCGAGATCTTCGATCTGCCCCTGGTGATGCCGCTCGACGAAGCCATCGACCAGGCCGGCGTCCGGGTCCGCAGGGCCATCGAAGTCCTGGAGGACGACGACCGGTTCCACGAAGCACAGCGCACCAAGTCCCTGCGCCGACGCCTCGGGTACGCGATGCGCTTCTGACCCACCACAGCGGCCCACCCCGGCCGGCGAGGTTCAGGGAACCTTTTGCCTCGGTCCTGCCTCCTGGCATGCCGAAGCGGGCCCTCAGGAGACCCGCCGTAGGCGAGAGGCGTTTCCCATGACATCGAGCACGGCCTCGGTCACGACCGCCGTCGACAGACCGCTCCCGCACGCCGAAGGGGCGAAGCACAGCCGGCCGGAGGTGCGCGGCATCCGGTTGCATGTCGCCGAGTACGGGGCCGGGGCACCGGTCCTGCTGCTGCACGGCTTCCCGCAGCACTGGTTCGCCTGGCACCGGGTCGCCGGTCTGTCGGGCGCCGGACGACGGCTGATCTGCCCCGATCTACGGGGCTTCGGCTGGTCGGAGCAGACTCAACGCGGCTACGACATCGACGGTTTGTGCGACGACATGCTCGCGCTGCTGGACGTGCTCGGCCTCGATCGCGTGGGTCTGGTCGGGCACGACTGGGGTGCCCACGTCGGCTTCCGGCTGTGCCTGCGGGCACCGGAGCGGTTCACTGGTCACCTGGCGCTCAACATGGCGCACCCGTGGACCCGGCAGCGGGCCGTCCTGCCGAACCTGTGGCGGCAGTGGTACACCGCCTTCATCGAGTATCCGATCGTGCAGGGGCAACGCAGCGGCTGTGTCACCGAGTTGCACAGCCTGCTCAACCACCACGGTGCCGATCTCGCCGTCGACGGTGACTTCGGTCCGCTCACGGACAGCGCCGTCAGGGACTTCCATGCCGAGAAGGGTCTCTCCGTCGACGGCCGTGTCGGACCGAACACCAAGGCCGCACTGTACGGCGCGGTCACCCCGCCGTCGTCGCCCCCGCCCGGGGGCGGTCACGGCAAGATCCTCGACGTGGCCGAGGCCGAGGTCGGCACGGTCGAGGGCAGCGCCCGCGCGAACAGCTACGGCTCGGCCGTGGGTCTTTCGCTTTCCACCAGCGACTACGCCTGGTGCGCGACCTTCGTGAGCTGGGTGGCCAGGGAGACCGGCGCCACCTCCTACCGCAACTCCTACGTCTCGGGCTGGGTCAAGCAGGCGCGGGCCGGCAACTACCACCTGTCGGTGACGACCAGCCCGCAGCCGGGTGATCGTGACCTTCGACTGGGACGGCGGAAGCGACTTCACCGCGCGGCAACGAACACACAGGCATCGTGCGGACGTGTCCGGATCGTCCTTCACCACCGTCGAGGGCAACACGGGTGACCTCAACGGCGGCAGCGACGGGGTCTACGTCAAGTCCCGCTCCACGAACAGCGGTTACGACGTGATCTTCATCCGGGTCCGCTGAGCGGCTCCGCCGGGGTTCTGAACGGTGAACGTGACGAGCGCGGCGATGCCCGTCACCTCGAGGGCCTCGTCACGGGCGTCGGTGATCAGGGCCCCGTCGAAGCGGTCAAGGGCCAGGCCGGGCGCTTCGAAGACTGCGGAGCCGTCCAGTACGACCGCGAGCAGCGTCGTCTCGGCGGGAGTGGAGACCAGAACGCGGTCACGCACGATCTCGACCTGCGCGGTGGCCCGTCCGCGCCGGACCATCACGTTGAAATCGACGAGGCGACCGCCGAGCAACCGGCAGTCGGTGGTGGCCTCTCCGGGGAAGGGGAAGGGGACGTAGGGCTCGGACACGGTGTGCGAGGTGCCGTCGACGGTCAGCACCATGCCGGGGCCGTCGACCAGGGTGATGATCCGGTCGACACCTTCGAAGCGGGAGAACGGACCCGGCTCGGCCACGTCGGCGAGACTGGCCCGCCACACGAAGTCGGACATCCCTGCCTGGCTGGGGGCCGAGGCGACCTCGCGGGTCAGTCCGCCCCCGTTCTTCCATGGCACGGCCGGGCGATCGTCCGCTCTCAGCACGTGCACCGTCATCCCACACTCCTTCTCGTCGCGCGGCGAGCGCGTTCAACGCGGCTCGGATGAAGACGCGGTGGCCGGGACCAAGATAGAGAAGCTGGACCCCGCTCCCCGCATCGGGCACGTGGGGCCCTGGCCGAGGCCAGGACCCCACGTTCAGGCCATGCGTCTGCGGACCGACGGCGGTCACCCACCGGATCATTCGAGCTCGCGCGGCTTCGCCGGACCGGCCTCAAGTTCCCGCTGCCTGGCGGCCAGTGCCCTCGCCAGCATCTTCGCCCGGTACGGGTTCGCCGTGCCGAGGGCCTCAGCCGTTTCCACGGCCTCGTCCAGCAGGGCCAGCCGTCGCTCGGGCAGGTCCCACATCAAGGGTGAGCGGCTCTCCTCCACCAGGACGTACGCCAGCTTCGATCCGTACACCTCCGGCTCGACCTGGGTCAGAAGACGGTAGATCCACAGTCCCTCGACGCCCCGCACCACCCGCCGGTTGGCGCTGAGCAGCCTGACCCTCGCCAGCACAACCATGTCCCGATCCATCGATCCCCTTCGTCCCCTCCCCCTCCGACCTGCGCATGTCACACGGCGAGACAGCGCGGCGAACGCACCGGCAGCCGATGACGGTTGCCGGCACGTTGACCGGAGAGTGGATGACGACGAGTGTGCGGCCACGGCACCACCCGCGACAAGGTCGAACAGGCGTGCGCTACGTCCTACCGAAAACGGCTCCGACCAGGCATGATGGACCTGACACTCGCTCAAGCCCGCCGGCCACCTGCGCGGCGAACCGGACTTGGGGACTCAGCGCCGTGCCGCCACCACGGGCATCCTGCGCTCACTCCCCCGCGGCGCTGTCGGCCACCTCATCCAGGAGGTGCCCACCGCCGGCGACCGGCGCGCCCTGGACACTCCTCCTGGAATCGCCGTCACCTGGGTCGTACGCGACGACGCGTCGGTGCTACCGAACGCCTGCCGGTCCGGGCTGATGGAGAGTGTCGGCACACCCGGCACCCCTGGATGGACGTCGGCTCGCCCGCCTACGGCAGGATGGGCGCATGACCGAGATCCGTACACCCCGCCTTCTCCTCCGCGACTGGGACGACGACGACCTCGCGCCGATGGCGGACATCAACGCGGACCCACGGGTGATGCGCTGGATCGACGACGGCTCGGTGCGCGACCTGGATCACACGGCCGAGGACATCGAGCGGTGGCAGGAGGAGTGGGACGAGGAAGGCTTCGGACTCTTCGCCGTCGAACTGCTGGGCTCGGGCGAACTGATCGGTTTCACCGGGCTGTTCCTGCCCGGGTTCCTGCCGGAGGTGATGCCCGCAGTGGCGATCGGCTGGCGGCTCGGCTCACAGTTCTGGGGCCAGGGATACGCCTCCGAAGCCGCGCACGCCACGCTGGAGTTCGCACTCCAGGACCGCGGCCTGGACCGGGTCATCGCCGTCAACCGGCTGGGAGACGACGCCTCCGAGAACGTCATCCGCAAACTCGGCATGGCGCCCGAGCGGGAGACGGCACACCCGGTGTACGGCTACGCACTGCACGTTCACGCCATCGACCTCACGGAGTTCCAGGCGTGATGCGGCCGAGCCGTTGCCGGGTGGGCCTGTTCGCATGCGCCGTTGAGCGTCGCAGGCCAGGGCGTTGGACGTTTCCCAGCCGATCGGTGTGACCGTCGGTTAGCGTGCCAGGGTGGAAGATCTTGGATTCGTGGCCTGGCCGCCCGAGCCGATCAGGACCGAGCGGCTCGTGCTGCGTGCGCCCGAGGCGCGCGACCGTGCGGCGTTCGTCGAGCTGCTCGCCTCGCCGGAGGTGCACACCTACCTCGGCGGTCCCCGCCCGCGTGACGAGCTGGAGCGCGAGACACCTGACGTGCCCGAGCGGTGGCCCGGGAGCTTCGTCGTCGATCTCGACGGGGCGATGATCGGCCAGATCCTGCTCAGGAGGGCAACCGGGCACCGCCAACCGGCCGCCGCGGGAAAGACCGACCTCGGCTACCTGTTCCTGCCGCGGGCGTGGGGATTCGGGTACGCCTACGAGGCGTGCGCGGCGGCACTCGACTGGCTCGACGGCGCCCTTCCCGGCGAGCGCGTGGTGCTCACCACCCAGACCGCCAACGTCTCATCGATGCGCCTCGCGGCGAAGCTGGGGTTCACCGAGGTGGAGCGGTTCGAGGCCTGGGACGCCGAGCAGTGGCTCGGGTTGCGGCCCCCGGCCAAGCCGCCCAGCCCGCTGCTTTGATCGCGGACGTCAGCGAAACGGCCCCGGCAGCCGGTGACTGGTGGGTGGCGATCCGATGGTCCTGGCCGCGAGGAACGCGCAGACCGCCCACCCCGCCGAAACGCCATTCCCCCCGGCCCCTAATATCGATTCGCATTCTTCGACGGACGCTGACGCCCTCTCGGCCGTGCCCGCCGCCCAACGCTCAACACGACACGAAGACGTCCACCGCACGGCGGTGGAATCGAGCTTCGATGAGAGGAACGTTCATGCGCGCCCGGAGCATCGGCGCGGCCACCGCAGCAGCATTGGCTCTGGTGGCCGGCCGCGATCTCGTCCAGAAGAAGCACGCACTGCTCCGGAACTTTCCGCTGATCGGACATGCCCGGTACCTGCTGGAGACGATCGGGCCCGAGTTGCGGCAGTACATCGTGACCTCCAACGAGGAGGAGCGCCCGTTCAGCCGTGACCAGCGCACCTGGATCTACGCGTCGGCGAAGGGCGAGAACAACTACTTCGGGTTCGGAACCGACGTCGACGTCGAGCACACGCAGGGGCACGCGTACCTGAAGCAGCGCACGTTCGCCGACACCCTGCCCGACGTGCACGACCCGCAGGCTCCACTGCCGTCGGCCAAGGTGCTGGGCGGGCCGCGCGGACGCGCCAAGGCGTTCCGGCCGGCGAGCGTCGTGAACATATCGGCGATGAGCTTCGGATCCCTCTCGGGCGCGGCGATCGCGGCGCTCAACAAGGGGGCGGCGCTGGCGGGCACGATGCAGAACACCGGAGAGGGCGGACTCTCGCCGTACCACCGCAACGGCGGTGATCTCGTTCTGCAGATCGGTACGTCGTACTTCGGCTGCCGCAACGAGGACGGCAGCTTCAACCTCGACAAGCTCAAGGATGTCGTCGCCGGCGCCCCGGTCAAGGCGATAGAGATCAAGCTCTCCCAGGGCGCCAAGCCAGGACTGGGCGGGATGCTGCCGGCCGCGAAGGTGACCCCTGAGATCGCCGGGATCCGCGGCATCCCCAGCGGCCAGGACTGCGCGTCCCCGTCGCGGCACACCGCCTTCAGCGACGTCGACTCGATGCTCGACTTCGTCGAACTGCTCTCCACCGAGACCGGTGTCCCGGTCGGGATCAAGAGCGCGGTGGGTGAGATGGACTTCTGGCAGGAGCTCGCCCGGCTGATGGCGCGTGGTGACCGGGGCGTCGACTTCGTGACCATCGACGGCGGTGAGGGCGGCACCGGGGCGGCACCGCTGATCTTCACCGACTCGGTGTCGCTGCCGTTCCGGATGGGCTTCTCCCGCGTCTACAGCACCTTCGCCGAACTGGGACTGACCGACGATCTGACCTTCGTCGGCTCCGGCAAGCTCGGCCTGCCCGAGAACGCCGCCGTCGCCTTCGCCCTGGGTGCCGACATGATCAACGTGGCCCGCGAGGCGATGCTCTCGATCGGCTGCATCCAGTCGCAGAAGTGCCACACCGACAAGTGCCCCACCGGCGTCGCCACCCAGAACCAGTGGCTGGCGCGGGGCCTCGACCCGACGTCGAAGGCCACCCGTGCCGCCGTCTACCTGCGCACCCTGCGCAAGGAGTTGATGAAGGTCTCGGCGGCTCTCGGCGTCGCCCACCCGGCACTCATCACGGCCAACGACATCGAGATCATGAATGGCGACTACGACGCCCGTACCCTGGCCGGCGTCTACGGCTACAAGGACGGCTGGGGCGAACTCGGCCCGCACCTCGCCGATGAGATCACCGCGCTGCTCGCCACCGGGCCGACCTCCGCGCAGGAGCCGGTGGCCTGACCCGTCGCCGACGGGCGCCCGGCGGCATCGCGCCGACCGGACCCGCAGGGACGGCACTTCGCCGATCGGCAGACACGCACCCTTGGTCACCCTGACCATGGAGGTCATGTCCTCCGCCGCGCGCCGCGCCGCCCACACCGACCTCGCCACCTCCCTGGGGCTGCTCAGCGACGACGAGCTGACGGACCTCCTGGCCGAGGGGACGCCCGCCGGCGTCGGAATCGGGGGGCGCTCGGTGCTGATCGACGTGGACGGCCAACGGGTCTTCGTGAAGAGGGTGCCGCTCACGGACGTCGAGCGGCTGCCCGAGAACACGGGCTCCACGGCCAACGTCTTCGAGCTGCCGTCCTTCTGCCACTACGGCATCGGGGGCCCGGGCTTCGGCGCCTGGCGCGAGCTGGCCGCGCACACGATGACGACGAACTGGGTGCTGGCCGACCGTTTTCCGGGCTTCCCGCTGATGCATCACTGGCGGATCCTGCCGGATGAAGTGCAGCCGCTGCCCGACGAATTGGCCGACGTGGAGGAGGTGGTCGCGTACTGGGGCGGCGCCTCGCAGGTGCGCGAGCGCATCGAGGCCCTGCGGACGGCCTCGGCGAGCCTCACCCTCTTCCTGGAGTACTTTCCGCACACCCTGCACGACTGGTTCGACACCCAGCTTCGCACCGGCGATCCTGACCGGACCTGCGCGCGGGTGGAGCAATGGCTGGGCTCGCTGTCGTCATTCCTGCACGACCGTCAACTCCTGCACTGCGACGCCCACTTCCAGAACGTCCTCACCGACGGCGAGGAGTTCTACCTCGCCGACTACGGCCTCGCCCTCAGCCCCAGGTTCCAGCTCAGCCGGCAGGAGCGCGCCTTCTTCGACCGGCATCGGGACTACGACCTCGTCTACACGCGGGCGCACCTGGTCAACTGGCTCGCCACGGCCCTGTACGGCTACGACCGCCAGGAGCGTGAGGCCTTCGTGCGGGCCTGCGCGATCGGCGCCCACGTGGACGGCATGCCGAAGACCGCCGCGGCGATCATCGCCCGGGACGCTCCCCTGACCGCCGTACTGAACCGCTTCTTCGGCCGGCTGCGGCAGGAGAGCAGGCGGACCGCCTACCCTGCGGCTGGCCTACAACAGCTCGACGCTCTCGGCGTAGTGGCAGGCGACCGGGTTGCCGCCGCCCCGGACGATCAGCTCGGGCACGTCCTCGACGCAGGCGGTGCGTTCGCTCTCCGTCAGCTGGCCCGCGAACTTGGGGCAGCGGGTGCGGAAGCGGCAGCCGCTGGGCGGGCGGACCGGGCTGGGGACGTCGCCCTGGACGAGGATGCGTTTGCGGGCGCGTTCCTTGCGCGGGTCCGGGAGCGGGATGGCGGAGACGAGGGCTTGGGTGTACGGGTGCGCGGGGGCCGCGAACAGGCGGCGGGCGGGGGCGATCTCGACCAGCCGGCCCAGGTACATCACCGCCACCCGGCCGGCGACATGGCGCATCACCGACAGGTCGTGGGCGACGAACAGGAAGGACAGACCCAGCTCGCTCTGCAGGTCCATCAGCAGGTTCAGGACACCTGCCTGGATCGACACGTCGAGCGCCGAGACCGGCTCGTCCAGCACGATCACCTTGGGGTGCAGGGCCAGCGCGCGTGCGATGCCGATGCGCTGCCGCTGGCCGCCGGAGAACTCGTGGGCGTAGCGGTTGCCGTGCTCGGGGTTGAGGCCGACCAGCCGCAGCAGCTCACGCACCTCGTCGCCGCCTCCGGCGTCGTAGCGGCCGTGGATGCGCAGTGGTTCGGCGACGATCTCGTGGACGGACATGCGCGGGTCGAGGGAGGCGTACGGGTCCTGGAAGACGATCTGGAGTTCGCGGCGCAGCGGTCGCATCCGGCGCCGGGTCAGCGCGGTGAGCTCGTGGCCGCCGTAGCGGACCTGGCCGGAGGTCGCGGCCTCCAGGCCGAGGATGGTGCGGGCGGTGGTCGTCTTGCCGGAGCCGGACTCGCCGACCAGGCCGAGGGTCTCGTGCTCGAACAGGTCGAAGGAGACCCCGCACACGGCGTGCACGTCGCCGATGCGGCGGCGGACGACGCCGCGGGACATGACCGGGAAGTGCTTGACGAGGTCACGGACCTGGAGGACGGGTTCGCCGGTGCCGCCGTGTCCGGGCAGCGGGGGCAGCGGTGCGGCGGCGGCCTGGGCGGGGGCGCTCATGCGGAGTCCTCCTCGGCGTTCGTCGAAGCGGCGGTGTCGGCGAAGCGGGCCAGGGCCTCGGAGTCGGCGCCGACCACGTCGAAGACCTCCGCGGCGCCGGTGTCGACGAGTTCGTCGGTGAAGTGGCAGGCGCTGAGGTGCAGATCGTGCCCTGCCTTGCGCAACACCGGTTCCGTGCCGTCGCACACGTCGCGGCGCATGGGGCAGCGCGGCGCGAAGGGGCAGCCGGGCGGCAGGTTCAGCAGGGACGGCGGGGAGCCCCCGATCGGGGTGAGGCGTGCCTCCTCGCGGTCCATCCGGGGCAGCGAGCCGAGCAGGCCGAGGGTGTAGGGCATGCGCGGGGTGTAGAAGATGTCCTCGACCGAGCCGGTCTCCACGATCCGGCCCGCGTACATGACGGAGACCCGGTCGCAGTGGCCGGCGACCACGCCGAGGTCGTGGGTGATGAGCACGAGGGCGGCGCCGGTCTCGGCGCGGGCGGTCTCCAGGGCGTCGAGGATCTGCGCCTGCACGGTGACGTCGAGGGCGGTGGTCGGCTCGTCGGCGATGATCACGTCGGGGTCGTTGGCCATGGCGATGGCGATGACGACGCGCTGGCGCATGCCGCCGGAGAGTTCGTGCGGGTAGTTGTCGACGCGCCGTTCCGGTCCGGGGATGCCGACGGTGCCGAGGAGTTCGACGGCGCGCTCGCGGGCGGCGCGGGACTTGAGGCCGGGCTCGTGGCGTTGCAGCGTCTCCGCGATCTGATAGCCCACGGAGTAGACCGGGTTGAGGGAGGTCATCGGGTCCTGGAAGATCATCGCGATGCCGCTGCCGCGCAGGTCGGACAGGCGCGCGTCGGACATGCCGAGCAGTTCCGTGCCCTCGAAGCGGACCGAGCCGCGCACCCGGGCCGTGTTCGGCAGCAGCCCCATCACGGCGAGCGCGGTGACCGACTTGCCGGAGCCTGACTCGCCGACGATGCCGAGCGAGTCGCCGCGGTCGAGGCGGTAGCCGACGCCGCGCACGGCCCGTACGAGACCGTCCTCGGTGGGGAACTCGACGCTGAGGTCCTCCACTTCGAGGACCGCGCCGGATTCCTCGCCCTTGCCGATGACCGTCACTGTCGCACCCTTTGCTGCCGGGGGTCGAAGGCGTCGCGCAGTCCGTCGCCGATGAAGTTGATGGTCAGGGCGATGGCGATGATGAACGCGCCGGGGATGTAGAAGAGCCAGGGCCGGGTGTCGACCGCCGTCTGCGCCTGGGAGACCAGCAACCCCAGTGAGGTGTCGGGCGGTTGCACACCGAAGCCGACGAAGGACAGCGCCGTCTCGGTGAGGATGCCGGTGGCCACCAGCACCGTCGCGTTGACGATGATGGGGCCGAGCGAGTTGGGCAGCAGATGCCGGAAGATGATCCGCGCGTCCGAGGCGCCGAGCGCCTTCGCCGCCTCCACGAACTCCTTCTCACGCAGCGACAGGACCGTGGAGCGCACCACGCGGGAGACGTACGCCCAGGTCAGTCCGGCGATGACGGCGGCGATCCAGTACCAGGAGCCGCCGCTGCGGGAGGAGATGACCAGGGCGATCGCGAACAGCGGCAGGGTGAGCACCAGATCGGCGATGCGCATCATGAGCGAGTCCACCGTCCCCCGGTAGAAGCCCGCGACCGCGCCCCAGATCGCGCCGATGAAGGTGGAGCCGAGGGCGATCAGAATGGCGATCTTCAGCGAGGTCTGGGTGCCGCGCATGACCTGAGCGTAGGCGTCGTAGCCGGAGGCGTTGGTGCCGAACGGGTGCTTCCAGGACGGGGATTGGGAGTTGTCCGGCGTGTACTTCTGGTACGAGTAGTGCCACAGGTGCGGGCCGATGAACGCCCACAGCAGGATCAGCACGAACACGATCAGGCTGGCCATCGCGGCCCGGTGCCGCACGAAGCGGCGCAGCACCAATTGGGTCTGGCTGCGCTGCTTGATGGTGAACTCGTGCTCTCCGTGCGGCCGTTGCGTGCCCGTTCCGGGTGCCTCGATGTCAGTCATAGCGGATCCTCGGATCGAGTACGGCGTAGAGGAGATCGGCGACGAGGTTGAACCCGATGACGACGACGGCGGAGAGCAGCAGCCACGCCATGGTCCGGTAGACGTCGACGGTCGAGGCCGACTCGACGAGCATCTCCCCCATGCCGTGCCACTGGAAGATCGTCTCCGTGATGACCGCTCCGCCCAGGATGATCGCGACGTCGAGCGCGGTGACCGTGGTCAGCGGGATCAGGGCGGTGCGCAGCGCGTGCCGCACCATCACCGTGCGGCGGCGCAGCCCCTTGGCGCGGGCGAGACGGACGTAGTCGCTGTTGAGGACCTCCAGCATCGAGGCGCGGGTGTAGCGGGTCCAGGAGGCGAAGGAGACCAGGGCCAGAGTGATGGTGGGCAGTACGAGGTGGCCGACGTGGTCGGTGAACTGGTTCCAGGTGGTGTCGACCTCGAGGTACGGCGACTTCTCGCCGATGGTGCCGAGGAACTGGCTGCCGGTCTGCTCGTTGAACCAGATTCCGGCCTGCTTGAGCAGCACCGCGAACCAGAACACCGGCATCGCGAGGAAGAGGAAGCCGAAGAAGGTGATGGTGTAGTCGGCGGCCGAGTACTGGCGGATCGCGCTGAACACACCGAAGATCACGGCCATGATGAGAGCGATGATCATCGCGGCGGCGACCAGGGTGATGGTCACCCGGAAGCGGGTGAACAGGTCGTGCCCGATGTCGAGGTTGGGCTGCACGGACGGGCCCCAGTCGCCGTGCAGGACTCCGGTGATCCAGTTCCAGTAGCGCTGCGCGGCCGGCTGGTCGGCGTGGATGTGCCGGGCGAACGCGGCGACGGCCGCCTTGCTCGGCGGCGGCTGCCGCGAGGTCGCGAAGTTGGCGACCGGATTGCCTGCGTTGACCACGACCAGGAACACGATGAACGTCGACGCGATCAGGACGGGGATCGAGACGAGGATGCGGCGCACGGTGTAGGCGAGCATGCGGTCTTCTCTCGCGGGCCGGTGGGCTGGCTTCGAGGTCGTGTCCGGTCCCGGGGTCTCCGGGACCGGACACGGGAGGCGCGGGTTACTTCTTCAGGCCCCATTCGGCGGTGTTGTACGGCGGCCCCACGTTGGTGGAGTTGTTCCGCATGTTCACGAACCGCGTCTGGACCGCGAGGAACGTCGGCTTCTGATAGAGCGGCAGGACGTAGGCGGCATTGACCATGATCTTATCCGCCTGGTTGAGCAGGGAAGCCGCCTTCGACGGGTCCGTCTGCCCGATGGCCTCGGAGATCAGGGAGTCGACCTTCTTGTCGCTGTATCCGCCGTAGTTGCCCCCTCCGCCGGTGGCCCAGTTCTGCTGGGCGCCGGAGGTCGGGAAGGGCGCTGCGACCCAGGCGAACACGATGATGTCGTACTGGTGCCCGGCCAGCACCGTGCCGAGGTCGGCTGCGCCGATCGGCTTGATGTCGACCTTGATGCCCAGGTTCGCGAGCTCACTCTGCAGGATCTGGCACTCGCTCTGCCGGATCTGGTTGCCGGTGGTGTAGCGGCAGTTGAAGGGTCCGACGGCCTTGCCGTCCGGCGCCTTCAGCGCGGTGCCCACACCGGTGAACTTGGCGTCCGTCAGGTACTTCTTCGCCTTGGCGAGGTCACCGGAGCCCTGCCCGGTGGCGGTGACGAGGTCCTGGTAACCGGCCTGTCCCGGCACGAAGTTGTGGTTGCCGAGCTGCTTCACGCCGGGGTCGAACTGGCCGACCGTCTTGGACACGATGTCCTTGATGCTGATCGCCGTGAACATCGCCTGGCGCAGCGCGGTGTACTTGCCGAGCACCGGGTTGTGCAGGTTGAGGTCGAAGTGCTCCCACTGCAGCCCGTTGCCGATGTTGTAGGTGACGTTGGGGATGGACTTGACCTGGTTGACCAGGTCCACCTCAGGCTGCGGGTAGATGCCCTGGACCTCGTTGTTGCGCAGGGCGGTCGGCTCCTGGGAGGCGTCCGAGATGACCTTGAAGACCAGGCGTTGCAGGGACGGCTTGGTCGCGCCCCACCACTTGGGGTCGGGCTCGAAGGTGCCGTGGTCGTTGTCCGCCCACTGCGTCATCTTGTAGGCGCCCGCCGTCGCGTACTTGCTGGGCGGGTTCTTCTGGAAGTACTGCCAGCCCTGGGTCATCTGGGCGGCGGTCATGTGCACGGCGTCGCCGGCCTTGGCGCCGGAGATCTTCTCCGCGACGTGCGCCGGATACAACGGGTAGCCGGCGCCGAACAGAGACTTCCAGTCCGAGTAGGGCTTGGACATCACCATGGTGACGGTCTTGCCGCCGTCGGAAGCGGTGAGGGACTTGATGCGGTCGTATCCTGCCGTGCTCTGCGGCAGGCAGCCCTTGGTCTGGCTCGCGTCGCTGGCGGGCGGCGGCGGGCAGTCCTTGCCGTTGTTGGTGCGCCAGTAGTAGGTGAAGTCGTCGGCGCTGATCGGCGTGCCGTCGTTCCACACCGCTTTCGGGTTGATCTTGTAGACGATGGTCTGCGGGCTGGTGCTGGTCTGCGTCGCCGAGGTCACCAGGTCCTTGTTGAGGGAGACGGTGAAGTCGGGCAGCGGGACGAAGACCTGGGGCAGGACCACCTCGAGCGCCTCGGCGTTCTCGAAGGTGTTGCCGTTGGTGTCCTGCACGTTCCACTGCTGGATGTTCTTCTCCAGCACGTAGGTGAACGTTCCGCCGGACTTGGTGGCCGCGGAGTTGCAGGAATTGGCCTTGCCCTGGGTGTTGCAGGACGAGAGGCCGGCCGAGCTGTTCTTGCTCGAACCACCGCCACCGCCGCTGTTGCTGCTGCACGCGGCGAGAGCGAGTACGAGCCCCGCGGCAAGTGTGAGTCCCCTCGTGAGGGCCGATTTTTGCGCGCGCATGTCCCTCCTCCGGCCCGCGGTGACTCCGCGGCCTTGTGGTGGCGGCCGAGCGGCCGCGAGAGGTCTGAGCTGCGCATTGACGCTAGAACTCGCGTGTACCTTATTCATGTTCTTGTTCATACCGGGATGGCGACAATTCACCCTCGGTTTCCCCTAGGAACGTTTTACGTAGGGCAAAGTCCGCTGATGGCGGGTCAGTCAGCCGACCGGCACTCCCGCCTCCAGATACAGCGCCGCGCCGCGCTCGCGCGCCCGCAGGGCCCAGCGCAGCCGCTCGTAGCGCACCGGCGGCAGCAGATCGGCGGCCTCCTCCTCGGTGGCGAACCGCCAGCCGCGGAGCTCGGGGCCGGGCAGCAGGAGACGGGAGGCCTCGGCGGTGTCGAGCCGGCCGCCGTCGAAGAGGAGACGCAGACCGCCGAAGGCGGGCGGCACCGGGGCCTCCCAGTCGACGACCAGGAGCCGTGGCACGTCGTCGAGGCGGATGCCGGTCTCCTCGGCGACCTCGCGCATGCCGGCCCGGGCGGGAGCCTCACCGGGTTCGACGACGCCGCCGGGGAACTCCCAGCCGGCCTTGTAGGTGGGGTCGACCAGCAGAACGCGGTCCTGCTCGTCGAAGAGGAGGACGCCGGAGGCGACGGTCTCGGCGGTGGGCTCGGGCGTCTGGACGATGTCGCACACCGCGGCCTCACCACTGCCGACGGCCTCCGCGATGCGCATGGCGGCCTGATACGCCGTCAGCGCACCGGTGTCGACGAGGTGGGCGTCGGCGGTCAGCCAGGTTCCGAGGGCAACGCGGTAGAGCTCGACGTGGTCGTACGACCACTGCCGTACCCGCATCTCGCCGTCCGGCAGGTCCGGCGGTACCTCCCGGCCCGCTATTCGCTCGCGCAGGATCGTTTCCGCCGGGGCGAGGAGGACATGCCGGACCGAGATACGGCGGGCCGCGAGGCCGCCGAAGATCTCGTCGCGGTACTCCTGGCGCAGCAGGGTCATGGGGACCACGAGGGTCCCGCCGAGCTCGGCCAGCATCGCGGCCGCGGTGTCGATCACGAGCCGGCGCCAGATCGGCAGGTCCTGGAAGTCGCCGACCTCGGTGAGGTGCTTGGGCGGCAGCAGGTGCGTGAGCGCCGCGCCGATGACCTCGGGGTCGAAGAGCGTGCTGTTCGGGATCAGTTCGATCAGTTCCCGTGCGGTGGTGGTCTTCCCCGCACCGAACGCGCCGTTGATCCAGACGATCACGGACTCCCCCTCTTCTGTTGGCCCCATGTGGCTTGCCCGTTCCACCCTGCCACGGAAACCAGGCCCAGTTGAGGGCGCACAAAAGGGGGCGCCGGTGCCCGCCCGATGCGGGGACACCGGCGCCCGACGCTCCGGAGGCCGACCGTCCGGTCTAGTCGAGAACCTGGTCGGCGCCGGGGAGGGCACCGTCGCCGACCGTGTGGGTGACGGTGCCGAGCGTGTCGTCGACCCCGAGGTCGCTCTGGGCCTGGTGATCACCCAGGACCTGGTGGTCCCCACCGTGCGAGGGGCTGATCGCCGCCACGACGAACCCGGTGGCGAGGGAGGCGATGGCCATCATGCTGCGCTTCTTCATGCCCGGTTCAACTGCCGGACCCGTCCGGTGGTCACGCATGCCTGACGTACGCGGCCGGAGCCCGGACCTCAGCCGGGACCCAACACGATCGAACAACCGCTACCGCTCCCCTTCCAACAGACTCAGACACGTCCTACCGTAAACGCGCAGAGATGACGCGGACATGACGTCATCCCACCTTTCGCGTGTTTCGGAGGAACGTAACGATGCGTCACCTTCACACCCGCACACCCCGTCGAAGAGTCGTCGGAGCGCTGGCAGCAGGGCTGCTGTGCGCGGCAGGCCTTGCCGCGCCGGCCGTGGCCGCGCCCGGCGCGGAGCCCGCCGCACCCGCCCTTGCCGACGGCCTCGCGCTCACCCCTCCGATGGGCTTCAACAACTGGAACTCCACGCACTGTCGCGCCGAGTTCAACGAGTCCATGGTCAAGGGCATCGCGGACCTCTTCGTCGAGAAGGGGCTCAAGGACGCCGGGTACCAGTACGTCAATCTCGACGACTGCTGGGCCCTGCCGAACCGGAACGCCGACGGCAAACTCGTACCGGATCCGGTCCGCTTCCCGGGCGGGATCAAGGCGGTCGCCGACTACGTGCACTCCAAGGGCCTCAAGCTCGGCATCTACACCAGCGCCGGCACCAAGACCTGCAACAGCGCCGGATTCCCGGGCGCCCTCGGTCACGAGTACAGCGACGCCCAGCAGTTCGCGGACTGGGGCGTCGACTACCTCAAGTACGACAACTGCAACAACCAGGGCGTGGACGCCAAGCAGCGTTACACGACCATGCGCGACGCCCTCAAGGCGACCGGCCGGCCGATCGTCTACAGCATCTGCGAATGGGGCGAGAACAAGCCCTGGGAATGGGCCGCCGACGTCGGGCACTCGTGGCGCACGACGGGTGACATCAGCGACAGCTGGGGCTCCATGCTGGGGATCCTCAAGCAGAACCTGCCGCTCGCCCCGTACGCCGGTCCCGGCCACTGGAACGACCCGGACATGCTGGAGGTCGGCAACGGCGGGATGACCGACACCGAGTACCGCTCGCACTTCTCGATGTGGTCGGTCATGGCCGCCCCGCTGCTCATCGGCTCCGACCTGCGCAAGGCCTCCCAGGCGACCTTCGACATCCTCGACAACAAGGAGGTCATAGCCGTCGACCAGGACCCGCTGGGCAAGCAGGGCACGGTCGTCTCGTCCGCGGGAGGGCGCTGGGTCGTCGCCAAGGAGATGAAGGACGGCAGCCGCACGGTGGCCCTCTTCAACGAGTCGGGCGCCGCCCAGCGCATCGCCACGACCGCCAAGGCCGTGGGCCTGCCCCAGGCCCCCGCCTACACCCTGCGCGACCTGTGGCAGCACAAGAGCTACAACACCGCGGGCACGATCTCTGCGACCGTCCCGGCGCACGGGACGGTCCTGGTGCGCGTCTCCGCCGACCGCGGCTGGGCCACGCATCCGCCCGCCGTCGAACTCGGCGTGGACGGCAACCCGTTGACGGTGGCCGGCACGGCGACGACGCTGACCTCCGCCGTCACCGATTACGGCCGTACGCCCGCCGAGCACGTCTCGGTACACATGACCGCACCCGCCGGATGGACGGTCAAGGCCACCTCGCCGACCACCTCCGGCGCCGTGCCGACGGGCCGCTCCCTGCGCACCAAGTGGTCGGTCACCGCACCGGCCGGGACTGCGACCGGCTCGTACGACCTCACGCTCAACGCGAACTACCGCTCACCGGCCGGGACCCGCGCCGACAGCACGGTGCCGCTGACCGCGTCCGTCGTCGTGCCGCCGCCCTCGGGTACCTCCGGCCTCGGCGACCTGCCCTGGCTGTCGGCCACCAACGGTTACGGGCCGGTCGAGCGCAACACCAGCAACGGGGAGAACGCGGCGGGCGACGGTCATCCGCTGACGATCGGCGGAGTGGTCTACGGCAAGGGGCTCGGCGTGCACGCGGAGAGCGCCGTCGAGTACTACACCGGCAAGGAGTGCGAGAAGGTCACCGCGGACGTCGGCGTCGACGACGAGAAGGGCGCGAACGGGACCGTCGCCTTCGAGATCTGGGCCGACGGCACCAAGGTCGCCTCCACCGGCGTCCTGACCAACGCGATGCCGGCCCAGCCGCTCACCGCGGACGTGACCGGCGCCCAGGTGGTCCGCCTGGTCGTCACCGACGGCGGCGACGGCATCGACTCCGACCACGCGGACTGGGCGGACGCGCAGCTGACCTGCTGAGCCCGCGCGGGACCCAGCAGGGGTGAACGTTCCTGCGCCGGGCCCGCAGACCACCGCAGGCTCCCTCAGACCGCGGCCGCGTCCGTCCGCCGGGCGAGCGCGGCCGCGGCCGCACCGACCAGTCCGGCATCCGTGCCCATCTGGGCCGGCGTGATCTCCAGACGCTGCACGAAGGACAGCGTCGCGTACTGGCCGAGGGCCTTGCGCAGCGGCGTGAACAGGACGTCGCCGGCCTTGCCCACTCCCCCGCCGATCACGGCGATGTCTATCTCCACCAGCGTGGCGGTGGCCGCGATGCCGGCGGCCAGCGCCTGCGCGGCCCGCTCGAAGGAGGCCACGGCGACCGGGTCGCCGGCCCGGGCGGCGGCGGCCACCGCGGCGGCCGAGGTGTCGCCGTCGGCGCCGGGCCGCCAGCCGTTGTCCAGCGCGCGGCGGGCGATGTTGGGGCCGCTCGCGATGCGCTCCACACAGCCGCGCGAACCGCACGGGCACAGATCTCCGTCGAGGTCGACGCTGATGTGACCGATGTGACCCGCGTTGCCGGTGGGGCCGGGGTGCAGCTGGCCGTTCAGGACCAGGCCGCCGCCGACTCCCGTGGAGACCACCATGCACAGCGCGTTGTCGTGGCCGCGGGCCGCGCCCTGCCAGTGCTCGGCCGCCGTGATGGCCACGCCGTCGCCGATCAGCTCGACGGGCAGGCCTCCGGCCGCGTCCTGCACCCGCCGCACGAGCGGGTAGTCGCGCCAGCCGGGCACGTTCACCGGGCTCACCGTGCCCGCGGAGGCGTCCACCGGGCCCGCGCTTCCGATGCCGAGGGCCGTGGCGCGTCCCCAAAGGGGCGATGCGGTGAGTTCGCCGAGGACCTCCTCGACCGCACCCATCACGGTCTCGCCGTCCTGCTGCGCGGGCGTGGCACGCTGTGCACGCACCAGGATCTGGCCGCGGTCGTCCACCAGCGCCCCGGCGATCTTGGTGCCGCCGATGTCGAGCGCGGCCACGAGGTCGGTGTGCATCAGTGTCGGATCTCCCCGTCAAACCATTGGTTCTCCGGACATCCAGGGGAAGTTCCCCCTTCAACCAAGGAGAAGACTGAGCCGGTCTCGCAGTGGGGGCGGAGGCCGGAAGTTGCGTTGGACAGTCTCTCTTGCATATGACAACGTTGTCCAGGCCCTATGCTCGACGCCACATCCTCATACAAACTCATGGTCGACGCATCCCCGTGGACGAGACAGGACAGGACAGCGCATCGTGCCCGAGACCGTACGCCGCACAACACCCCTCCCAGGAACGCGTTACGGCAACCGTCCGACCATGAAGGACGTGGCGGCACGCGCCGGAGTCGGCCTCAAGACCGTCTCCCGCGTCGTCAACGGCGAGCCCGGTGTCACGCCGGAGACCGAGCGCCGCGTCCAGGAGGCCATCGACGCGCTGGGCTTCCGCCGCAACGACAGCGCGCGCGTGCTGCGCAAGGGCCGCACCGCCAGCATCGGCCTGGTCCTGGAGGACCTCGCCGACCCCTTCTACGGCCCGCTCAGCCGCGCGGTCGAAGAGGTGGCCCGCGCGCACGGCGCCCTGCTGATCAACGGCTCCAGCGCGGAGGACCCGGACCGCGAGCAGGAGCTGGCCCTCGCGCTGTGCGCACGGCGGGTGGACGGGCTGGTGATCATCCCGGCCGGCGGCGACCACCGCTATCTGGAGCCCGAGATCAGGGCCGGCGTCGCCACGGTGTTCGTGGACCGCCCGGCCGGGAAGATCGACGCCGACGTCGTCCTGTCGGACAACTACGGCGGGGCCCGCGACGGCGTGGCCCACCTCATCGCCCACGGCCACCGCCGGATCGGCTTCGTCGGCGACATGCCCCGCATCCACACGGCCGCCGAGCGGCTGCGCGGCTACCGGGCGGCCATGGAGGACGCGGGCATCACGGTGGCGGACGACTGGATGTCCCTGGGCGTCACGGACCCGCAGCGGGTGCGCCGGGCGACCGAGGAGATGCTCGCCGGCTCCGACCCCGTCACCGCGATCTTCGCGGGCAACAACCGTGTGACGGTCACCGTGGTCCGCGTCCTCGCCGAGCAGAAGCGCCCGGTCGCCCTGGTGGGCTTCGACGACATCGAGCTCGCCGACCTGCTCCAGCCGGGCGTCACCGTCGTCGCCCAGGACGCGGCGGCCCTCGGCCGCACCGCCGCCGACCGTCTCTTCCGCCAGCTCGACGGCTCCCAGCTGCAGCCGGAGCGCATCGAGCTGCCGACCCGGCTGATCACCCGCGGCTCGGGCGAGCTGTCGCCCGCGAACTGAGCGGCCCATGGACGGCCACGCGGACCGCACCCTGGAGGCGCTGGGCCTGGGCGAGGCCCCGGCCACGGACCCGCTGCGCTACCCGGGCGCCTGGCCCGCGGAGTCCGGGCTGCTCGACGGCGATCTGCTGCTGCCCCTGGACCGGCTCGTGCACGAGGACCGCTTCCCGGTCCTCGCGGTCGGCTCCAACGCCTGCCCGGGCCAGCTGCGCCACAAGATGCGGCAGACCGGGATCACCTCGCCCGTCCCGATGGTGCGCACCCGGGTCACCGGCCTCGACGTCGGTGTCTCCGCCCACGTCAGCCGCCTGGGATACGTCTCCGCGTCACCGGTCCAAGCACCCCACGCCGTACGGGAGTTGTTCGTCACCTGGCTCGACGCCGAGCAGCTCGCGGTGATCGACGCGAGCGAGGGCGTGCCGCTGCCGTACGGCAACTACCGGCGGGCCTGGCTGCCCGCGCCGCAGGTGCGGATCGAGCTGGCGGACGGCACGGAGCTGCCCGGCGCCTACACCTACGTCAACCGGCGCGGCGTCCTGCGCGACGGCGCGGGCGTCCCGCGCGGGCATCCCGGTCAGCGGGAGCTGATCACCGAACTGCTCACGTCCGTACCACGCCTGCGGCAGCTGTTCGGCGTCACGCCCGAGGAGTTCTGCGCGCGGGCGAGCGCGGACGCCCGGCTGTGCGAACTGGGCACCCGGGTGCTCGCCGAGGAGAGGCTGGTCACGACGTCCGGTCTGGAGCGGTATGTGCGCGATCAGCAGACCGGCAGCCCCGGGACGGGCTCGTCGTTGTTGCCGCCCTTGATGTAGACGTCGCTGACGTAGACGTTCGTGTTGCCGCTGTCGTCGTCCGTCTTCGCCCACCAGACGTTGGTCCACTTGCCGTAGGTCTCGCGGCGGCCCAGATTCTGCTGGCAGAAGAAGTAGTTGGTGCCCGCGTTGAGCACGCCGGCCTCGGAGCCCGAGGCGGTGTAGGACTTGGCGGTGCGCCAGACGGTGCAGTTGTACTTGCCTCCGCCTATGGAGGCGCAGGCCGGGGCCGGGGTGGTGGAGCCGCCTCCGCCGGTGGTGCCGCCGGTGCCGGAGCCGCCGGACGTGCCGCCGCCCGAACTGCCCCCGGACGTACCGCCCGAGGAGCCGCCCGGGGAGGAGCCGCCCGTCGTGCCGCCGCCGGAGGACTTCGCCGGGGCGGACGAGGAGGCCCGGCCGGTGGGCTCGGATCCGCCCTTCTGGCCGGGCGCCTCGGACCCGGTCGGCGTCTTGCCGCCCTTGTGCTTGCCGGGCTTGGGTTCGCCGGAGCGGTCGGCGTCCGTACGACCGGTTGTCGCGCCGGAGGCCGGGGCGCTCGTGGCGGACCCGGCCGCCTTGGCGTCGGTCCCCGTGTCCCCCGAGCCGTTCAGCACGGCGACCGTGGTCCCGGCCGCCGCGAGGACGGCGACGACGGCCGCGGCGGCGAGCAGGGCACGGCCCTTGCGCCGGGGCGGGGGCGAGGTGGACAGGGGCCCGGTGGCGGCCGACGCGGAGTACGGGCCCATCGGCCCGGGCGGCCCGAAGCCTGCGGGCGTCGGCTGTGCGGTGTACTCGCCGGCTCCCTCGCCATGTGCCGCGTGCCCGGCGGAAGTTGCGGGCCGCTCGGGCGCCCCGAACACCGGGGACACGGGAGCGGGCGCCCCGGTCTCCTGCGCTTCGCCCGACCCCGTCGGCTCCACCGGACCGAACCCCGGGGGCACCACGGGCAGACTGCGTTCCGTCTCGGGCCTCGGGTCCGCGCCCGGGCGCAACGTCGTCGTCGGTGTGTCCGTGTCGCCCATGTCCGCGACCGCCTGCAGCAGTTCGCGCGCCTGCTCGGCCTCCGGGCGGGTCTCGGGCCGCTTGTCCAGCAGCCGCTGGAGCACCGGGGCCAGGGCGCCCGCGCGGCGGGGCTCCGGCAGTGGCTCGGTCACGATCGCGGCGAGCGTCGAGTACGTCGACGTACGGCGGAAGGGCGAGGAGCCCTCGACCGCGGCGTACAGCGTGGCGCCCAGGGCCCAGACGTCGGAGGCCGGTCCGGGGTCGGCGCCTTGGGCCCGCTCGGGGGCCAAGTAGTCCAGGGAGCCGACGATTTCGCCGCTGCGGGTCAGATGGGTGGCCGAGCCGTCGCCCGGGTCGTCCATGGTGGCGATGCCGAAGTCGGTCAGCACGACGCGGCCCGAGCGCTCCAGCAGGATGTTGCCGGGCTTCACATCGCGGTGCAGCACGCCCGCGTGGTGCGCCGCCGCCAGCGCGTCCATCACCTTGGCGCCGATCCCGGCGGCCTCACGCACGTCGAGTGTGCCGCGCTCGCGCAACACGTCGTCCAGGGAGGGCCCGTCGACCAGCTCCATGACGATCAGCGGGCGGCCGTCGACCTCCGCCACGTCGTGCACGGCGACGACTCCGGGATGGCGCACCCGGGCCGCCGCGCGGGCCTCGCGCTGCATCCGCAGCCGCAGATCGGCCAGTTCGGGCCCGTCCGCGTCGGTGTACGTGCGCAGTTCCTTGACCGCGACCTCGCGGCCCAGGACCTCGTCGACGGCTCTCCAGACGACGCCCATGCCGCCGCGCCCGAGTTGGGCCATGACTCGATAACGCCCTGCCAGCAGCCGACCGGTCTCGTCGCCCTGGCCCTTCCCGTTGGAGGTCTCCCCCGAAGACACCGCCGCCCCGTTCCTCTCACACGTCTCTGCGTGCCCTCCACACTACGGGGCGGAGGTGACAACGCCAGCCGTCGGTGACGGCTGTGACAGCCCCGCTACTTGGCGGAGGCGGTCAGGTCTCCGCGCCGGGGCGAGGCGAAGCCCTCCAGGTCCGCCCGGGTCAGCCCGGTCAGACGGGCGACCTCGGCGATGTCGAGGGCACCGCAGTCCAGGCCGCGCAGCAGATAGCCGCTGAGCGCCTTGGCGGTGGCGGGCTCGTCCATGACGTCGCCGCCGGCCCGGTTGGCGTACCGGGCGAGCCGGGCGGCTGCCTGCTCGAACCCCTCACGGTAGAAGGCGAAGACGGCCGCGTAGCGGGTGGGGATGTGGCCGGGGTGCATGTCCCAGCCCTGGTAGTAGGCGCGGGCGAGGGCGCGGCGGGTGAGGCCGTAGTGCAGGCGCCAGGCGTCGTGGACCTTCGCGGTGGGGCCCACGGGCAGCACGTTGGTCGAACCGTCCGACACCCGGACCCCCGTGCCGGCCGCGGCGACCTGCATGATCGCCTTGGCGTGGTCGGCGGCCGGGTGGTCACTGGCCTGGTAGGCGGCGGAGACGCCGAGGCAGGCGCTGTAGTCGAAGGTGCCGTAGTGCAGTCCGGTGGCGCGGCCCTCGGCGGCCTGGATCATCCGGGCGACGGTGGCGGTGCCGTCGGTGGCGAGGATGGACTGGCTGGTCTCGATCTGGATCTCGAAGCCGATCCGGCCGGGCTCGATTCCGCGCGCCTTCTCGAACTCCTCCAGGAGCCGCACCATCGCGGTGACCTGCTCGGGATAGGTCACCTTGGGCAGGGTGAGCACCAGCCCGCCGGGCAGGCCCCCGGCCTCCATCAGACCGGTGAGGAAGATGTCCAGGGTGCGGATGCCCCGGTCGCGAACGGGAGCCTCCATGCACTTCATGCGGATGCCCATGTACGGGGCCGCGGTGCCGTTCTCGTAGGCCTCGGCGATGAGCCGTGCCGCGCGGGCGGCGGACTCGTCCTCCTCGGAGTCGGGACGGGGACCGTAGCCGTCCTCGAAGTCGACGCGCAGGTCCTCGATGGGCTCGCGCTCCAGCTTGGCCCGCACGCGCGCGTACACGGGTTCGGCGAGGTCGTCGGTCAGGCCGAGGACGGCCGCGAAGGAGGCGGCGTCCGGGGCGTGCTCGTCGAGGGACGCGAGGGCCTGGTCGCCCCAGGAGCGGATGGTGTCGGCGGCGAAGACGTCACCCGGTACGTACACGGTGTGGACGGGCTGGCGGGTGCCGGGGTCGCCGGGGTAGCGGCGCTCCAACTCGGCGTCGACCGGGGCGAGGGAGGCGCTGATCTCCTCGCTGACGGCGCCCGCGAGGCTTGTCGCCACCTTCTCCTGCTGGCCCTGACCCATCCCACATCCTCCAAGTTTTCCGCAGTACGGAATCAACAATCCGTAGAATGAAGTTATCCGGGCACCTTCGGGATGGTCAACACCATGTCCACGGCGAGCGGCGCCCGGCATGTTCACCCTCATCCCGTCACTGGGTATGACACATCCCAACGCACGACTCTCCTCCCTCAGGACTCGTCCGGTCGCCGCCACCAAGGAGTCTCCGTGCCGAACCACCTCCGAGTCACCCGCCGCCTGGGTCTGAAGGCGGTGCTGGCCGCGGCGGTCACCGTGCCGCTCTCCAGCGCCGCGATCTCGGCCTCGTCCGCCTCGTCGGTGTCGGGCTCGCCCGCCCCGTTCGCCTCCACCTCTACGCGGGCGCGCCGGGCGCCCCGTCTCGAGGTCATGACGCTCAACCTGCGGTTCGCCAGTACCAAGGAACCGAACAGCTGGCACGACCGCAGACCCGTGATGCGCGACCTACTGCATCGTGCGCACCCGCATGTCCTCGGCACGCAGGAGGGCCTGTACCAGCAACTGCGTGACATCGACTCCGACCTCGGCACCGACTACGACTGGATCGGCACCGGCCGCGAGGGCGGCAGCCGCGACGAGTCGACGGCCGTCTTCTACGACACCCGGCGCCTGGCCCCGGTCGAGCACTACACCTTCTGGCTCTCCGACACCCCGGAGGTCATCCGCTCCAACACCTGGGGCGCCGCCTTCCCGCGGATCGTCACCTGGATCCGCTTCCGCGATCTCGCCGACGGCGGACGGGAGTTCTACGTCCTCAACACGCACTTCGACCACGCCAGCCAGTACGCGCGCGAGCGCAGCGCCCAGCTGCTCATCGAGCGGGTCGGGCAGCTCGACCGCTCGCTGCCGGTGGTGCTGACCGGCGACTTCAACGTCGCAGCGCACTGGAACCCGGTCTACGACACGCTGGTGGGCTCGGGACTCGTCGACACCTGGGACGCGGCGGAGCAGCGCAGCGCCCTGTACGGCACGTTCCACGGCTACAAGGGGCTCACGCCGGACGGCGAGCGCATCGACTGGATCCTGACCACGCCGTGGGTGACGACGCACCGGGCCTCGATCGACACGTTCTCCGAGCACGGCCAGTTCCCCAGCGACCACCTGCCCGTACAGGCCTCGCTGACCCTGGGATGAGCACGGCCGGACGCGGCGAGGCCCCCGCGACCGTTCGTGCGGTCGCGGGGGCCTCGCCGAGCCGTGGAGAGATCAGCCCTTGCGGGTCTTGACCTCTTCGGTCAGGGCGGGGACGACGTCGAAGAGGTCGCCGACCACGCCGTAGTCGACCAGCTCGAAGATCGGGGCCTCGGCGTCCTTGTTGATGGCCACGATGGTCTTCGAGGTCTGCATGCCGGCCCGGTGCTGGATCGCACCGGAGATGCCGGAGGCGATGTACAGCTGCGGCGAGACGGACTTGCCGGTCTGGCCGACCTGGTTGGTGTGCGGGTACCAGCCGGCGTCCACCGCGGCACGCGAGGCACCCACGGCCGCACCCAGGCTGTCGGCGAGCGCCTCGATGATCGCGAAGTTCTCCGCGCCGTTGACGCCACGGCCACCGGAGACCACGATCGCGGCCTCGGTCAGCTCCGGACGGCCCGTCGACTCACGCGGCGTACGGCTGGTGACCTTCGTGCCGGTCGCCTGGTCCGAGAAGGACACGTTCAGGGGCTCGACGCTGCCGGCGGCCGGGGCGGCCTCCACGGCGGCGCTGTTGGGCTTGACCGTGATGACCGGGGTGCCCTTGGCGATGCGGGACTTGGTGGTGAAGGAGGCGGCGAACACCGACTGGGTGGCCACCGGGCCCTCGTCGCCGGCCTCGAGGTCGACGGCGTCGGTGATGATGCCGGAGCCGATGCGCAGCGCCAGGCGGGCGGCGATCTCCTTGCCCTCCGCGGAGGACGGGATCAGTACGGCGGCCGGGGAGACCGCCTCGACGGCGGCCTGCAGGGCGTCGACCTTCGGCACGACCAGGTAGTCGGCGTACTCGGCGGCCTCGTGGGTCAGCACCTTGACGGCGCCGTGCTCGGCCAGGGCGGCGGCGGTGTCACCCGCGCCGGCACCGAGAGCGACGGCGACCGGCTCGCCGATGCGGCGGGCCAGCGTCAGAAGCTCCAGGGTGGGCTTGCGGACGGCACCGTCCACGTGATCGACGTAGACGAGAACTTCAGCCATGGGAAGAGAACTCCTTGCGGATGTGCGAAGTCTTAAGGGCGGTGAGCGAGTTGAGCCGCGCGGCTCAGATGAACTTCTGGCTCGCGAGGAACTCGGCGAGCTGCTTGCCGCCCTCGCCCTCGTCCTTGACGATCGTGCCCGCGGTCCGGGCCGGACGCTGGTTCGCGGCCTCGACCTTGGTCCAGGCACCCTCGAGACCGATCTGATCGGCGTCGATCTCCAGGTCGGACAGGTCCCAGGACTCCACCGGCTTCTTCTTCGCCGCCATGATGCCCTTGAAGGACGGGTAACGCGCCTCGCCCGACTGGTCGGTGACCGACACGACGGCCGGCAGGGAGGCCTCGAGCTGCTCGGTGGCGGTGTCGCCGTCGCGGCGGCCCTTGACGGTGCCGTCCTCGACCGTCACCTCGGACAGCAGCGTCACCTGCGGCACACCCAGGCGCTCGGCGACCAGGGCCGGCACGACCCCCATGGTGCCGTCGGTGGAGGCCATGCCGGAGACCACGAGGTCGTAGCCGGCCTTCTCGATCGCCTTGGCCAGCACCAGGGAGGTGCCGATGGCGTCGGTGCCGTGCAGGTCGTCGTCCTCGACGTGGATGGCCTTGTCCGCACCCATCGACAGCGCCTTGCGCAGCGCGTCCTTGGCGTCCTCGGGGCCCACGGTCAGGACGGTGATCTCGACGTCGTCGTCCGAGTTCTCGGAGATCTGCAGCGCCTGCTCGACCGCGTACTCGTCGAGCTCGGAGAGCAGACCGTCCACGTCGTCCCGGTCGACGGTCAGGTCATCGGCGAAGTGCCGGTCGCCAGTGGCGTCGGGCACGTACTTAACAGTGACAACGATCCTCAAGCTCACGCCGGCTCTCCTACTGCAATCGTCATTTCGGTGCTGTCTGCGTTCAGGCAGCATAGGCGCCTGAAGCGGCCGATCCCGATCGGGGCGACCCACGCTCCGAGCGAAATATTACTCGCCAGTACACCCAGAACGTGCCCGCTAAGCAAGCGCTTTGAACTGTGACCTTTGCAACGCAGCGTAATCGGAATTCGACCACTTCGCAGCGGAGGGGGAGCGTGATCAGTCACGCAGACCGTTGAACCTGCCCTGGTGGTAAAGGAGCGGCCGGCCGGGGCCGGCCGGATCGCCGAGGACGACCTCGGCCACCACGATGCGCTGGTCCGCCGCCGGCACGCGCCCGACGACCCGGCAGACCAGCCAGGCGAGCACGTCGTCGAGGACGGGCACGCCCTCGGGGCCCTCGCGCCAGTTCGTGGGCGCCCCGAAGCGGTCGGCGCCGCTGCGGGCGAAGGTGGCGGCCAGCTCCTGCTGGTGCTCGCCGAGCACGTGGACGCCTATGTGCCCGGCCGAGGAGATCGCCGGCCAGCTGGAGGCGCCGGTGCTGATGCCGAAGGAGACCAGCGGGGGCTCGGCGGAGACCGAGGTGAGGGACGTGGCGGTGAAGCCGACCGGCCCGGCGTCGCCCCGCGCGGTGATCACGGCCACGCCCGCGGCGTGCCGCCGGAAGACGGAGCGCAGCAGGTCGGGCGAGGCGAGCTGAGGGGTTCGGGTGCCGAGGTCGGGCGTGGCCGTCATGGAGTTGTCCTTCTGAGGAGAGGGGCGAACCGGTCCGTGGCTGCTCAACAGCCCGGACAGCACGCGCTCGCGGTGCGCGCCAGATCGACGTGGGCCCGCCCGTAGAGAAGGAGTTCCGTAGGCATACGGTCAGGCTGACGATACGTGGTGCGCACAGTCAAGTACGTTCCGGCATCTGGGAGATGCCTCACCGCGCGGCCCCGGACCGTCAGACGGCCTCCCCGAGTGCGGCGATGACGTCGGCCTTGCGTGGCTGGCCCGTGGCCCGCCGCACGACCCGGCCGTCGGCGTCCAGGACCAGCACGGTCGGGGTCTTGAGGATGTCGAGTTCGCGGACGAGGTCCAGGTGGTCCTCCGCGTCGATCTCGACGTGGGTCACGCCCTGGACCAGGCCGGCCACCTCAGCGAGGACGCGCCGCGTGGCCCGGCAGGGGGCGCAGAACGCGCTGGAGAACTGCACGAGCGTGGCCCGCTCACCGAGCTCGCCGCCCAGCTCGGCCGCTCCGAGCCGCTTCCCGTCGTCGCGCCCACGCACGCGTACCCTCCCGCTTCGCCGCCGATGCAGCACTCCGTAGGCGCTCGCCGCCACGAGCACCACCGCGCACACCACAAGTCCGGTCATCACCCGCACAAGCATTCATGAGACTGCAAAGATTCCCGACTCCCCAGAGCATTTCCGTTGCGGAATGCTTGATTCATGGACATCGATGTGAGGGGTCCCCGCTTCGGGGCCGCCGTGACGACCGTCGTTCTCGCGGTCGTGCTGATCACCGGGAGCGCCTGGCTGCTGGCCTGGCAGACGCTGGCGTTCGCGCTGGGCGCGGCGGGCGGGGTCGGGCGCTCGCCGTACGGCTGGCTGTTCCGCAAGGCCGTACGGCCCCGGATCGGGCCGCCCACCGAGTTCGAGCCGCCGGAGCCGCCGCGGTTCGCGCAGGCGGTGGGGCTGGTCTTCGCGGGCGTGGGGCTGGTCGGTTTCGCGCTGGGAGTGACCTGGCTGGGGCTCGCGGCGACCGCTGCCGCGCTGGCCGCGGCGTTCCTCAACGCGGCCTTCGGGTACTGCCTGGGGTGCGAGATGTACCTGGTGGTACGCAGGCTCAGTACGTGATGAGTATCTCGCCACTCTCCGGCACGAGGACTGGCCACCCGCTCGTTACTTGGGGCACGATCTGCGCAATGCCGTAAACCTACGGCTGCGTAACTTCCGCGCCGGGAGAACCCTTCCCAGGCAGAGAGAAGGGGTCCGACCCATCCATGGCTGAGCTCGTCTACCGTCCCGTCATCGGCCTTGCCAAGACCTTGTTCAAGGCCTGGGACCTCAAGATCGACTGCAAGGGGTCGGAGAACATCCCGCGCTCGGGTGGCGCCGTGCTGGTGAGCAACCACATCAGCTACCTGGACTTCATCTTCGACGGGCTCGCGACGCTGCCGCAGAAGCGTCTGGTCCGCTTCATGGCCAAGGAGTCCGTCTTCCACCACAAGATCTCCGGTCCGCTGATGCGCGGCATGAAGCACATCCCGGTGGACCGCAAGCAGGGCGAGACGGCGTACCAGCACGCGCTGCAGTCGCTGCGCTCCGGCGAGATCGTCGGTGTCTTCCCCGAGGCCACCATCTCGCAGTCCTTCACCCTGAAGAGCTTCAAGTCGGGTGCCGCGCGCATGGCCCAGGAGGCCGGCGTCCCGCTCATCCCCATGGCCCTGTGGGGCACGCAGCGCCTGTGGACCAAGGGCCACCCCCGCAACTTCAGGCGCAGCCACATCCCGATCACCATCCGGGTCGGCGAGCCGGTGGAGGCCCCGCAGGACCAGTACGCGGGCGCCATCACCCGCCGCCTGCGCGAGCGCGTCCAGGAGCTCCTGGAGGCCGCCCAGCGCGCCTACCCCGTACGCCCCAAGGGCCCGGACGACACCTGGTGGATGCCGGCCCACCTCGGCGGCACGGCCCCGACCCCGGAGCAGGTGAAGGCGGGGGAGGCGGCCGGCTGAACCGTCACGCCGGACCGCCTCGGAACCCACTCGGCAGCGTCTGCCACAGGTGCTCCCGGTCCCGGGCCGCTCGCAGTGCGTTCAGTACCGCCGGGTGGGGTCCGGCGTACAGGATCGGGTGGTCCAGCTCGTCGGACTCCGGGTCCGGTGTGAAGGCCAACTGCTCGCTCTCCAGGGAGAACTGGGCGTCCACGCCCGGTTTGTTGCCGCGGGGGTCCTGGCGGTGCCAGGCGCCGTTGAAGCGGACCGCGACCAGGCCGTGCAAAACGTCGAACTTCTGGTAGCAGAGCGCGGTCGGGATGTCCTCGGCGCGCAGCAGGGCCGCCAGCGCGTGCGCCTTGGCGTAGCAGACGCCCGTGCGCTGTTCCAGGACGTCGGAGGCGCGCCAGGTGACCCGCAGGTCACCGGAATCCTGCGAGTGCGGGATCGTGTCGCGTACGTACTCGAAGGCCATGCGTGCATAGGCATACGAGTCCGACGCATTCCTGGCCAGCTCTGCGGCCGTCTTTCGCACCAACGGGTGGTCATGGTCGATGACCTCGTCGGCGGCCAAGTATGCGGACGGGTCAGGGTTTTGCTGGATCAGCTCCATGCCCGCAGAGCATAAGAATGCGATCACTCACCAGTCAATGACTTTTCGAGTGATCGCATACCTATGCATCGCAGGCTAGTGCCGCGCCATCTCCTCCTTGAGCGCCGCCACGAACGCGTCCACGTCGTCCTCGGACGTGTCGAAGGCGCACATCCAGCGCACCACGCCGGCCGACTCGTCCCAGAAGTAGAACCGGAACCGCTTCTGCAGCCGCTCGCTCACCTCGTGCGGGAGCTTGGCGAACACACCGTTGGCCTGCACCGGGTAGAGGATCTCCACGCCGTGCACGGCGCGTACGCCCTCGGCGAGGCGCTGGGCCATCTCGTTGGAGTGGCGGGCGTTGCGCAGCCACAGGTCCTTGGCGAGCAGCGCCTCCAACTGCACCGAGACGAAGCGCATCTTGGAGGCGAGCTGCATCGACAGCTTGCGCAGGTGCTTCATGTGGCTGACGGCGTCCTGGTTGATGACGACGACCGCCTCGCCGAAGATCGCGCCGTTCTTCGTCCCGCCCAGGGAGAGGATGTCGACGCCGACCGCGTTGGTGAACGTCCGCATCGGGACGTCGAGCGACGCGGCCGCGTTGGCTATCCGGGAGCCGTCCAGGTGCACCTTCATGCCGTGCGCGTGGGCGTGATCGCAGATCGCCCGGATCTCGTCCGGCGTGTAGAGGGTGCCGAGCTCCGTGCTCTGGGTGATCGAGACGGCCTGCGGCATGGCGCGGTGCTCGTCGTCCCAGCCGTACGCCTGCTTGTCGATCAGCTCAGGCGTGAGCTTGCCGTCGGGGGTCGGAACGGTGAGCAGCTTCAGGCCGCCCATGCGCTCCGGCGCCCCGCCCTCGTCGACGTTGATGTGCGCGCTCTCGGCGCAGATCACCGCGCCCCAGCGGTCGGTGACCGCCTGGAGCGCGACGACGTTCGCGCCGGTGCCGTTGAAGACCGGGAACGCCTCCGCCGTGGGGCCGAAGTGGCCGCGGACGAGGTTCTGGAGGTTCTCGGTGTAGTCGTCCTCGCCGTACGCGACCTGGTGCCCGCCGTTGGCCAGGGCCAGCGCGGCGAGCACCTCCGGGTGGGCCCCGGCGTAGTTGTCACTGGCGAAACCGCGGACCTGCGGGTCGTGATGGCGACGCGCGTCGGTCTTCGGAGGGTTCACGGCTTCTCGGTCAGCCACAGACGCTTTCCGTTCACATCGGCGGCGGACTTGCTCCAGACCCCGACGATGGCCTCGGCCAGGTCGGCGACGTCCGTGAAGCCCGCGAACTTCGCGTTGGGGCGGTCGGCACGCATGGCCTCGTGCACCAACGCCTTCACCACCAGGATCGCAGCCGCCGATGTCGGCCCGTCGGCGCCTCCCGCCTTGCGGAAGAAGTCGCCCAGGGCCAGCGTCCACGCCTCGGCGGCGGCCTTGGCGGCGGCGTACGCGGCGTTCCCGGCGGTCGGGTTGCTGGCGCCGGCCGCGCTGATCAGCACGTACCGTCCGCGGTCGCTGCGCTGCAGTGCCTCGGAGAAGGCGAGCGAGGTGTTCTGCACGGTGCGGATGAGCAGCAGCTCGAGGAAGTCCCAGTCGTCGAGGCTGGTCTTGATGAAGGTCTCGCTGCCGCGCCAGCCGCCGACGAGATGGACCAGGCCGTCGACGCGGCCGAACTCCTTCTCGATGTGCTGGGCCCACTCCTTGGTGGCGTCCAGGTCCAGCAGGTCCACGGGCTCGCCGGTGACGGTGGCGCCGCCCGAGGCGTACCGGGCCGCGTCCACGGCCTCCGCGAGCCGTACGGGATCGTTGTCGGCCGCGACGACGGTCGCCCCCGACTCGGCCAGCCGGAGCAGTGCCGCGCGCCCGGCGGGCCCGCCTCCGCCCGCGACCGCGATCACCGCACCGCTGAGAGCTCCGTTCCCCGCCATAGTCTTCGCCTCCTGAGCCAGGTTCTCGGTGGTGCGGTCGCTCACGCGGCGACCCGCTCCGCGCTCTCCGCCGTGATGCCCTTCGTGGAGGCGATCACGTTCTTCAGCTTCTTGGAGAGAGCCTCATAGAACATGCTCAGCGGAAACTCGTCAGGAAGCACGTCATCGACGAGCTTTCGCGGCGGCAGCGTCAGATCCAGGGCGTCGGGGCCCTTGGCCCAGCGGGAGCCCGGGTGCGGGGACAGGTAGGTGGAGACCAGCTCGTAGCCGGCGAACCAGTGCACGATCTTGGGGCGGTCGATGCCGTCGCGGTAGAGCGTCTCGATCTCGGCGCACAGCTGGTTGGTGACCTGCGGGGCGCGCTGCCAGTCGATGAACAGCTTGTTGTCGGTCCAGCGCACGACGTCGTGCTTGTGCAGGTAGGCGAAGAGCAGCTGGCCGCCCAGGCCGTCGTAGTTGCGCACGCGCTCGCCGGTGACCGGGAAGCGGAACATGCGGTCGAAGAGCACCGCGTACTGCACGTCGCGGGCCTGCGGGACGCCGTCGTCCGCCAGCTTCACGGCCTCCTTGAAGGCGGTGAGGTCGCAGCGCAGCTCCTCCAGGCCGTACATCCAGAACGGCTGCCGCTGCTTGATCATGAACGGGTCGAAGGGCAGGTCGCCGTGGCTGTGGGTGCGGTCGTGGACCATGTCCCACAGCACGAAGGCCTCCTCGCAGCGCTTCTGGTCGTGGACCATCGCGGCGACGTCCTCGGGCAGCTCGATGCCCAGGATGTCCACGGCGGCATCGGTGACGCGGCGGAAGCGGGCGGCCTCGCGGTCGCAGAAGATGCCGCCCCAGGAGAATCGTTCCGGCGCCTCGCGCACGGCGATGGTCTCGGGGAAGAGGACGGCGGAGTTGGTGTCGTAGCCGGCCGTGAAGTCCTCGAACGTGATGCCACAGAACAGCGGGTTGTCGTAGCGGGTGCGCTCCAGCTCGGCCAGCCACTCGGGCCACACCATGCGCAGCACGACCGCCTCGAGGTTGCGGTCCGGGTTGCCGTTCTGCGTGTACATCGGGAAGACGACCAGGTGCTGCAGGCCGTCCGCGCGGTGTGCGGCGGGCTGGAAGGCCAGCAGCGAGTCGAGGAAGTCGGGTATCTCGAAGCCGCCCTCGGCCCACCGGTCCAGGTCCTTGGCCAGGGCCTCGTGGTAGTCGCTGTCGTGCGGGAGCAGCGGGGAGAGCTCGTGCACGGCCTCGACGACACGCCGCACGGCGGCCTCGGCGTCCGCGCGCTCGGGGGCGCCCTCGGCCTCGAAGTCGATCGACCCGTCCTTGGACTGCCATGGCCGGATCAGCTCCACGGCATCCTTGAGCACCGGCCACGCCGGGTGCTCGACCACCCTGGTCGCGGGAGAAACCTGCTCCCCCATAGCCGCCTGCACAAGAATTTCCGTCATGTCCCATCCTCCACGGGAGAAGCTCGCGTATCGAGACCGTATACATACGAGCTTCCTCCCGGCAAGTGAAACCTCGGGAGATTATCCTGTGCGACCGCATGGTCACCGAAGTTTTTTCTGTCAGATGCGGTGAAGGCCGCCGTTCCGGGTATACGTGCCTTCCTCGCGGGTAGGAGGCTGGGGTCAATGTCCCGAGGACTCGCCCACGGCAGGGTGACCGCTCCCGGCGGCACGGGCCGGATTCCCCCCGTACGCCACGCCAATCCCCTGTGTACGAGCGGGTTCATCGCGAGACGGGGCCGTTAGGCTGCGGCTCTGCCCGCGTGGCCGTCCGCTCCGGTCCGCGCGCATGCCGAGCCGCCGTCGACGGAAGCGAGTTGAACCTTGAACTTCCTTACCATCGGTCACCGCGGAGTCATGGGTGTCGAGCCCGAGAACACCCTCCGTTCCTTCGTCGCCGCCCAGCACGCCGGGCTCGACGTGATCGAACTCGATCTGCATCTGAGCAAGGACGGCGCCCTGGTCGTCATGCACGACACCGACGTGGACCGCACGACCGACGGCACCGGCGCGATCGCCGAGAAGACCCTCGCCGAACTGCGCGCCCTGGACGCGGGCCGCGGGGAGCACGTCCCGGTCTTCGAGGAGGTCCTGGAGGCGGTCAGGTCGCCGCTCCAGGCCGAGATCAAGGACGTGCAGGCGGCCAGGGCGCTCGCCGAGGTCATGCTCAGGCGGGACCTGGTCTCCCGGGTGGAGGTGTCCTCGTTCCACGACGAGGCGGTCGTCGAGATCGCCCGGCTGGTGCCCGGGGTACGGACCGCGCTGATCGGCAGCCGCTACGGCACCGACATCGTGGAGCGCGCCGTGGAATCCGGCGCCTCGACCGTCTGCCTCAACATCCGCCGCCTGACGCTGGAGATCGTCGAGATGGCCCGCAAGGCGGACCTGAAGATCATCGGCTGGGTGGTGAACACGCAGGACCACCTCCGTCTCGTACGGGCCCTGCAGCTGGACGGCGCGACCACCGACTATCCGGAGATCAAACGCACCGGCCGCTTCACCGCGTGACCGGCCGCCCGAGCGTCACACCAGCTCCTTGACCAGCAGCTCGAACTGCAGGTCGGCGCGCTGCGGAATGCCGAAGCGCTCGTCGCCGTACGGGAACGGCGTCATCCTTCCCGTACGGCGGTAGCCGCGGCGTTCGTACCAGGCGATGAGATCCTCGCGCACGGAGATCACGGTCATGTGCATCTCGCGCACGCCCCATGTCTCGCGTGCCGCCCGCTCCGCCTCCGCGATGATCACCTTGCCGAGGCCGGCACCCTGCAGCTGCGGGCTGACGGCGAACATCCCGAAGTAGGCGTACGCACCGCGGTGTTCGAGCTGGCAGCAGGCGATCACGGCGCCGTCCCGCTCGACCGTGAGCAGGCGGCTGTCGGGCGCCTTGATGACGGCGAGCACGCCCTCCGCGTCGGTGCGCTGCCCCTCCAGGATGTCCGCCTCGGTGGTCCAGCCGGTCCGGCTCGAGTCCCCGCGGTAGGCCGACTGGATCAGTGCGATCAGGACGTCCACATCGGCGTCGTCGGCGTCACGGAACGTCAGTCCGGTGGCGGCGGTGTCCATGGTGCGGCTCTCCGATCTCTGCGGGCGCGGGCACCGAAGAGCGTAACGCCGACAGTAGGCTCCGGATGCATGGTGCATGTTCTGAGCAGCCGGACTCTTCTTCAGCCCATCGATCCCGAACGCTCGCGGCGGTTCTACGGCGAGCAGCTGGGGCTCGCCGTCTACCGCGAGTTCGGTACGGGACCCGAGCGGGGAACCGTGTACTTCCTGGGCGGTGGCTTCCTGGAGGTCTCCGGGCGGTCGGAGGCGGGGCCCTCCCCGGCCGTGCGGCTGTGGCTGCAGGTCGCGGACGCGGCCGCGGCGCACGAGGAGCTGCTGGCCAAGGGGGTCGAGATCGTGCGCCCGCCGGTGAAGGAGCCCTGGGGGCTGGTCGAGATGTGGATCAAGGATCCGGACGGGACGCAGATCGTGCTCGTCGAGGTGCCGGAGGACCATCCGATCCGCTACCGGCCCGGTATCTGATGCTCCCAGCGGCGGTCGGTTCGGGTCAGCTCCCGGAATCCGGCGCCCAGCAGCAGGGCGATCGCCGCCTTGTCGTCGGCTGATTCGTAGGCGAGGAGGCGGTCGACGCCGCACAGGCGGAGCCAGTCGGCGGCCTGGGCGAGAAGGTGCCGTTCCAGGCCGGTTCCGTGCGCGGCGGGGTCGATGTGCAGATTGCCGGTGTCGGCGAGGCCGGTCGCGCGGACGTGCCGCTCCGGGCGGCCCAGCGCGGTGTCGACCTCGATGAAGCCGTGGGAGGCGCCCTCGGCGTCGTACGCCGTGAAACGCGTGCCGCACTCCCCCACCGTGCGCGCGAAGGTGAGGCCCGCAGGGGGTTGGGGCATCGGCAGGTCGGTCACCCGCGCGATCAGGACGGCCTCCGTGTCGCCGGTGTGGCGGAAGCCGGAGCGTTCGTACAGGGCGCGCACGTGGGGCCAGTTGAGGGGCAGGCCGTAGACGGCCGGTGCCGGGAGGGCGCCGTCCGCGTATCGCACGCGGACGTCCCAGCGGGCGAACTGGGCCAGGCACGCGGCCATCAGCCCGTCGGCGGCGGCCGCCGAGTCCGGCCTGAAGGACGCCGGCGGCCAGTGGACGAACCAGTCGATCTCGCCGGCGTCCCGGTAGGCCGCGCCGACCTCCTCGCCGGCGCCGTAGCGCAGCAGGTGGGCGGCGGCCACGACGGCGCGGCGCCGCTCGGCGACGAGCGTCACGCGCTCGCCGACCCAGGGGTCGGTGATGGCCTCGCCGGGCTGCCGCTCCAGGTCGCTCAGGACGGTGTTGACCGAGACGGAGACGCCGGGCACGACGGCGGCGACGTGCGCGTTGATCAGGTCGGTGAGCTGGTCGCGGTCGTCGCGGCGGAAGGGGCGCACCGTGAACGCGGACATGCGGGAACCTCCGGGCACGAAAGGGGTGGGCTGGAGGCCGCCATGCGGTGCGGTACGGGGCGAGCGTACGGCGAACGCGCCTGTGTGCGCGAGCGGGTATCGCCGTCAGCGCCGCAGCCGGACCGTCATCTCGACGGTGACCTCGTCCCCGGCCGTGATCTTCCGCGGACGGCGGACGGCGGCCTTCAACGGCAGCAGGTAGCCGCCGTCCTTGGGAAACAGGCAGGTCTCGAAGTCGACGTCGCCGATCCGCGCGGCGACGGGGATCACGCCCCAGCCGTATGTGGCCTGCGCGGCGACCTCGCGGATGTCCGCGGACTCCTCGCCGGGCACGGGCAGGTAGTAGTAGGGCGCCGGGCCGCGCCACTCGACCACCCGGCCGGCGAATGTGAACTCCACGGTCGTGTCCCCCTGTTCGGCATGCGGGTCCCCGTCACCCCAGGGCCCCTGGGACGAGTGGTGTCACCGTGACCTGGTCGATCACCGGGGCGTACGCCGAGCGCTGTCCGTACCCGTTGCGGGTGAGACCGTCGAAGTCGGGCAGTTCGTCGGCGGTGAAGGTGATCGTGTTGGCGCCCTCGTTCAGGGTCACTGGGACGGAGAGGTTCCAGAAGTTGTTGAAGTGGAAGGTGGTGGGGAACAGGACGCGGTGCGGGGCGGCTCCGGCGACGGAGATGTCCGCGTGGCGGCAGACCGGGTCGGGGTTGTAGTGGGTGGCGGGCGCCTGCTCGCCGTTGGAGTAGCGGATCGTGAGCGCGTGGCGTCCGGCGCGCCGGGCGGTCACCGTCAGGGTGAGCGCGTTGCCGGGGCCCGCGCCGATACCGTCGACCGCCTTGCCGCCCGTTGCGTACGAGTGGCCCGTCACGCGTGCGGTGCCGGTCAGGACGCCCTCGTCGGCGGCGGCGGCGGACGTGGGCAGCAGCCCGCGGGACGGGGCGACGCGCAGCCGATCCACGACCAGGTCTTCCGAAGTCCCGGTCACCGTCACCTTGTTGATGCCTCCGGCCAGGAACAGCGGGACGGCGCCGCGCTGCACGCGCCCGAGTTCCTCGTCGTTGACCGTGAGCAGGCCTTCGCCGGGCCCGAGCAGGTCGACGGTGACCGTCGCCTCGCCGTCGTCCGCGGCGTGCACCCAGAAGGTGACGGTACCGCCGCGAGGGACGACGGCGGCACCGGGGCCGGAGGCACCGAGGTGGGCGTACTCGGTCCGGGCGCCCGCGCCGAGCACCGCGTATTCGGCCTCGTACACGTCCTCCCGCTCCTCGTGCCCCTCGCGCGGGACAAGGTCCAGCTTGTCGACGACGGCGTCTCCCTTGGTCGCGCCGAGTTCGGGGTCGTGCGCGGCGAGGGTGATCCGGTGCGGGCCCGCGGTCAGTTGGGCCTCTGTGTCGGTGTGGCCCCACACCGCCCACTTGTAGCCGAGGGGCAGTCGCAGCTCGCGCGGGTCCTCGCCGTCGATGCGCAGGAAGACGTTGGTGGGGCCGTTCTCGCGCACCAGATCGGCCAGGTTGTGGGAGTTCGCGAACACCCTGATGTCGTACGTCCCGTCGCGCGGGGCCTCGACGTCGAAGGCGAGCACGCCGTCGGAGCCGGTGCGCAGGCCACCGACGTGGTAGCCGCCGGAGGTCGCGAACTTGTCGACGGCGGAAGGGGATCCCTCGGGGCCGTTCTTCGTGTAGCCGCCGCCGGTGTAGGTGGCGTCCTCGGCCAGGTACGTACGACGCCGGGCCGCCGGGGGTGTCTGGGGCGTGGCGCCCTTGCCGCCGGGGGCGACGATCAGGTGATAGGCGGACATCTCGTCGAGCTCGGCCACAGACAGTGCCACCCGGCCGTCCCTGACCGGCAGTTCGGTGTCGAGCATGCGCAACGGCCGCTCGCACACGCCGACTTGGCCGCTCCAGGGGATCTCCTCAAGCCTTACGTGGACGAGGCTGCCGAACACGTCCGCATCGATCCCTGCGAACACGAGGTCCGCGGCGCCGCTCGCGCCGCCGAACAGCAGCCGGGCCTGTCTCTTGTACCGGTCGAGCGTGGCGACGCCCTGCAGCGTGTACTGCACGTTGGGCCGCGGCGGGGTGACGCGGACCGTGTCGCCGCTCATCCGGCCGTAGGCGTTGAACAGCCACCACTGGCCGTTGCCCTTGTTGGCCTCCACCGCCGAGTCGTTGAGGTTTCCGGCGATGTTCCAGTACGCCATGTCGGCGTCGACCTTGGACTCCTCGATGGCGGCGATCCACTGGATCATCTGCCCCGGGACGGACAAGTGGTAGTTGTGTGCGTACTCGTTGAGGTTGACGGGCAGCGGGCCGATGCCCAACTCCCGCTCAAGATCTCGATACTTGGTGACGTTCGTGCGGACCTCGTCGGGTGAGGACAGCTCGTGCCAGGTCATCACGTCGGGGAGCACGCCGTGGTCGCGCGCGAACTCCAGGAAGCCGCGCACCTCGGGGTACAGGACGCAGGTGTTGGGGCCGGCGATGCGCGCCTCGGGGTCCAGGCCCTTGATGAGGCGGTACGTCTCCTGCCAGGCCGCGAAGTAGCGGCGCGGATCGGTGCGCCAGCAGACGCCGTCGTAGCTCCACTCCCCCTCGCCGAACATGTTGCCCTCAGGTTCGTTGAACGGCACATACACGACATGGGACTTGAGCGTTCCCAGCGTCCGCGTCTGTGCGACGTGGTGGCGGACGGCCGCCAGGTAGGCGCTGAGCCGTTCCTCGCCGGTGGCGCCCGGCCACTCGTAGGGGAAGCCGCGGTGGATGTCGCTGAGGTAGACGTAGACGTCCTGGCCGCCTGCCGCGACGAAGGACGGCAGGATCTCCAGGGCGTCGGCGCCGGGGTGCTGGATACCGTCCTGGGCCTTGGTGCTGACCGTGCGGACGTACATGCCCTCGACGACGGCACGGCTGGGCACTCCGTCGCCGTAGAGGCCGTAGAGCGTGCCGCTCGCTCCGCCGTGGAAGGGGCCCGTCCCGGCGGCCAGGTCGACCGTCAGCGTCTGCGATGTCACGGCATCCCACCTTCGTTCGGCATGTCGTACGCCAGTCGGAGATTCGAACCGGTTCGGTCGAACGTAGGGAGTGGATGCCGATCACGTCAACGGGATCGCCGCCTCCGAAAGGTGCGGAGGCGGCGGCCGTTCAGGCGCGGAGCGCGCCGAGGCGCCCCTCGAGACGGCCCAGCAACTCGCCGAGGAGTCCGGCCAGTTCGCCCTGTCCCTGCGGGTCCAGCACGGCCAGTACGGCGGTCTCGTAGGACAGCTGCTCGGGGAGGATGCCGTCGACCAGGTCACGGCCGGCGTCCGTCAGGCGGACGTGGGCCACGCGGCGGTCGCGGGTGTCGCCGCGGCGCTCCACCAGGCCGCGCTCGGTCAGCTGCTTGAGGCGTTTGGTGACGGCGGCGCCCGAGGAGAAGGTCTCGCGTGCCAGGTCGCCGGGGGTCAGTTCGTGGCCGGTGCGGCGCAGCGCGCCCAGCAGGTCGAACTCGGGACGGCTGAGGCCGGCCCGGCGCAGCGGCGCGTCCTCGGCCTGCTGGAGGAGGGCGGCGCAGCGGTTGATGCGGCCGATGATCTCCATGGGGCCGGTGTCGAGGTCGGGATGGACGGCCTGCCACTGCCGCACGACCGCGGAGACGGTGTCGTCACCCCTGCTCGCCCCCGCCTGCCGTCCGTTCGGTGCCGTCATGGCCGTACGCCCTCCGCTTCGCCGCTCAGGTGCAGCCCCTGGTGCCGCACCGTAGCCGCGAGCGTACGGTGTCCGGCCTGCTCGGCGCGCACGACCCGCTCCTGGGGCAGGGCGCGCTGCCACCACTCGCCGGAGGCGGCGTCGGCGGTGGCGCGCAGCTCGGCCAGGGCGGCGGCGAGCGTGCGGCGGGCGGACTCCACGGCGGCGGGAACGGGGGCGGCCTCGCCCAGCAGCCGGGCGGTGTGCTCACGCGCGCGTTCGGCGGCGGTCAGCGCGTGCTCGACCCGGTCGCCGGAGCGCCGGTTGGTGACGGCGGCCGCGGCGAGGAAGCCGACCAGGGCGCCGACGACGGTGTCCACGACCCGCTCGGTGATCAGCAGTCCGGGCTCCTGGAATCCGGTGAACTCGGTGATGAGCAGCGCCATCGGGGTCACGCAGACGGTGCCGAGCCAGTAGTTGCGGCCGATCAGCGCCTCTGCGCCGAAGTTGAAGGCGAGGCAGCACAGCACTAGGGCCGCCGAACCGAGGTGGGCGAGCGGGACGACGGCGGCGAAGATCAGGACGCCGAGGAGGTTGCCGACGACGCGCTGGATGCCCCGGGTCCAGGTGAGGGCGAGGTTGGCCTGGTAGAGGGAGGCCGCGGTGACCAGGGCCCAGTAGGGGCGGCCGACGCCGAGGGCGAGGGAGGCGTAGCCGGCGAGGGCGCAGCCCAGCGCGGTGCGGACGGCGATCGGGGCGAGCGGGCCGAGTCGTGCCCACAACGGGCGGGCCGGGACGGCGAGTTCGGCCTGAACGCCGAGCAGTTCACCGGCTGCCGCGGGATCGTGAACCTGCGGGACGGGGCCGGTACCGGTCAACTCGCCCGCCCAGGTGCGCAGTTGAGCCGGGTCGGTGTCGGCGGGTGCGGCGAGGGCGACCTCGGCGCCGACGACGAGCCGTTCGAGGCCGCGCCTGGTGCGGGTGTCGCCCGCGGCCAGGAGCGAGTGCCAGGCGGCCTGTACGGCGGCTGCCGCGGCGGCCCGTGCGCGGGCGTGGCCGTCCGCGGTGCCGCCCGTGGCGGCGTAGGCGGCAGCGGCCTTCAGGGCCCCCGCGGTGGCCCGGCGCTCGGGGCCGTGCGGGCGCAGCAGCCCGGGGGCCATGCCGACGAGCCAGGACCACGCGCCCGCGGCGACGGCCAGCGCGAGGTGGCCGGGGACCTGGCCGAGCGTCTGGGGGGCGAAGAGGGAGGCGGAGGTGATGAAGGTCAGGACCACGTTGCCGGGCGGGCCGACGCGGGTCGCGTCGCACAGCGCCTTCTGCGCCGCCGCCAGCAGGGCGCCGACCGTGACGAGCACGACGGCGCTGGACGTGAGCGAGGCCGCGACCAGGGAGACGGCGAGACCGCCGACCATGCCGAGCACCACCCAGGCCAGGACTCGGGCCCTGACGGCGTACGGCCGGTTGTGGGCGTACAGCGCGCACAGCGACCCGGCCATCGTGTACATCGCCAGGTCGAGGCGGCCGAGGCCCAGCAGGAGCAGGTTGGGCGGGGCGACCGAGGCGACCACGCTCAGTGCGGGCTTGAACCAGATGTCCGCGGGCCGGCCGAGGCGCAGGACACCGGCGAGGGGAAGGCGGCGGGTGCGCGGGGCGGGGGTGGGGGTCGCTGGGGTCATGCGACATAACGTTAGCATGTGTTTTACTCGTGAATGAAATTCTCCAGCGCATTACGGGCCGCCACTCACCTGCCGTGCTCCCTCGAATGCTCCCCGTGTACACCCTTGCGCTTGCGTGCGCGCCGCATGGTGTGGGAAGCCACCCACTGTCGACACCGTCGAGCGGGGAGGTGCGCGTGCACGGACCGGCTTCGCCCGGCTGGCTGCTGGTCGCGCTGTGTGCGGCGACCGGGGCCTACTGCCTCGTGCGGATGCGCAGCACGGTCGAGGAGCAGCGCCGGTCCGCGGGCGGCGAGGCGCTGATGGGCTTCGGCATGGCCGCGATGGCCGTGCCGGCGGCCGTGTTCAGCCCGCCTGCCTGGACCTGGCCCCTGTACGCGGCCATTTTCGGCGTCGCCGCGCTGCGCGCCCTGTTCTCGGCGCGAGCGAGCCGGCACCATCTGCACCACCTGGTGGGCGCCTCGGCCATGGTCTACATGGCGGTCGTGATGGCCGCGTCCCCGGGCCACCACGCCGGGCACGGCACGACGTCCGGGGTGCCCCTGCTGACCGGGGTCCTTCTGCTCTACTTCACGGGGTACGTGCTGCTGTCGGGCGTGCGGCTCGTGCCGGTGGCTGCGGGCGGCGGGGCCGTCGGGTGGGGCGACCGGCCGGAGCTCGCGAAGGCGTGCCGGCTGTCGATGGGGATCGCGATGGTGGCGATGCTGCTCACGCTCTGAGCCTGGTCCCGATGTGGCGGCTGCGAGGCTGGATCTCGTCGCGCGCTTTGAGCCAGGGCTCCGTTCGGGCAACCGTTGATTGCGTCACTTTGCGCGACAGACCGTATGCCGGGCCCGTGTCCGCTTCTAGGGTGAGCGCCATGATGGTCCCCGCGGCACTGCTGCTGCTCGGCGCGCTGACCGCCGTCGTGGCCCCCCGGCTGCTCGCCCGGGCGGGCTGGCAGGACCGTGAACCGGTGGTCGCGCTGTGGGTGTGGCAGTGCGTGGTGGCGGCCGTCCTGCTGTGCTGTGCGCTGTCGATGACCCTCAGCGCCGCGGCCGCCTGGCGGGCGGTGCGCGGCCACGTGTTCGCCGGGGCGCCGCACGGCGTCGTGGACGCCTACGCGCTCGGCGCCACCGGCCCCTTGGCCGCGGCGACCGCGGTGACGCTCGCGTCCGCCGGTCTGTGGAGCGGGACCATGCTGGTCAGGGAGGTCCTGCGGGCGCGTGCGCGCAGTCGGCGGCGCCGGGCCGAACTCCAGCTCCAGGCCCCGCTGTTGCCCGGTGAGGAAGCCGCGAGTGGCCGGCTGGTCGTGCTGGAGGGCGAACGGCCCGACGCCTGGTGGCTGCCCGGTGCCGCACCCCAGCTCGTCGTCACCACCGCCGCGCTGCGCCGGCTGAAGGGCCGGCAGCTGGACGCCGTCCTCGCCCACGAGCAGGGGCACGCGCAGGCCCGGCACGACTGGCTGCTGCACTGCTCGGACGCGCTGGCGGGCGGGTTTCCGCAGGTGCCGGTGTTCGCGGCGTTCCGCGGCGAGATGCACCGCCTGGTCGAACTCGCCGCCGACGACATGGCCTCCCGCCGCCACGGCCGTCTGACGACAGCGCTCGCGCTCGTCGAACTGAACGAGGACCGGGGCGTGTTCGGCCCCTCACCGGCACCGCAGGCGCACGTTCCGCAGCGGGTGCACCGACTGCTCAGCGCGCCCGACCGGCTGCCGGCGGTCCGGCGCCTTGGGCTGACGGCGAGCGCCGCGCTGGTGCCCGTCGTACCGGTGCTGGTGGCGTTCGTGCCGGGGCTGCGGGCCCTGGGCTAGGGCGTGCCAGGCGTCGCGGGGCAGGCGGGAATTGTCGGACACCCCCTAGACGGACCCCTAGGCGCGGGCCGCCCGGGCGCTGGTTTCACACCTCGCCGGTCGGCGAGGATCATCTTATGCACCATTCGCCCGCCGACTCCCCCACCCGCTCGCCGGCCCCTCACACGGCCGCCCGTGCCGCAGCCGTTCTCGCCCTGTGCTCCGTGCTGCTGCTCGTCCCGGTCGCGATCCGCTGGCATCCACTGATCGGCGTCGACGGCGACATCTCCCGCACCACGCACCGCTGGGCCGTCGACGAAACCGCCCTCACCCACGCGTTCCGCGTCCTGACGGACTGGGTCTGGGATCCGTTGACGATGCGCCTGCTGGCCGCGGCCGCCGTGGTGTGGCTGGTGTGGCGGCGCTCGGCGTGGTGGACGGCGCTGTGGCTGGCGGCCGCCGTCGCCGTGGGCGCCCTGCTGCAACAGGTCCTCAAGGCCGCGGTCGACCGCCCGCGCCCGGCCTGGCGCGACCCCGTCGACTCGGCCCACTACGCCGCCTTCCCCTCGGGCCACGCGATGACCGCCACGATCGTCTGCGGCCTGCTGCTCTGGCTCCTGCACCGCTACGGACCCGGCCGCCCCCTGTGGCGTACGGGACTGGCGGTGGCGCTCGTCTCCGTCCTCGGGGTGGGGCTCACGCGCGTGTGGCTGGGCGTGCACTGGCCGTCCGACGTGCTGGGCGGCTGGCTCCTGGGCGCGACGGTCGTGGCGCTGGCAGTGGCCGTCCACCGGAGATGGCAGCCGTGAGCCCGGCCCCCACCGGCCCGCGATCTTCTTGCCGACCGGAACGCACCCGTAAGATCCACACATGATGATGGCCGTCCTGTTCGACTTCTCCGGCACCCTCTTCCGCATCGAGTCCACCGAGTCCTGGCTGCGCGCGGTGCTCCACGAGGCCGAGATCGCGCTCCCCGAAGCCGAGTTGAGCCAGGCGGCCAAGGCGCTCCACGTGGCGGGGGCGCTGCCCGGCGGGGCCCCTCCGGCGCAACTGCCCGACAGCCTCGCCGAGATATGGCCGGTCCGGGACCAGAGCGCCGAGCTGCACCGGGCTGCTTACACCGGTCTCTCCCGCCAAGTGCCGCTGCCCGACCCGGCGTTGCACGACGCACTGTACGACCGGCACAAGACGCCGGCGGCGTGGGCGCCCTACCCCGACGCCGCCGAGGTGCTGTACGGGCTGTGCGAGCGCGGGATCGGCATCGGTGTGGTCAGCAACATCGGCTGGGACCTGCGCCCGGTCTTCCGCGAGCACAACCTGGACCAGTTCGTGGACACGTACGTCCTGTCGTACGAACACGGCATCCAGAAGCCCGACCCGCGGCTGTTCGCGGTGGCCTGCGAGGCGCTCGAGGTCGAGCCCGAGGACGTGCTGATGGTCGGGGACGACCGGCGCGCGGACGGCGGCGCGGCGGCCCTCGGCTGCCGGGTGCACATGGTGGACCACCTGCCCGCGAGCGAACGGCCGGACGCACTGCGGGCCGTGCTGGACCTGGTGGACTGACCGGACCTGGCGGACCTGGCGGACCGGGCGGACCGGGCGGACCGGGCGGACCGGGCGGACCGGGCGGACCGGGCGGACCGGGCGGTATCGAACGTGGCGGACCGCGGAGTACGGGAGTTGGCGGACCGAGCGGTACGGGACCCTGTGGACCGGCCGGAAACCGGACTCGGGCCGCCGCGTCACCGCCGCGGCCCGCTCACTCCAGGTAGCCCTCCACCTGCGTCGACGGGCGTACAGCCGCCTCGTCGGGGTTCTCCCCGTACTCCGTCTTCGCACGCCGCTGCCGCAAGAGGTCCCAGCACTGGTCGAGTTCGCGTTCCAGCTCGCCGAGACGCTGGCGTTCCGTCGTGCTGTCGATCTCGCCGGCCGAGAGGGACGTACGGAGCTTGCGCTCGTTCTCTGCCAGGATCTGCTGGTCCTGTTCCATCTCCGCAGGCCTCCTCCGCTCGGCATTCGTGCCCACTTTAGGGACGGGCGGGCCGTTGTGCGACGGGAGTGCGGATGTGGATGTCCGGGCGCGATCCGGGAAGTAGCCTGAGGACACCATCCGGGCGAAGTGACCGCCCGCCTGAGACGATCCCCCGCGTCGCCCCAGACGGACGGCAGCCCTGACCAGCCCCTACGGAGCGCCGATCGTGACGCTGCTGAGTATAGTTGGCTGGCAGCCAGTCAACGCAGGAGTTAAGCATGTCCCCGCGCAGCGCCTCGGTCAATGAAGAGTTGCGGCGGCGTTCCCGGGAGCGGCTTCTGCAGGCGGCCGTCGAGTTGGTCGGTGAGCGCGGCTACGAGGCGACGACGCTCGCCGACATCGCGGACAGAGCCGGCTCGGCGCGTGGTCTGGTCTCGTACTACTTCCCGGGAAAACGCCAGCTCGTGCAGTCCGCGGTGCACCGGCTGATGCACCGCACGCTGGAGGAGGCGGTGGAGCGGGAGCCGCGCAGCGAGGACGGCCGGGAGCGGATGGCGCGGGCCATCGACGCGATCCTGAGTCTGGGCCGGGACCGTCCCGTGCTGATGCGCCAGCACATGGCGGGGCTGCTGCAGGCGGAGGGCTTCGTGCAGTGCCCGGAGCAGCAGCGCCTGGCCGAACTGCTGCGGGAGGTGGTCACCCGGCGCGGGTCGCAGGACGCCGACGGGGACTATCCGATGATGCGGTCCCTGCTGATGGGTGCCGTCTACGCGATGGTGCTGCCGAACGTCCCGATGCCGATCACGACGCTGCGGGCCGAGCTGTTCAAGCGCTACCGGCTCGACTGGGAGATGGGCACACCGCCGGGCAGCGGCGCGGCAACCGCCGGGAGCGGCGACTCGGACCTGTCACGGTTCTTCGAGACCGGCGAGGAACCGGGCGAACGGCCGGACCCGGCGGAGCCGTCCAACACGTCGGAACAGTCAGGTCAGTTGTAGGCGTCCGTCGCTACGAGACGGCTCTGCGGCGCACATGACGGGGCGTCAAGAACCCTGAGTCGCGCGCCTGTGAGATCAGCCGGAGCGATTTACGGCGGCTGTGACCGGTCGCGCACATCACGGCGAGAACGGGGTCGGCGCCCTGTTGCTGTGCGGTGCGGTACTCCTGTGCGATGCGGCGCCGGCCTTCGATGCCGTGGGGCCAGAGGGGCCGGGCCCGCCGGGAGCCCGCGGTCGCGTGGTGCACGGCGGCGGGATCGGGGCCGGGGACGCAGGCCCGGAAGAGCGGTTCCTCGATCCAGTCGGCGAGTTCCGCGAGGTCGTCCAGGGACAGGGGTGGCTGGGCCCGGATCTCCTCCAGCGAGACGGACCCGCCGCCGACCACGGCGAGCGCGTCGATGCGGGCGCCGTCGCCGAAGCCCAGCCGGACGGTGAACCACGTCGTGGCGCGCTCGTCCTCCCGCACTTCCCACGCGGGCCATACGGACACCGTGCCATCCGTCGGACAACGATCAGAAAGATTAAGAAAGGATGCTTCTAGCACACGCGGAACGTAACCACTTGACCACATACCGCGAGAGCGGACACGCACGTTCACAGCGTGCCTGCACCCTGTCAGCGGAGCAGCGGCGGTGCGATGCTGGAGCCGTCAGCGATCTCCTCTCGTAGGGAGTTCCGCCGTGTTGCGTGTCGCCGTCGTCGGCTCGGGGCCGAGCGGGGTCTACACCGCGCAGAATCTCGTCCAGCTCGATTCCGACGTGCGCGTCGACGTCATCGACCGGCTGCCGTGCCCCTACGGCCTTGTCCGCTACGGCGTCGCACCCGACCACGAGAAGATCAAGTCGCTGCAGAACAACCTGCGTACGGTCCTGGAGCACGAGCGGGTGCGCTTCCTCGGCGCGGTGCGGGTCGGCCCCGGCGGGCTGGCCGCGGCGAGGTTGAGGCAGCTGTACCACGCGGTCGTGTACTGCGTGGGCGCGGCCACCGACCGCCATCTCGGCATCCCCGGCGAGGATCTGCCGGGCAGTTGGTCGGCGACGGAGTTCGTGTCCTGGTACAGCGCCCATCCGGACGCTGCCGACGACGGTTTCCTGCGTGACGTACGGTCGGCCGTGGTGATCGGCGTGGGCAACGTCGCGGTGGACGTCACCCGGATACTGGCCCGGGGCCCGGCGGAACTGAGCCCGACCGACATGCCGCAGGCGGCGCTTCGCGCGCTGGCCGCGAGCCGGATCGGCGACATCCACATGGTGGGCCGGCGCGGCCCGTCCCAGGCCCGCTTCACCACCAAGGAACTGCGCGAGCTGGGCGGCCTGCCGGGCGCCGGACTCCTCGTGGATCCGGCGGAGTTGGCGCTGGATCCCGGGTGCGCGGATCTCTCCGCGCTGCCGGCGGCCCGGCGGCGCAACGTGGAGGTGCTGCGCGGCTGGGCCCAGGTGCCAAACGAGGACGCCCCGCGCCGCATCCGGCTGCGCTTCTTCCTGCGCCCGGCCGAACTGCTCGCGGACGGCGGGCGGGTGGGCGCCGTGCGCTTCGAGCGGACGGAGCCGGACGGGCGCGGCGGCGTGCGGGGCACGGGGCAATTCGAGGACGTCGAGGCGCAGTTGGTGCTGCGTTCGGTGGGATATCGCGGAGTGCCGCTGGAGGGGCTGCCGTTCGACGCGTCGAGCGGCACCGTCCCCCACCTGGCGGGACGCGTCGTCCGTGCGGGCGCGGTCGCGCCGGGCGAGTACGTGGCGGGCTGGATCAAGCGCGGCCCGACCGGCGTGATCGGCACCAACCGTCCGTGCGCCAAGGAGACGGTGCTGTCGCTGCTGGACGACGCCTCCGCGCTCGTACGCGAACGGCCGCCGAGGGATCCGGTCGCGGCGCTGCGCGCGGAGGGTGCCGAGCCGGTCGAGTGGTCGGGATGGCAGGCGATCGAGCGGGCCGAGGCGGCCCTCGGGGCCTCGCTGGGCCGCGGCGTCGTCAAGCTGGCGGACTGGGAGTCGCTGCTGGCGGCGGCGCGGACGGCGGGCGCATCGCAGGCGCCGTAGCGGAGTCGGAGGCCGCTCGGTGGGCAGGACACGCAGTGGCAACAGTCCGGAAATCAACAAACTGTTCAAGTCCCTTACGGTCTCGTGCTGTTCGCACGTCCCCTCTCCGCCGCCCTGGAGTGCCCATGACCACGACCGCCCCCGTCCACCCGGTGGACGAGGTCCCACCCGTACGGCAGTTGGCCGCCTTCGGGCTGCAGCACGTGCTCGCGATGTACGCGGGCGCGGTGGCGGTGCCGCTGATCGTGGGCGGCGCGATGAAGCTGTCGCCCGCGGACCTGGCGTATCTGATCACCGCCGACCTGCTGGTGTGCGGGATCGCGACGCTCGTCCAGTGCGTGGGCTGCTGGCGGTTCGGCGTGCGGCTGCCGATCATGCAGGGCTGTACGTTCGCGGCGGTGTCGCCGATGGTGCTCATCGGCACGACGGGTGGCGGACTGCCCGCGATCTACGGCTCGGTGATCGTCGCGGGGCTCGCGATCATGCTGCTCGCGCCGGTCTTCGGCAGGCTGCTGCGCTTCTTCCCGCCGCTGGTCACCGGCACCGTCATCCTGATCATCGGCGTCTCGCTGCTGCCGGTCGCGGGCAACTGGGCCGCGGGCGGCGCCGGTTCGAAGGACTTCGGCGAGCCGAAGAACCTGGCGCTGGCCGCCTTCGTCCTGCTCGTGGTGCTGGGTGTGCAGCGGTTCGCGCCGCCGTTCGTGAGTCGTGTCGCCGTACTGATCGGCATCGTGGTGGGCCTTGCGGTGGCGGTCCCCTTCGGGTTCACCGACTTCGGCGGGGTCGGCGACGCCGACTGGCTGGGCATCAGCACGCCCTTCCACTTCGGCACGCCCACCTTCCATGTCTCGGCGATCGTGTCGATGCTGGTCGTGGCGCTGGTGACGATGACCGAGACGACCGGTGACCTGATCGCCGTCGGCGAGATGACCGGGCGCAGGGTCGAGCCGCGCCCTCTCGCGGACGGGCTGCGCGCCGACGGCCTGTGGACCGTTCTGGGCGGCGTCTTCAACACCTTCCCGTACACGGCGTACGCGCAGAACGTCGGCCTCGTCGGCATGACCCGGGTGCGCAGCCGCTGGGTCGTGGCCGCCGCGGGCGGCATCCTGGTGCTGCTCGGGCTGCTGCCCAAGCTGGGCGCGGTGGTCGCGGCGATACCGGCGCCCGTGCTGGGCGGTGCGGGTCTGGTGATGTTCGGGACGGTGGCCGCGAGCGGCCTCAGGACCCTGGCGCAGGTGGACTTCAAGGACAACCACAACCTCACGGTCGTGGCGGTGTCGGTCGCCGTGGGCATGCTGCCGGTCGGCGCGCCGACGGTCTACGCGAGGTTCCCCGACTGGTTCCAGACGGTGATGAACAGCGGCATCAGCGCCGGCTGCCTGACGGCGATCGCGCTGAACCTGCTCTTCAACCACCGCCCCGCGAAGGCGACTTCAGCCGCCGAGGCGGACGGCCTGCCGGGCGGCGGCGGCGAGCAGGGCGTCGAGGAGCCCCGGGAAGAGGTCCTCTAGGTCGTCCCGGCGCAGGCCGTTCATCTTGGCCGTCCCCCGGTAGCACTGCCGGATCACCCCCGCCTCGCGCAGCACCCGGAAATGGTGCGTGGTCGTGGACTTGGTCACCGGCAGGACGAACTGCGAGCACGTGAGCTCGTCGCTGTCGGCGGCGAGCTCACGCACGATCTGCAGCCGCATCGGGTCGGAGAGCGCGTGCAGCACGGCTTCCAGCCGGATGTCCCCGCTCGCGGGGTGCGGCAGGTCGCGGCTGCTGGTGGCGGGGGCGGTACTCACGGAGTTATTGTACGAGAACCGTCGTAGTTTGACATCTGACGTACTACGATGAGTATCGTACGAACCGTCCTGCGGTCCCGCGAGAACGGAGCAGCTCCTCATGAGCGCCCTCTTCCAGCCCTTCACCCTGCGTGGCGTGACCATCCCGAACCGGGTCTGGATGGCCCCGATGTGCCAGTACTCGGCCGAACCCGAGGGGCCCGGGACCGGCGCTCCGAACGACTGGCACTTCACCCACCTCGCGGCCCGTGCGGCCGGCGGCACCGGCCTGATCCTCACCGAGGCCACGGCCGTCTCGCCCGAGGGCCGGATCTCCCCGTACGACCTGGGCATCTGGAACGACGCGCAGGTGGAGGCATTCCGCCGGATCACCCGCTTCCTCGTCTCCCAGGGCACGGTGCCCGGCATCCAGCTGGCCCACGCCGGCCGCAAGGCCTCGACCGACCGCACCTGGACCGGCGGCGGGCCGCTGGGACCGGGCGACCGCGGCTGGCAGCCGCTCGCGCCGAGCGCGCTCGCCTTCGACGAGCGGCATGCGGTGCCGACCGAGCTGACGACCGATCAGATCCGGGAGATCGTGGGGCAGTTCGCCACCGCCGCCCGCCGAGCGCTCGCGGCGGGCTTCGAGGTTGGCGAGATCCACGGCGCCCACGGCTACCTGATCAACGAGTTCCTCTCGCCGCACTCCAACCACCGCACCGACGCCTACGGCGGCTCGTACGAGAACCGCACCCGCTTCGCGCTCGAAGTCGTGGACGCCGTACGGGAGGTGTGGCCGGACGACAAGCCGCTGTTCTTCCGCATCTCGGCGACCGACTGGCTGGAGGAGGACGGCTGGACGGCCGAGGACACGGTCCGTTTCGCCGCCGACCTCCAGGCGCACGGCATCGACCTGCTCGACGTCTCCACCGGCGGCAACGCCCCGGGCGTCCGCATCCCGACGGGTCCGGGCTACCAGGTGCCGTTCGCGGCGCAGGTCAAGGCGGGTTCGTCGCTGCCGGTCGCGGCCGTGGGCATGATCGCCGAGACCGAGCAGGCCGAGAAGATCCTCGCCAACGGCGACGCGGACGCGGTGCTGCTCGGCCGCGAGCTGCTGCGCAACCCGTCGTGGGCCCGGCACGCGGCCCGCGAACTCGGAGCGGACGTGCACGTGCCGAACCAGTACCACCGGTCGGTGTAGCCCCGCGGGCCTCACGGCTTCAGCCGCTGCGCCGTCTCCTCCAGCCCGGGCAGCGCCCGCTGCCCCCAAAGGGCGAGAGCGATCGCCGCGGCCACGCCCGCCCAGGCGACCGGGCCCAGCGGGGTGCAGCCGAACACGTGGCTGACGCCCGGGGTTTGGACGAGGGCGACGAGGACGACCGCGGAGCCGATCGAGGTGGCCCGCACGAGTGGGCTGTCCCGGCGGTCGAGCAGGGTCTGGGCGAGCTGGGAGCCGACCACCCCGCACAGCGCCATGGTGCCGGAACGGCGGGCGGTGCCCGGGGTGAAGCGGCCGAACAGCCAGGCGGCGACCGCACCCAGTGTGGTCGTCAGGGCGCGATGCCGGATCTGGGTGATGAGCGGGCGGCCGAGCACGTCCAGCGTGTCCTCCGGCAGTCCGGAGGCCGCACGGGCGGCCTCCTCGTTCGGCGTGACCGCCACCGCCATCGCCGGGAACAGGTCGGTGAACAGGTTGACCAGCAGCATCTGCCGGGTGGTCAGCGGCGCCGCGCCGGACAGCAGCGTGCCCAGGATGCCGAAGCCCACCTCGCCCGCGTTCCCGCCGATCAGGATCGCGACTGCGTCGGCGACGCTGTGCCACAGGGCGCGGCCCTCGTGCACGGCCTCGATCAGGACCGAGAGGTCTTCGCCGGTGAGCACGAGGTCGGCGGCGTTGCGGGCGGCCGCCGAACCACGGGCGCTGATGCCCACCCCGACGTCGGCGGCGCGGATCGCGGCCGCGTCGTTGGCGCCGTCGCCGACCATGGCGACCACCCGGCCCGCGTCCCGCAGCGCCTCGATCACCTGGAGCTTCTGCTCGGGCGCGACCCGGGCCACCACGCCGACGTCCTGGAGCATCCTGATCCTGGCCGAGCGGTCGGCGGCCGTCAGCTCGTCGCCGGTGACCACCGCGTGGTCGGCGGGCCAGCCGAGGTCGGCGGCGATGGCGCGGGCGGTCTGCGGATGGTCGCCGGTGAGCATGACCGGCCGTACACCTACGTCCGCCAGACCGCGCACCAGCGCCTGGGAGGTCTCGCGGGGTGCGTCCGCGAGCGCCACCAGCCCGACGAAATCCAGCTCCTGGAGCGGCTGGTCGAGTACGCCGATCTCCAACTCGTCGTCCACGAGGCGCCGTTCGGCCACAGCCAGGACCCGCAGCCCGTCGCGGGCGAGGTCGTGCGCCGCGTCGGAGGCGGAGGACGGCCCGGCAGCGCAGGCGGACAGGACGACCTCCGGGGCGCCCTTGACCACGAGCACCCGGGCGCCGTCCTCGGTGCGGCCGACGGCTGCGGCGTAACCGCGCCCTGCCTCGAAGGGCTGCCCTTCGAGCTGGGTCCAGCCGGGGTCCCGGTCTGCTGCCTCGAGCACGGCCTCGTCGGTGGCGTGCACCGGGCGGTCGGAGCCGCCGTTGAGGCGCGGGCAGGCGCGTGCCGCGGCCTGGAGCGTGCGGGCTCCTGCCGGGTCGCCCTTCGCGTGGACCGTACCGCCGTCGTCGCAGACCCGCGCCAGGCGCAGCCGGTTCTCGGTGAGCGTCCCGGTCTTGTCGAAGCAGATGATGTCCATCCGGCCCAGGGCCTCGAGCGTGCGCGGGGTGCGCACCAGGACACCGCGCCGGCTCAGCCGCCGCGACGCCGCCAGCTGGGCCACGGTGGCCACCAGCGGCAGCCCCTCGGGTACGGCCGCCACGGCGACGGCCACTCCCCCGCTGACGGCACGGCGGATGGGGGTGCCACGCAGCAGTGACAGCCCGGTCACCGCGGCGCCGCCCGCCATCGTCAACGGCAGCGCCTTGCGGGTGAGTTCCTGCAGCCGGCCCTGCACGCCGGCGGCCGGAGGCGTGCGCGCGGCGAGGTGGACGGCGCGTGCGGCCTCGGTGTGCTCGCCGGTGTCGACCACGACAGCCCGGGCCAGCCCGGCCACGACGGTGGTGCCCTCGAAGACCATGCAACTACGGTCGCCGATAGGGGCGTCGGGGGTGGGGTCCGTCTGCTTCTCGACCGGCAGGGACTCCCCGGTCAGCGCGGACTCGTCGACCTCCAGGCCCTCCTGCCACAGCAGCCGGGCGTCGGCGGGGACCACGTCGTCCGTCTCGAGCTCGATCACGTCGCCTGCCCCCAGTCCGGCGGCGTCGACCGTCTGCGGTTCGCCCGTCGCGTCCTCGCCCGGGGGCGCGACGCGCGCCTTCTGCTTCTGCTGGTCGAGCAGCCGGGACAGCGCCTGCTCGGCCCGCAGCCGCTGGATACCACCGACCAGGGCGTTCAGATCGAGGGCGCCGACGACCAGCAAGGCGTCCATGGCGGAACCGAGGATCGCCTCGGCCGCCGAGCCGACCGCGAGGACCGGGGTGAGCGGATCGTCCAGCTCCTCACGCACGGCGCGGGCGAGCTGCACGGACCAGCGCACCGGCGCGAGAACAGGGTGGCCTGCCGGCGCGGCCGGGCCCATCTCCTCGCTCTCCTGTGCCGGGGCCGCATCGCCGTCCGGCATCCGGTCCAGCGTCTCCCGTACGTCCTCCGGCTCCAGTTCGTGCCAGGCCACGCGCGGGCGGGGATGCGGGGCGGGGGCCGTCGCCACCCGCCGCGCCGCCCGCGCTCCCTGGAACAGGGACACCGCCGCGCTCGCGTCGACCGGGGTGTGCCGCAGCCCGGGCCACGGCGTCCGGCGGGGCCCCCGCGCCTCACCGACGGCCACGAGCAGTCCGGACAGCGCGGCTCCGGACCGGGCCAGGACCTGCGACTTGCGGCCCACCGAGCGAGCGGCGGGGATCGCGGTGAGCAGCCGCCATACGTCGGGCAGGCCGTGCAGGGCCAGGACGTCCGCGCCCCACACGACCGTGCAGTCGTGATCGGCGAGGGATACGGCCACGTCGCCGCCGAGCAGCCCCGCCAGCACGTCGGTGCCGTCGACCGAGAGCGGCCGGGCGACCGTGATCACGACGCCTCCCTCCTCACGCAGCTCGGCCACAACATCGCTCAGGGGCCGCCCGGCGGACACCACGCGGTCGGCGAGGCCCGTGATCTCGACCAGGGCGGGGTCATCCACCAGCACGACACTCAGCCGGGCGCGCCGCGCCGCGTCCAGCACGGGTTCGGCCCACGGGTTCGTCTGGCCGCCGGGGTCGAGCAGCGCGCTGGGATGCAGGAGGACCGTGCCGGCCATCTCGATCTCCCGCAGCCGCTCGGTGTTGCGCACCAGGACGCCCGCCCGGGAGAGCGTGGTGCTCAGTACGGCGTGGAAGGCGGCCGGCCCGTAGCGCGCGGCCTTGGGAGAGCCGGCGAGGACCGCTTCGGCCGCCTCGTTCATGTCGCGCTTGACCAGCAGGGCGGCCACGGCGCCGAGCAGGCTGCCGGCCGAGGCGTTGCCGGCGTACTCCTGCGCCGGGGAGGTGCGCAGCGGGGGTCGCGGGCAGTGGTCCGCAGGCACGCCCGCGCGCTCGGCCGTGCACACCTCGTCGTGCACGGTCTCGAACGCGGCCGCGCGGGCCACCGTCTCCACGAGCTGGACGGTGCGCAGCGCGCCGTCCAGCACCAGGGCGGTGGGTGTCCGGCCCGCGCCGTGCGCGGCGGCGTTCAGGGCCGCCAGCAACAGATCCATGCGGTTGCGCCCGATCCGGTTCCGCAGCCAGGCGCGCACGGCGGGGTTCTCACGGAGCAGTGTCACCAGCGCCGTCAGCTGGCGTGGCGTGGGCGGCACCCGCAGCAGGTAGCCGGCGAAGGCGATCGCGATGCCGGCCGCGTCGGCGGTGAGCGCCTCCATGGCGGCCCGCACTCCGGCCTGGTCGGCCGGGTGCCCGAACTCCTCCACGTCGTCGTCCGTGGAGGTGAGTCCGTGCCGGGCCGCGAGTTCGGTGGCCGCGTCCACGACCTGGTCACCGACCGTCTCCTCGACCGCTTCGACCACGAGTCGCCGCAGCCCGCCGTCCCAGTAGGCGTAGAGGACGTCGGGCCGCTCGGCCAGGGCCGCGGCCACCTTGCGCACACGGTGCTCCCGGCCGCCGTCCGGCAAGTCCGGATCGGGCCGCTCGGGGCTCAGCGCCAGATGCGCCCGCGCTCCGGACCGCCAGGGCCGTGGACCTGTCGGCAGTGCCGCGCGGGCGATCCGCACGAGGTGTGCCGCGCTGTCCGCGCCGCGCACTCCGGCCCGGGCCGTTCCGGTCGCCGCCCCGGCGGCCGCGCCCACGACGGGTACGGCCCCGCGGACCAGCAGCCGGGGACCGGCCGCGATGATGCCCACCGCCGCGACGGCCGGGCGTGACAGTACTTGCAGGACCATTGCGCGTCCTCAGCCGGTGGTGCGGTCGGTCGGTGCGGTCGGCTCCGCGGATTCGGTGAGGGGGCCGCCCCCGCCGAGGAGGTCGGGGCCGGGTTTCGCCGAGTGGCCGGATTCCGTGTCCCCGACCGGGGTGAGTGGAGCCTCGCCGGTCTTCGGCTCCGCGCCGAGGGACGTGGTGGCCGCCGGCGTCTCACCCTCGCCACCAGGAGCGATCACATCCCCGACACCCTTCCGCCGCTCGGGCCGCGGCTGGGTCAGCCAGGCCACCGCCGCGCCGGTGACGGCGACGGGCCACTCCACCACGCCCGCCACGCCCAGGACGCCGGCTCCCGCGTACACCGCCAGCCGCCGCCCGCGCGGCGACACCGCTCCGACGCGGTCCAGGGCCTGTCCCGCCGCCCTGCTCACCGCTGCCGCGCCGGGCACCTTCTGCAACGCCGAGGCCGCATTCCGCAGCGAGCCCGGGAGGATGACCGACGACGGCCGATGCTCCTGCTGAGCCATGACTCTCCTCGTTCCGTATGAGTCCGTATGCGATCGCGCATGAGTCCGTACGAGATCGAGTGCCGGACTGGGCGAGTTCCCGTTCGGCGCGACGTCATCCGGCCACGGTGAATGTGGCCGGAGCCTCCCGCACGACCTGGGCAGGGGCGCTCCCACACCAGGCCCCACCCGATGACAGGCAACGCTTGTCCGTTACCAGGCCTTGCTGAAAACCTCCGCGCAAAGCGTTGACCAGAAAGCGCTTACCCTCTACGTTCCGTTCAGCGATGTGACCAACAAGCGCCATGGATGGGTCTGTTGGGCCACTCCGCCCGCGCGCGGCGTTCAGCCTGATGTACGACATTCACGTACACGATCGAGCACGGACTCCTGAAGGGACGCACCCGCCATGCGTACACACCCCCCACGTGCACACCCGCAAAGATCCGTCCTGGTGGCGGCCGCCGCGGTCGCCCTCGCGACGGTGTCGGTCCTCGCCCTCCCCCGGCCGGCCGGGGCGGCCGAATCCTCGCCGGTCGGCTTCGGGGCCGGGACGACCGGTGGCGGCAGCGCCACCGCGGTCACCGTCTCGACCCTGGACGCCTTCAAGTCGGCGGTCAGCGGCAGCACCGCCAAGGTGGTCAAGGTCAACGGCCTGATCTCGCTGAGCGGTCAGGTCGACGTCGGGTCCAACACCACGGTTCTGGGCGTCGGTTCGTCGTCCGGGTTCACCGGGGGCGGTCTGCGGCTGAAGAAGGTGACGAACGTCGTCGTCCGCAACCTGAACATCAGCAAGCCGGTCGCGCCCTCCGACGGCATCACCGTCCAGGCGTCGACCAAGGTGTGGATCGACCACAACGCCTTCTCGGCCGACCGCGACCACGACAAGGACTACTACGACGGCCTGCTGGACATCACCCACGCGTCGGACTACGTCACGGTCTCCTGGAACACCTTCAAGGACCACTACAAGGGTTCCCTCGTCGGCCACAGCGACAACAACGCCGGCGAGGACACCGGGCATCTGCGGGTGACGTACCACCACAACTGGTTCGACAACGTCAACTCCCGCATCCCCAGCCTGCGTTTCGGCACCGGGCACTTCTACGACAACTACGTCGTCGGCGCCGCGACCGCCTGCCACTCGCGCATGGGCGCCCAGATGCTCGTCGAGAACAACGTCTTCCGCTCGACGCAGGTCGCCGTCACCACCACCCGCGACAGCGACGAGGACGGGTACGCCAACCTGCGCGGCAACGATCTCGGCGGTGCCGCCACCGAGATCTCCCAGGTCGGCACCTTCACCAGCCCGCCCTACAGCTACACCGCCGAGCCGGCCTCGTCCGTCGTCGCCTCGGTGACGTCCGGCGCGGGCGCCGGAAAGATCTGACCACCCCCAACCCGGAAGAAGGTATCGGGACATGGCTTCACCCTTACCCGCACGCACCCGCCGGCGCGCCCTGAGCGCCGCACTGGCCTCGGTCGGCCTCACGTCTGTCATGCTCATGACCGGCGGTGGTCTGACCCCGGCGAGCGCCGCGACCTGGCCCACCGCCAATGGCAGCCAGGCCGTCACCGCCACCATCTCCGTGTCCGGCACCAAGGACTACGGGATGAAGCGCCTCTACGGCAGCGGCGACCTCGGCACCGGCGGCCAGAGCGAGGACCAGGACCCCATCCTCGAACTGGCCCCGGGCGCCGTGGTGAAGAACGTCATCATCGGCGCGCCCGCCGCCGACGGCATCCACTGCCTGGGCGCCTGCACCCTGCAGAACGTGTGGTGGGAGGACGTCGGTGAGGACGCCGCGACGTTCCTGGGCTCCTCCTCGTCCAACGTGTACACCGTCTCCGGCGGTGGCGCGAAGGAGGCCAGCGACAAGGTGTTCCAGTTCAACGGCGCCGGGACGCTCAACGTCTCCAACTTCGCCGTGCAGAACTTCGGCAAGCTGGTGCGCAGTTGCGGCAACTGCAAGACGCAGTACAAGCGCACCATCAACCTCAACACGATCGAGGCGACCTACAAGGGCAGCGCACTGGTCGGGATCAACACGAACTACGGCGACAGCGCGGCCCTGAAGAAGATCACGATCGTCGGGGACAGCAGCAAGAAGATCGTGCCCTGCCAGAAGTACATCGGGAACAACACCGGTGCGGAGCCGCCGAAGAACGGCTCGGACGCCGACGGGACGTACTGCAAGTACTCCTCGTCCGACATCACTTACAAGTAGGCCCAGTTCGCACTGGGGAGCAGAGAGGGCCGCCATCCGCGTCGGACGGCGGCCCTCGACGGCCTCAGGACGACCTCGGTCCCGATGTCACGACTTGGGCACATACCCCTCACGAACTGCCCACATCTGCGCATCATGCACGCCTGCACCAAAACACGGGGGGCTCTCATGAACGACGACGACCTGCTCAGATTCCACAACGGCGACACACTCCACAACATCCCCGTCGTCCGGGACGAGGAGCCACATACCTTCCCGTGGCGGACCGTGGGGATGGTGGCCGGTGTGGCCGCCCTCGTAGGCGGTGTGGTCGGTCTGTCCTTCGGCCTCGGCGACCGCCACCACCCCTCGCAGACCGTGGCCGCGGCCGCCGACACCTCGCCCCCGGCGGCCGCCACGACAACGCCCGCCCCCTCGACACCGGTCGTGACCGCCACGGCCACAGTGCAGGCTCCCACCCAGACGCAGACGGTGTACGCCGCGCCCGCCGACGGCGCCGCCGGCACGGACGGCGACAGCTCGACCGCGGAGACCGTCGTCGAGCAGTACTACGCCGCCGTCAACGCACAGGAATACCAGTCCGCTTGGGAACTCGGCGGCCAGAACATGAGCCCGTCCTACGACGCCTTCGTCGCCGGTTACGCCGATACGATGTACACGCAGGCCCAGGTCACGTCGACGGACGGCGACACCGTGTACGTGCGCGTCGACGCCGAGCGCTACGACGGCAGCACCGCCAGCTACACCGGCAGCTACACCGTCGACACGAGCCGGTACGAGATCAGCCACGGCACCCTGGCCAAGGTCGGCTGAGGACCAGATGCGGCGGCCGGTTCAGCGCCCGATCGCCCCGGTGAGCTCCCGCTGGAAGTCCGCGTACGCGGCCCGCAGTTCGGCGGCCGGCCAGTCTGCGGGCAAGAGCGCGGGCGGCAGTACGGGGTCGGCCAGCAGGTGGCGTACGACCGCGGTGAAGGCCGTGAAGCGGTCGGCCGGGCGGTGTGCATCGGCGACATGGACGTGCAGGGCCAGGGCCGTTGTGGCCCAGTCGTCCAACGGCCAGAGCTGGTCGGCCAGTTCGCGCGCCGGGCGGTCGGGGCGGGCGGTGTAGGTCTGCGCCACCTGCGCCAGGTCGTCCGGCAGAGTGCGCCGGAGGTTGGCGGGGCGCAGCCACACCCCCTCGCGCAGTTCGGCCAGCCGCAGGGTGGTCAGCCGGGTGCGCAGGTCGGCGCGTTCGGCGGGGCCGCGGCCGGTCGCCGTGATGACCACCATCTCCCAGTCGCCGTCCCACGCGCGCGTGCACGCCTCCACCGCCTCGTCCTGGCGGCGCTGGCGGGCCAGCAGCCGGTCGCTCAGGCCGTAGACGGCGTCGGTGCGGCGCAGGTCTCCGCTGGCGACCATCCGGCTGAGGGCGGCACGCAGCGTGGAGCCGCCTACACCGAAGGGCTCCACCGCGCGGACGAGCTCCTTCACCGGGAGCGCCGGCGGATGTGTGCCCAGCAGCAGGCTCAGGACGACCGACCGCGCGGACAGCGGCGGCAGCTCGGCCTCGCCCACCTGCGATGACACGTTCATGGGCCGGTACTTTACGTGCGCCGCGCTGTTGCGTCATTGCTACGGCTGTAGAAAGGGTGCAACATGGCGACATGGCCTCCACACCCTCGCCCGCGCAGCCGCGGGACCAGTACGCCACCCACGACGTCACCAACCAGCCTCCGGACCTGGCGCCGTACGACGCCTCCGAGGACACGGCCCTGCTGGAGGGGCTGCGCCGCGAGGGGGCCGGCTGGGCCGAGGAGGGCGTCCGGCGGCTGGGGCTGCGGGCCGGCAGCGCCGAGGCGCAGGAGTGGGCCGAGCAGGCCAACGTCCACGAGCCCGTCCTGCGCACCCACGACCGGTACGGCAACCGCGTCGACGAGGTCGACTTCCACCCGAGCTGGCACCACCTGATGCGGGCCGCGGTCGCCGAGGGCCTGGCCGGAGCGCCGTGGGCGGACGAGCGGCCCGGCGCCCATGTCGCCCGCACCGCCGGCGGACTGGTGTGGGGACACACCGACGCCGGACACGGCTGCCCGACCTCGATGACGTACGCGGCCGTGCCCGCGCTGCGCGCCCAGCCCGAGCTCGCCAAGGTCTACGAGCCCCTGCTGACCGGCCGGGAGTACGAGCCGGAGCTGCGGGTGCCGACCGAGAAGCCCGGTCTGCTCGCAGGCATGGGGATGACCGAGAAGCAGGGCGGCTCCGACGTCCGTACGAACACGACCACGGCGTGGCCGACCGCAGAGCCGGGCGTCTACCAGCTGCGCGGCCACAAGTGGTTCACGTCGGCGCCGATGTGCGACGTCTTCCTGGTGCTGGCACAGGCCCCCGAGGGTCTGTCCTGCTTCCTGGTGCCGCGGATCCTGCCCGACGGCACCCGCAACACCTTCCGCATCCAGCGCCTGAAGGACAAGCTCGGCAACCGCTCCAACGCCTCGTCCGAGCCGGAGTTCGACGGGACCGTGGCCTGGCTGGTCGGGCCCGAGGGCCGCGGCGTGAAGACGATCATCGAAATGGTCAACTGCACGCGTCTGGACTGCGTGATGATGTCGGCCACGCTCATGCGCAAGACGCTCGTCGAGGCGGGCCACCATGTGCGCCACCGCAGCGCGTTCGGGGCGCGCCTCATCGACCAGCCGCTGATGCGCAACGTCCTGGCCGACCTGGCGCTGGAGTCGGAGGCCGCCACGACCCTCACCCTGCGGCTGGCGGGCGCCGCGGACCGGGCGGTGCGCGGCGACGCCGGCGAGGCGGCCTTCCGGCGGATCGCGACCGCCGCCGGCAAGTACTGGGTGACCAAGCGGGGCCCGGCCTTCACCGCGGAAGCCCTGGAGTGCCTCGGCGGCAACGGCTATGTGGAGGAGTCGGGCATGCCCCGCCACTACCGCGAGGCCCCGCTGCTGTCGATCTGGGAGGGCTCCGGGAACGTCAACGCCCTCGACGTGCTGCGGGCGCTGCACCGCGAGCCCGCCACCGCGCAGGCCCTCTTCGACGAACTCGCCCTGGCCAAGGGCGCGGACGCGCGGCTCGACGGCGCAGTGACCCGGCTCAAGGACCAGCTGGCGGCCGGGTCCGAGGCCGGCGCGCGCCGGCTGGTGGAGCAGCTGGCCCTGACCCTGCAGGCCTCCCTTCTGGTCCGGCACGCCCCCGCCGCCGTCGCCGACGCCTTCTGCGCGACCCGGCTGGGCGGCGACTGGGGGCACGCCTTCGGCACGCTGCCCGAGACCGCCGATCTGGACGCCGTCCTGGAACGCGCGCTGCCGGACGCGAGCTGAGCCTGCGCGATTTCAAGTCGCCGGTCATGAGGCGGCCGGGCGGAACGGCCCGGCCGCTGCGGAGAGATCACGGGACATCACTGCACGTGAGAGCGGTGGGGCCGACCGTACGGGCGGGTGAACCGCGGGCGAATTCTGGATTCTCCTCTGGTCAGAAGCCGGTCAGGACGGGGGTCGCCGTCGTGGGGCCTGCTTAGGATCGTTCGACGCCGCCTCGTTCGCAGACCCCCAGGAGGCCCCGGCATGCCCGAAGCCGCAGTCGGCGCCGCAGCCGAGACCGGCTCAGCGGCGCCCCCGCCCCGACCCGCCCGGCGACGCACCGTCCTGCTCGCGGGCGGCGCGCTGGCCGTGGCGGCCGTGGTCGTGGCCGCGTCCCTGGCGGCCGGCGGTTCCGGCGGGAGCCGGCACCCGGCGGCGACGGCCGACGGCCTGCGGCACACCAGCGTCGAGATCACCTCCGCCGGCTGCGGCCGCGGCTGGACCCGCCCCACGGCCGGCCACCAGGTCTTCGACCTGCACAACACCTCCGGCAACGCGGAGGAGGTCTACCTCACCGACCCGAAAACGGGCGCCGTCTACGGCGAGGTCGAGGGGCTCGCACCGGGCACCGAACGCCCGCTGCGGGTGACCCTCGGCAACGGCAGCTACGCCTTCAGGTGCGTGGCCGACGACGCCGACGCCGTCACCGGCCCCACCGTGCGCATCACGGGCGGCACGGTGACGAGCGGTCCGGCGGCCGTGCCGGTCACCCAGCAGGACCTCATCCCGCCCACGCTCGCGTACCAGAGGTGGATCCAGGCACGCACGGTCGAACTGGCGCAGAAGACCGGCGTGTTGCGCGACGCGATCGACCGCGGGAACCTCGGCGCCGCCCGCAAGGACTGGCTCACCGCGCATCTGGTCTACGAGCGGATGGGGGCCGCCTACGGCACCTTCGGCGACGCGGACTCAACGATCAACGGGACCACGGCGGGACTGGTCGGCGGGGTGCACGACGCGGGCTTCACCGGCTTCCACCGCGTGGAGTACGGGCTGTGGCACGGCGAGTCGGCGAGCAGCCTGCGCGCCCCGGCCGCCGCGCTCGTGAAGGCCGTGGACGACCTGCGCGACCGGTGGCCGGACGAGCGGATGGATCCGGCCGACATAGGGCTGCGCGCGCACGAGATCCTGGAGAACACCGTGCAGTTCGAGCTGACGGGCCGTACCGACTACGGCAGTGGCACCAATCTCGCCACCGCGCGAGCCAACCTCGACGGCACGAGCGAACTGCTCGGCCATCTGCGGCCGTTGCTGAAGACCCGCGCCGCCGGCCTGCCCGGCATCGATTCCTGGACGACCCGCACCCGGCACATGCTGGACGGCTTCGACCACGAGGGCCGCTGGACGCCGCTCGCCCAACTGACCCGAGCCCAGCGGGAGAAGGTCGACGCGGACTTGGGCGAGCTGGTCGAACGCCTGGCCGACGTGGCCACCCTGACGGACGTACGGAGGACCGCGTGAACCCCGTGAACAACGTCGGGCGCCGGGGCTTCCTGGCCGGTGCGGCGGCCGTGGCGGGGACGGGCCTGGTGGCCGCCGACCATGGCGGCGCCTCGGCCGCCGCGCAGTCCGGCGGGCGTGCGCGGGTGGCCTTCCACGGGCCGCATCAGGCCGGCATCCTCACTCCGGCGCAGCGCGCCACCGCGTTCGTGTCGTTCGACACCACCGCCGCCGGCCGTGGCGAACTGGCCGACCTGCTGCGCACGTTGACCGACCGGGCCCGGTATCTCACCGCGGGTGGCAGCCCCGAGGAGCTGGGCATCACGGCGCCGCCCGCAGACTCCGGCACGCTCGGCCCTGACGTTCCGGCCGACGACCTGACCGTCACTGTCGGCGTCGGCGCCTCCCTCTTCGACGGCCGCTACGGTCTGGCATCCCGCAAGCCTCACCGGCTGACCGCCATGCCGTCGTTCCCGGACGACGACCTGGCCGCGGCCTGGTGCCACGGCGACCTGAGCGTGCAGCTCTGCGCCGCTCAGCAGGACACGGTGCTGCACGCCCTGCGCGACATCGCCCGGCACACCCGCGGCGGCATGCAGGTGCGCTGGCGGATGGACGGCTTCGTCAGCCCGTCCCGTCCCTCCGGCACGCCCCGCAATCACATGGGCTTCAAGGACGGCATCGCCAACCCCGATGTGCGCGACGCCCGTTCGATGGACCGCCTGGTGTGGGTGGGCAGCGGCGCGGGCGAGCCGGCCTGGGCGACGGGCGGCAGCTACCAGGTCATACGGCTCATCCGCATGCTGGTGGAGTTCTGGGACCGGGTCTCGATCACCGAGCAGGAGCGGATGTTCGGCCGCGCCCGGGACTCGGGCGCACCCCTGGACGGCCGCCACGAGAAGGACACGCCCAACTACCCGCAGGACCCCCAGGGTGACGTGATCCCGCTCGACAGCCACATACGGATGGCCAACCCGCGCACCACGGCCACCGCCGACCAGCGCATCCTGCGCCGCGCCTACAACTACGACCGGGGCACGGACACCAACGGCAACCTCGACATGGGCCTGCTGTTCTGCTGCTACCAGCAGGACCTGGCCCGGCAGTTCGAGACCGTGCAGAAACGGCTGGCCGGTGAGCCGCTGGTCGACTACATCACCCCGTTCGGCGGCGGGTACTTCTTCGCCCTGCCGGGTGTGCGCGACACCTCCGACTGGCTCGGGCGCACACTTCTGGCTTGAACCCGTCTGACGGATTCCGGTCAAGAACTGATCAAAATACGATGAGAATTTCCTGACCGAAGATTCGCTGCGGCGTCATTGCCGCTCCTCCACCCCGCCGCCACCATTGCCCAGGATCGGCAGTCGATGTCATGGCCACGAATGCCGTGGCAGTGGAACTCGGTTCTCCCGGAAGGCGAGACAGCATGATCGGCACAGGCAGAACATCAAGGGCGCGGCGCCGGCTGGCCCGTGCGGGCGCCCTGCTCGGTGCGGCCGCCCTGGCAGGCGCGGGTGGTGTCCTCCCCGCCTCGGCGTCCTCCGCACACGGCGGTCACGGCCACCACGGCACGCACACGGCGACGCCGATCAAGCACGTCGTGGTGATCTACGACGAGAACAACTCGTTCGACCACTACTTCGCCACGTACCCGAAGGCCGCCAACACCGACGGCACCAAGTTCAAGGCGGCGGCACACACGCCGAAGGCGGACAACCTCCTCAACGCCGGGCTGCTGGAGAAGAACCCGAACCTCTACAAGCCCAAGCGGCTGGCCGGTTCGCAGGCGATGACCTGCGACCAGAACCACTCCTACGGCCCCGAGCAGTACGCGGCCGACGGTGGCAAGGCCGACAAGTACGTCGAGAACACCGAGGTCAACAAGTGCACGGGGCTCTTCGGCGAGCCCGGCCTGGTGATGGACTACTACGACGGCAACACCGTCACGGGGCTGTGGAACTACGCCCAGCACTACGCGCTCAACGACCGGTCGTTCAGCTCCGTCTACGGGCCCTCCAGCCCCGGCGCGATCAACGTGATCTCCGGCAACACCCACGGCGTGATCTCCGTCGACCCGGCCACCGGCACGGAGAACCCCAAGCAGACCGCGAAGCCGGACCCGTACACCGTCGTCTCCCCCGACGCCAAGGGTGTCGGCACGATGATCAACGACCCGGACCCGGCCTTCGACGACTGCTCGAACAAGGACCACAGCGCGACCAACGCGCTGGCCGTCATGCAGGGCAGGAACGTCGGTGACCTGCTCAACGCCAAGGGCGTGAGCTGGGGCTGGTTCCAGGGCGGCTTCCGGCCGAGCACCCCCTGGGACGGCAAGCAGGGCGACTACGCGAAGTGCGCCGGCACCACCCACACCAACATCGGCGGTGCCGCGTCGGAGGACTACAGCCCGCACCACGCGCCGTTCCAGTACTACAAGTCGACGGCCAACCCGCACCACCTGGCCCCCAAGAGCGTCGCGGAGATCGGCCACGCCGGCCGGGCCAACCACAACTACGACCTGACGGACTTCGACGCCGCGCTCCGGGCCGGCAAGCTGCCCGCGGTCAGCTTCCTGAAGGCCGCCGAGTACCAGGACGGCCATGCCGGCTACTCGGACCCGATCGACGAGCAGCACTTCCTGGTGAACGAGATCAACGCGCTGCAGAAGTCGCCGCAGTGGAAGAGCACCGCGGTCGTGGTCGCCTACGACGACTCCGACGGCTGGTACGACCACGTCGTCTCGAAGGTGCTGAACGGCTCCAAGGACTCCACCGTCGGCTCCAACGGCAAGGCGACGGACAGCCCCGCCTGCCAGTCGGGTCCGGCCGCCGCGAGCGGCTACGCGGACCGCTGTGGCCCCGGGCCTCGGCAGCCGCTGCTGGTGATCTCCCCCTACAGCAAGGTCAACTCGATCGACCACACGGCCACCGAGCAGACGTCGATCACCCAGTTCATCGAGGACAACTGGGGCACCGGCCGCATCGGTGACGCGTCGTTCGACCGCCGGGCGGGCAGCCTGGGCGGCATGTTCGACTTCCGGCACCCCAACAACAAGCAGGTGCTGCTGAACTCGGACGGGTCGGTCAAGTCCGTGAAGGGCATCCCGCACCACGGTTCCACGGCCTCCTCGACGTCCGCCGAGGGTGCCTACGCGCCCTACGTGCAGGACCTCAAGGCGCAGAACGTGGCGGACAGCAGTCCCGCTTCCCCGGCCGTGCCGATCGCCGTCGCCGCCGGTCTGCTCGCGGCCGGTGCGACCGGTACCGCGTTCGCCCTGCACCGCCGCAGGCGGGCCGGGCAGCCGGCCGCGTAGGAGCGGCACGCGCGCACAAGGCGTGAGAGGGGGCCGCGGGCACTGTGCCCGCGGCCCCTTCGCGCTGTTCAGGACCGGCAGTCGAAGACGGTCGGTCGAGGACTGTCAGGACTTGTCCGACCCGGTCTGGGGCTCGGGGACCCGGCCCGGTTCGAGTTGCTCCTCCGCGACCGGAAGGAACTTGGAGATGAACACTCTGTACACGGCGGCACCGATCACGCCGCCGATCAGCGGCCCGACGATCGGCACCCAGAAATAGAGATTGCCGTACTGGTCGCGCCAGGCGGTGCTGTACCCGGTGAGGTAGCTGGCGAGCCGCGGCCCGAAGTCACGGGCCAGGTTGATGGCGTAGCCGGCGTCGGTGCCCCAGGCCATGCCGATGGCCACGACCAGGAAGCCGATGATGAGCGGGGCGAGGTTGGCGCCGGGCGGGGTGTTGAGCAGGTCGGTGATGGCGAAGATGAGCAGGACCAGGATGGCGGTGCCGATGATCTGGTCGCGCAGGGCGCCGAGTTCGCTGATCGGCAGGGCGCCGTTGCCGGGCAGGGTGGAGAAGACGATCTGGGTCTTGATGGTGTGCCCGGGGTCGGCCTTGGCCAGGACCTCGGTGTAGTTCCAGCGCACCAGCAGCGCGGCGACGAACGCGCCCGCGGTCTGGGCGAGGCAGTACGGCAGCACCTTCCTCCAGGAGAAGCCCGCGAAGCAGGCCAGGGCCACGGTGACAGCGGGGTTGAGATGGGCGCCGCTGAGGCGGGCTGCGACGTAGACACCGAGGGTGACGCCGAAGCCCCAGGCCCAGGCGATGCTGTCGTGGTCGCCGATGCCGGCGGCCACCACCTGGGCCACCACGCCGCAGCCGAACAGGATCAGGACCATGGTGCCCAGGAACTCGGCCGACAGTTCGCCGACCGTTCTTCTTCTGGAAGTCTGCTCCGCCATGAGGCACTGCCTTCCGCCAGAAATATTTGTATTCGCGAGGGTAGTTGTCCGACGCGAGGCGTCCAGAGGCCCAGCATCAACTGGAGTCACCGCCACCACTTACGCCCTGGGCGGGCACGCACGTTTCCGCACACGCCCGCCCCGGGCCTCGCCTGCGACGGGTCAAGGTCTCACCAAGACGATGGCACAGAGGGCGTGCAAGCGCAGCGCGGCGATCGTCCGCTCGGCGGCGGTCGCGCGGGTGCGGGGCGTCAGAGCGTGTTGCGGCCCCAGCGCGGCCCGAAGCGGGCCCATTCCGTATCCCACTGGGTCATGCGCCGGCGTTCCAGCCGCCCGCACAGCACCCGGCCGCCGACGAAGGGCACCGCCGCGGCGCTCAGGCCCACCAGGACGCCGATCAGCGAGGACCGCATGTGGGCCTGGGCGAGGGTGGGCGGCTTCGTGACCAGCTCGCCGTGCCGGTCCGTCCAGACGGTGACGGCGGTGCCGACGGCGCTGCCCGGTGCGACCCGGACCTGACCGGTGTGCCGGGCGCCGTCCGGCGCGGTCCAGCCCACCTTGCCCCAGACCTGTTCGCCGCTCGCCTTGACCGGGTGGTCGGCGGCCTTTCCGGGCGCCTTCTCCGTCACCAGGGCCACGACCTGCCGCCACTCGACGCGCTCGCGGGCCAGCCCCTGCTCCACGGCCCCGGTGGCCGCCAGACCGGCCAGCACCCCGGCCGCGAGGGTGACCAGCCAGGCGCCGATCACGACCCACGCCTCCACCACGTCGACGCGGCGTTTGAGCGGGTTGCGCCGCCAGCGCCACAGCCACGCCTTGGGACCACGGAACGCCATCGAAGGCATCCTCCTCATGAGCGCACGACCTTCCCGAACCGCCATCCCATACGAATCAGGGCCATGGGATGCTCAGGCCGACTCCCCTGACTCGACGGTCGCACGAGTACCCCCACCCGCGCAGCTGTTGCCGGGAACGGGGCCTGTTCTCGCCGCTCGGTCCGCCTCCGCCGTCCTGACCTGCACGGATCGTCATTCCAGAGGTGACTGTCAGTGGCGGGGTGCAGACTGGCCGGTGTCTGGGACGAAGACGTCACGGAGGTGATCGGCATGGCCGAGGTACTGCTCACCGTCGGCACGCGCAAAGGCCTGTTCATCGGGCGCCGGCGTGGGGGCACCTGGGAGTTCGACGAGAGTCCGTATTTCAACGCGCAGGCGATGTACTCGGTGGCGATCGACACCCGCGGGGACCGTCCGCGGCTGCTGGCCGGCGGCGACAGCGCCCACTGGGGACCGTCCGCGGCTGCTGGCCGGCGGCGACAGCGCCCACTGGGGACCGTCCGTGTTCCACTCCGACGACCTGGGCCGCACCTGGACCGAGCCGTCCCGGCCCGCGGTCAAGTTCCCCAAGGAGACCGGGGCTTCGCTGGAGCGGGTGTGGCAGCTGCACCCGGCGGCCGCGGAGGACGACGTGGTGTACGCGGGCACGGAGCCGGCCGCGCTGTACCGCTCGGAGGACCGCGGGGAGACCTTCGAGCTGGTGCGTCCGCTGTGGGAGCACCCGACGCGTTCGAAGTGGGTGCCGGGGGGCGGTGGCGAGGGACTGCACACCGTGGTCACCGACAAGCGGGATCCACTGGCGGTGACGGTGGCCGTGTCGACGGCCGGGGTGTTCAGGACATCGGACGGCGGGGCGAGCTGGACGCCCTCCAACTCCGGTGTGGCCGCGGTGTTCCTGCCTGATCCCAACCCGGAGTTCGGGCAGTGCGTGCACAAGGTCGCCCAGGACGCGGCGACCCCGGACCGGCTCTATCTGCAGAACCACTGGGGTGTGTACAGAAGCGACGACGCGGGCGCCCACTGGACCGACATCGGCGAAGGCCTGCCGTCCACCTTCGGCTTCGCCGCGGCCGCCCACCCGCACCGCGGCGACACCGCCTACGTCTTCCCGATCAACGCGGACGCGGACCGGGTGCCCGCCGACCACCGGTGCCGGGTCTTCCGCACGGCCGACGCGGGCAAGAGCTGGGAGCCGCTGTCGGCCGGCCTGCCGCAGGAGGATCACTACGGCACGGTGCTGCGGGACGCGATGTGCACCGACGGCGCCGACCCGGCGGGCGTGTACTTCGGCAACCGCAACGGCGAGGTGTTCGCCTCGGCCGACGACGGCGACAGCTGGCAGCAGCTGGCCTCGCACCTGCCGGACGTCCTGTGCGTACGGGCCGCGGTGGTGGGATGAGTCCTACGGGGGGACCGCACGGCCTTGGCCACTGGTTGATCTCCGCTGCCCGTGCGGCAGTAGGGTGACGCCCGTGGCACCACGACCCTTGCATGAAATCGTCGAAGCAGGCTGGGCGAAGGCCCTGGAACCCGTCGCCGGACGGATCGCCGAGATGGGCGACTTCCTCCGCGCGGAGATCGCAGCGGGGCGCACCTACCTGCCGGCCGGGCCGAATGTTCTACGGGCCTTCCAGCAACCCTTCGACGACGTACGGGTTCTGATCGTCGGTCAGGACCCCTATCCGACACCGGGACATGCGGTGGGACTGTCGTTCTCGGTGGCACCCGAGGTGCGTCCGCTGCCCGGCAGTCTCATCAACATCTACCGCGAGCTGCACACCGACCTGGGGCTGCCGCAGCCCTCCAACGGTGACCTCACGCCGTGGACCGAGCAGGGCGTGCTGTTGCTCAACAGGGCGCTGACCACGGCCCCGCGCAAGCCGGCCGCGCACCGCGGCAAGGGCTGGGAGGAGGTCACCGAGCAGGCCATCCGGGCCCTCGCCGGGCGCGGGAAGCCGTTGGTGTCCATCCTCTGGGGCCGCGACGCCCGCAATCTGCGCCCGCTGCTCGGCACGCTTCCGTCGGTGGAGTCCTCCCACCCCTCCCCCATGTCGGCCGACCGCGGCTTCTTCGGCTCGCGTCCCTTCAGCCGGGCCAACGACCTGCTGATCGGACAGGGCGGACAGCCGGTGGACTGGCGCCTGCCGTGAGCGGCCCGGAGGACGGGGTCCTCGCCGTCGACTCGGGGGGTTCCGGACTGCGGGTCGTCATCGGCAGCACAGAGCGCGGTCCGCTGGGCCGGCGGGAGACGCGGGAGCCGGTGCACACCGGGGCCCGGGGTATCGATCCCGGGCATTTCATGGCCCAACTGGTGCCGATGGTCCGGGAGTTGAGAGCCGAGTCCGGAGTCGGTGCGCTGCGCACGGCCGCCGTGGGTACCGCCGGACTCGCCAGCCTGGGCGAGGCGCTGCGGGCCGAGCTGCCCGGTGCGCTGGCGCGGGAGTTCGGCATCCGCTCGGTCGCCCTCGTCGCCGACGCCGTGACCGGGTATGTGGGCGCGCTCGGGCCGCACCCCGGCGCCGTGGTCGCCGCCGGCACCGGACTGATCGCCGTCGGCACCGACCTGACGCGCTGGCGCCGCGCGGACGGCTGGGGTCATCTGCTGGGCGACTGCGGCGGCGGCGCCTGGATCGGGCGGGCCGGTCTGGAGGCGGCCCTGCGCGCGTACGACGGCAGACCCGGCGGTTCGGCCGGGCTGATGGCTCGCGCCGAGGAGCTGTTCGGCCCGATGCGGGGCCTGCCGGGCCGGCTCTACCCCCGCGAGGACCGCCCCGCCGTCCTCGCCACCTTCGCACCGCAGGTGGCCGCCCTCGCCGACGGCGATCCGGTCGCCGCGGGCATCCTGCGCTCCGCCGCCCGGCACATGGCCGAGTCGGCCGCCGCGGTCTGCCCGGACGCGGGAGAGCCCCGGGTGTCCGTCACCGGCGGCCTGCTGAAGATGGGTGACCCGCTGCTCGTCCCGCTGAAGGAAGAACTCGCGGAGCGGCTGCCGCACGCCCCGCTGGTACCCGCCGCCGGAGACCCGCTCGCGGGCTCGGTGCGGATCGCCCTCGATCTCGCCGCGGGAGCGCTCACCCTGCCGGGTGACGCCGCGATGCTGAGCGTGGTGACCGGGCCGGGCGACTAGGGTCTGATCCGCCGGCCAGGCATTAACCCCGGCAGGCTGGTCGGTTCCCCTCCGTACGTAACTCATCAGACAAAACCGGACGGATACCGCTCACCTGCACCCTCCCCGAACAGGGGAGCCCAAGAAGCCAGTAACATGCGTCGCCATGAGCTCAGCCACTGGACCCGCGTCCGGCCTGCCAGTACGAATGCCGCGACCTCGCCAGCCCGGGCGGCACCGCCGACCCGAGCCGCTGGCGGCTCCCGAGGGCGCGCCCGCGCTCGTTCTCGCGGTGCCGGGCACTCCCGCTGCCGCCACGCGCAGCCTCGCCGAGGAGGTCGTGAGCATCGCGCGCTCCGAGCTGCCCGGCCTGGACGCCCGCATTGCGTACCTGGACGGGGACGACACGGAGTTCCCGACGCTGCAGGCTGTACTCACGCACGCCGCCGAGGAGCGCACGGCCCGCTACGAGCGGGCCAAGGCCGCCGGTCTTGACGTCAAGGAGCCCGACGGTCCCGTCGCCGTCGTCGTGCCGCTGCTGGCCGGCCCGGACGGCGCGCTGCTGCGGCGGATCCGCCAGGCCGTGATGGACAGCCGTATCGCGGCCGACCTGACCGATGTGCTGGGCCCGCACCCGCTGCTCGCCGAGGCGCTGCACGTGCGTCTGTCGGAGTCCGGTCTGGCCCGCGCCGACCGCGCCCGTCTGTTCACCGTGGCGACCGCGGCGGACGGCATCATCCTGGCGGCGGTCGGCGGTGACGAGGCCGTGCAGGCGGCCGGGATCACCGGCATGCTGCTCGCCGCGCGCCTCGCGGTGCCGGTGATGGCTGCGGCGCTCGACCAGGACGGCTCGATCGGGGCCGTCGCCGAGCAGCTGCGCAACTCGGGCTCGCAGCAGCTGGCACTCGCGCCGTACCTGATAGGGCCGGAGATCGACCCGGGCCTGATCGGTGAGGCGGCCAAGGAGGCGGGCTGCTCCGCCGCCGAGGCGCTCGGCCCCTACCCGGCGATCGGCAAGCTCGCGCTGGCCAAGTACACGTCGGCGCTGGGCATCGCCCCGCCGCAGCCGCAGGGCACGCCGGTCCGCTGACGCGGACCACAGCACCGTACGAACGCCGAAGGGCCCGTTCCCCGTCCGGGAGCGGGCCCTTCGGCGTGTGCGCGGTCTCCGGACCCGGTACTCAGTCGAAGATCACGCAGGAGGCGGCGGGGACGCCGAGCGCGCCCTCGTAGCGCGGCAGGCCCGTCTCCGGGTCGACGGCGAACCAGGCGACCTCCCCTGAGCGCTCGTTGGCGACGTAGAGGAATCCGCCGGACTCGGCGATCGCGCGGGGCCAGTGGCCGCCGCAGGGCACGGTGCCGATCAGCCGCAGCTCCTCGCCCTCGACGGCGAAGGTCGACAGGACGTCCTCGCCGCGGGTGGCGGTCCACACGAAGCGGCCGTCGGAGGAGGCGACGATGCCGGACGGGTAGGCGTCGCCGGACGGGACGCCTGGCAGCACCTGCCCGACGGTCAGCGGTTCCAGGAGGCCGGCCGCGGCGTCCCAGCGGCAGACGGTGACGGTCGGTGTCAGTTCGGCGAGCACGTACGCGCGCGTGCCGTCCGGGTGGAAGGCCAGGTGACGCGGTCCTGAACCGGGCCGCAGGGGGATCTCCCGGTGAACTTCGAGGCGGCCCCCGGCGAGGGCGCACACACGGACCGAGTCCGTGCCGAGGTCGACGCTGACGATCCAGCGGCCGCTGGGGTCCGGCTGCACCTGGTGGGCGTGCGGTCCCTGCTGGCGGAGGGTGTGCGGGCCCGAGCCCTTGTGCCGCAGGACGTCGGACGCGGTCCCCGCGAGGGTGCTGTCGCCGCGGACGGGCACGGTGGTGACGCTGCCGGAGCCGTAGTTGGCGGTCAGGACGTGGCCGTCGTGGACGCTCAGATGCGTGGGGCTGTCGCCGCCGACGCGCACGGGCGCTCCGGCCTTGACCGGCCGCTCCCCCGTCACCCGGAACGCGGCCACCGCGCCCTCGGCGGTCTCGCTGACCGCGTAGAGGATCTGCCCGCCGGGCGCCAGCGCCAGGTAGGACGGGTCCGCCACGGAGTCCACCCGGCTGAGGGCCGTCAGCGCGCCGCTGTCCGCGGCCACGGCCGCCGTCACGATCCCGGGGCCGCCGGCCGCCGTGAACGACCCGATGAAGGCCCGCTGTCGCCGCCCACCGCCACCTGTCACCGCTGTCCCCTCTCGGTCCTGTGCCTCGGGGCGACGTTAGCAGTCGATCATCTGCGGTCTAGACCACGAGAGGCTCCGGGCTCCGGGCCGCGGACTCCGGGCTCCGGCAGACCGACCGCGATCCGCCGGACGGCATCACGCTCCGACGAGACGCGAGCCCGAGGGTGTCCGTAGCGGCGTCGCCAGTTCCGCCAGGGCGCGTTCCAGGCCGTGGAGGTGGGCCAGGGCGGGCTCTGTGGCGGGGGTCTGCGGGGTGGCCGTGATGTGGTCGCCGCCGCCGGTGAGGGCCTCGACCGCCGCTTCCACACGCCAGCAGGCCGCGGCCAGGCGGGCGTCGTGGGAGGCCTCCGGGTCGGCGGCGACGGCGACGAGGCCGCGGGTCTCGCGGGCGCAGTCGTCGAGCAGGGCCAGGACCCGGCGGGCGCGCCGCTTGCGGCCGAGCATCGGGTTGAGCGGGTGGACCAGGGGCGCGACCGACATCCGGACCCGGCCGAGCAGCAGCTCCAGTTCCGCGATCCGGCGCGCAGGGTCGGCGTCCGCGGAGCCGGCCAGCCGTGCGGCCGCCTCCGCGGTGCACGCGTGGACACAACGCAGCGCGCGCTGGATCCAGTCGTGGGTGACGGCGTGCGTGGTGACGGGCAGGACGAAGAGCACCGCGAGCGCGGCGCCGAGCGCGCCGACGCCGGTCTCCACCGCGCGCAGGGCCAGCAGAGCGGGGGTGAGCACGCCCAGCAGGCCGTAGAGGAGTTCGGCGAGCAGCGTGACGCAGAGCATCATCCAGGTGTACGACACCGCGGCCGAGTAGAAGATGCCGAAGACGCAGGCGGCGAGCAGTGCGGCCGACGGAACCGCCGCCGCGTGCAGGGGGACGGCGATCAGCACGCCGAGGCCGATGCCGATCACCGTGCCGAGGACCCGGCGGAAGCCGCGGACCAGGGTCTCGCCGCGCGAGGCGGTGTTCACGAAGACCCACCAGGTGGCGCCGACGGCCCAGTACCAGCGCTGTCCTGACACCAGCTGGCCCACGACCAGCGCGAAGCCCGCGCCGGCGGTGGCCTGGACGGCCTGGCGCGTGGTGACGCGGACGAGACCGCTGCCGGCCGGCGGGGCCGGCACGGGTGCCGGAGGCAGGTCGGCCTCGTAGCACCACAGGCCGAAGCGCACGGCCGAGGTGGTGAGCAGGGACAGGACGACGGCGGCGTACAGCTCGGGCAGCCGGTCGGTGGTCGCGTGCAGGAACTGCGCCATGAAGAAGGTCATGAACGCGAACACGCCGAGGCTGTGACCGCGCGGGCCCCAGCGGCGCGCGTACACGCCGGCGCCGGTGATCGCGAGGAAGGTGAGGTCGCGGGCCACCGGGAAGTCGTGCAGGACGGCCGCGGCGGCGAGCACCGGGAGGCCGACGGCGGGCAGCAGCGCGGTGCTGACGGCCTGCCCGCGGACCGTGGCGTCGGAGACGGTGAACAGGGCGAGCAGGGCGGCCAGGCCGCCGATGACGGTGCCGACGAGGGAGAGGCCGGCCAGGCCGCAGACGACGACGGCGAGGCCGATGCCGAGGACGGCGCGGGCGGCGAAGCGCAGCCGCGTCCGCCCCGGGTCCGGAGCCACGAACACCCTCTTCAGCAACTGCTTCCCGCCCCTCGAACCACGGCATGAAAAAGGCGCCGCGGGGTTCCGCAGCGCCATCGACACCCACATTGCAGCATCTGGACTGCTGCTGGCTCAAGCGGACTGAACTATGCTGGGCCATTGGCACAGTCATTTCGGTCCAGGAGCGTTCATGGGCGGACCATCGGACCACACGCATCGGACCACATCCGAATCGGACCACATCCATATCGGACGACACAGGAGGCCGGGCGCCATGGCGGTCGACGAGCTGGACACCCGGATCCTGCGGCTGCTGATGGAGCAGCCGCGCACCAGCGTGCGCGAGTACGCCCGCATCCTGGGTGTCGCCCGGGGCACGCTTCAGGCGCGGCTCGACCGGCTGGAGCGGGACGGCGTGATCACCGGTACGGGCCCGACGCTCTCGCCGGCCGCGCTCGGTCATCCGGTGCTCGCGTTCGTGCACATCGAGGTCACGCAGGGGCATCTGGACGACGTCGGGGAAGCGCTGGCCGCGGTGCCGGAGATCGTCGAGGCCTTCTCGATCACGGGCGGCGGCGATCTGCTGACCCGGGTCGTGGCCCGCGACAACGAGCATCTGGAAGATGTGATCCAGAAGCTGATCAGCCTGCCCGGCGTCGTCCGCACCCGCTCCGAGGTGGCCCTGCGCGAGCGCGTCCCGCAGCGGCTGCTGCCGCTGGTCGAGTCGATCGGCCGCGCGGCCCGGAGGTGACGGCGCGCGGCCCGCGCGCGACCTTTGCCATGCTGGGGCCATGAGCAAGCTCGGCGGCACCGCGGTCATCTTCGATCTCGACGGAACGCTCGTGGACAGCGAGCCGAACTACTACGAGGCGGGCCGCCGGACCCTCGCCGAGCACGGCGTCGCGGACTTCACCTGGGCCGAGCACGAGCGGTACGTCGGCGTCAGCACGCAGGAGACGGCCGCCCTGTGGAAGCGGGAGTACGGCCTCTCGGCCTCCGCCGAGGAGCTGCTCGCCGACACCGACCGCCGCTATCTGGAGCTGGCCCGCACGGCCACGCGCGCGTACCCGCAGATGCGCAAGTTCGTGGAGCTGCTCGCGACGGACGGCGTGCCGATGGCCGTGGCCTCGGGTTCGTCGCCGGAGGCGATCAAGGCGATCCTGGCGGGCACCGGCCTGGACGCGTTCCTGCGCACCGTGGTGTCGGCCGAGGAGGTCTCGCGCGGCAAGCCCGCCCCGGACGTCTTCCTGGAGGCGGCCCGGCGCCTGGGGGTGGCCCCGGCCGGTTGCGTGGTCCTGGAGGACGCCGTGCCGGGCGCCGCCGCCGCGCACGCCGCCGGCATGCGCTGCATCGCGATCCCGTACGTCGCCGAGCAGGCCGGTGCCCCGGAGTTCGCCACGGCGGGGCTGCTGCTGCGCGGCGGACAGGAGGAGTTCACGGCGCGCGGCGCCTACGACTGGCTCGTACGCTCGGCCCGGTCCTCCTGATCCCGCACTGTTTCGGCCCGGTCCTCCTGAACTCGCACCGTTCGGGACGTACCGGCTCCGAGCAGATGCAGATACATGGTGGTCACGTCGCGTACGGCCGCGTCGTACATGTCGGGCCGTGCGGCGACCCGGCGGGCGAACTCGGCGCACATGCCGCCCACGGCGCGGGCCACGGCGAGCGGTTCGGCGACCGGGGACGCCTCGCCCCGGTCGGCGAGGCGGCGGATGTAGCGGGCGTGGCGGCGGACGGGCCGTTCGCGGATCTCCTCCCACAGGCGCGCTACGTCGGGGTCGGTGCGGGCCTGCTGTTCCAGCAGGACGAGCAGCGGCTGGTGGCGGGCGCAGGCGGCGATGAAGGCGCCGACGGATGCCTCGGCGACGGCGCGCGTGTCGCCGCTGTCGACGCCCGGCACCTCCTGCGCGGCGAGGAACGCGTCCCGTACGCCCACCGCGAGGACGCGGAAGATCTCCTCCTTCGAGGCGAAGTACACGTAGAAGCCGGCCCGGGAGACCTCGGCCCGGGCGGTGATGTCGGCGACCGTGGCCGGGCCCAGGCCGAGCCGCGTGAAGACGGTCTCGGCCGCCTCCAGGAGCCGGGCGCGGGCCGGGGCCTCGGTGCGGTCGCGGGCGGTGCGGACCGCCCAGGCCTTGTGCGTGCGTGCCATGCGTGGAGCGTATTGACGTTGACGTCAATGTCAATGAGCATGGCGGGGCCGGTCGATGAGGTCCGTTGGGACCCGTGTCCTGGAGGGCTCCCATGGGTTCTGCCGCCGTGCTGGTCGCCAACCGCGGTGAGATCGCCGTGCGCGTGCTGCGCGCCGCGTCGGAGGCCGGGCTGCGCTCGGTCGCCGTGTACGCCGAGGGGGACGACGCGCACGTCCGGGCGGCCGACGAGGCCGTGCCGGTCGGCGGCTACCTGGACGGAGACGCGCTGATCGCCGCCGCGCGGAGCACCGGCTGCGACTTCCTCCACCCCGGTTACGGCTTCCTGAGCGAGGACGCGGACTTCGCGCGACGGTGCCTGGCGGCCGGCATCACGTTCGTCGGGCCCGCTCCGGAGGTGCTGGACGTCTTCGGGGACAAGGTGCGGGCCCGTGACATCGCCGTGGCCACAGGTGTTCCGGTGCTGCCGGGGGCGCACGGAGGACTCGAGGAGGCGCGCGCGTTCCTCGCTCAGGGCCCGGTGATGATCAAGGCGGTCGGCGGGGGCGGCGGGCGCGGCATGCGGGTGGTGCGACGGGCCGAGGAGCTGGACGAGGCGTGGGAGCGGTGCGCTTCGGAGGCGCAACAGGGATTCGGCCGGGGCGACTTGTACGCGGAACGCCTGCTGGAGGATGCCCGGCACGTGGAGGTGCAGGTCGTCGGAGACGCCACGGGAGCCGTCACGCATCTGTGGGACCGGGACTGCAGTACGCAGCGGCGCCATCAGAAGCTGATCGAGATCGCGCCCGCGCCCGAACTCCCGGACACCGTACGGGAGAAGATCCTCGACAGTGCGCTGCGGCTGGCGCGGGCCGTTCGCTGTTCGAGCCTGGTCACCTTCGAATTCCTGGTCCTGGACGACCGGTTCCACTTCATCGAGGCCAACCCCCGTCTGCAGGTGGAGCACACGGTCACCGAGGAGGTGACGGGACTGGACCTGGTCGCCGTGCAGTTGCGCCTTGCCGCCGGGGCCACGCTGGACGGGCTGGGACTGTCGGGGCCGCCCGCCGCGCCGCGCGGGTTCGCCGTGCAGGCGCGGGTCAACGCCGGGTCGACCGGACGGATCACGCGCTTCGACGTGCCGACCGGGCCCGGGGTGCGGGTCGACACGGCCGTGCGGGCCGGGAGTGACGTCGGGTCGCGCTACGACCCGTTGCTCGCGAAGGTGGTCGCACATGTGCCGTACGGCGGGGTCGAGGCGGCCGTCACGCGGGTGCGACGGGCGCTGGGCGAGTTCGGCGTGGAGGGGGTGCGCACGGGGATTCCGTTGCTGCGGGACGTTCTTGCGCGGCCGGCGTTCTGGGCGCACACACAGGTCGTCGAGGAGACCGCGCCGGAAGCCGCGGGAGCCGACGGCACGGTCCTCGCGCCGCTGGGCGGCACCGTCGTCTCCGTCGACGTCTCCCCCGGTGAACCGGTCTGCGCGGGGCAGCAGTTGCTGGTCCTTGAGGCCATGAAGATGGAGCACGTGGTGCGGGCACCCGGCTCCGGAGTCGTACGGCTGCTGCACGCGCGCGTGGGTCAAACGGTGGGCGAGGGGGCGGTGTTGGCCGTCATGGACGGCGTCAGCGGCGTGCAGGAGGACGGGCCCGAGGTGGAGCCGGTCGATCCGGACGCGGTGCGCGCGGATCTCGCCGAGGCGGTGCACCGCCACTCCTTCGGGCTGGACGAGAACCGGCCGGAGGCGGTCGCCAAGCGGCACGCGCTCGGCCGGCGCACCGCCCGCGAGAACATCGAGGACCTGTGCGACGCGGGATCGTTCACCGAGTTCGGCGCCCTCGCGATCGCCGCCCAGCGCCGGCGCCGCTCCCTGGACGACCTGATCCGCTCGACGCCCGCGGACGGCCTGGTCTGCGGCACCGGGCGGGTGGGCGGCGAGCCGTGCGTGGCGATGTCGTACGACTACACGGTCCTGGCCGGCACCCAGGGGCTGCAGAACCACCGCAAGACCGACCGGATGCTGGAGGTCGCCGAGGAACGGCGGCTGCCCGTCGTGCTGTTCGCGGAGGGCGGCGGTGGGCGGCCCGGGGACACCGACACCACGTCCGTGGCGGGTCTGGACGTGACCACCTTCCAGCGGATGGGACGGCTCAGCGGGCTCGTGCCGCTGGTCGGCATCGCCTCGGGGCGGTGCTTCGCGGGCAATGCGGCACTGCTCGGCTGCTGCGACGTGGTGATCGCCACCCCGGACGCGACGATCGGGATGGGCGGGCCCGCGATGATCGAGGGCGGTGGGCTGGGTGTGTACCGGCCCGAGGAGGTGGGGCCGCTGTCGGTGCAGGTGCCCAACGGGGTGGTGGACATCGCCGTCGCCGACGAGGCGGAGGCGGTGCGGGTCGCGCGGCGGTATCTGTCGTACTTCCAGGGCACGCAGGGGAGTTGGGAGGCGCCGGACCGGCGGCTGCTGCGCCACGTGGTGCCGGAGAACCGGCGGCGGGCGTACGACATGCGCACGGCCGTCGCGGGATTGGCGGACACGGGTTCGGTGCTGGAGCTGCGGTCCGGGTTCGGTGTAGGTGTCCTGACGTGTCTGGTGCGTGTCGAGGGGCGGCCGTTGGGCCTGCTGGCGAACAACCCGGCGCATCTGGGCGGGGCGATCGACCGGGACGCGGCCGACAAGGCGGCCCGCTTCCTGCAGTTGTGCGACGCCTTCGGGCTGCCGGTGGTCTCGCTGTGCGACACCCCTGGGTTCATGGTCGGCCCGGAGGCCGAACGGACCGCCACCGTACGGCACTTCGCGCGGCTCTTCGTGACCGGCGCCAATCTGCGGGTGCCGCTGGTGAGTCTGGTGCTGCGCAAGGCCTACGGGCTCGGCGCGATGGCGATGATGGGCGGCTCGACCCGGGCTCCCCTGGCCACGGCCGCCTGGCCGAGCGGCGAGTTCGGCGGGATGGGACTGGAGGGCGCGGTGCGGCTCGGCCACCGCAAGGAGCTGGAGGCGATCGCGGACCCGGCCGAGCGTGAGCGTGTCTTCGAACAGCGGGTCGCCGAGTTGTACGAACGCGGGAAGGCGGTCAACGCGGCGGCCGCGCTGGAGATCGACGCGGTCATCGACCCGGCCGGGTCGCGGGACTGGGTGGTCGCGGCGTTGGAGCGGTGCCCCGTCCCCCGCCCGGGGCACCGCCCGTTCATCGACGCCTGGTGAGCAAGGCGCCTGTTCCGTACGCCACTTGGTGGCTGAGACTGCTGCCGGGCAGGCCCGTCAGCTGGGCCGGATGTTCTGGTTGAGGCGGAAGACGTTGCCCGGGTCGAGCTCCGCCTTGATCCGGGCCAGCCGCTGGTAGTTGGAGCCGTAGCTGGCGCGGACACGCTCCTGGCCCTCGTCCATCATCATGTTCACGTACGCGCCGCCCGCCGAGTACGGGTGCAGGGCGTCGGAGTAGTCGACCGCCCACCGTTTGATCAGCTCGGCGTTGGCGGGGTCGGCGTCGACGCCTGCGTAGACGGTCGACCAGCGGGCGCCCCGGTAGCCCCAGGGGGTCTCTTCGGGGCCGACGTCGTGGGCGGCTCCGTCGATCGGGTAGAGGTGCATCGTCGACTGGACGGTGGGCACCTCGGCGCCGAACTTGGCGTGGAGTTCGACGGCCTCGTCGGGGATCTCGTCGACGAAGTCGGCGCGCCAGTACCACTGGTGGCCGGGCGGGTAGAGCCCGTCGAACATGGACTGCAGGTCCGGGTGCGGCATCGGCGCGACGAAGTGCAGCATCGGCTCCGGCAGGGCGTCGAGCAGCGGGGCCATCCCGCGTGCGGCCGCCTCGGGGTCGTTGCCCGCGTAGCACCAGACGACGCCGGCCGTCTTGCGCAGCTGGATCTCCTCGGGGAACGGCGGGGCGGGCGGGACGGTGCCGTAGAGGAAGAAGGCGTTCAGCTCGCGGGGCGCGTTCGGGAGGAAGTCCCGGTAGGCGGAGAGGACTTCGGAGCTGATCTCGACGGGCCAGAAGGTCGGTCCGGCGACGACGGTGCCGACCTCGTGCAGCCGGAACTGGAAGGAGGTGACGACTCCGAAGTTGCCGCCGCCGCCGCGGATCGCCCAGAACAGGTCGGTGTTCTCGTCGGCGCTCGCGCGCACCTGCCGCCCGTCGGCGAGGACGACGTCGGCGGAGAGCATGTTGTCGATGGTCAGTCCGCACTTGCGGGTGAGGTGGCCGAGTCCGCCGCCGGTGGCGATGCCGCCGACGCCGGTGGTGGACACGATGCCGCTGGGTGTGGCGAGGCCGTGCGGGTTGGTGGCGCGGTCCACCTCGCCCCATACGCAGCCGCCGCCGACGCGGACGGTGCGGGCGGCGGGGTCGACCTGGATGTCCTTCAGGGGGGAGAGGTCGGCGACCACTCCCCCGTCCACGGTGCCCATGCCGGCACCGTGGTGGCCGCCGCCGCGGACGGCGAGCGGCAGGTCGTGGGTGCGGGCGAAGCCGATCACGCGGGCGACGGCATCGGCGTCGCCGCAGCGGGCGACGAGCGCGGGGCGCCGGTCGATCATCGCGTTGTAGACGGCGCGGGCCTCGTCGTAGCCCGAGTCCTCGGGGCCGATCAGCTCCCCGTTGAAGCCGGACAGTTCACTGCGGGCGGCCTGTGCTGGTGTACTGGACATGCGATATCCCCCGTTTGGTCGGAGACGGGCCGATCTGCACGTTCTACACGTGTTGCGCGGGCCCAGGCATCCGTGGCCGTCACCTAGCTCGGGCCCGGCGATTACCTACGTTTCGTGGTCGGGGAGGAGTCCGAGCCCCGATGCCCGGTCGGCGACGTGGCGGCGGGTGGGCGCGTCCAGCTTGTCCAGGACCGCCCGGACGTGGTTGTCGACGGTACGCACGGACACCACGAGCCGGGCGGCGATCTCGGCGTTGGTCAGGCCCTGCGCGAGCAGCCGCATGACCTGCAGCTGGCGTTCGGTGAGGCCCGCGGGGTTGCCGCGGGTCGCGGCGACCGGGCCGCGCGGGATGTGCTTGACGCCCAGCCCGCGCAGCTCGGCGCGGATCAGCCGGGCCAGCGGTTCGGCGCCCAGGGCGTCGAGTGCGGCGAGCGCCTCGATCTTGTCGGCCGGGTGCGGGCTCTCCGCAACGGCGGCGGCGTGCTCGTAGGGGCAGCCGGCCGCCTGCCACAGCGCGGCCGCCTCCCGCCAGTGGCCGCGGACCTGGAGTGCGTACGGGTGGTCGGAGTCCTCGAGCGGGACCGGGTGGCCGGCCCGGGTGAGCCAGTAGCCGAGCTCGGCGCGATAGGGGACGCCGGGCAGGTCGCGGGCCTGGGCATGGACCGGGGTGGCGGCCTCGACGACGGCGGCGTGGTCGCCGCGCAGCCAGGCGGCCTCCGCGAGCGCGGCCGCGACGGGGCCGGTCCGCTGGAGCTCGCGGGTGCGGACGGCGATCTTCTGGGCCTCGGCGAGGAGTTCTCCGGCGCCGGGGCGGCCGGTGCGGGTGCGCACCCGGGCCAGGACGGTCAGCGCCGGGGAGCGCGCGGGCAGGAAGTCGTGGATGCCGAACTCGGCGTGCCGTTCGGCGTCCTCCCAGTCGGCGGCGGCGAGGCGGCGTATGGCCAGTTCGACGTGGAGGTAGGTCAGAAAGCCGAGGTGCTCGGCGCGGTCGGCGAGGTCCATGGCCGGGGGCAGGTAGCGGTCGGCCTCGGTGTACTGGAGGTGGTCGAGCAGGGTCCAGATGAGGTTGGCGTAGGCGCGGCAGGCGTGCTCGACCTCACCGGCGGCGAGGGCGACGTCGAGGCTCTCCTCCAGCTGCTTGCGTCCGCCCGGGTCGCCGGCGCGCCAGCGGGCCGTGCCGACGTTGTTGAGGGCGTGCGAGAGGATCGCCGTGTCCTCGGCCTTCTGGGCCAGGGTGATCGCGCGCTCTGCGTGTGCGACGGCCTCGGGGTAGCGGTCGTTCAGCATCCGCAGCTGGGCGATGTTGCTGACCGCGAGGGCCAGCAGCCGGTCGTCGCCCGCGTGCTCCAGGACGCTCACGGCCTCGCGGGCGGCGTCCTGGGCCTCGTCCGCGTCGCCGGCCCACCAGTGGATGCGGGAGAGCCAGCGCAGGTCGGCGCCGAGGGCGGGGATGTCGCCGAGCGAGCGGCGCAGGGCGACGGCTTCGCGCTGGGCGGCGACAGCGGCGGCCGAGTCCGCGATGGTGTAGCTCTCCACGGCGAAGCGTTCGAGCAGGTCGGCGAGGTCGGGCGGAGCGTAGCGGTGGCGCTGCTGCAGGACGAGCCCGAGCTGGGCGGCTGCCTCGCGATGGGAGCCGGCCGAGGAGGCGTCGCGGGCCGCGTCGGGCCCGTAGCGGGCGATGGCGTCCTGGTCACCCGCCTGCGCCGCGTGGTGCACGATGCGCGCCGCGTCGGAGCCGGGGCGGGCGACGAGGGCCGCGAGGACGTTGCGGTTGAGCTCGATGCGCCGGGCCGTGGGCACGGAGTCGACGACCGCCCGGCGGATCAGCTCGTGCCGGAACGCGACCCGTTCCGGTGTCACGGCCAGCAGCCCGCGCTGCTCGGCCGCCGCGAGGACGGCCACCCCGGGCGGGAGCAGTGCGTCGATCAGCGGGCGTTCCACGGCCGAGGGGACGACGGCGAGCTGTTCCAGCGCGTCCACGGTGGCCGGGTCCAGTCCGCGCAGCCGGGCGAGTACGGCCTCGACGACGGTCGGGGGCACTCCCCCGGTGCCGCCCGCCGCGACGACCTCGGCGACGAAGAAGGGGTTGCCGGACGTCACCGCGAACACCTGCGCCGGGTCGAGCCGGCCGGTGCCGCTGAGGGTGCGCACGGCGTCCAGGGAGAACCGGGCCAGGGGCAGGCGGTGCACGCGGGGTGCGCGGGAGACCTGGCCGAGGAGGTGGCGCAGCGGGTGTCCGCGGCTGAGCTCGTCGTCGCGGTAGGTGAGCACGAGCAGGGCGGGCAGCCGCTCCATGCGCCGCACCAGGAAGCGCAGGGCGTCCAGGGAGGCCTCATCGGCCCAGTGCACGTCCTCGACGACGAGTACTGCGGGGTGCGGAGTCACGGCCAGCTCTCCGTGCAGGGCCTCGTAGACGCGCTGGCGGTCGCCACCGTCGGTGACCGCGCGGGCCAGTTCGGCGCCGACGCTGCCGACAAGGTCGCGGAAGGGGCCGAGCGGGCGCCGGGTGGCGAGGTCGTCGCACTGTCCGACGAGCACGCGCGCCGGCAGGGGCAGCCGGTCGGGCATGGCTCTCACCAGGCTCGACTTGCCGATTCCGGCCTCGCCGAAGACGAGCACCACCGACCCGGCCCCGTCCGCCGCCTCCCGCGCGGCCGTGGCCAGCAGTGCCAGTTCGGGCTCGCGCTCGAGGATCCCCTGGTCCACGCACCCGATTCTGCCATCGGGCGCCCGCTCTGTCCGTCGCAGCACGCTCCCGCGGCCCCCCACCCCGTGCCTACAGCGCTCAGCACGGCACGGCGCCCCGCCTCGTGGACGGTGACCGGGATGTTCCAGGATGCCGAGGAAGCACGGAAGTTCATCGCGGACGAGGACGTGAAGTTCGTGGACGTCCGCTTCTGCGATCTGCCGGGGACCATGCAGCGCTTCACGGTGCCGGTGGAGACCTTCGCCCCGGACGAGGAGCTGGCGTTCGACGGTTCGTCGATCCGCGGCTTCCAGGCCATCCACGAGTCCGACATGGCGCTGCGTGCCGACCTGCGCACGGCCCGACTCGACTCGTTCCGCAAGGACACGACGCCGATCGTGAACTTCTTCATCCACGCCCCGGTGACCGGCGAACTCATCAAGTGCGGCATCCTCGTCGAGAAGCGGCACCACGAGGTCGGCACCGCGGGCCAGGCGGCCGAGATCAGCTACCGCTTCAACACGCTGCTGCACGCCGCCGACGACCTGCAGCTCTACAAGTACATCGTCAAGAACGTCGCCTGGCGCGACGGCAGGACCGCGGCCTTCGTGCCCAGGCCGATCTTCGGCGACAACGGCTCCGGCATGCACGCCCACCAGTCCCTGGGGCAGGCCGGCAACCCACCCTTCTACGACGAGGAGGGCTACGCCGGGCTGTCGGAGTCCGCCCGCCACAACATCGGCGGCCTGCTCAAGCACGCGCCGTCCCTGCCGGCGTTCGCCAATCCGACGGTGAACTCCTACCACCGCCTGGTCCCCGGCTTCGAGACGCCGGTCAACCTCGTCCACTCGCAGCGCAACCGCTCCGCCTGCGTCCGCATCCCGATCACGAGTACCTCCTCCAGGGCGACGTCTTCACCTCCGACCTGATCGCCACCTGGATCGACCTCAAGCGCACCCACGAGATCGCAGCGCTGCAACTACCGCCGCATCCGGATGAGTTCGAGTTGTATTTCGAGGTGTGACGGCGGCTTGCACCGGGCCGGTGCCGGCCGCGCGCCCGCGTTCTGCGGCGACGCCCTCGTCAGGACGGTGTGAGCGGGAGGTCGTCCGTGTAGGCGTTGATCGGTGGGGCGATGTGGTCGGTGTGATGGACGTCCAGGGCCGCCGGGGCCGACTTGGTGCCGAGGGCGCCGGCGGGGTGCCAGGTTCCGCTGACGGCCAGCCAGGTGTTGGCGGGTGGGGCGGGGGTGCCGTACATGCGGACCTTGACCGACTGGGAGTCGGCCGCGCAGCAGGTGAAGATGATCCGGGTCAGATACCAGCCGCCGCCCTGACCGGCCGGGGTGACGAAGCCGGTCATCTGGATGCTGCGGCTTCTGATCGCCTGTTTCGGGTCCTGCTGGACCCGGGCGGTGAAGTCCGAGAGGGTCATCGGCAGGGGGCTGGTCGCGGGCAGCGGGTCGAAGTGCTGCTCCTTCTTCACGGCCTTGTCGTGCGTGCGTGCGGCCGTGTAGGCGCCGAGGGCGGGCGGGGCGTAGAAGAGCAGGCTCAGCACCGGCAGGAAGAGCAGCCAGGCGACGCGGGGGACGGCGGAGTGGTCGTGGCCGTGTGCGTGGCCGTGGTCCTCGGGTGCCGTGCGGTCCAGGATCGCTCCCGCCAGGCCCAGCAGCACGAGCAGTGCGCCGGAGGCGATCAGGATGGGGCGTTGGCCCTCCTTGACGTAGCGCAGGCAGAGGTCGGTGAAGAGGGAGGCGTGCAGCAGGCCGAGGCCGGTCAGGACCAGCAGCGCGACCTGGAGGTGGCGTTTCACAGCAGCGCGCCTCCGATCAGGGCGCTGGCGGTGATGGCCACGAGGGTGGTCGCGGTGGAGAAGCGGAGCGCGAAGCCCCGCCCGAACGTGCCCGCCTGAAGGGCGATCAGCTTCAGGTCGACCATCGGGCCGACCACCATGAAGGCCAGCCGCGCGGTGGGCGAGAACCCGGTGAGCGAGGCGGCGACGAAGGCGTCGGCCTCCGAGCAGACGGCGAGCAGGACGGCGAGCCCGGCCAGGAAGAGCACCGACAGCCAGGGCGAGCCGGAGAAGGTGTCGAGGACGGAGCGCGGCACGGCGACGTTGAACGTGGCCGCCGCCATGGCGCCCAGCACCAGGAACCCGCCGGCCTGCAGGAAGTCGTGGCGGAAGCCGAGGCGGAACTCGCTCCAGCGGCTGTCGCCCGCCTGGTGGCCCGTGTGCCGGACGGTCTGCCGTAGCCACTCCTCGCGCCCCAGCCAGAGCCACAGCCAGCCCATCGCGGCGGCCGTGAGCAGGGACGCGACCAGGCGGGCGGCGACCATGGCGGGGTTGCCCGGGAAGGCGACCGCCGTGGCGGTCAGCACGATCGGGTTGATCGCGGGCGCGGACAGCAGGAACGCGAAGGCCGCGGCCGGCGTGACACCGCGCCGGATCAGGCTGTTCGCGACCGGCACGGAGGCGCACTCGCAGCCGGGCAGTACGGCCCCCGCGACGCCGGCCACCGGGACGGCGAGCGCGGGGCGGCGGGGCAGGATCCGGGTGAACAGGTCGGCCGGCACGAAGGCGTTGATCGCCCCCGACAGGACCGTGCCGAGGAGCAGGAAGGGCAGCGCCTGGACGGTGATGGCCAGGCAGACGGTTCGCCAGGCGGCGACGGCGGGCCGGTTCAGCCAGCCGACGCCGGTGAGCACGAGGACCGCGGCCAGGCCCGCGGCCGCGACGATGCCGAGGCCGACGAGCAAGGACCGTACGGGGGCGCGGCGCTCTGGAGGGCAGGGAGGTGCGACGACCGCCGTCTCTTCCGCCACGTCAACCAGTGCATCCGTATTTTGCATATTTACTCCGGATGTCGGATTTCGTGGCGAAGATAAGCCAGATCTCCCTACTTCACGGAGCGCACACGCCGCCGAAGACCGATCAATGGACGGGACCGGGAGCGGGCTTGGCCGCGGAGGGCCAGCACGATGGCGACGCCTATCGCTATCAGGTGCTCACGGCCGGCCAGGTTGGGCACGGCGATCGACTCCCACACCATGGACCCGCTGGTGAGCGCGAAGAGGACGGGAGCGCGGCGGACGACGGCGACGTAGGTGAACAGGCCCACGACCGCGGCGGACGGCCCGGTGTCCAGCACCCGCCCGACCTCGGGCGGCAGTCCGAGGCCGCCCCACCCGGCGCCGAGCGCGATCATCACGCGCACCATGAGGGTGCCGGCCAGAGTGGTCGCGTACGAGACGACGAGCGTCCTGGTGCGGCCGAGGACGAGTTCGGCCAGCGCGAAGGCGAGGAACAGCTGTGTGATGCCCGCCCACACGGGCAGGTCGAGGGCCGGGACGTACAGGGACACCGGCGTGCGCAAGAGGGCCAGCCACAGCGGCAGGTCGGCGTTGACGCCGCCGAGGATGCGCACCGCCACCGCACCGGTGGGATGCTGCGCCAGCGCGTGGAAGAAGATCACGCCGAAGGCGGCCACGAACCCCAGTGTCAGTGCGGACAGCCCGCGTCTCATGAGCTGCCGTACCGGATCGACCACGATGCCGTACCACTCGCCGCGCAGCGTGCGCCCGACGAAGGACGCCGACCGCCACAGCGCCGCGCGCAGCCGCGCGCGCCCCCCGCGGTCGGCCGGGACGGCCGGCGGTGCGTCGGCGTGCGGCTGGTCGGCACGTACCTCGGCGGTACGCAGCTCGTCCGCGGCGCTGTCCTCGCAGCGCTCCCCCATGCGAAGCAAGACTCCCCCTGAGAGGGTGAAGGTGACCCGTGCGACACAGGGCCACGCCACCCCACCCGAGGGCTACGCCCGGCGGCGGGGCTTCCTGCGCTTGGCGCCCTTGGAGACGTCGGATTTGCCCCTGGGGTTGCGTGCCGTCGTTTTTGCGCCGGTGGAAGTGCGCCGGTCACCGGCCTTCGCGCCGGTCTTCGCCTTCGCCTCCGGCGCGTCCGCCTTGCGGCCGCGGGAGCTGTTGACCGTACGGCCGCGGACGATGCCGATGAAGTCCTCGACCAGGTCCGTGGTGGCCTCCTCGGGCCAGGCCAGGGCGACGCCGGACTGGGGGGCGTCGATCACCGGCCGGTACACGAGGTCCTTGCGGTGGTGCAGGCGCGCCAGCGACTGGGGGACGATCAGGAGACCGACACCGGCAGCGACGAGCTCGACGGCGTCCTCCGTGGAGGCGGGCCGCTCGAAGGCCTCCTCGCCCGGCGGCCGGTCCCACTCGAAGACGTCGTCCAGCGGGTGGAAGAGGACCTCCTCCTCGAGGTCGTCCAGGGTCACCTCGTCCACGGCCGTGATCAGGTGGTCCTTGGGGACGACGACGACCGTCGTCTCGGTGTAGAGGGGGATGGCGCTGAAGTACGTACGGTCCACCGGCAGCCGTACGAGTCCGGCGTCGGCGTCACCGGCGCGCAGCAGCCCGAAGGCGTCGGCGGCCGGTACGGCGAGGAGGGTCAGCGGGATCTCGGGCAGGCGTTCGTTCCAGATCCGCGCCCACTTGGCGGGCGTCGCCCCCGGGACGTACGCGAGCCGGAACGTGGGGGATGTCTGCGAGCCTGTCACGCTGCAAGGTTACCGGCCGTGGTCGGCGCCTTCGTTCCCGCTCGATACCCTTGACCACATGACGTCGCACCAGAACACCCAGACGATGAAGCCCGCGACCGCGGCGAAGAAGCTGGGTGTGTACCTCGAGGCCACCCCCGCCGAGTTCCGGGAGAGCACTGTCTCGCGGGCCGAGCTCGGCCAGTTGCAGGCCGACCCGCCCGCGTGGCTGCGCGAGCTGCGGGCGAACGGCCCCCATCCGCGTCCGGTGGTCGCGGAGAAGCTGGGCGTCTCCATCGCCGGTCTCGCCCGCGGAGGCGTCACCGAGGCGCTCACCACCGAACAGATCGACGCCCTGAAGCAGGAGCAGCCCGAGTGGCTGCAGAAGGAGCGCGCGACCCAGGTGGAGGTCCGCAAGGAGGGTGCGCGGATCAAGAAGCGCAACGCCGAGCGGGCGGCCGGGAACGAGTCGGGTCAGTCCTGACACCCGTCCGTTCGCGACGGACCGTCGCCTTCCACACCCGCTGTGTGCACGAAGCACGCATCTGACGGAACGTCACGACGAAGGTCACAAAAGCGTATCGGACATTCCGCCCTTCAACCTTCACACGAGCCGCACAAGTTGGCTAGTTTGGCGGTAGGCCACACGAGTTCCTCCGGCGCCCCGCCGGGACGTGCGGCCTCCGCCGAGTCCGGTGCGCCCTCGTGGCAGCCGGAGCCGGGGACCCAACCGAACGATGGGGTGAATCGGCCCAGCTGCCCACCAGGGCAACGGCCGTAGGGCATACCTTCCGGATCGACCGCCCGAACCCGACAGCTAACTCGGTAGGCGGAGATGGAAGGAGTACGGCTCCCATGGCGCCGGAACGATCGTCGCGCCCCGGAGGCCTCGGCCCCGGAATGCGCAACTCCGCTCTCGCGACCGCTGCGCTCACCTCGGTGGCCCTGTTCTCACAGACCGCCGACGCCGCACCGATCACAGGGGACGAGGGCCCCAGCCGCGAGGACGTCCAGCAGCGGGTGAGCAGCCTGTACGACCGGGCCGAGAGCGACACCGGTCTTCACAACATCACCCGGGCGCAGTCGGTGCCCCGGGGCCGCGCCGCCGGTGGCCGGGCCTCGGATCCCGATCTGGACAACATCGCCCGGCAGTGGTTCCGGGGGGCACGTTCGTCGCTGGGCCCGACGGTTCCGGCGATCCTGCCTACGGACCGGATGTCCGCCCAGCGCAGCGCGCCGGCCCGCCCGAAGGCGTCCGAGCGGCCCTCCGAGACGCGTGCCGCCGGAGCCGCCCGTGAGCTGGAGGCGCCCGCCCGGCCCGTGCTCGAACTGCCCGCCGCGGAGCCCCGCCGGCGTCCCGCGGCGGAGCTGACGGCCGGACCTACGGCCGCGCTGCCCGCCGTGCCGGCTCAGCGCCAGGAGACCGCGGTCCTGCCCGCGGCCCCGCAGGAGCCGAGGCAGGTGGTGCTGCGCCGCTCCAAGCAGGCCAACCAGCGCAAGATCGCGGCGGCCAGCGACCTGCTGTACCGGTACACCGCCCGGCAGACGTCCGTGGCCCCGCTGACGGCCGCCCAGCCCCAGGCCCTCCCGACCTGGCAGGACCCGGCGGAGCAGTCCCGCCGCGCCGCCGAGGAGGCGTGGCGGATGCAGCAGCCCAGCGTCCTGGACACGGGCGTACCCGCCGCCGAGGACTGGCGGATGCGGCAGCCCACCGTGCTCGACACGGGCGTACCCGCCGCCGAGGACTGGCGGATGCGGCAGCCCACCGTGCTCGACACGGGCGTACCCGCCGCCGAGGACTGGCGGATGCGGCAGCCCACCGTGCTCGACACGGGCGCGGCCATGTCCGACGAGGCGTGGCGCATACGGCTGCGGCAGCCCAGCGTCCTGGACACGGGCGTACCGGCCGCCGAGGAGTGGCGGATGCGGCAGCCCACCGTGCTCGACACGGCCATACCGGCCGCCGAGGACTGGCGGATGCGGCAGCCCTCCGTCCTGGACACCGGCATCCCGGCCGCCGTGGACTGGCGGATGGGGCAGCCCTCCGTCCTGGACACCGGCATCCCGGCCGCCGTGGACTGGCGGATGGGGCAGCCCAGCGTCCTCGACACCGGCATCCCCGCCGTCGAGACGCCCGTCGGCACCCAGGCGGACCGGGCCGTCGCCTTCGCCCGCGCGCAGATCGGCAGGCCGTGCCTGTGGGGTGCGGTGGGACCGGAGTCGTACGACAACGCGGGTCTCACCCAGGCCGCGTGGAAGGCCGCCGGGGTCGCGTTGCCGCGGAGCACGTCCGAGCAGGCGAGCACGGGCACGGTGATCCCGCTCGCCGAGAGCCGGCCCGGAGACCTGATCTTCTTCCACGACAACTTCAGCCACGTCGGCCTGTACACAGGCAACGGCATGATGATCCATGCGCCCGGCCCCGGTTCGGTCATCCGCGAGGAGTCGATCCACAACGCCGGGGAGGCGGCCATACGGATCGCCGTGCGCCCCGCGTAAAGACATGCGGCGGGCCGCCGGTCCCCCGCTCCGGCGGCCCGCACGGTGAGAGGATCTGAGATCGTCGCGGTTGCCCGTTGCAGTCTCGGGCAGCGCAGGGTGTCGCCGGTATGGGTACAACTGCGTAGACGGCGGACGAGCGGAGAGGCACGTGGGACAGGCGCGGGGTTCGGCGCACGAGCGCATGCTGACGGTGGCCGTCGCCGCGCTCAACGAACGTGATCCCGCGCGGCTTTGGCCGCTGCTGGCCAGTGCGCTGCCGGGGGTGTGCGGCGGCGAGACCCTGGTGTACAAGCTCGACGACTGGAACGAGGACGAGGGCACGGTGGGCATGCCGCCCGCTGTCGCCGCCGCGTTCGACGGGCTCGGGGAGGCCGATCTGGGCCTGCTGCGCGCGGGGTATCCGTTCTCGCACCACTACGCCGCCGGACCTGACAGGACGCCCCTCACCGCGCGCCGTAGCGCCGGTTCCGCCTGGTCGGCGAGCCCGAGTGCCCGCCTGATCCGCGACGTACTGGACGCGGACCATGTGCTGGCGATTCCGCTGCCCCGGACGACGACGCCGATCACCGGATGCATGGTCTACCGCTCCGGCGGAGACTTCACCGACGACCAGGTCCGAGCTGCCGAGCAGGTGCAGCCGCTGCTGGCGGCGGTCGAACAGCAGCGGCAGCTCCTGGAAGGCTGGCAGCGGTCGGCCGGGCCGGGCCCCGCTCGGGAACGGCCCGCGGACTGCGCCCTCACGCCCCGCGAACTGACCGTGCTGCTCCTGCTCGCCGACGCCCTGACCGCCGCCGCGATCGGCCGCCGGCTCGGCATCTCGGACCGTACGGTCCACAAGCACGTCGAGAAGATCTACCGCAAGCTCGGCACCCGGGATCGCATCAGCACCGTGCTACGGGCCCAGCGGCTCGGGCTGATCCCCACGCCGTGAGCGGTAGAGGTCCCGCAGCAGGGCGATCTCCGCGCCGTGGTGCAGGACTTCCTGGTTGACCCACCACACGATGTCGACGAACGGCTCCTCCGCGTCGCTGCCGTGCGGATAGGTGCAGTGGCCGATCGTGTCGAGCGCCGCGTCGCCGGCGCCGAGCAGCGCCTTACGCCAGGCGGTGACGGCGGCGTCGAAGGCGGCGACGGCCGCCGTCGCGTCGCCGCTGACCAGGTAGTCGTCCCGGGTGAGGCGGTGGCTGCCCGCCGTGTGGTCGGCGCGCAGGAACAGCATTTCGCTGAGGTGGCTCAGACGCCAAGCGATGGTGGTGAAGGGCGGCGGCCACGGGTGCGGGTAGGGCGCCGCGTCGCGCCCCCACTCCCCGTCGGCGCTGCCCGCCAGATGCGTCGCACACGCCCCGGGCCCGTCCACCCGCCGCCGCACCGACCAGCACTCCGGCACCGGCTCCCAGACGTACTCCTCACCGATCAGCGGCACGACTCCGGTGTCCGACCCGTCACCGCTGTCCATCAACGGCCCCGCCATACGGTGTGCCATCCGCCGGCAGGCGAAGTCGAACTGGTCCAGCAACGGCGTGAGGCGAGATGCGGTCACTGAGGCTCCCCTGGCGAACTCGGCGACGTACGGCGCCGACCGACGGGCTAGCCTGGCACGACCGGCGCGCCACCCGCCCCTCGATTACCGCTGCCAGGGAGTCGGCCATGAACCTGAAGCCGAACCGCTCCATTCCTTCGTCGACCGTGATTCCGGTCCTGATCTATCCCGACGTGCGCGCGGCGGTCGCGTGGCTCGGCGTGGCCTTCGGGTTCGCCGAGCGGGTGCGGATCGGTGAGGACCACCGCGCCCAACTCGCCTTCGGGGACGGCGCCGTGATCGTCGGGGACACCCATGGCGAACGTAGGCCCCCGCGTCCCGGCGAGGTCACGCACTCGGTGACGGTACGGGTGGACGACGTGCGCGCCCACTGCGCGCGGGCGCGGGAACACGGTGCGCGGATCGTCATGGAGCCGACCGACTTCGAGTACGGGGAGCGCCAGTACACGGCCGAGGACCTGGCCGGACATCAGTGGACGTTCTCGGAGACCCTCGCGGACGTCGCTCCGGAGCAATGGGGTGGGCAGACGGTCTCGGGCGGCTGACGCTGTCAGGCTCGGCGGGCGTAGGACGTGAGGCGGTCGGCGAGCGCGCCGACGAGGTCACGCAGTTCGTCGGGGCGCTCGATGACGAATGGCCGGTCGAGTGCGGCGAGCAACGGAGGCAGCCAGTCGAGCCGCTCCGCCCGCAGCTCGACGCGCAGCCAGCGCTCGGTGGCCTGGTCCTCGCCCGCCCGGTCCTCGCCCGCCCGGTCCTCCCCCGCCACGGGCGCGTGTTCCTCCAGGGTCGCGACGCCGGCGGGAAGGTGGGCGCGGATCTGCCCGACGGTCCCGTGGATCCGCAAGGTCACCTCGTGCCGGTACTCGGCCGTGGCGAACGCCGACAGCACGCGCTGTGCCGGATCGAGATCCGCGGGCGCTTCGAATGAGCCGGGCAGGGTCCTGGCGTCCGCGATGCGGTCGAGCCGGAAGGTTCGGTCCTCGTCGATCCGGGCGTCCTTGCCCGTGACGTACCACCGGCCCGCATGGGCGACGATTCCGTAAGGGTGCAGCGGGCGTTCGCTGAGCCGTCCGCCGCGGTCGGTGTAGCGGATCGAGACCGGCCGGCGGTGGCGTACCGCATCGGCGAGGGTGAGCAGGACATCGGCGTCCGGGGTGTCGAAATCACCGGGCCGATCCGTGAACGCGAGAGCGTCCAGGAAGGTGTCGAGCCGACGGGCGATGTGCTTGGGCAGCACCCGCCGGATCTTCGCCGCTGCCGTCTCGCTCGCCGTGCGCTCCGTCGTCGTCAGCCCTGTCCGGCGGCCGGCGACCAGGCCGAGCAGCACGGCCAGCGCCTCGTCGTCGCTGAGCATGAGCGGGGGCAGGCGGTATCCGGGGCCGAGCCGGTATCCGCCGTAGCGGCCGCGCACCGATTCCACGGGTACGTCCAGGTCGATCAGATGGTCCACGTACCGCCGCACGGTGCGCCCTTCGACGCCGAGGCGGTCGGCGAGTTCGGCCACCGTGCGGGTGCCGCCCGACTGCAGCAGCTCCAGAAGTGTCAGTACGCGGCCGGTGGGTCGAGGCATGTTCGCAGCCTAGCGCCGATACAGGACCGATTCTGTCCTCTATTTCTCCTAGCCTGCTGAGTGCACGCCCGCAGAAAGGCCGGGCAGACCCGGCACAGCCAAGGAGATCCCCATGAACTTCGTCTCGATCCGCATCATCACCGCTGACGTGGCACGCCTCGTCGAGTTCTACGAGCGCGCCACAGGCGTGCAAGCGGTGTGGGCCACCGAGGACTTCGCCGAACTCAGGACCTCGGGCGCCACCCTGGCGATCGCCGGCACCCGCACCGTCCCGCTGTTCGCCCCGGGCTCGGCCCGCCCGGCGCACAACCACAGCGTGATCACCGAGTTCCTCGTCGACGACGTGGACCGCGTGCACCGGAACCTGTCCGGCTTCGTCAGCGACTTCGTCACCGAGCCCACCACGATGCCCTGGGGCAACCGGTCGCTGCTGTTCCGCGACCCCGATGGCAACCTGGTCAACTTCTTCACCCCCGTCACCCCGGCGGCCGTGGCGAAGTTCGCACGCTGACGCCCCGCGCTGCCGTTCACGCGGGAGAACTGGGATCCCGGGGCTCAGCCCTGCCCGGTCCCCGGCCCCACCCCGCCCTGCAGACGCTCCAGGTCCGACGGCCGTACCTGGATCACCACCACCGCGATCAGCGCGGCGACCACGGCGAAGATCGCGGCCATGACGAAGGCGGCCGAGACGCCGGAGGTGAGGACGTGGTCGGAGTAGGGGGACGGCAGCCGGCCGGTGCGGCGGAAGTGGAGCCGTTCGAGCGGGGTCGCCTGGGCCAGGAAGCGGGGGATCTGCTTGTGCGCCTCGTTCGTGCTGGCCGTGCCGAACATCGTCACCAGGATGGACAGGCCCAGTGAACCGCCCACCTGCTGCGTGGCGTTGAGGAGCCCGGAGGCCGCGCCGGTCTCCCGGACGGTGACGTTGGAGAGCGCCATGATCGTGAGGGACACGAACTGCATGCCCATGCCGAGACCGAAGACGAGGATCGGCCCGAGGATGCTGCCCGCATAGGTGGAGTCGACGTCGGTGAGGGTCAGCCAGGCCAGACCCGCCGCCGCGAGGATGGCGCCCACCACCATGAAGGGCTTGGGGCCGAATCTGGGCAGGAACTTCGAGGCGAGCGCCGCGCCGACGGCGATCACCGCGCTGACCGGCAGGAAGGCCAGCCCCGCCTCCAGCGGGCTGAAGCCGAGCACGTCCTGCACGAAGAGCGTGAGGAAGAAGAACATGCCGAAGATCGCGGCGGCGAGGCTCAGCATGATCCCGTACGTGCCTGCGCGGTTGCGGTCGGCGAACATGTGCAGCGGCGTGATGGGCTGCCGGGAGCGCCGCTCGATCAGGATGAACGCGGCCAGTACGACGACCGCCCCGGCGAACGAGGCGAGCGTGAGCGCGTCGCGCCAGCCCTCCTGCGCGGCTCTGATGAAGCCGTAGACCAGCAGCACCATGCCGACGGTGGAGGTCAGCGCGCCGGCGATGTCGAAGTGGCCGGCGTGGCGTTCGGACTCCTTGATGAAGCGGGGTGCGGCCAGGGCGATGAGCACGCCGATGGGCACGTTGACGAACAGCACCCAGCGCCAGTTCAGCCACTCGACGATCATCCCGCCCGCGAGCAGCCCGATGGCGCCGCCTCCGGAGGAGACCGCGGCGAACACGCCGAACGCACGGTTGCGTTCCGGGCCTTCGCGGAAGGTCGTGCTGATCAGGGCGAGTGAGGTCGGCGAGGCGATGGCGCCGCCCACGCCCTGCAGGGCGCGTGCGGCCAGGAGTTGGCCGGAGGTCTGCGCGAAGCCGCCCAGCAGGGAGGCCAGGGCGAAGAGCAGCACGCCGAAGATGAACACCCGCCGCCGGCCCAGGATGTCGCCGGTGCGGCCGCCGAGGAGCAGCAGGCCGCCGAAGGTGAGGGTGTAGGCGTTGACCACCCAGGACAGGCTCGTGGTGGAGAAGTCCAGGGCGCTCTGGATGTGCGGCAGCGCGATGTTCACGATGGTGATGTCGAGGACCACCATCAGCTGACACGAGGCGATGACCAGCAGCGCCATGGCGTTTCCGCCGCCGCCCGGTTCCCTGGCGGTGGCCTGTGCTGCGGGGCTTGGCTGCGGGCTGCTGCTCATGGTGCGTGCGCTCTCAGTGAACGGTGCCGTCCACTGACCGACCGTACGCTCCCCCCGTGGCCCTCACCACTCGGCCGGAGAATCTACGCTCGCAGCGGTGCAGGAGGTCCCGCTCGCGAGCGGGACCCGCCTCGCTCAGGTACGGGTGTCTTCAGGTACGGGTCTTGTGGGTCATCGCGAACTCGTCGGCCTCCGGCAGGTCGAAGTCGCCGTGATCGCTGCCCAGCCCCTGCGCCACCAGTGCCGCCGCGGCGCTGCCCAGGACGGCGGCCTCGCGCGGGGTGCGGCCCAGGCTGATGCCGCGCAGGAAGCCGGCCGAGAAGGCGTCGCCGCAACCGGTGGTGTCGACGACGTCCACGTCGAAGGCGGGGACGGTCTCGGTGCCGTGGGGCGTGACCAGGAGCGCGCCGTCGCCGCCTCGGGTGACGGCGACGAGGCCGGCCCCCGCGGCCAGGAACTTCTTCGCGCCGGTGACGAGGTCCTCCTCCTCGCTGAAACCGAGGACCTGGTCGTCGTTGGGCAGCAGGAAGTCGACGTGGGGCAGCAGCGGCTCGATCTGGTCGTAGGTGCCCAGTTCGCCGGGGGCGAGGAGATCGACGGAGGTGACCACGTCGTGCTCCTTGGCGTGCGCCAGGATGCGCGCGGCGACGTCGGCGCCGATGAGTTCGGGGCCGCCGAGGTGGAGATGGGTGGACTCGGCGACGGCGTCCCAGGGCACGTCGTCGAGGCCGTAGGTGATGTTGGCGCCCAGCAGGTGGAGGGTGGGGCGGTCGCCGTTGGGGCGGATGGGCAGGACGGTCGCGGACGTTGAGGTGTCGACGCGGCGCACGAGCAACTCGGTGTCGATGCCCGCCCGGTCGAGGAGCTGGATGAGCAGGTCGCCGGTCGGGTCGGTGCCGATCGCGCCCGTGGTGCGCACCGAGGCGCCGAGTTTGGCGAGGGTGAGCGCGGTGCCGGCGGCCGTGCCGGCGGCGGTCATCCGGATGTCGTCCACGAGGGTGGCGCCCTGGCCCTCGGGTATCTCCTCCACCGGCCGTACCAGCACGTCCAGTACGTGCACGCCCATCGTGACGACCTTCATCGGGTTCCCTCCTGCGCGGGTGGTACGGGGTGGGTGGTGCCGTAGTCGCGGGCGATCGCGGCCTCGATGACCGCGAGTTGCTGCGCCTCGTCGAGGGCCCGGGGCGTGCCGAAGGCGGCGGCGTGCTGGTAGACGCCACAGGCCCACTCCAGGAGCAGGGCGTGCTCGACGGCCTTGTCCAGGGTCGGGGCGTGGGTGACCGCGCCGTGGTTGGCCATCAGGGCGGCGCCGCGTCCCTCGAGCGCGGCGAGCACCGACTCGGCCAGTTCGGGGGTGCCGAAGGTGGCGTACGGTGCGACCCGGACGCTACCGCCCACGGCGAGCAACTGATAGTGGACGCACGGCAGTTCATCGAGCACGCAGGAGAGCGCGGTGGCCATCGGGGCATGGGTGTGAACGACCGCGCAGGTGCCGTAGCGCCGGTACACGCCGAGGTGCAGGTCGAGTTCGGAGGTGGGTTGCAGGCTTCCGTCGACGATCGTGCCGTCGAGGTCGACCACGGTCACCTGGTCCTCGGTGAGTTGGGCGAGCACCGCTCCGGTGGCGGTGATGGCGACCTGCTCCCCCACGCGCACGCTGACGTTCCCGGCCGTGCCGACGAGCAGGCCCTCGGCTCCCAGCCGGCGGCAGGCTTCGGCCACTGCGGCCCGCTCCTTGCCCAGCACCGCGCTTGAGTCGCCCATGTGCGGGAACCTAACCGAAAGGTGAAACAAAGTCACGTTCAGATTCGGAGGTTGTTTCGTGAGGGAGCCGACCACCGCACCCCTGCGCCGCACCCCCCAACAGGCGCGCAGCAAGGCCCGGTTGGCCCGGGTCCTCAAGGCCGCCGAGCGGGTCCTGATCGCGGAGGGCGTCGAGGCGCTCACCACGACCCGCGTCGCCGCGGAGGCGAAGGTCTCGGTCGGCTCGTTGTACCAGTATCTGCCCGACCGTGAGGCGATCATCGACGCCCTCGCGGCCGGATACTTCGCCAGACTCGAAGCCACCATGGACGCGTTCGTGCAGGCCGCCTCCGCAGGGCGCTGGGAGGACCCGGTCGGCGTGCTCGTCGACGAGTTCGCCGGGATCTACCGCACCGAACACGGCTTCCGCGCCCTGTGGTTCGGCAGCGGCCTGACCGAGCGGACCCGGGCCGCGGACCGCGCGCACAAGCGCCGCATGGCCGACGGCATCCGCCGCATCCTCCTCGCCCTCGGCCTCGCCCGCGACGACGAACGGCTCGCCCGGTCCTGCCTCGCCGCGATCCTGACCGCGGACGCCCTCGCCCAGGAGGCCTTCCGCCGCGACGCGACGGGCGACGCGGGCGTCCTGGACGAGGCGAAGGTCATGCTGCGGGGGTATCTCACGGCGATCGCCGGGCGCGGTTAAGCCCGCCCGGCGATCGCACCCGCACGCCAGGCGTCGGAGCCCCGACTCGCGGCCGCCGCCGGTCTCCTTCTCGCCACCCAGGCGCGGCCGATCTCCGCGCCGGACGTGCCGATGTTGACGTTGGCGAGTGGCTTCCTCAAGGGTGGGAGACGGGGGTGCGTGGCGCGTCAGACCACGTGGGCTTCGGGGCGGATCTGGGCGTCGGTGCGGAAGCGGTCGGCGCTGAGCGGGGACACGTCGACGAAGGGTTCGCGTTCAAGGTGCAGATCGCGAAGGATCTCGCCGACGGCGGGGCCCTGGAGGAAGCCGTGGCCGGAGAACCCGGTGGCGTAGAGGAAGTTGACGAGTTCGCGGGAGCGTCCGATGAGGGCGTTGTGGTCGGGGGTGATCTCGTAGAGGCCGGCCCAGCCGTCGACAGTCCTCATGTCGGCCAGTTCCGGGGCCCGTTGCCGTACGGCGTCGCGGAACAGCTCCAGCCACTCCGAGGTCCAGGTGGTGTCGAAGCCGTCGGGCTGGCGGGGGTCGGCGAGGCCGAACAGCAGGCCGTCGTCGCTGTTGTGGAAGTAGGCCGTCGAGGCGAAGTCGATGGTGAAGGGGATGCGGGGTGCCGGGGGCACGAGCCGTTCGGTGAAGGCCAGTTGACGGCGTACCGGCCGCACCGGCAGGTGGATGCCGACCATGTCGCCGATCTGCGCCGACCAGGCGCCCGCCGCACAGATCACGGTGGAGCAGTCAATACGGCCGCGGTCGGTGTGGACGGCCGTGACGCGGTCGCCCACGGTGTCGATGCCGGTGACGGTGGTGTGCGTGGCGAAGGTGACCCCGGCCCGGGCGGCGGCGTCGGCGTAGCCCTGGACGACCAGACGGGGGCGGGTGTGACCGTCTGTCGGCGAGAAGGCGGCGGCCACCAGTCCGTCGGTGCTGACGTAGGGGCACAGGCGGCGGGCCTCGTCCGGGGTGATCATGCGGGTGGGGACGTCCAGCGCGTTCTGGGTTCTGACGCTGGCCTCGAACTCCGTGGCCTGCTGATCACTGGTGAGCAGGAAGAGGTAGCCGACCGTGTCGAGGCGGATGTCGGCGCCTGGGCGGTGCGGGAAGTCCTCGTAGGCGCGCAGACTGCGGCTGCCCAGTTCGATGTTGAGCGGGTCGGAGAACTGGGCGCGGATCCCGCCGATCGGTTTGCCCGAACTGCCGCAGGCCAGTTCACCGCGCTCGACCACGACGACGTCGGTGACCCCCGCCTCGGCGAGGTGGAACGCGGCACTGGCGCCCATCACGCCACCGCCGATGATCACGACACCTGCGGTCGGCGGAACGGAGCGGAAGGTGGATGAGGAGGACACGGGCCGTCCCTTCCTCTCTGCAGGCGACGGGACGCTGATCGGCTGTCTGTCCGTCATGGTGACGCAACCCGACCTTTGACGTCCATGAACAGTTGCCGTCCATGGAGGCGGCCATCGGCGCGCTGCGTGCGAGTCTGCTCGGCGGGCTCGACCCGGAGGCCGGTCCGCCGCGTTCCGTCCTGCCGGTGCAGCAGGGGCAGTTGCCGCTCATGCCCGCCGAGTGGGACTCCTACCTCGGGGTCAAGGTGGTGACCGTGGCACCCGGCGACGCCGCACACGGACGACGCCGCATCCAGGGCAACTACCTCTTGCTGGACGGCGAGACCCTCACCCCGCTGGCCCTGCTCGACGGCAACGCGCTCACCTCCGTGCACACCGCGGCGGTCTCGGCCGTGGCCGCCGACGCGCTCGCCGAACCGGACGCGGGCAGGCTGGTGGTGTTCGGTACGGGGCCGCAGGCGCACGCGCACGTCGAGGCGCTGCGGTGCGTCCGGCCGGTCGGGGACGTCGTGGTCGTCGGCCGGGACGCCGAGCGCACGCGCGCGTTCGCGAAGGACGTCGGGGCACGCGTCGGCGGCGCGGACGACGTGGCACGCGCCGACCTCGTGGCCTGCTGCACCACGGCGCGCGCCACCTTGTTCGACGGTTGGCTGCTGCCCGCGACGGCGACCGTGGTGGCCGTCGGGTCGCACGAGCCGGACGCCCCTGAGGTCGACGATACGAGTGTTCGTCGTTGCACGGTGGTGGTCGAGTCGGCGTCGGCAGCGCTGCGCGAGGCAGGGGACGTCGTGCTGGCCGTGCAGGCGGGCGCCCTCGATCCCGGCACGCTCGTGGGTCTCGCCGACCTGGTGCAGGGCAAGGCCCAACTCCCGCCGGGACAACCGCGGTTGTTCAAGAGCGTGGGGATGGCCTGGCAGGACCTGGTGGTCGCCGCGGCCCACTACGAGGCGCATGACGGGGACGGTCGGCCGAGGACCGTGTCCGCGCGCAGCCGCGCTGTGGCGCATCAGCCGGGCACGTCCATCCGCTGCGTGCCGATGACCGACAGCAGCCGTAGCGCCTCCTCGGACGGGGAGCCGGACGCGGCGGTGTAGATGACCACGCGCTGGTCGCGGTCGGTGATGTCGAGGACGTCGCAGTTGACGGTGACGTGGCCGACGAGGGGGTGCTCGAAGGTCTTGCAGAGGGTGGGTGTGGCGGCCACCTCGTGGGCGGCCCACAGCCGGGCGAACTCCTCGCTGCCGGCGCGCAGTTCGGCGACCAGCCCGGTCACCTCGGGATCGTCGGGGTAGCGGGCCGCGACGGCGCGCAGATGCTGCGCCGAGGACCGGACGAACTCCTCCGCGTCCGAGACGCCGTAGAGCCGCTTGTCCTTCTGGTGCGGGCCGAGGAAGGCGCGTCGGACGAGGTTGCGGTCGCGGCGGGAGAGGGCGGAGAAGTCCTCCATCAGGGCGGCGGCCAGGTCGTTCCAGGCGATGACCTCGTAGGTCGCCGAGACGACGATGGCCGCCGCGTCCGGCAGCCGGTGCAGCAGGTCGACGACGCTCTGCCGTACCTCCCGCGAGGGGCCGGGCCGGGGGCCCGGCGGGACGCCTGCGAGGTGGTGGAGGTGGTCGCGTTCGGTCTCCGACAGGCGCAGGGCGCGGGCGAGCTGGGCCAGCACCTCGCGCGAGGGGTGCGGGCCGCGGGCCTGCTCCAGGCGGGTGTAGTACTCGGTCGAGATGTAGGCCAGCTGCGCCACCTCCTCGCGGCGCAGGCCCGGGGTGCGGCGGCGCGGCCCGGCGGGCAGGCCCACGTCGGCGGGGGTGATGCGCTCGCGCCGGCTGCGCAGGAAGTCGGCCAGTTCACGTCGGTCCACGTCTCAAGTGTGCGGGGACGGCGAAACCGCAGCCAGGTACTGCCGGTGCCTGGATGAGCCGGGTGGCCGGGCACAGGCTCGTCGGCATGGATACGACCACTGCAAAGACCCCCTCCACCACGGCCCGCGGCCTCCTCGCCGGAAAGGTCGCCTTCATCACCGGTGCCGGGCGCGGCATCGGTGCCGCCGCGGCGCGGCTGTTCGCCCGGGAGGGCGCCCGGGTGCTGCTCGCGGCGCGTACGGAGTCCCAGCTCAAGGCGGTGGCGGAGGAGATCCGGGCGGCCGGCGGCACGGCGGACCACGTGCGCTGCGACCTGGCCGACCCGGAGAGCGTGCGCGCGGCCGTCCACCGGACGGTGGAGCTGTACGGCCGGCTCGACGTCGCCTTCAACAACGGCGCCACGATCCAGCAGCCGGGCCCGATGGAGGAGCTCCCGGAGGCCGACTTCGACCATGTCCTCGCGGTCAACCTGAAGGGGCCGTGGCTGGCGATGCGCGCCGAGGTCGCCGCCATCCGGGCCACCGCGGGCCGCGGGGCGATCGTCAACACGTCCAGCGTCGGCAGCTTGATGGCCAATCCCTGGCTGCCGGTGTACGGCGCGGCGAAGCGGGCGGTCAACAGCCTCACGGCGTCGGCCGCGGCCACCTACGGCCCCGAGGGCATCCGCGTGAACGCGATCGCTCCCGGCACCACGCTCACCGAGATGATCGACGAGTGGGAGGCGAGCTCCCCCGGCATCGTCGGCGAGCTCACGGCCCAGACCCCGCTGGGCCGCGCCGCCGAACCGTCGGAGATCGCGGAGGCCGCCGCCTGGCTCCTGTCCGACCGCGCCTCCTTCGTCAACGGCGCGGTGCTCAGCGTGGACGGCGGGATCCGGGCCTGAGCGTGTCCTGACGTGCCGGCGCGGACCCACGCCGAAGCGGTCGGCCGAGCGAGTCAGGTGGCGGGGCCGGCGGGCGGCGCACCGGTGACCGCGGCGCGGTAGAGGGCGCGAGTGGCGGTGCTGAAGGAGGCGCTGTAGGACACCTGGGGGGTGTTGCCGCCGGTGTGGTAGCCGCCGATGACGCCGATCACCGCCCAGCCGCCCGACCACGGCACCAGCATGGGCCCGCCGCTCGTCCCGCCCACGAAGGCGTCGCAGGCGATGCGCAGGAAGGTGCCCGGGTCGGCCGGGTCGTCGCTCGACCACTTGGTGGTCCAGCTCCAGCACCCCAGCGGCTTCGCCGCGCCGCCCGGATACCCGATCATCCGGACCGGGGCGTGGAAGTACCCGGTGTCGGTGAGGAGTTGGACCCCGCCGGTCACGTCCTCAAGTCGCTTGCCGTGTTCGTTGGGCTCGGTGACCGCGAAGCCGAAGTCGTACGCCGCTCCCGCGTGCTCACCGAGGTCGTAGTACTCCTGCGCGACATAGACGCCGTTGTCCTTCACCGCGAAGACGCCGAACGGCTTCAGGCCGTCGTGGTACTGCGGCACGAACGCCAGGTGGCGCTTGGGGGAGGTTCCGGAGTACCCCTTGAGGCAGTGCCCCGCGCTGAGCACCAGGTCGCGGCCGGGGCTGCGCACCACGGAGCCGCTGCATGTGCGACCCATGCCGTTGGCGTCGGTCCAGAAGAACGTGCCGGCCTGCGGGATGCCGTCGAAGCTGCGGCTCGGCGGGATGTGCTCGCCGGGCCGGGGCCCGTCCGCCGCGGGCCCTGCCTCGCCGGTCCCGTCCGCGTCGAAGGGGAGCGCGGCCGTCATCCTGGCCGAGGTCCAGTACGTCTCCAGCTCAGGTGCTACCGAATGGCCGGCGGCCGGTGCTTTGGCGTGGGCGGCCGGTGCGAGCCCGGTACCCAGCATCAGCGCGGCCGCAAACGGGGCGGCGTATCGGAGGACTCTTATCCTTCGCACTGTCACTCCCCATCCAGAAAGACACATTGGCATGCCCATCGTCGACGGCCGGCGGTTGACGCGCAGGGAGATCGCCAAAGTGGCTGGATCATCGACGCACGAGCTCCGTGACCGTTCCCGGAGGCCAGGGAGATGTTTCCCCCGGGCCGGAACGGCCGAACTCCGCTTCAGCCGCTGCACTGAACGCCGGTGAAAGCTGAGCCGGAGGCCGTGTTCCGAGGGGCCCGACCCGGCCGGTGTCAGCCGAGCGCCTCCCCCAGCGCGGCCTCGAAGGTCGGGTGCTCGAAGGTGAAGCCGGACTCCAGCAGGCGTGTGGGCAGCACGCGTTGGCTCATCAGGATGCCGTCGGTGAATTCGCCGAGGGCCAGCCGGATCGCGGAGTCCGGGACGGTCGGCAGGGTGGGGCGGTGCAGTGTCTTGCCGACGGTGGCGGTGATGTCCCGGTTGGTTTCCGGGTGCGGGCTGGTCAGGTTGACCGGGCCACCGACCGAGTCGGTGTCGACGAGGTGGCGCGGGGCGCGGACCGTGTCAGGGAGCGAGATGAAGCCCCAGTACTGCCGGCCGCTGCCGAGGCGTCCGCCGAGCCCCGCTCGGGCCAGGGGCAGCAGTCGGCCCATGGCTCCGCCCTGCGCCGTGACGACGACGCCGAAGCGAGGGTTGGCGACGCGTGTGCCGGCCGTCCGCGCGCCCTTGGCGGCGGCTTCCCAGTCCCGGCACACGCCGGCCAGGAAGTCGTGCCCGGCGCCGGCCGATTCGTCCACCTCGTCCGTTCCGGTCTCGCCGTGGTATCCGACGGCGGACCCCGACACGAACACCGCCGGCGGCTTCTCGCAGGCGCCGATCGCGGCGGCGAGGGCGCCGGTGGTCGCCGGCCACACGGTCACGTCTCCGAGGCCGAGTATGCGTTGATCGCCGTGGTGGTCCGCCGCTCGGTCGCTGGCCAGGTGCGTGGGCGCGTGAGTGCGGCCCAGGCGCTCGGTCCAGGCCTCGAACCGGTCGCACACCGGCAGGTCGACGGTCCGCAGGAACGATTCGTCCAGCACGGCGGTCGTCAATCACACAGGTCTGAGGGGGCGTTGTGGCCGGCCGTTGCTCAAGGGGAGAGGAACTCCGACAGCCCGGCCAGGAGCCGGTCGACGTCGTCCGCGTTGTTGTAGGGGGCGAGACCGATGCGCAGGCCGCCGGTGTCGCCGAGGCCGAGGTGGCGGGAGGCTTCGATGGCGTAGAAGGAACCCGCCGGGGCGTGGACACCGCGGTTCGCGAGGAAGCCGTACGCGTCCGTCGTGGAGCGGCCCTCGAAGGTCAGCAGCACGGTGGGGGTGCGGTCGGCCGCCCGGGAGTGGATCACGATGCCGTCGAGCGCGGACAGGCCCTTGTCGATCTGGGTGCGCAGGCTGTCCTCGTGGCCTTCCAGCGCCGCGAAGGCCGCCGTCAGGCGCTCGCGCCGTGTTCCCGTGGCGCTCGGGTCGAGGCCGGCGAGGAAGTCGACCGCGGCGGCGGTGCCCGCGAGGAACTCGTAGGGCAGCGTGCCCAGTTCGAAGCGCTCGGGGACCACGTCGGTGGACGGCAGGAGCTTGTCCGGGTGCAGCGTTTCCAGCAACTCCGGGCGGGCGGCGAGGACTCCGTGGTGGGGGCCGAGGAACTTGTAGGCGGAGCAGACGAAGAAGTCGGCGCCGAGGCGTTCGAGGTCGACCAGCGTGTGGGCGGCGTGGTGGACGCCGTCGACGTGGCAGAGCGCTCCCGCCTCGTGCGCCAGGCGGGCGATCTCGGCGACCGGGGGACGCGTGCCGATCAGGTTGGAGGCGGCCGTGACGGCGACCAGCCGGGTGCGCTCGGACAGTACGGCGCCGATGTCGTCGGCGGTCAGCTCTCCGGTCGCGGGGTCGAAGTCGGCCCAGCGCACGGTCGCACCGGCCTGTTCGGCGGCCTGCACCCAGGGGCGGATGTTGGCGTCGTGGTCGAGGCGTGTGACGACGACCTCGTCGCCGGGCCGCCACGTCTTGGCGAGGGTGCGGGAGAAGTCGTAGGTGAGCTGGGTGGCACTGCGGCCGAACACGATCCCCGCCGGGTTCGCTCCCAGCAGGTCGGCCATGGCCGCGCGGGCGCCGGTGACGATGGCGTCGGCGTTGCGCTCCCCCGGCACGGTCTGTCCCCGGTTCGACAGGGGCTTGGACATGGCGTCGGCGATGGCGCGGATGACGGGCTGCGGGGTCTGGGTGCCGCCCGGGCCGTCGAAGTGCGCCGTTCCGGCGGCGAGGGCGGGGAACTGGGAGCGAATGGCGGTGATGTCGTACGTCACGAGAGAGCTCCTGTGAGTGCCGGGCCGGAGCAATGATCGTGCGTGATCAGCGGCGGGTGTGGCAACCATGCGTGCCGGGCGCCTGACCTCGGGCCGGCCCTTGCGGAGCCGCTCGCGCGGGGACGGCCCGGTGGAGGACCTTTGGGGCCGGCTTGGTCGAAGACCCTTGGGTCCGGCCCCGGCCGAGGATCCGTGGAATCAGTCTTGCTGCCGCCTTCCGACGCGAGTTGCGGCACACCACATAGCCGGATCGCTGGCGGCTGGTCTCGGGTCGTTGAGGACGGCGAGGACGGCGAGGACCGGGCCCCAGCACATGCTGACGGTGTCCGTCAGCCAGGGGCCTGTGAGAGTTCTTTGCGGAGCGCGTCCGGGGCGTTCGGATGAATGCGCGCTGGGGGGCGGCGTGGCGCTGCGGGCAAAGACTGGGACGGACTTACCTAGGACGCATGTTTATCCGGACGGGCCGAACTGCCCTGCTCAGCATCGCGATGGTCGTCTCTGCCTGCGCGGCGGCCTCCCTGCCACCGGTTGCCGCGGCGGCCGTACCGATTCCCAGGGAGTCGGCCGCCGCGCCACAGCCCTGGAAAGCGACCGCGGCGAAACTGGACCGGGTGATCAAGCAGACGGCCACCGACGCCGGTGTCCCTGGAGTGATCGTGGGCGTCTGGAAGCCTGGACAACCGCGCTACGTGCGGGCTTTCGGCGTCCGGGACACGCGCGACTGCGCCCCGATGCGAACCGACCTGAACATGCGGATCGGCAGCGAGACCAAGACCTTCACCGTCACCGCGCTGCTCCAGCTCGTCGACCGCGGCAAGGTCGGCCTGGACGACCCGATCTCCGCGTACGTCGACGGAGTGCCCGACGGAGAGCACATCACGCTGCGTCAGCTCGCGAACATGCGCAGCGGCCTGTTCGCCTACACCAAGGACCCGGGCTTCCAGCACCTGCTGGCGACCAAGCCGCATCGCCAGTGGTCGCCGAGTGAGCTGCTCAGCATCGCCTTCGAGCACCCCAACCAGTTCCCCCCCGGCACGCAGTTCGACTACTCCAACACCAACACCGTGCTGCTCGGCCTGGTCATCGAGAAGGTCACCCACCGCCCCTTGAGGGACGTGATCCGAGACCTGATCACGCGGCCGAGCGGCCTGAACCACACCTTCCTGCCGAAGGCGGCGGAGTTCCCACGGCCGCACGCCCACGGCTACACCGACCAGACGCCGGACGGCAGGGTGGCGGACGCCACGGACTTCAACCCCAGCTGGGGCTGGGCAGCCGGCGCGATGATCTCGGACCTCGACGACATGCGCTCCTGGGCGAAGAACGTCGCGACAGGCGGACTGCTGACCCCGCAGACCCAGGCGGAGCGCCTCGACGCGCAGCCCACCGGCGCGCCGGGTGACGCCTACGGGCTGGGCATCGACATCAACCACGGGTGGATCGGCCACGCGGGCTCCCTGCCCGGCTACCAGAGCCTGACGGTCTACCTGCCCGCTCAGAAGGCGACGATGGTGATCCTGCTCAACACCGACATCCCCTCGAACAACGAGAATCCCAGCACCCTGCTCGGCCGGGCCATCACCCAGGTGGTCAGCCCCGGCAACGTCTACGGCGACGCGTCCGACCAGAACTGACACACGCCCAAGGTGACGCGGGGGGGGCGTTGCCGCGCAGTCTTTCTTGCAGCCACACGGCCCAGTGCCACCACACGTGCCGCTCGGAGCAACCCACAGGGTCCTGCAGTCCCTCTTGGAACCGGCCCGGTCGAGAATCCGTGAGTCCGGTCCGGTCGAAGACCTTGAGGTCCGGCCCGGACGAAAATCCCTGGCAGGTCGGGAGCGGGCGGCGTTACGATCTCCGCGATGACTACCCACTCTGCTGTCAGATTGGGGGACCCGTCCGCGCAAGGTGAGTGCTGATGCTCACCCACACCGCGAACGGGGATTCCCGCCTCTCCTTCTGGCTGCGCGTGCGCGAGTTCGCCGTGCCGCCCTCCATGATCGACACCGCGACCACCCGCCGCCGCGTCGGCGACTGGGCCGGGGCCTGCGCCGCCGCAGGCGTCGATGTCGACCTGAATCTTCGGTCCTTGGCGCGCAGTCACGGCCGAGCGCTTGCGTCCCGAGTCCGTTCGGATCTACGGCAGTTGGCGCCCGACCTGTTGCGCTGGCACATGCCGAGGGTCGCTCCCGACGGGCTGCTGCGCCCGGGGCTGACCATCGCTCTGGCCCGCTACGACGCCGAAGGACACGACGGTTTCGGGCCGGTGCACCTCGTCGTCCGTACGCCGCCGGCCTGGGCGGACGCCGGGCAGCGGATCAGCCTCGCCCTGTGGGACGGAACCAACACCGAGGACCGCGCCCGGCGTCACCCGCACCCGCATCCCAGCGGGCGGTTCCGGCTCGACCTGCACCGGCATCTGTGGGACGCGAGCAGGGCCGGCGAGTTGCGGGCCCGCTCCGGGGCCGACCGGCCGGACGTCGCCAACAGCCTCGTACTGGATGAGGAGTTGCTGGAGCGCATGCCGCACGGGCACCGCTGTGCGCTCGACCGGTGGGCCGCCGAAGCGGGGATCCTGCTGCGCGCCGAAGGGCGGCGGCACGGGCCCGCCTCTTCTGTCCTCGTGCGGCTCGGGGGCCGGCATCGGCTGGTTCTGGATCTGTCGGGTGCGGGGCAGTCCCCCGCCGTACGGCTCGCGGACCGTGCCAAGTCCCCGCACGGGCACGGCTCCGCGCTGCCGGTTCTTCCCGATGCGGCGACCTGGGTTCCGCCCGATCTGGAGCTGGTGCGTGCCGGTGCGCTCGCGGCCGACCGGCTGCATCCGCTGGTCGCCGCAGCGCTCGTGCCCGACCATGTGCCGCACTCCGACGTCCCGCGTTGCACCCAACGGCCGAACCAGCCAAGGACGGTGGACTGCCGTGGCGCTCGGCATCGCATCGGCCTGGTCGACGGGGTGCTGGCAGCGCTGGACCACGATCCCGACGAGATCCGGCGGGAGGAGCTGCTGGTCGCGCTGACCGGTACCCCGCTCCCCTGCCTGCAGGCGATCGACGAGGCCCATCGCCGGCCGGACTGCCTCACCGGGGTCCGCGAGCGCCTGGATCACGGCGACATCGCCGGGGCGCTGTCCGTCGTCGAGGGTCTGCTCGGCCCCGGCGCGCATCTGCGCGACGGCCCGCTGCGCGACGAGCTGGAGGCGGCCGCGCAACGGCGCATCACCTACGGCCTGTTCCGGGCAGGCCTGATCGGCGCCGCCCGCGGGCCCGCCCGCCTGCGTCCCGGCGACGCCCCCCGCAGCCAGGAGCACCTGTCACATCCGCGCCACGCTTCCCGGCGCTGACCCGGCGCTGTCCCGGCGCCCTCCTTGCGCTGACCCGGCGCTGTCTCTACGCCCCCCTGCACCGCCCGCCTTCTACATACCCAAGGTGATCACCCATGCCTGCTCCGACCCATGTTCCCGCCGCCCAACTCGACGTCGCTGCCCAGTTGTTGACCCTGCTGGGCGACACAGCCACCGAACCACGGCCCGACAGTCAGCTGGAGGCCCTGACGTTGGCCGTGGCCGCCGATCTGCCCGTGCTGCTGTGGGGTGAGCCGGGGATCGGCAAGACCGCGGCCCTCACGCAGCTCGCCGAGTCCCTGGATCTGCCGCTGACCACGGTGATCGCCAGCGTGCACGAGCCGTCCGACTTCTCGGGGCTGCCCGTCGTCGGGGACGACCCGGCGGAACAGGGTGTGCCGATGGCCCCGCCGGACTGGGCGGTTCGCCTGGTGCGGGCCGGGCGGGGCCTGCTGTTCCTGGACGAACTGTCCACGGCGCCGCCCGCGGTACAGGCCGCCCTCCTGCGCCTCGTGCTGGAACGGCGGATCGGCGCCCTGCGGCTGCCGCCCGAGGTGCGCATCGTGGCCGCGGCCAATCCGCGGTCCTCGGCGGCCGACGGCTGGGAGCTGAGTCCGCCGCTGGCCAACCGGTTCGTCCACTTGCAGTGGACCCACGACCACGAGGTCGTGCTCCGTGGCCTCGGCGGCACCTGGCCCCGGGCCGCGATGCCCCAGCTCTCCCCCGCCAAGCTGCCGGAGGCGGTGGACTTCGCCCGCCGCGCGGTGCGCGGGCTGCTGACCGCGCGCCCCAAGCTCGTACACCAGCTGCCCACCAACGAGACCCGCAGGGGCGGCCCTTGGCCCTCCCCTCGCAGCTGGGAGATGACACTGCGCCTGATCGCCTTCGCGACCGCGGCCGGGTCCTCCCGCGAGGTGCTCTCCTTGCTCGTGCGGGGCACCGTGGGCGACGGCCCCGGGCTCGAACTGCTCACCAGCATCGACCGGTTGGACCTCCCGGATCCCGAGACACTGCTCGCCGACCCGGCGGGCGCCGAGCTGCCCGAGCGCGGCGATCTGCGCCAGGCCGTGCTCGACGGTGTGGTGGCAGCCGTCCGCAACCGCCCGGACAGGTCCCGCTGGGACGCGGCGTGGGCGCTTCTGGTCCGCGCGCTGGAGACCGGGGCCCCGGACCTGGTGGTCGTCCCCGCGACCACGCTCGCCACGCTGCGCCGCGAGGACTGGGACGTACCGGAGCGGATCGAGCGGCTCGCCGGTGTGGTGTCCGTGTCCCGTAGGGCGGACCGGGCGCGGGCCGCACTCACGGCGAAGGCGGGCCGATGAGCGCGGACGTACCGGAGGAATCCGCGAGGCCTGAGGCACCCGCCGTATCCGGAACGCCGACCGGACCCGCGGCACCGGCCGTATCCGAGACGCCGGCCGTATCCGAGACGCCGGCCGTATCCAAGGCGCCGACCGGACCCGAGATACCGACCGCAGCCGAGACGCCCACCAGACCCGCAGCACCGGCCGCACCAGGCCCCCTCGAACTCGACCTCGACAAGCTCTTCGCCGCCCGCCTCTACGCCGCCCGGGCCCGGCCCTACCTGGCGACCGCACTGTTCGCCCTGCACACCGTCGAGTCCCGGCACGTGCCGACGATGGCCGTCGACCGGCACTGGCGGTGCTACGTCTCGCCGGCGTTCGTGGACCGGATGCCGGTGGAGGAACTGGCGGGTGTGTGGGTGCACGAGGTGTCGCACCTGCTGCGTGACCATCACGGGCGCAGCGACCGGGTCGCCCGTGAGCGCGGGCTGAACGGCCCCGGCGAGCGGCTGCGGATGAACATCGCCGCGGACTGCGAGATCAACGACGACATCTACGGCGACGGGCTGGTCAGGCCCGAAGGCGCGGTGGCGCCAACGGCGTTGGGGCTGTCCGAAGGCGAGCTGATGGAGGACTACCTGCGCCAGTTCACGCTCGGCGCGCGAACGCTGAGCATGGCCTGGCTGGACTGCGGCAGCGGCGCCGACGGGCGGGAGCGGGGGTGGGATCTCGGTCCGGACGGTGCGCACGGTCTGAGCAAGCACGAACAGGACGCGGTGCGGTTCCGGGTGGCGCAGGGCATCAAGGGTCGTCCGGGGGATGCACCGCAGGGGTGGCGGCGGTGGGCCGAGGAGGCGTTCCATCCGCCGCAGCCTTGGCGGGAGTTGCTGGGAGCGGCGGTACGTGCGGCGGCCTCGGCTCCCGGCGCGGGCGAGGACTACAGCTATGGCCGGCCCTCGCGACGGGCGGCCGGTCTGCCCGGTGTCGTGCTGCCGAGCCTGCGGCGCAGACCGCCGCGGGTGTCGGTGGTGATCGACACGTCCGGGTCGGTCAGCGACGCCGAACTGGGCAGTGCGCTGCTGGAGGTCGCCGCGATCTCCCGTGCCGTGGGCGGCCGTCGGGATCTGGTCACGGTGGTGCCGTGCGACGCGTCGGCCCGCATCGCGCACCCGCTGTGCCGTGGCGAGGGGATACCGCTGATGGGCGGCGGCGGCACGGACCTGCGTACAGGATTCGCGAAGGCGCTGAGCACCCGCCCCGATGTCGTCGTGGTGCTCACGGACGGCCAGACCCCGTGGCCGTCCACGCGACCGGCGTGCCGGACGGTGGTGGGCCTGTTCCCCCGGGGGCGCGCGGGCTGGACCGAGGACGACCCGGACTACGTACCGGACAGGCCGCCCGCGTGGGCCCGGGTGGTCGAGATCGGCTAGGCGCCCGCGCAGCCTGCGCCCCATGCGCCCCTCGCGCCCTGGCGCCCTGGCGCCCTCGCACCCTCGCACCCTGGCGCCCTGGCGCCCTGGCGCCCTGGCGCCCTCGCACCTGCACCGCTCCCTCAATACTGGGCATCCCATTGACTGCCGTTGAAAAACTGCCCTACATTCGCAGCGATTCCCGGCGTCACCATCCCCCCTCATCTCTCGCAAACCGCCCAAAGGGGAACCCACGTGTCCACCGAAGCGCGCACTCAACCGGATTCCACCGCCGTCGGCTCGTCGCCCGGCGGTCTGCCCGTCGGCACACTGGTCGCCGGCTGCTTCGCGGTCTGTCTCGCGCAGATCGCGCTGGCCATGCCGGCCACCCTGAACGGGCTCTTCCAGGAGGACCTGCATCCCGTCGGCTCGCAACTGACCTGGATCTCGGACGCGTTCCTGCTCCCGGTGTCCGTCCTGGAGCTGACCTTCGGCGTCCTGGGCGACCTCTTCGGGCGCAAGCGTCTGCTGGTCGGCGGCGGTGGGCTGCTCGTGGTCGGCGAGGCGCTCGCGGCCGCCGCGACCGGCATCCACATGCTCTGGGTGGGCCAGGCCATCGCGGGCCTGGGCGCGGCGGCGCTGTTCCCGACCTCGCTCGCGATGATCGCCGCGGGCACGCACTCGGCCAAGGACCGCGCCCGCACCATCACGATCTGGGCCGCAGCCCTGTCCAGCGGCGGCTTCGTCGCCCCCGTGCTGGGCGGCATCACCGGCAACTACGGTTCCTGGCGCTGGGCCTTCGTCGTGGTGACGGGCCTGGCCCTGGTCAGCACCGTGCTCAGCCAACTGCTGGCGCACAACTCCAGTGCTCCGCAGGGGCGTTCACTCGACCTGGCCGGCCAGATCACCGTCGGCGTAGGCATGTTCGCCCTGCTGTACGCGGTCATCCAGGGCCCGGCGGACGGCTGGACCGCGACACCGGTGGTGATGGCCTACGTCGTCGCCGCGGTGTTCATCGCCCTGTTCGTCGTGGCCGAGCACCGGGCCGCCTCGCCGTTGCTGCGGCTCGACCTGTTCAAGAACCGGGCGTTCGCGGTGGCGTCGTTCGTCGCGGTGGTCGGCATGTTCAGCTACCTCGGCACGGCGTACGCGACCAGCATCCGGCTGGGCCCGATCCAGCACCAGAGCCCGCTGCGCGGCTCGTTCGCCTTCATCCTGCTCAACGCCTGGGCGCTGCTGCTGATGCCGGTGATCTCCCGGCTGCTGGAGAAGGTCAGCCCCCGGTGGGTCCTCGGCGCCGGCCTGGCACTCATGGCGGCGGGCGACTTCCTCGCCGCCACCCTGTCCGTCCACGACCGCGCCCTGACCTCGCTGATCCTCCCGATCGGCCTGGTCGGCATCGGCTTCGCGCTCACGGTCTCCTCGATCACGGCCACCGCCGTGAACACGGTGGAGGTCCACTACGCGGGCATGGCCAGCGCCTCCACCAGCCTGCTGCGCGACTTCGGTTTCACGCTCGGGCCGGCCGTCATCGGCGCGATCGCGCTGAGCCGCGCGGCGGACGAGTTCACGTCGAAGCTGGCCGCCTCCGGCCTCTCGGCCGAGGCCAAGGCGGCCGCGGGCCAGGTACTGGCGGAGGGCGGCCCCCTCGCCGCCAACTCGGTGCCGCCGTCGTCCCCTCCCGGCGGCGCGGTCCCCATCGCCCTGGAGACGCTCGGCAACGGCTACGCGATCGGCTACGTCGTCTGCGGCGCCGCCGCCCTGGCCTGCTGCCTCCTGAGCGTGGTCGCGCTGCGCGGGAAGGGTGACAGCGACGCCACCGTGGGTATCGAGGAGGACGCGCGGGAACAGCCCGCGGCCACATGAACAACAGCCGTCGAATATCGCTCCAGCATTTGAGCAATTTGCAGAACGAGTGACCATTTCGGGGATTCCCGAGGGAGCGTGTAACACGGCAGCGGGTCGCGCGCGCTGACATACAGGCACAGTGACGCGCCAGATTGGAAATCCAGTGAGCAATTACGACCCGGGGCCCGGGTACCAGACCTACGGCCGCCCGCCCGAGCCCTCCCCCCATCAGGAACCCGCCCCACGCCGCTACGAGCCCAGGCAGTCCGCCGGCCGCAGAACCGGCCTGCTCATCCACACGATCGCCGACATCGCGGCCGCCTTCCTGGGCCTGTGGATCGTCCTGTACCTGCTAGACGCCAACAGGGACAACGTTTTCGTCGAATTTGTGCACTCCGTGGCGAACGGACTGGCCTGGTGGTCACAGGACATTTTCACCATGGACACAGAAAGCCTTCGCGTTCTCCTCAATTTCGGTCTGCCGGCGGTGATTTATCTCGCGGTCGGTCACGGCATCTCGGCGCGACTCAGCCGTGTCTGACAGAATTTTCCGGATTGGCCCGCGCGACATGATTGAGGACCTGACACAGTGACACCCGAAACATCCGGAAACGATCACCTGCCGGTCTACGAGAGCCTGCTCCGTGAGCGCGGTGACGTCGTGGCGGAGGCACGCGTGGCGGCGGCACACATGCAGCACCAGGCGCCGCAGCCGGCGCTCCACCACGACCAGGTTCCGCCGGGACCTCACCACTCCCAGCATCAGGCGGGACCCCAGCAGCCTCAGCACCAGTAAGACTCCCGTGGGGGCAGCCGGACTCACGCGTACGGTCTGCCCCTGCGGGAAGAGCCGTGCCGGCACGCCACGCGCACGGCCGGATCCTTCGGTTCCCCGATACCCCTCCCCGTAGGCTCAACCACGTTGGCCTGCAAGGAGATTGACGACCGCCGTTTCGCGGCAGGCGTCAAGGGGGGCGGGATGATGACGCACGACGAGCTGATCCGGCCGCTGCCGGAGTTGCTGAAGGCGCACTCGGAGAAGTCACCGTCCCGTGTCGCGTTCGCGGACGACGTACGTGCCGTCACCTACCAGGAGTTGGAGCGGCGTACCGGCCGGCTGGCCGCGTACTTCGCCCGCACAGGCCTGCGGCGCGGCGACCGGGTCGCGATCTGCCTGGGCAACTGCGTGGAGACGGTGGAGAGCCTGCTGGCCGTAGTGCGGGCGGGTGCGATCGGGGTACCGCTCAACCCACGCTCCTCCGACGCCGAACTCACCCACTTCCTCCAGGACAGCGGCGCCTCGGTCCTCGTCACCGACCCGGCGCACCTGACGCGGCTGCACAGCCTCGACCCCGATACCCCCCGCGTCCTGCTCACGGGCACGGGGCCCGTCCCCGCGGACGCCCCGGACGGCACGGTCCTCTTCCGCACGGCCGCCACCGAGGCCATCGGGACGCCGCCGGACGACCTCGGGCTCGACGAGCCGGCCTGGATGCTCTACACCTCCGGCACCACGCACCGCCCCAAGGGCGTGCTGTCCACCCAGCGCGCCGCACTGTGGTCGACGGCCGCGTGCTACGTCCCGCTGTTCGGCCTCTCGCCCCAGGACCGGCTGCTGTGGCCGCTGCCGCTGTTCCACAGCTTCGCGCACTCCCTCGCCGTCCTGGGCGTCACCGCCGTAGGCGCAAGCGCCAGGATCACCGCCGAACTCCTGCCGCCCGACGGCCTGTTACGAGAACTGCGCACACCTCATCCGGCCCTGGACGGTCCCTACACCCTGCTGGCCGGAGTCCCCGCCACCTACCACCGGCTGACCGCCTCGGCCCAGCAGTCCGCTCCCCTGCCAGGCCTGCGGACATGCATCGTGGCGGGCGCACCGAGCGGACCGGCCCTGCGTACGTCGGTGGAGGCGCTGCTGGGGGCTCCGCTCCTCGACGCGTACGGCAGCACCGAGACCTGCGGCTTGATCGCGGCGAACCGTCCGCAGGGGCCACGCCTGGACGGTTCCTGCGGGGCGCCGGTTCCGGGCATGGAGGTGCGCATCGTCGATCCGGCTTCCGGCGGCGAGGGTGAGATGCCGGACGGCGGCGAGGGCGAGATATGGGTACGCGGCCCGAGCCTCATGTCCGGCTATCACAACCGGCCCGAGGAGACCGGGGCCGCGCTGCGCAACGGCTGGTACCGCACCGGCGACCTGGGCCGGCGCGCCGAGCACGGTCATCTCGTGCTCACCGGCCGGGTCAGCGAACTGATCATCCGCGGCGGGGAGAACATCCACCCCACGGAGATGGAGGAGGTCCTGCTGCGCGCTCCCGGCGTGCGGGACGCGGTGGTGGTCGGCGTACCGCACGAAGTGCTCGGCGAGGTGCCGGTCGCCTACGTCGTGCCGGGCCCGGAGGGATTCGATCCGCGCCGGGTCCTGGACGCATGCCGCGCCCAACTCGCGGAGTACAAGCTGCCCGTGGCGATCCGCGCGATCGCGGCGGTCCCGCGCACGGGGTCCGGCAAGATCGCCCGGCATGCGGTCGTGACGGATGCGGGGTCCGATACTGCATCCGATGCGGGGTCAGATGAGGATCTGCGTCCTGCGGCAGGCGGCGACGCCTCGCTACGGCAGCGACTGCTGACCCTGCAGCCGGAGGGTCGGGAACGCGCGCTGCGGGAAGCGGTGCTCGCCGAGACGGCCGCCGTCTGCAACAGCGAACCGTACGAACGACTCGACGGCGACAGCCCGTTCACCGATCTCGGACTCACGTCGGTAGGCGCCGTCACGCTGACCGACCGGCTCGGCGAGGCCACCGGCCTGCGGCTGCCCTCGACGCTGATCTTCGACCACCCCACCCCGGCCGCACTCGCCCGGCAGCTGCACCGCACCCTCTTCGTCCCGGAGCCGGCGCCCGCACCGCACTCCGCCGCGGACGCAGACGCAGACGCAGACGCAGACTCAGACTCAGACTCAGACGAGCCAGTGGTGATCGTCGCCATGGCCTGCCGCTATCCCGGCGACGTCAACTCCCCTGAAGACCTGTGGCAATTGGTCTCTGACGGCAGGGACGCGATCTCGGACTTCCCCACCGACCGCGGCTGGGACCTGGCCGCACTCTACGATCCGGACCCGGACCGCACCGGCACCTCGTACACCCGCAGCGGCGGATTCCTGCACCGGGCCGCGCAGTTCGACGCGGGCCTGTTCGGGATCTCCCCGCGCGAGGCGCTGGCCATGGACCCGCAGCAGCGGTTGCTGCTGGAGACCTCATGGGAGCTGTGGGAGCGGGGCGGCATCGCGCCGACCGCACTGCGCGACAGCGACACGGGCGTGTTCGTGGGCCTGATGCACGGGGACTACTCCTTCCGCCTCACCGAGCCGCACGAACTGGAGGCCCACCTGGCCCTCGGGGCGACCGGCAGCGTGGCCTCCGGCCGCCTCGCGTACGTCTATGGCCTGCGCGGGCCCGCCATCACGCTCGACACCGCCTGCTCCTCGTCGCTGGTGGCGATGCACTGGGCGGCGCGGGCGCTGCGCTCCGGCGAGTGCTCCCTCGCCGTGGCCGGCGGGGTCACCGTGATGGCGACACCCAAGGCGTTCACGGCGTTCAGCCGCCAGCGCAACCTCGCGCCCGACGGCCGCTGCAAGTCCTTCTCGGCCGCCGCGGACGGCACCGCCTGGGCCGAGGGCGTGGGCCTGGTGCTGCTGGAGCGCCTTTCCGACGCCCGCCGCCACGGCCATCCCGTGCTGGCCGTGCTGCGCGGCTCCGCCGTCAACTCCGACGGCGCCTCCAACGGCCTGACGGCCCCCAACGGCCAGGCCCAACAGCGCCTGATCACACAGGCGTTGACCGACGCGGGCCTCGGTGCGGGCAACGTGGACGCGGTCGAAGCCCACGGCACGGGCACCACGCTCGGCGACCCCATCGAGGCGACGGCCCTCCTCGCCACGTACGGTCAGGGACGCCCGGCCGACGGGCCGCCTCTGTGGCTTGGCTCGGTCAAGTCCAACCTCGGGCACACCCAGGCGGCCGCCGGTGTCGCCGGGGTCATCAAGATGGTGCAGGCCATGCGGCACGGGGAGCTGCCCCGGACACTACACGCGGGCACGCCCACTTCCCATGTCGACTGGTCCTCGGGCCGGGTAGAGCTGCTGAGCGAGTCCCGCCCCTGGCCGGCGACCGGCTCCGGGCCGCGCCGGGCCGGAGTCTCCGCCTTCGGCATCGGCGGGACCAACGCGCACGTGATCCTGGAGGAACCACCGGCGCCACCGGCGATACCGGAGCCGTCCGCCGACGGGCCGGGGACCGGCGCCGTGGTGGCCCCCTGGCTGCTCTACGGGGCCGACGAGCACGCCCTACGCGCGCAGGCCCGCCGCCTCGCAGACCACCTGAGTGCCCATCCCACCCTCCCGGTGGCCGACCTCGCCTTCTCACTGGCCGCATCGAGGTCGCCGCTCACCCACCGGGCGATGGTGCCGCCGGCGGACCGGGCCCGGATGACGGCTGCCCTGCACAGGCTGGCGGAGGGAGCTGACGGCATCGATGCGATGCGGGCCGTCGCCGATCCCGCCCTGCGAACGGCCTTCCTGTTCACCGGCCAGGGAGCCCAACGCCTGTGCATGGGAACGGACTTGCGCACGACCTTCTCCGCCTTCGCTGCCGCCTTCGACAAGGTATGCCATGAGCTGAACGGCCACCTGGACCGTCCGCTGGAGGAGGTGCTGTGTGCCGAACCGGGTTCGCCCGACGCCGCCCTGCTGGACCGTACGGACTTCACCCAGGCCGGTCTGTTCGCCTTCGAGGTGGCCCTGTTCCGGCTGCTGGAGTGCTGGGGCGTACGCGCCGACTTCCTGGCCGGCCACTCCGTGGGGGAGCTGACCGCCGCCCATGTCTCGGGCGTACTGGACCTGCCCGACGCCGCTCAACTGGTCGCTGCTCGCGGCCGGTTGATGCAGGCTCTGCCCGTCGGCGGGGCGATGGTGGCCCTGCACGCGACGGAGAACGCGGTGCGTGCGGTGCTCGAGAACGCCGGCGAGCGGGTGGCGATCGCCTCCGTCAACGGGCCGCGCTCGGTGGTGATCTCCGGCGTAAGGGAGCCGGTGCTCGCCATCGCGGCCGGGTTCGAGGCACGCGGACACAGAACCGTACGTCTGCGGGTCGGCCACGCCTTCCACTCACCCCTGGTGGAGCCGATGCTCGACGACTTCCGCCGGGTAGCGGAGGGATTGACGTTCCACCCGCCGCGCATCCCGATGGTCTCCACCGTGACGGGCCGGCCGGCCGAGGCGCACGAGCTCTGCTCCCCGGAGTACTGGGTAGGGCACGCCCGCCGCCCGGTGCGCTTCGCCGACGCCGTACGCTCGCTCGGCGACCAGGGGGTCTCGGCGTTCCTGGAAGTCGGACCCGGCGCCGGTCTCACGGCCGCCGCCGAGGACTGCCTGACCGACGACGCCCTCTGCGTCGCCTCCTCCCGCGGCGGCGAACCCGAACCGGAGGCCCTTCTGGCCGCGGTGGGCCGGCTCCATGTGCGCGGGGCGCGGGTCGACTGGCCTGCCGTGTTCGCGGGCACCGGGGTGCGGAGGGTGGACCTGCCGACGTACGCCTTCCAGCGGCAGCGGTACTGGCTGGAGGCACCGCGCCCCACGGACCGGACGGCCTCCGCCCATGGCCATCCGCTGCTCGGCCCGGCGTTCGCGGTACCGGACACCGACCGTACCGTGTTCGCAGGTCGGCTCTCGCCGGCGGGGCAGCCGTGGCTCGCCGACCATGTGATCGCCGGGAGGGTCGTCGTGCCCTCAACGGTGTTCGCGGAGCTGGCCGTTCGGGCGGGCCGAGATGTGGGCTGCGAGAGTTTGGAAGAGCTGGTGGTCCTGGCGCCGCTCGCCCTGCCTCCGACGGCGGACGTACGCCTCCAGGTCGTCGTAGGCGCGGCGGACGATTCGGGCCGGCGCCCCGTGGACTTTCACGCCCGCCCGGACGTGGAGGACGACGGCGCCTGGACCCGGCACGCCACAGGCCTCCTCGACCCGGCGTCCAACGCTCCGCCACCGCCACCGCCGTCGCAGGGCTCGGTGTGGCCGCCGCAGGACGCGACCGAGATCGACCTGGCCGACGCCTACGACAACCTCGCGGACACGGGCCTCGCCTACGGTCCGGCCTTCCGCTGCGTACGGGCGATGTGGCGGCGCGGCGACGAGCTGTTCGCGGAAGTCCGGCTACCCGAGACGGAGTTGTCGGGCAGCAGCCGCTTCGGCATCCATCCGGTCTTGCTGGACGCGGCCCTGCACGCTCCCCTGCTCGCGGACCCTGCACCCGAGCCCGGCACGGTCCGGGTGCCGTTCACGTGGAGCGGATTCCGCCTGCACGGAGCGGCACCCGCGGAGGCGCGGGTGCGGATCACCGTGGGTGGGCCGGACAAGACCACAGTGACCCTCGAAGACGCGTCTGGCCGCCCGGTGGCCAAGGTTGATTCGCTGATCACCCGCGAACTCCCCTCTGATGACGTGGACTTGGCGGGCCGGGCCTTGTTCCGCCCTGAGTGGATCGCGGTGGCGGGCGAGCACTCTGCTGACGCCGCACGCTGGACCCTCCTGAACGACGATCTGCACCTGCGTGACTCGCTCTCCGGCCTGCCCGAGGCCGCTGTGCCGGAGCCGGACACGGTCGTCATCACGGCCGTCGGCGACGCGACCGCCCCCGACCCGCTCACGACCGTGCACCTACTGACCGACAGGGTCCTCCGCACGCTGCAGAACTGGCAGGACGATCCGCAGTTGGCGGGCTCGCGCCTGGTGGTCGTCACGCGGAACGCCACCGCGCCGGAGCCGGATCTGGCCGGGGCGGCGGTGTGGGGCCTGGTACGCGCGGCCCAGTCGGAACTGCCCGGACGCATCGTCCTCGTCGACGTGGACGGACGGAACGAGTCTGCACACCGGCTACCCGCGGCGGTAGCCACGGGTGAGCCCCAACTCGCCATCAGGCATGGCCAATTGACGGCTCCTCGACTGACCCCGGCAACTACAGAACGTCAGGACTGGGCCCTGCACCCCGACGGCACCGTGCTGATCACGGGTGGCACCGGCGCCCTGGGCGCGGAACTCGCCCGCCACCTCGTCACTTCGTACGGCGTACGACATCTGCTGCTGACCGGACGACGCGGACCACAGGCACCGGACGCCGAGGAACTGCGGCTGGAGCTGGAGGAGTTGGGCGCCGACGTCGTCCGTATCGTGGCCTGTGACGCGGCTGACCGGGGCGGGCTGGCCGAGGTCATCGACGGATGTCAGCCCCCGTTGACGGCAGTCGTCCATGCCGCCGGAGTCATCGACGACGGCGTACTTCCGGCGCTGACGCCCGAGCGGATGGCCTCGGTGCTGCGGCCGAAGGCGGACGCGGCCTGGCATCTGCACGAGCTGACACAGGAGTTGGACCTGTCGGCGTTCGTGCTGTTCTCCTCCGTGTCCGGTCTGCTGGGCCGCGCCGGGCAGGGCAACTACGCGGCGGCGAACTCCTTCCTGGACGCTCTGGCCCACTACCGAACCCGACTAGGGCTGCCCGCGATCTCGTTGGCGTGGGGGCCATGGGAGTCCGCAAGGGGAATGGCCGGCTCGCAGCAGCTCAAGACGGACGGGCTCCGCCCTCTCACCGTGCCCCAGGGCCTCGCCTTGTTCGACGCGGCGCTCGGCGCATTCGACGCGGCGCTTGGCGCAGGCGAGCCCGTGGTGGCGCCGGTCCTGCTGGACCGTGCTGCCCTACGGGCCGCCGGAAGACATCTGCCGCCGCTCCTGCGCGACCTGGTGCGTCCCACGACGCCCGCCGTCGACAGTGCGCGCCCCGGCCCGGAGCAGCCACGGCAACCGGGAGCGTGGCGCAAGCTGCTGTCCGAGGCTCCGGCCGCTCAACGGCAGCAAAAGCTGGCTGAGTTGATGAAGACAGACGTGGCAGCCGTGCTCGGCCACCCGGACGCCGCCGCGCTCCCGGCCGGCAGGTCCTTCGCCGAGCTGGGCTTCGACTCCCTGATGGCGGTGCAGATCCGCAACCGGCTGAGCACGGCCCTGCGGCTCAGGCTCCCGGCCGGGGTGGTGTTCGAGCATCCGACGGCCGAGGATCTGGCCGACCACGTGCTCGACCTGCTCCGCGACGACCTGCCCGCAACAGTGCCGGAGAAGGGGCGGCAGCAGCCACGCCCCGCGCAGACCCTGGCCTCGCTCTACCGGCGCGTCTGCGAGGCAGGCCGGGTGGTCGAGGCGATGCACATGCTGGTCACCGCGTCCTGGTCGGTCCCGACCTACGACGCGGCCGACACCAGGCGGCACAAGCTCCCGCCGATGCGGCGTGCGACTGGTTCCGGGGACGGCCCGGTGCTCGTGTTCTTCCCGGGCACCAACCCCCCGTTTGCCGCCCCAGGCGGCGAGTTCGCCCGCTTCCACGCCTGTCTTCAGGGCGAGTTGGACGTGCTCGAGTTCCCACACCCCGGCATCGGCGCGGGCGACGCCGTCCCGGCCAACCTGGAGACCCTCGCGCTCGTGCACGCCGAGTCGGTGCTGGAGCACGTGGGCGACCGGCCCTTCGTGCTTGTCGGGGCGAGCGCCGGGGGCGCCGTGGCGCACGCCGTGACCCGGCAACTGGAGGCCATGGGTACCCCTCCCGCCGGGCAGGTGCTGCTGGACACGTACGTCATCGACGACACCAACAGCGACAAGGAGTGGCTGCTGTCCCTCCCCGCGGCCATCGCGCCGCACCTGGGCGGCCACGAGTTCACCGGCGACGAGGACGCCGCCGTCGCGGCCCTGGGCGCGTACACCCGCATGTTCCTCGGCTGGACCCCGAAACCGGTAGCGACGCCCACGCTGCTGGTACGCGCGTCGGCACCGACCCCGGAGATGGCAGCGACGGCGGCCCCGGAGGAGTGGCGGACTTCCTGGCCCCTGCCGCACACCCAACTCGACGTCCCCGGCGACCACTTCTCGCTCCTCCGGGACCACGCCGGGACCACGGCGACGGCCGTCCGCGCGTGGCTCCACCGGGCCGGTCAGGGCGCGTAGCGAGTCCTGATCAATCGCGATTATCACTGGAGGCGTGGGAGCGGGAGGCGCCGGAGAGTGGCGTGTACGGCGTCGTGAGGCGGAGCGGCAGGAGCGAGCGTCCACCAACGGGGCCCGCGCTTTCAGAATGCCCCGGCCACCCCCGCCAACCCACCGATGAGCGCGCTGAGCAACATCACAGCGCCCAGGGAGCCCAGTAGCACCCGTGATGCGCGGGGTGCACGACGGACACCGGCCCTGCCGTATACGGCGAGAATCCCGGTGAGCAGCGCCATCAGGCCGAGCAAGGACAGCGCCAGCCACCCGAACAAGGCCGCGACGCCTGTCCCCACGTATCCGCCGGAGGCTGTGCGCTGCAGGGCGACCGTGCTGCCGATCGGCAGACGGCTGTCGAGCGTGACGTCGGGATCGACGACCGTCCCGTCGGAAGAGCGGAAGATGCCGCTGCAGTGCGGATACCGGTGGCCCCCGGTGTGTTCCCATGTGCATGCTTCGACCCTGAGATGACCGGGCGTGCCCGCCAGGCCGGTGGCGTAGCCGACACGCACTCCCGCGAACCAGGTCAGGAGCGCGCCTGCGGCCAGGAGGCCGACGGCCAGTAGCATCGCGCGGCCGCCCGTCCCGGCTCTTGCCCGGGGCCGACTCCAGCGATGCATCCGTTCCCCTCCGAAGCCAGTCCGACTGGGAGGCTAGCTCGGGTGGGCGGCAACGTCACTCATCGTGCGGCAAAGATCAGTTGCCCCTCCCAGCGGCCATCGCGCCGCCCCCGGGCGGCCGCGAGTTCACCGGTGATGAGAACGCCGGCATGGCCTCCTTGAGCGCGTAGACCCGCATGTTCCTCGGCCGGCCAGGACCACGCCCGGACCACCACGACGGCCATCCGCACGTGCATCGGTCGCATCGGGTGAGGCCCAGGGCCCGTCCGGTGAGGGGATGCCTGCACGCCTCGGTGCGGCGGAGCTTACGGTTTGTGGGTTACCCAGAGCAGCTCCGCCGGCCAGCGGTGTGCCCAGTCGGGTGGGTCGGTTTCGTTGTAGCCGTTGGGTGTTCCGAGTTCGGGCCGCGGCTCGATGAGGTCGTCGATGAGGAGGCCCGCGCCGCGCAGGACCTTGACCCAGTCGCCGTAGGTGAGCTGATAGCTGGTCGCGCCGTCGTCTTCGGCGATGGTGTTCAGCCCGAAGTAGTCCTGCTGCAGTGTCGTGGTCACGCGGCCGGCGGCTTCGTCGTAGCAGGCTTCGAACCATGGGCTGGCGACGTTGAACACCAGGCGTCCACCGCGGCGCAGGATGCGTGCGGCCTGCGGTACGGCCAGGTGCGGGGGCGCCCAGCTGAGCCCGCCGAAGTCGCAGAACACCAGGTCGAAGCTGTCGGCGGCGAAGGGGAGTTGTTCGGCGGCGCCTTGTACCAGCGGGTAGCGGGTCGCTCCCATCGCGCGGGCCGCTGCGGCGAGTTGGGCTTCGGACAGGTCGAGCCCGACGACGGTGGCGCCCTCGGCGGCGAGCGCCCTGGACCACTGGCCGGCGCCGCAGCCGAGTTCGAGGACGCGCTTGCCGGTGACGTCGCCCAGGGCGTGCAGGTGCGCGTCGGGGATGGAGTACATGCCCCAAAGCCGGGGTGTGGCGCCGATTTGCGGGTCATGCTTGTGCTGATAGGCGCTGCTGATCCGGTTCCAGAGCCGCCGGTTGGCGGGGATGCTGTCCACGTGCCGACTCCAGCAGTGCCTGCCGGGGGTGGTCAACCCGATTAGGGACCGGCAGGCCCTCGCCTCGGTCCGGCCCTGGCTCGGCCCCTGAGCCGCCGGACGAACCCTTGCGGTCAGGGCCGCCTCGACCGGCCGGTACCGCCGATGGCTGGTACCGGCCGGTCGAGCGGTTCGTGCATCTGTCGGGCACCGCAATCGAAGAGAACCAGGCCTGCCCTCGATGTGCGGTATGCCGACCGGCACCGCCTACTGGCCCGGCGGCGGGGCCGGTCCGGGACTAGCGCAGATGCCGGGCGAAGAACCCGGCCGCGTCCTCCCCTGCGAAGTGCGGGACGCCCGTGTGACCGCCCATATTGGCGTGCAGGGACTTCTCCTTGGAGCCGAAGGCGTCGAACAGGTCCAAGGCCGCCTGCCGGTCGTTCCCTTCGTCGTCCCATTGCAACAGGACGTGCAGCGGAATGGTGACCTGACGGGCCTCCTCGAACATGGCGCGAGGCACGAAACTCCCGGCGAAGAGACCTGCGGCCACGATGCGCGGCTCAACCACCGCAAGGCGCACGCCGATTGAGATCACTCCCCCCGAGTACCCGACAGGGCCGCCGATCTCGGGGAGCGACAGGAGGGCGTCCAGGGAAGCCTGCCATTCCGGGACCGCCTTTTCGACGAGCGGAAGGATGAGGGCGTCGATGATCTCGTCGCCGACCGGCTCGCCGGCCTCCTTGGCCCGGCGCAGGTCGGCGCGGGCCTGGTCCAGGGCGGCCCAACTGGGCCGGTCGCCGCTGCCGGGGAGCTCGATGGTTGCGGCGGCGAAGCCATCCGCCGCGGCATGCCGGGCGCGTCCCGCCAGCCGGGGGTACATCCTGCGCAGTCCGAGCGTGGGGTGGCCGAGCAGGATCAGCGGAACCGGCGCGGACGCCGATGCGGATTCGGGCGTCCACAGGATGCCAGGGATGTCGCCGAGGGTGAATTCGCGCTCGAGGACGCCGTCGTCGAGACGCTGTTCAGAAGTGAATTGCATGGTCGTGCCTTTCGGGAGTGCGCTTGAACGGCGCTCCCGGACGACCTATCGCCCGACCGTGACCCCGGAGGAGAGCACCCATGTCGATTCTGTGTTCACGGGTACCACCTCCTCGTTCTCTCGCACGGCCTCCGAAAACGTAGCAGTGGTGGCCGAGGTCCGCCAAAGGGTTTTTGCGGAGGCTTCGGGGAAGGAGCAACTGGACCAGGGCCCTGGGTCCAGCCGATGTCGTCGACGGCATCCGCTGCGGCGAGGACGGCGGCGAAGATCTTCTCCCACGTGCCGTCGACGGCCCACCTGATCAGCGGCTTATGGGCCGTCTGGAACGAGCCGAGCTCCTCGGGGAGGTCCGCCAGGGCGAGTTGGTGCCGAACTTCCACGCGATGGCCTCGAGTGTGCCGCGGTGATCGGCCCAGCGCCGTCCCCGGACCGGATCGGCCGGCATGAGCGGCTCGATCCGGTGGTTTTCCCCATTTTTCAGGCGTAGGCGGTGGTGTTCGGGGATCCTGTCGAGGTATCTCTGAAAACCACTGTAAGGAGACCCCCAGTGCGCCGCCCGACCCGGAAAGCCTTCGCCGCCCTGATCGCCGCAGCCGGACTCGCCCTCCCCCTCCTCACCCCCACACCCGCCTCGGCTGCCACCGCCACCAGCCGCTTCGCGAACTACCGCTACGGTGACTGCCTGCGCGAGACCTCCGAATCCGGCCTCGAGGGCGACCGCTGCACCACCGGACGCGGCAGCCTCCTGTGGCAGTGGAACGGCCGCCTCAACACCAGCACCACTCTTAAGAACAACTTCTGGGGCCGCTGCCTCGACAGCAATGACCGGGGCGACGTCTACCCCCTGCGCTGTAACGGCGGCTCATACCAGAAGTGGCGCACCGTCCAGCCCGCCGCCCGCAGCGCCATCATGCTCCAAAGCGTCGGCACGGGCCGCTGCCTCTACCAGCAGGACAACGGCTACTACCGCACCGCCCGCTGCGACCGAGGCGCCCAGAACCAGCGCTTCACCATCGGCTGAACGGATCTCTCGACCGCTTCAAGATGCCGCCGGGCGAGCAGCTCTTCTTTTACGCGTTGCCGGAAGGCGGTCCGTTGGCCGCGGTGGTGATGACCTTGAACGGGGTGTTCTTCCCGTCGCAGATCAGATGGTGTTTACTGCCCGACTTTGCGCGGTCGACCGGTGACGGGCCGGTCGCCTCGCCCCTTTTTTTCGCGCGGGTGTGGGAGGCGTCCACGCAGGCCCGGGTCCAGTCCAGGGCGTCGGCCGCGTGCAACTCGGCGAGCAGGATGCCGCGCAGCGTCTCGAAGACGCCGGCCTCATGCCACCGACCTCAGGTTCTGTCTCTTTGGTCAGCGTCGTGCCCAGATGAGGATGGCGGCGAGGTTGGGTGCGGCCTGGTAGGCGATGGCGAGCTTGTCGCATCGTGTGGCCAGGCCGCGCCACTGTTTGAGGCGGTTGATGCACCGTCCGACGGTGTTGCGCTGCTTGTAGGAATCGGCATCGAAGCCGGGCGGACGGCCACCTCGGCGGCCCCGCCGCAGGCGGTGCCCTACTTGGTCCGATGGCTGCGGGATGACCACGCGGATCTGCCGGCGGCGCAGGTGGCCGCGGGTCGCGCGGGATGAGTACGCGCGGTCCGCCGGGACCATTGTGGGGCGAGTCCGGGGCCGGCCGGGGCCCGTCCTGGCACCCCGGATGCTGGCCATGACCGTCTCGAAAGCGGTCGCGTCACCGGCCTGCCCTGCGGTGACGGGCCAGAGCCAGGGGCCGTGCATGACTGTCTGCGGTCAGGTGGATCTTTGTGCTCAGCCCGCCGCGGGAGCGTCCGAGTGCGTGATCGGGTGGTTCGTTACGGCCTGCGGCCCCTTTTGAGTGCTCCCGCGGCGTGCTGGTGGGCCCGGACGACGGTGAAGTCGACCGATACGGTCCAGCCGATGTCGTCGCGGGCGTCCGCTGCGGCGAGGACGGCAGCGGAGAGCTTCTCCCACGTGCCGTCGACGGCCCACCTGATCAGCCGCTTATGGGCCGTCTGGAACGAGCCGACCTCCTCGGGGAGGTCCCGCCAGGGCGAGTTGGTGCGGTACTTCCACGCGATGGCCTCGAGTGTGCCGCGGTGATCGGCCCAGCGCCGTCCCCGGACCGGATCGGCCCGCATGAGCGGCTCGATCCGGTCCCACATCGCATCAGTGATCACTAATCGGACAGACATATCCGATCAACTGACCAACCCATCAAAGAGACACGCTCTAGCAGTCAGGACAGTCCGTCAAAGGCGGCGGCTCGGGAAAGGCTCGATTGCCGTCGAGCCAGTCCGTCAGCCACTGTGCCACGGTGAACCGCTCCGGGAAGAAGCAGTGCTGCTCGCAGCGGGCATTCGGTTCCCAGCCCCACATCCGGCCTTCTCGCGTGCTGAAATCAACGAACCACCACACGGCGCAGCCAAGCGTCATCAGAGGCACCGTCTGACGCGCGGGATGCGAGGGCTCCGGCTCGGCTGGTCCGAAGGCTCGTGCGAGCTGGAGGAGCGACTCTTCATCGCTGTACCACTGACCAGTGTCGGTGAGAGACAGGACCCGGCTGCTGGGTCCGAAACCGCCGTTGGCGACTTCGAGGTACAAACGCCGGAGCAAGTTAGGCATGGGCCATCCGACGATGGCTTCCAGCTCGACAACTGCTTCCGCGGGCGCTGGCGGGGGCAGACGGTGTTCCTGGGCGAAGACCCGGACACGGTCGATGATCTCGTCCTCAGTCACCGGCTGATCATGGAGGCCACATCGTCCGCCTGTCCATACCCATCTGCCACCACTCAGAGCCGCAGCACCATAGGAAACGACTTCTTGGAAGCCGCGCATATGGGTTTGCCCTCAGTAAGCCGCTGACCTCGTCAGCCGTACAGCTTTGCGGCGCCTTACATACCGGCTTCGGCACACACGCACAGTGCTGATCCAGCCGCGGCGACGCGGCCCGACTCCCTCACCCGCCGGGCGGCCAACCTGGACCCAGCCGTGTCGTACTTGATCCGCCATAGCGGATGTACTCGGGCAGAGCTGAGTACATGCGCTCTGGTGGGTGCGGGGGTGAGTGGAAACGCTTGGGTCATGCGTGAAGGACTACTGAAACCTGTTCCCCAACTGTCGTCGATCCTCGTGCTGGCCGGGGTGTCGCTGGCGGGGTGGGCCGCCTGGCTGGGCTGGGACCAGCATCGCGACGTGCAACCTGATGGCACGATCACCGGCCCGTACGAGGCGTGGCAGGTGATCGGGCTGGTACTGACTCTGCTGGCACCGGTGTACTGGGCGGCATCCCGGCGCTACATCGCAGGTGCCGTGCTCGGCACCACGGCCGGACTCACCGTTGCTGCCTATTCCGATTGGTCGGACGACTCCAGCGGCCTCTTCATGGTCGGCGTAGGGATGGTCATGATGGGGAGCCTCGTCGTAACCGCCATCGTTTCCGCCGTGATCGCCTCTGCGAGGCGAGACGGACGACGGATCGAAGCTTGACGGCACTCCGCGCCACCCTCGTCAGTCACTGCTGGTTCGGTTCGGCCACTGCAGGCGGAGACAGAATGCGCCATCTCTGTCTTCCCGCAGGCCAAAGCGGCTAGATCGACAATCCTCGAGCGCTACCCTCCGGCCCATGAGCCTCTCTACGGCCTCGACCGTGTTGGCGCTGGCCATATCCGTGATATCGCTCGCAACCTCCGCAGTCGTGTCTGCGCGACAGTTGCGACTCGCGAACAACTCGAATGTATTGCCCGTAGTGGTAGAGCTTTTCCGGGAGACCAGACAGCCCGAGTTCTCCAGTGCGATCGAGTACATCCGGTCAGACCTTGCCCGGGAGCACTCGCCGGAGTCCGGATACCGGAGCTTGCCTGAAGAACCCCTCCGCCGCGTCCGTCTCGTGGCCCTCTTCTACGACGACGTTGGCAAGCTGGTCGCTCACGGCGTCGTGGATGAGCGACTGATCGTCGGGTCCTACGGGCCCAACATCGTGAACATGTGGGAGGTGTTGGCTCCCTACTTCTACCGAGAGCGCGAGCTGACGACGAAGGCGATGGTCTATTTCGAGGATCTGGCGTGCCGAGCCCGAACCAGGCCACAAGCCCAAGTCCACTCGGAGTTGGGTCTTGCAGCCAGCCCCCCGCTACCGTCCCCGGACTCACACTGAGTCTCGCAAACAATGCACGTCCCAACCACACCCCCTGGACGACATCGAGACCCCGGGGAAGGGTGCAAGGTATGACGCGGTTGCGGTCCTGCGGAGAGCCTCGGCTCCCCCGCCTGCAGCGCCCGCCCAACCGCTCTGCTACTTCGTACGCGCGTCGCCCTCCAGCTCACCGAACAGCACCGCGGCGGCGGACTCCCATTCCCGAACCAGGTCGACCGTCTCCGGCGCTCGCAGCCACTGGATCTGCAGGCCGTCCATCATCGCCACGATGTGCCGGGCGAGCGATTCGGGATGGTCGCTGATGTCCTTGGCCAAGGACGCGAAGGCGGCTATCGCCTGCTCCTGCCGCTTCACGAAGTAGGCGTGCGCAGGATGGCTCGGTGTCAGCGACTCGGCTTCAAGTACCGTGAAGAGCCGGACGAATTCCGGTTGCTCCGAGTTGCGCCGCACCGTCGCCGAGCACAGCTGCCGTAGACCGACTCCGTCGGGGCCGCCGGCGGACCACTCGTCCGGGACCTCGTCCTCACCGACGCCGAGGTGTACGCGAAGCGATCGGGCATCCTCGACATCCCGGTGTTCCAGCACGGCGATGAGCAAGCCGGTCTTGGAACCGACATGACGCAGCACACCCGGAACGGTGAGCCCGCACCGATCGGCCACGTCCTGCATCGACATTCCCCAGAAACCGCGATCAGCGACAAGTGCGGAAGTTGCGTCGATGATCTGGCGCCGTCGCTCGGCGGCCGGCAGTCGCGGCCGGTCGCGCCGGTACGAGGGCGCCTCCTCAGCCATGTTCGCCAAGACCTTTCCGTCGGGCGTCAACGTCGGTCCAGGACAGCGCTGCAGGACTGCAAGTTCCCCGAGTAACGGTCGGTATCACACGGGAAGACAGCCTGACCGCCCAGAAGTTGATCCGCACCACGGTCGCAGTGGCCCGGTGTGCAGCACAACCCATCATCCAGTCGTCCAACCGTCCTCCGATCTCTGACATCACCCGCTTCCGCTTCCGGGGCGAAGGCCGCCAGCTGGCTACCAGGGCGAATTAGTTAGCAGCTACTAGCTAGTGACTCAACCGAGACGGCAGGCTAGTGTCCTGCGCCAGTAGTTGATCGTTAGTAGGTGTGTGACTTCTGCTGCTGGTGCGTCAGTTCCCCGTCGGGGCCCGAAGCTGGAACCGTT